>CAITYF010000114.1 GCA_903896545.1 uncultured Myxococcales bacterium | reverse complement strand
GCCAGCACGCAGCCGCGTGCTTCCAGTACGGCGCAACAAACAGTTCCTGATGCGGTGCGAACTTGAGAAGCGCCGTACTAGACGGGACGCCGTTGTCCTGCAACAAGCTCCGCGGGTCGAACCTCGGCCGGCGTGTGCAAGACAGAGGCTTAGCCGCGGGCGAGAATCGCCACCGCATACGGCTTCTCGCCCGGCACGTCGCGCGCACCGCGGAGCTGCCAGCCGGGAGCAACGAGCCGCTCTCCCAACGTTGAAGCCGGGCCAAAAGCGTGGACAGCCGCGACGCCTCCAGGGGCGAGGAGGCCGCGGGCGCGTTCGGGCCACTCGGGGAACGGCCACACCGCGCGCGCGCTGGCGAGTTGAAAACGCCCGCCGGTGTCCGCCGAATGCAGCGACTTCGCGATGACGTGCAGGTTCTGCAAACCCAAGGCGGCAGCGGTCTCTGCGATGAACGAAGCCCGAAGCGTGCGCGGTTCAATCGCCACGACGCGCGCGTCAGGCCACACGATGGCGAGCGTCAACGCTTCCAGACCCGCGCCGGCGCCCACGTCCACGGCCTGCTTGGGCGCCCCACCGCGCACGTCCAGTGTTAACGCCGCGACCGTCAGCGCCTCGCGAACGTGGGTGAGCAGCCCCGCCTCTGACGCATCGCCGACGAGATTCGTGCGCGCTTGACCCGCTGCGAGAAGCGCCGCCAGCTTGCGCAACTCTGGAAGCCACGCGTCTTCAAAGGGGAGCGACGCCGCTTCACAGACCGCGGCCAACCCATCCAACGTGTTCACGGTGCCTTGCCCGCTTCCTGCGCCGCTTTCATCTGCGCCATTTCGGCCTCGGCCGCCGCGAGCCCTTTGTCGACCGCTGCCTTGATCGCAGCGCCCTTGTCGCCCGCCTTCTTGGCCATGCGGTCGCGCAACTTCAGCCCCTCGTCCTTCTTCCCCGACGCCGTATACAGCATCGCCAGCAGTGCCACTTGCTCCGGATCCGGCGCGTCCTTGCCTTCCATGATGCCTTCCAGCAACTTCTGCGCGCGGGTCGGCTGCTGCACTTGAAGCCACACGCCGACGACATCCATGACGGTGAGCAGCTTCTTCTCGATCGCTGCAGCCGCAAGCGCGTCCGCCTTGTCGCCTTTTTCACCCACCGCGTAGCCGATGAGCAGCAGCATGAGCGTCTCGCGGTCTTCCGGCTTGGCGTGATGCGCCGGTTCCAGGATCGCCAGCGCCTTGTCGACGTCGCGATTTTGCAGGTACAGCTGCGCTTGCAGGAGCCGCGCCCGCTCCGCGTCCGGACCTGATTCCGTCAGCGGCTTCAGCGCCGCCGCCGCTTCATCCAGCTTGCCTGCCGTGCGCAACAACTCGGCGCGGACCATCATCAACTGCCGACTCGACGGGTTGGCCTTCAGCGCCGCGTCCACGGTAGCCGTCGCGTCTTCCGTCTTCTTCAACGCCATTTGGTTCTGCGCCATCGCGACAGCCACGCGCTCGTCGTCCACTGTCGATCCCGCGTCCTGAAGCGTCTTCAGCGCCGCCGCCGACTCGCCTTTGCTCCGCTGAATCTCGGACAGCAGCAGCGCAGCGTCCTGATCCTTGCCCGCCGCCGCCTCCTGCAGCAGCTTCTCCGCGCCGTCCATGTCCTTTTGCTGGATCAGCAGCTGCGCCAGCGCCGCGTTCACGCCGACGACCTTGGGATCCAGCTGCTTGGCCTTCTCCAGCTCTTTTTTTGCTTCCGTCAGCAAGCCGGGCTTCTGTGCATCCGGCGCCGTCACGGAACGCTGCAGGTTCAGCACGCCCACGGCGAGGTGCGCTTCTGCGAGATCCGGCTGCGCCTTCAGCACCTGCTCCGCGAGCGTCCACGCCTTGACCGGCTGGTCCAACTGCAGCGCCATTTGCACGAGAGAAAGCCGCGCAAGCGCGTCGTCCTCCTTGGCCAGAGCGGCTTCACACGCGGGCAGTCCCTGATCGATGAGACCTTGATCCAGCTGCGCCACGCCGCGGGCAAAAGCCACGATCGCGTGGTTCGGCCAGATCGCATCCGCGGCCGCGAGATCGGCGTTCGTCGCCTTGAAGTCAAAGCTCATGCGCTCGGCGTGCGCGCGCAGCACAAGCCACCACGCGGCGACCTGCTCAAGCGCCAGCGGCTGCGGCTTCTGCAGCGCGCCGGTGGCAAACGGCTCGATGACCGTGCCGTCCGCCAACTTGACTGCCACACGGGTCTTGGAAAGCAGCAGTGGCGACTGGACGCCCGCGCCGTCGGTCAGGAACGTCACCGTTTCGCCGTGCGCCTGCGCGAGCGCTGCCACGAGAAACGCCGCTTCCACGGGGTGCACCGGCTGCGCCTTACCCGCAACCACCTCGGCAAACAGCTTGGCGGTCGCAAGCGCCGGGTGCGCGCGCCGTTGCGTGGTCGGCTGGAGCTGCAGCTTTCCGGGACCGACGAGCGTCTTGACGTACGTCGCCAACGCGGGACCATCTTTGAGCGCGGCAACAGCCTTCTTGATCGCTTCGTCGGCTGTACCCGGCGCGATCGCCGCGTCACCGCTCAGACCAGCTTTGGTCAGGCGCGCGGAGAGTGACTCCGCCGACGCTGCAGCACCGGCACCAGCCGCTGCAGCTGCCGGTTTCTTGTCACAACAGCAACCACACGACCACCATGCGACGCCCGCACCGACGGCAGCGACGGCGACAGCCGCGACGATGAGCGTGCGGCGCTTGTTGCCCGCGGGGGCAGGCGCTTGCGGTCCGCCAATCACGGCGCGATGGCACTGCGGGCAGCGCTCCGTCAGGTCTTTCACTTCCACGTTCTTGTCGCAAGAGGGGCAAAATGCGTTCATGTCTTCCTCAAAAGGGCCAACCGGCGCTACCGTTTGCCGTGTCGCCGCAGAAAGTGCAACAGGCCGTCGGGCTCGTCCGTGATTATCGCGGAAATCGCCTGCTCGCACAGGTATTCCCATTGGCGCGCCGTGTTCACGGTCCACGCCCACACCTGAAAATCTTGCGCGCGCCAAAGCGCGAGACGTTCTGCGTTGATCAGCGACGCGTGCGGGTTCACGCTGGCGACTTTCCACTGCATTTCTGCGACGCGCTCGGTCAGCGACCAAAAATCACAAGGCGGCGCTTCGTCGACCAGCGCGGCGAGCGGCGACGCGATCTGGGCGCGTGCCACCTGTGCAAGCGGCGCGGCGTGAAAGGAGGAAATCAGCCAATGACCGTCGCGCACGCCTTCCATGCGGCGCGCGAACGCGTCCGCCAGATACAACCCGCCACTGGAATCGCCGCCGTTGACCTTCAGTTCGGCGTTGATGTGCACCGCGCGCCCCGCCACCAGCTCCAGCACTTCGTCCAGATGCGCTACGCGCTGGGTGCGCAAATCGCGGTCGCCCAGCGACATCGCCCGCAGATCGCGCCAGGCAAGCGCCGTCACCGCATCCGGCCGATTCGCCAACCGCTGCAGGTCGTCGTCGTGAAACAGCACCAACTCGCCGTCGGCCGTCAGTTGGACGTCAAACTCCACGCCGTCCGCGCCGAGATCGAGCGCGATTCGCAGCGACTCCAAAGTATTTTCAACGGCCAAGCGACGTGCGCCGCGGTGGGCAATGACAAGTGGTGACATGTCCTACTGTGCGGCCCGCGCCGGATCAAAGGTCATCAGATCGGTCTGCAGCATCAACGTCAGCATGTGCAGAAGCGCGAGGCGTTGCTGGCGGTTGTTGTAGGTGTCCTCGTACGCAACGCGCGGCGTTTGCGCGCTCAGGAGCGACGACAGCGCCTTGGATTCGCGCGCGGACAGCTTCAGCGATCCGACGCCAATCAGCGGGTTCTTCGCCCTGTAGATCGGCCGATCCAGCTTGTCCACCAACATCGGCTCCAACACGGAAAGCGCGATGCGCTCACGGACGCCCTCTGCCAACACCGTCACAGGATCGATGTCCAACGGCACGATGTCGCTCGGCGGCGCGGCATTCTCGTAGTACGCAAACGTGCCAGAATCCCAGCCGAAAGCGTCGATGAACTTGGCGCGCAGTTGGCGTTCCAGGACCTGATACAGCTGAAACGGCTTGATGAGGTTCAGGCCGATCAACAAGTCGCCCAGACGACCGCCGGTCTGCCGCGCGCGCTGCATCGCCATGTCGACGTCGGCTTGGCTGATAAAGCCGTTTTGCACCATGAACGGCCCCAGCAGCTCGTTGTGCTGGTTGGACGCGATGTATTGCGTGCGCCCACGGCGGAAGAAGATCGACTTCACAAACTCGCCGCGCCGGAGTTCCAGACACCCTGTCGCGCGATCGGCGTACATGCGGTAGACGAGCCGCACAAAGATCCACTGCGAAAGTGGCCCTTGCAGTTTCGGAGCACCGAGTGTCGCCTGCGCGGAGGTGACAATCGCTTCGAGCGAAGGCACTGCCGATATCAGCTGGAACGGCCCGTCGTTGACGCTGATCGCGTCCTCGACCGTCGCCGTCCGCGCGCGGAGCATCGTCTCCAGACCGTCCTGCCCCATCGGGCCGAATTCCTTGCCGTCGCGCGTCTGCACGCGGAAAACCGGCGTCCGGCTGACGCGCGCAAGCGACGCCACCGTGTAGCTCTCCGGCTCCGGCGGACCGTTGATGGCAAACCCCACCGTCGACGGCGCCTCACGGATCGACGACTGAACGCGGAGTTCGTCCGCCACCGAATGCATCGTCCGGGTCTCGCCCGTGTCCACGTGCTCGGGCACCGGCGGCACCTGCTGGGAGTGGCGAAACTGCCCAATCGGCATCGTCTGCCGCATCGCCGCCCGCTGGTCCGTCTGCTTGGGTTGCACGTCCGTCGGCTCGGTCTCGCGACGGCGCTCCAATGACGCAAGCTCAGGCACTGGCGGCAGCCGCACATCGTCCAATTCGGCAAGCGCGTCGCCCGACTTGATCGCGGCGCGCTTCTCGGCGATTCGTTCCCGGATCCGCTTCATGTCGTCCGCCGAGAACGACAGCGACGACGAGGTCGGCACGTACACCTGCCCGTCCACACCGGTCTTGGCTTGCGCGGAGACAAGTTGCGACGCTGGCACGTACTGCTGCTGACGCCGCGAGTCGGTCGGCGTGTCGACGGACAGCACGCGCGCGGGCTTCGTAATCGGTGCCACCTGATCAGGCAGCGGCGACGCCGGGCTCCCCGAATTGGGCAAGGGCGTGACCTGCAACGACGGGTCAAAAAGCTTGGTCACGAAGTTCGCGAGCGCGTTGTTCGACACCTGAATCTTCTGCTGAAACAGCAGCGTCATGATGTCATCGTGCATCGCCATCGCAGTCGGGTACCGCTCGTTCACGTCGCGCGCCAAAGCACGGCGCAGCACGTCGCGCACCGGTTCTTCGATGTAGCCGTGCTTCTTGAACTTGTGTTCCAGGCGCGCATCGCGAATGTTCACGAGCGTTTCCAGATCCGTCTTGGCCAAGAACAGCCGCTTGAGCGTCAGCGACTCGTACAAGATGATGCCGAGCGAAAAGATGTCGCTCCGGTGGTCAAACGGCTGCCCGGTGACCTGTTCGGGGCTCATGTAGCCGAGCTTGCCCTTGAGCACGCCCGAACGCGTTGCATTGTCCGTCGGCTGCCCGCCGGGCGTCGCGCGCGCCACGCCAAAGTCCATGACTTTGACCTCGCCCGCCTCGGAAACGATGATGTTGGAAGGCGAAACGTCGCGGTGAATGATGTGCAACGGCCGACCGTAGTGGTCCTTGGCGTTGTGCGCGTAGTGCAAGCCCTTGGCGACTTCCGCAGCGATGAAGAGGCACATCTCGGTTGGGATGCGCATCTGCACTTGGGTCGACCGCGACAGCACCTTGAACAGATCGGGTCCGGAGACGTACTCCATCGCGATGTAATAGTTGCCGTCGATCTCGCCGTTCTCGTACGTCTGCACGATGTTGGCGTGCTGCAACACAGCGCAAAGGCGTGCCTCCGCGAGCAACATCTCGATAAACGTCTTGTTTTGCGCAAAAGCCGGGAGGATTTTTTTGACGACGAGGATCTTCTCAAAGCCGCCAACGCCGGCAACGCGAGCGCGCCAGACCTCGGCCATACCGCCGATTCCGATGCGGTCGAGAAGCTCAAATCGCCCGAACATTGTCGACAAAGTCCACTCCGGTCCTGGCGTCTTCGCGTCAAGGGCGCATGATCCTTGTGACGCGCGGCGTTCGTGTCAAGAGGGAACGACACGAAACTTGCGAAAACGGCGCAAACGTCGGTGAAACGGCTGCGTCAGGGGGCGCGGGCGCAGCGGAAGCCGATGTGCTCGGCCGAGCCGGACTCGGGGTATCCGCCACTGCCGCGAAAGCCGGCGCGCATTCCGTCCACACCGTAGATGAAGCTCCCTCCGCGGACTACGCGGAAGCTGGCGGTCACGCTATTGAGCGGGTCCGCGATCGCAGGACTTCCGTAATACGCGGCGTCGTACCAATCCCGATTCCACTCGAGGACGTTACCCGCCATGTCGTGTAGCCCGTTGGGGCTGTCGCCACTAGACTTTGAATTGACGACAGCAGTCGCGTTCGTGCCGCAGCCGCCGTTGGAGCCATCCCACATGACTGCGAAGCTGCACGTCGCCGTCGCCTCGCCCCACGGGTAGGTGCGCATCGCCTGCGCGCACGCGGGATCGCCAGCGCTACTGGCGTTCAACTCGCAACTCCCGCGCGCCGCCATTTCCCATTGCGCTTCCGTCGGCAGGTCGAAATGGGGGCCGCGCCAATTGCAAAACGTCTGCGCTTGCGTCCAGTTGACGAAATTCACGGGATGCTCGCTCTGGCTCGGGTACGTCGCACCTGGCGAAGGTTCGCCCGAACTCGGCACCGTGCACACGCCCGCATCGACGCACGCCTTGTACTGCGCGACGGTCGTCTCCGTCAGATCCATCGCATACGCCGAGAGCGTGACGTTGTGCTGCGGGCTCTCGTCGGCGTTGCAACCGCTGTCCAAGGCGCTGTTGCAGCCCATCCAGAAGGTGCCGGCGGGGATCGCCGCCATTTGCGCCACGCAGGCTTGGCTCGCGTCGCAGAAGCCGTGATTGGTGCACTCCGTTCCGACCGGCGCGGGCGGGTTCAGGCACTTGCCGTCCGAGCAGCTGTCGATCGTGCACGGGTTGTTGTCGTTGCAGTCCATCGGTCCGCCGCCGCCGCAGACGCCGTCGGCACAAGTCTCTCCGACCACGCAGTCCGTGCCGGTGGTGCAAGTCGCGGCGTTGGGCAGGAAGCCGTGCGCGCAGTTGCCAAAATCGCAGAAGTCGGACGTACACGAGTTGCCGTCGCTGCAGTCTTTCGGCGTACCTCCGCCGCAGCTGCCGCCACTGCAGACCTGCCCGACAAAACAGCCGTCGCTGGCGCAACTCACCGTGTTATTGGTTTGTTTACAGCCGCTGACAGGGTTGCAGGTGTCGTTCGTGCAAGCGTTGCCGTCGTCGCACGTGTCCGGCGTCCCGGAGCAGTTGCCAGCCGTACACTGGTCGTTCACCGTGCAGATCTGCGCGTCGTCACAAGGCGCGCCAGTGGTTGGTGCGTGCGTGCAGCCCGTCGTCAGATCACAGCCGTCGCTTGTGCACGGGTTGGTGTCCGCACAGGCGATCGGCGCTCCGCTTGCGCACCCGCCCGCGCTGCAGACGCCCGTGCTGGTGCACTTGTCGCCGCCGCACGTAGCGCCGTTCAAGGTCTCGTTGACGCAGCCGAATTCCGGGTCGCAGCTGTCCGCGGTGCAAACATTGTTGTCGTTGCAGTCAATCGCCGGTCCGCTGCAGACGTTGGCGGCGCAGACGTCAGGACCGGTGCACTTCAGGCCGTCGTCGCAGGTGAATGCGGCAGGCGCGCCGTGGAAGCAGCCGGCGTGGCTGGCGTCGCAGAGGTCGGCGGTGCAGGGGGTTGCCGTCAGTGCAGTCGGCGAAGGACTTGGCGAAGCAGACGCCGGAAGTCGCGCAGGTGGTGTTGCCGAAGAGGTCGGTGCGGAGGAGCCAAGCATCGTAACCGCCCGCACCTTTCGATTGGGTGTAGCCCGTGAGAGCGAAGCCGTCTGGCAGGACGGCAAGGCCCGCGCCACCGTCGCCGTTCGCGCCACCGTAGGGAAAACCAAAAACCTTGTTGCCCAGGGCGTCCGTCCGCACGAGCCACAGGTCGTCGCCTCCTGCGCCAGTCGATGCGGTGCTGCCGCAGAAGGCAAAGCCACCGGGGACGGTCAAAAGCTGAACAGCCGTGTCGTCCAACTTTCCGCCATACGTTCTGTCCCAGAGCTTCGTTCCAGCCAAATTCGTCCGGACCAGCCAAGCGTCGTCGGCGCCCGCGCCCTTGGAGCTGGTCACGCCAGCCAGCAAGTAGCCGTCGGAGAGGGCAATGACCGACTGTGCCCGGTCGTTGCCGGCGCCACCGTACGTTTGCTGCCACAAGAGCGCGCCCGCGGAGTCGGTTCGGACGAGCAAAAAGTCTGACGGTCCAAACGGTTTGGATTGCCTTTCACCGGCCGCGATGTAGCCGTCGCCGATGATACTGACGCCGTAGAGCGCCTGTCCCAGCGCATCGCTGTAGCCGACGGTCCAGGTCGCGCCGCCGCTCAGGTCGACGTGGCTCAACACGGCGGACGCGACGGTCGAACCGGAAAATCCTGTGCCGGACCCCACGACGGCGATGCCGTTGGCGTCGGCAGCTAGAGCCGTGCTGAACCAGTTCTGCGACTGCACCCACACGATGTCGCCTTCGGTCGTGGTGCGAATGAGCCGCCCCGTGCCATCCGACGTGGCGCTCGACACAACCGCAAAGCCGTTGGGAAGCAGCGCTGCCGCCCGCCCGCCCGAACTGCCGCTGTCCATGGGCTTTTCCCAAAGTACCTTGCCCGCGATGTCCGTGCGCGTCAGAACCGTGTTGTTGCCTTTGGGCGTGGTTTCGCCAAAGAGCAGGAAACCGTCGGCGAGGGCCAAAATGCCGTGCGCCACGTCGTCCCCGCCGCCGCCGTAGGTCGCATCGACGAACTTGCTCACGCCCGCGCACTGCCCGCCTGCGCACACGTCGTTGCCGGTGCATGTGTCGCCGTCGTCGCAGCTCGCGGTGTTCGGTGCGTGGACGCAGCCGGACTTGCCGTCGCAGCTGTCGTCGGTGCAGACGTCGCCATCGTCGCACGTCGTGGGGCTGCCACCTTGGCACACGCCGGCTTTGCAGGTCTGGGTGGTGAAGCATAGGTCACCGACGCATTTGCCATTGTTGAGCGAGACGTGCGTGCATCCGATGGCAGGATTGCAGCTGTCCACGCTGCAGTCGTTGCCGTCGTCGCAGCTAATTTCTGCGGCGAATTTGCACACGCCGACGTCGCACGTGCCGTCGCTGTGGCACGGGTCGGGCGCGCAGGCTTTGCCGCTGCCGGGGCTGTGGTTGCAGCCGGTGAACGGCAGGCAGGTGTCGTCGGTGCACGGATTGCCATCGTCGCAGTTCAGCGTCGCGCACGGGTCGGACACATCGGGCGAATCCACCTCATCCGGCACATCCTTCGCGTCGTCTGCATCCTTCGCATCGTCAGTGTCCTGAGCGTCAGTTGTGGCATCCTCGCCGGTCGCGTCCGTCCCGCCGTCTGGCGTATCTGCAATGTCGGCCGCGTCGAGTTGGTCCGCCTCATCGGGCGCATCCGCGACATCCGGGACATCGGCAACGTCCTCCGCATCTGCGGTGTCCACGGCGTCGACCGCATCCTCCGCATCGGCAACATCCACAGCATCTGCCGCGTCCAAAGCATCCTGCACGTCTGTAACGTCCGCCGTGTCGGCAGCATCGGCAACGTCCAGCACGTCGACAGCCGCGTCCGCATCTTCGGCGTCCAGGACGTCGGAGGCATCCACGGCGTCGGCCGCATCGGCGTCGTTCACCGGCACATCGGGCGAGTCAGCCACGTCGACGTCGGTCGACGCGAGCGCGTCCAGGCGTTCCGCTTCGGTCTGATACGCAAATTCTTCGGACGGCTTGACCTGCGCGCAGGCAGCCACGAGCAGAAGTGCGGCGAATAGGAAGCGTGCGCGCATGCTAGAACCTCACCGCGAGCTGCGCGCCGTTCGCTGTGGGCAGCACGACCGCCGCCTGTTCCGGGTGCCGGGTCAACCACCAGACGCCAAAGCCGGACGCGGCGAGCCCCAGCCCCGTCGCGGTCCAGCCGAACGCCGCCCGCGTGTTGATCGCGCTCGCCCGGTTTGCCGCTTCCTCGCGGCTGATCGTCGTGATGAGCTGCCCTGCTTCATGGCTTTGGTCCTTGGCGAGCGCCGCTGCGTCCGCCTGCGCGAGCGCCAACACCACAACGCCGCCGATGACAAAGGCCGCGCCGCCGCCCACTGCGGTCCAGCCCGGCCACGAAGGTGCGGTCGAAGCGCGCGGCTCCCAAGGCCTGGTCACGCCAGTCAGGTCCACGGGCACAGACGGCGCGATGACCTTGGGCCCCTCCGTTGGCTTGACCGCCCCATCCTGCCGCTGCACGTCTGGTGCCGCCACGGGCTTCTCCGCCACCTGCATCGGCTTCAGGCCGAGCTTCTGTCGCAGCCACGCGTCGCGCGCCTGCGCTTGACCGCGCTCCTCGGCATTGGGCGGCGCAAGCGTCAGGTAGGTGTCAAAGTGCTGAAGCGCAGGCTCCCACGCCTCGGCCATTTGCGCTGCGACGGCCGCCTTGAAGAGCCAATCGTAGCGCCCCGGCGCGGTCTTGTACGCCTGCAGGTAGAGCTCCGACGCCAAAGTCGGGTTGCCTGCGCGCGCCGCTGCATCGGCCTCCCGCAAGCGCGTCCTGTTCACTTCCTGCTCCACCTCAGCCAGATACACCTGCGCTTTTCCAACACGCGCGGACTCCGCGCCCGGCTGTCCGACAAACGCACGGTAGTGCTCGATCGCGCTCTCATTCTCGCCAGCCAAGTGCTCCGATCGCGCGAGTGCCCACAGGTAAGCGGGCGAGGGATCGAGCCGCCAAGCCTTCTGGTACAGGTCAGCCGCTTTGACAAAATCCCCTGATTCGTATGCCTTCGCCGCCTGCTGAACCAGCGTCACGGCGGTTCGCGCGCTGTCAATTGCCCAGACGGAAGGCGAAATGGCGAGGCATACCACGATGGCCAACGCGCCGAGCCGACGCAGCCACGCAAGAACCCAATGCTGTGCTGGAGAAACACATCGCATGCCGCGCACATACCAGTTGCCTACGCTGATCGTGAGCAGCAAGGCCAGCAAAGTCAAGCACTGTTGCGCCGCTGCACGTGGTTACCGCTTGGTCAGTTCGTCGGCAACGGTGTTACCTGCGGCACAGGCTTGACGCTCGGCAACGGACGGCGCCTCGGCGATCGCTCGTAGCCGCGTACACAGCGCGTCTGGCGCCGGACGCTTGGCACACACGCGGTCAGCGAGCGTCTCACACGGGCTGGCGCACGCGCTGGTGAGCACAATCCAAGCGAACCAACGATTCACGCGACGCCTCCAGCGCTCTCCGCCACCAGCTCGTCTTCGGGAATCGGCAGCCACTCGACCACTTCCAGACCGTAGCCGCCCACACCGCGCAAGCGCCGTGGCTGATTGGTCATCACGCGCAATTGACGCACGCCCAGGTCGACCAGGATTTGCGCGCCCAAGCCGAATTCCCGGAATTTCGAGGTCTGATTGCCAGAATCCGGCGGCGGCCACGGCGTGCCTTCCCCGCGCGCGACGTACTGTTGGAGCGCGGCAGACAGTTCCGCCGAATCGCGATCGACGTCGAGGTAGATGATGACGCCCGATCCTTCCTTGGCGATCGCCGCCATGGCCGCAGCCAGATGCTTGCGCCCCGACGACAGCGCGAAACCGAAGGCGTCGCTCAGCAAATTGGCGCGGTGCACGCGAACGAGCGTCGGTTTTTCCGACTCGATCTTGCCGTAAGTCAGCGCTGCGTGCGTCGTGCCGTCGATCAGCGACCGGTAAATCGCGATGTCGAACTGACCGAAATCTGTTGCGAGCGTGCTCTGGGCGTCGCGAACCACCAACGGCTCCGAACGCAGGCGATGCTGAATCAAGTCGGCGACGGTGACGACCAGGATGCCGTACTTCTCGCCGAGCTCCAGCAAGCTCGGCAAGCGCGACATCGAGCCATCGGGCTCCATCACTTCACAGATCACCCCCGCGGGCGTGAGCCCCGCCAGACGCGCGAGGTCGACGCTGCCCTCGGTCTGCCCCGTCCGCACCAGCACACCGCCGTCGCGCGCCGCCAGCGGGAAGATGTGCCCCGGCCAGGAAAAGTCCTGCGGCCGCGCCGAGGCGGAAATCGCCTTCAGGATCGTGTGCGCGCGGTTGCGCGGCGACACGGCCGGACCGTGGCAATCCACCGCGTCGATCGACACCGTGAACGCCGTGCCCAGCTGCGCCTCGTTCTGCGGCGCCATCGGCGTGAGTTCCAGACGCGAGCAGAGCTTCGAGTCCATCGCCAGACAGATCAGACCGCGGCCATGCTCGGCCATGAAGGCGATCGCTTCCGGCGTCACTTTTTCCGCGGCGATGACCAGGTCGCCTTCGTTTTCGCGGTCTTCGTCGTCGACCAAAATAACCATGCGGCCGGCGGCAATGTCGGCGATGGCTTGGCGGATGGGGGCAATCTTGGCCATGATGATTCTCTCGTAAGTTTCAAGGTTGTAAGGGGCGCAGCGCACGCGCACCCACAGGGCGTTGCACCGCCGCAGCGACGACTTCTGGCGCTGGGCGGGCGATCAAACGGGTTTGCAGCGTGACGCCCTGCGGAAGGCCGGACTGCGCTGCAAGAAGAGCGGCTTCCACATCGAACTGTTCGCCCGCCAGGACCGCGTGGCCTTGCCCGGCGAGCTCCGACGCAAAACGCAGGCGCAAGAGCGTCACGTCCGCCACTTTCAGCGCGCGGTCAACCGCCGCGAGCAGCGAGAGCGGCGTGTGGGCATGGAGCGTTCCGAGCGCCTGCTCGTCGTTCAGAATCTGCTGCGGATCGGCAAGTTGCCCACGCAACCCGGCGTGCAGCCGCGCGTGGGCTTGAGGCAAAAGCAGCGACTCCAACAGAGACTCGGCGGCGTCGACAATACCTTTGTGCAACGCAACTTCGACGTCCGCCAGTTCGCCAGAGACGACGATGAGGAAACGGCCCGGATCGATGTCGCCGGCAAAAAGCACGTCGACCGTCGCTTCCTTGCAGACCGCATCCAGCGCAGCCAGACCCGCTGGCACATGTTGCAGGTCCAATCCCGCGAGAACAGGCATGTTCACACGATCCGGAAGAAGCCGTGGAGCGTGCAGCGGCGTTGCTTGGTCCAGGTGCGCGCGTTGGTCAGGCCTTCACCGGTCGTGCCGGCGATCGTCCAGGCCGTGTAGCCTTCACCGCGGAGACCCAGTCCCGCGAAACTCGGCGCGTTTTTGATGAAAATTGAGGTGTTGACAGCCTTGGCCATCCGATCCAGCCGATCGATCGCCATCGAGTGCATCGTCGCTGTGTGGAAGAAGCCGTGCTCGACCCGAACGGCGGCCGCAATCGCCTCTTCCCAGTTCGGCACGCGAAAGAAGCCGACGACCGGCAGCAGCATTTCCAGCTGCACAAACGGGTGGTTCTCGTCCACTTCCGCGAACGCCAAGCGGCAGTCGTTGCCGACTTTCACGCCGATTTCCTTCAGGATCACGCCCGCATTCTTGCCGACAAACTTGCGGTTCACGTGGCCGTCTTCAATCAGCACTTTTTCAAGCGCCGCCAACTCGCGGTCCTTGACTTCATACGCGCCTGCCGAGACCAGCTCTTGCTTCAGGCGATCCGCGATCGACGCCACGGCGATGATCTCTTTTTCAACGATGCAGACGATGTTGTTGTCCAAGCTCGCGCCATCGATGATATTGCGCGCCGCGGTCTTCAGGTCCGCCGTTTCATCGACCACCGCCGGCGGATTGCCTGGCCCCGCACACACGGCGCGTTTGCCGGAATTCAGCGCCGCCTTGACCACCGGACCGCCGCCCGTCACGGCCAGCAGGCGAATCCCCGGATGCTTCATGACCAGGTTCGCGCTCTCGATCGACGGCTCGGTCACCATCGTCATCAAGTTATCGGGCGCACCAGCCGCCGCGCACGCCTGATTCAGCAGCTGCACGTACCAAGCGAGTGTCCGCTTCGCGCTCGGATGCACGTTGAACACGACGGTGTTGCCGCCCGCGATCATGGAAATCGCGTTGTTCAGGATCGTTTCCGTCGCGTTCGTCGTCGGCGTTATCGAGCCAATCACGCCCAGCGGACCGTACTCGTCGAGCGTCAGCCCCGAATCGCCCGTATGCGCAGTCGGCTGCAGAATCTCCATGCCGGGCGTCTTCAACGCCACGAGCCGGTTCTTGACGATCTTGTCCGCAACGCGGCCCAATCCGGTCTCTTCCACAGCGCGCCGCGACATCTCTTCCAGATTGTCCAGCGTCACCTGCCGCATATTCTCGATCGCGCGCTGGCGAACGTGAACGGGAACGCGATGCAGCTGATCGTACGCGTCGTGCGCGGCTTTCACCGCCGCGTCCACATCGTCAAAAAGTCCGCTGCGACCTGCGCTGTACTTCGGTGTCGAGACGATCGGAGCGCCGGTCGTCGGCGTGCCAATGCGGCGGACGACCTCCGCGACAATCGCCTGAATCCGAGCGTCGTCCATCGTTGCCATGACCGTTACCCTGCCGACTTGTCGTAGACCGTCTCGCCATCCGCTTGAACGGAATCGACAATCGCCATGATGACGTGATCGACGGGACGATCCTTGGTGACTGAAGTCAAACGCGCGCTGGACCCCGCGGCAAACAAGACGATCTCGCCGTCGCCCGCTCCGACCGCGTCGATGGCGACGATGATCTTGCCCGCGGGCAGGTAGGCGCTGTCCAGCTCCCGCACCAGGAGCAAGCGCAGACCGTTCAGCTCAGGTTCTTTCCTGGTCGCGACGACCGTGCCGATGACTTTGCCAAGCAACATCTTGCTTCCTCAGCTCACACGGCGGCTCCGACTTGGGGCGCACGCGCAAGCACAGTTCAAGCGGGCGCGGGCGCTTAGGTCGCGGAAATGTCAGTCTTCTTGCCACGGCCGAGCGGCAGCACCAAGTCGACGTTTGCGTGCGGACGCGGAATGACGTGAACGCTGACGAGTTCGCCCACGCGTTCTGCAGCGCGCTGACCGGCTTCCGTCGCCGCCTTCACCGCCGCCACGTCGCCGCGCACGATGGCCGTCACATAGCCGCCGCCGATCTTCTCGTAGCCGATGAGCTCCACTTTCGCGGCCTTCACCATCGCATCCGACGCTTCCACGAGGCCGACAAAGCCGCGCGTTTCAATCAATCCCAGTGCATCCGACATGAGCTACTCCTTATTGCAAAACAGTTACTTAGTGATTCCGTCGACGTTGTTGAGCGCCGCCATCGCGGCCTCGCGTGCGGAATCGATCTCGCTCTCTGAGCCGGCCATCCACAGGCGACCGAAGGCACCGAACGGCCGCACTTCGATCAGCTTGACGTTGGCTGCTTTCTCGGCTTCATTGGCGGCATACGCGGCGTAACCGGCTGGTTCCGTTTCCAAAATGAACAAGCTGTCACCCGGCAGAATCATCATGCCGTTGGAATCGCGGTTGATGATTTGCGCCTGATACGGCTCGATCGAGCGAATCACCTGATTAGTCGCGATCTTCGGCTTCATCCGCTGGCCTTCTTCCAGACCGAGATCGGCGAGAATCGCCTTGCCGGCGGAGCGGACCGCGCCTTGATCGGCGTCGTGAACTTCCAAAAGACCGAAGGCGCGCTCGACGACCTGAATCGCCGGAGCGACCGTCGTGGCCTTCAGCGCAACGTCCGTGACGCGGTTGACGGCGATGCCGGGCGCGATTTCCACGAACAAACTAGCCATGTTGGGCAGCGGCAAGAAGCCACGCGCGGTCTTGCCGATGAACGACGCAAGCTGCGGCTGGAGACTGTCCAAAATGATGAAGGTGCGGAGCGCAATAGCCATCACAGCCTCGGGGCGAAGACGTAGCCGACCCGTCTTGTGCCGCATCCGCCACTGATTGGCAAGCCCTGTCACGCGCATTGCTGCGGAAGCCCTTGCCGTGACGACGCAAGATCAGCGACACTTCGGGACCGGTCACGATGACCAGACGTTTTGGATTCACGTTAAGGGAGCCATCGGCATGGTAACCTGCCCACGCTGCGGTCGCGGCAATGAAGGCAAGTACCGATTTTGCTTGGGTTGCGGCGCTTCATTGAACGCTGAAGGGCGTCCTTCGTCCGGCATCCAGAGCGTCGCGACCGTGCCCGCGCCGATCCCTTCGGCGCCCTCACGCCTTCCCACGTCGGCGCCGCCGGTGCTGCGGTCCTCGTCCATCCCGGCTCCGCCGCCACCCTACGCGAATCCTGCGGCAGCGCTGCGCCCCGCCGATCCAGCGGCAAGCCAGCGCACGCCCGCGATGCACGGCGGAAGCGAGACGACCGGGCACGGCCGTCCGTCCTCGCCGCCGCCCATTCCAAACGGCGCTCGGGTGGATGGTCGTTTGCCGTCGCCGCCGCCCGCGCACTATCAGGACCTGCTTTCAAGTGCGACGGAGCCGCTGCCCGGCGCGCTGGCCGAACCGCCCACGCCGCCGACGCAAATCGCCCCGCGCACCAACCGCGCCTCGACGGTTTCCGAACTCGAGACGGGCACGATTCGACGCGTGCCGCGCCCCGTGACAGGCTCCGTGACGGCAGCCCCGGCGCTGCATCCGACGCCGCGCGTCGCGACTGGCCCTGTGCAGTCGGCGCACCAGCACGTTGGAGTGGCGCCGCCGCATCAACACACACCCGCGACGCATTCCGCACCTGTGCACGCGCCCGGCCCGCCACCACCGCGACCGACAGTCCCGTCACCCCACGCATTGGGCGCTGCGGGGTTGGCGCCGCCGCCGCCGCGTTCCATCACGGTGAACCCGCGAATCGCGCCGAGTCCGTCGGCGAGTCACATCCCCGCTGGCCCGGTGCAGCAGCCCGCCGCAATCGCCCACGCTTCGCGCGCGCCCACCGGCGCCACGCCTGCCGGACTGATTTGCGAACGCTGCGGCGCGACGATCCCGCCCAGTCACAGTTTTTGCGGGTCTTGCGGCGCGCCCAACGTGCGCCACGCCGGTGCAACGTCGTCGGCGTACGTCACCGGAACGCGCGCTGAACGAATTGGCATGCTCGCGTTGATCGACGACAACGGTCAGGAGTCCCAGCAGTTCCCCTTGCACGTCGGTGAAAACCGCATCGGCGCCGGCGACGACTGCCAATTGCGCTTTACCGACGACGGATTCCTCGCCGAATTGCACTGCGCCATCGACGCCGCGCCTGGACGCGTGGTTCTGCGCCCGATCGACACAGCGAATGGCACGTACCTGCGGATCACGACGCCGATTGAGATCCACCACGGCGACTATATGCGCGTCGGTCAGGAAGTCCTGAGTTTCGAACGTCTGGAACGCATGACCGCCGAGCGCGGTCGCAACGGCGAGGCGGAAGTGGTCGGCTGGCCCGTCCCGCGGGGCGTCTGGGGCCGCTTGTGCCAGATCGGCCTGCAGCGGCAGGTTGCCAACGCCTACTTGTTGTCCAACCCCGACGTCTTCCTCGGACGCGAGCGCGGCGACATCCTGTTTCCCAAGGACGGTTTTGTGTCCGGTTCTCACGCCGTGCTGTCCGATCGCAATGGGCGCGCGTTCCTGAAAGATCTGGGCAGTTCCAACGGCACGTTCGTCCGCGTCAAGCAAGACACGCCGCTCCGCGCCGGTGATTTGTTCCTATTGGGCCGCAACCTGCTCCGCGTGCGTTTGGGCACCTAAGTACCCGCGCTCCGAAGTTCGCACCGCATTCCACGCTTTCGTCGCGCGGGCACTAGGCTTTTGGCCAAAGATGGGGCGCGCCGCCCCAAACCCCACGCCAGCACGCAGCCGCGTGCTTCCAGTACGGCGCAACCCGCTACACTCTGTGAAAAAACGTTTGCGCGACGTGCACGATTGGAAATTGAGAGTAGCCTACGGGGCGTTCGTTTCTGTCTTGGCCGACAACGCGGGACGGAAAATAACCGCGGGCGCGACGCACAGCATCCAACTGCCTGTTTCTGCAAGACCCAATGTTCTCACACTGCTCGAGGCGATCATGAGTTCCGTCCACAAAAACGCCCCTGCTTCCGGCCCCGAACGTCGCGACAGGGATCGTCAGGGCTACGACATTCAGGTGGGCGTGGCGACCGATCACCGGCTTTTCGTCGGTCTGACTGCCAACATCTCGACCGGTGGTTTGTTCATCGCATCGGACGAGCCGTTCAAGAAAGGCGACAAGGTTGAAGTGCGCTTCTCCATTCCAGGCGCCAATCACGTGTTCCACAAGCACGCCACGGTGTGCTGGACGCGCCCGTTTGACACGAGTGGCACTAGCCACAGCAAGGCCGGTGCGGGCGTGCGTTTTGACGACCTGACCGACGAAGAATCGCGCATTTTGGACGCATTTCTGAAAGTGCACGATCCGATTTTTTACGACGTGTGATGGACGGCGCTCGCCGCGGCTACCAGAGCTTGTGCTGCCGCGCGAACGCATCGACCTTCAGTTCAATCAGATCGGGCAGCTCGATCGGCGCGGCGTGCGATCCTGCCGGCACCAGACAAAACTGACCGTCGGGCAGCATGTGCAGCATGCGCTCGGAGACTTTGGCCGGCGTGAAGTTGTCGCATTCGCCCGCGACGACAAGCACAGGCATGCGCAAGCTACGCAGCCACGGACGGGCGCTGTGGTCGGAAACGCTCTGCAAATAATGTACGAATACAACCGGATCCATGCGCGCCATGTGCTGCAGATACGGCAGAAAGTCATCGCGTCGCACCATCGCGGCGTTCAATTCCGTCGCCACCGCCATTTTCCACGCCAATTCCGTCGGCACGACGCGCTGCCACAGATCGCGCAACTTGGTCGGCCAGCGAAACGCGGCGCCGGTGATGAGCGGCAAAAGACGGTGGCCCAAATCGGAGCCGTGAAAGGTGTCCAAGGGCCTTTCGAACGCGCCACACAGTGCGACGATGCCTCGCGTGCGCGCGCGCTGTCGCCACGCGGCTTCCAGAATGACCTGCACGCCCATGGAGTGGCCAAAAAGCACGGCGTCGTGGATTCCCAACTCGTCGAGCACGTGCCACGCGTCTTCCGCGCACTGCTCGATGCTCAGCGTCGCGCGATCAGCGGGAATTTCTGACTGACCGTGCCCGCGGTAATGGAAATGCACGACCCGGCAGGTCTTCTCCAGGTGTGGCCGCAGATAGCGCCAAATGTAGCCGTCACAGCCGACGCCGTCGCAGAGCAGCACCACGGGGCCGTTGCGACGCCCGGTATCGCGCACGCTGAGCGCCGTCCCGTCTGCTGCAGAAATGGTCAAAAGTGCCATGAGCGCGCCAAATCAGCTGTGCTGCTGCCGTTCGCGCCACATGCGCGGGCCGGAAAACCCAAAGCCCACTGCCAGATAGCAGAGCAGCAGCGTCAGCACAAAAACAAAACCGGTACGTGCCAATACCGTCACGTACACCGCAACTGCGGCCGCGATCTGCAGCGCCTTGGCGATCGGGTGGGCGGCGGCGTGCAGCTTGGGCAGCGGCAGGTTGCTGACCATCAGCGCGGCGTTGAGCACGAGGAGCGCGGGAAAGAGCACGTAGAGCGCGGGCGATTCGACGTTCAGTTCGTGAATCGTCAGGAACGCGCTGCACACGAGGCCGCCGGAGAGCGTGGACGGCAAGCCCAGGAACAGGTTTGGCCCCATTTCCGCCGTGATGACGTTGAAACGCGCCAGGCGAACGGAGGTGAAAATCGCGTACAGAAGGCAGATCGTGCCCAAGACTGCGGTCGACGAAACGCCAAGCACCTGCGTGCCTGCCCCCCACGTCAACGGCGCCAGTCGCGGAGACGCGGCGAAGATGAGAGCGGCGGGCGCAAGGCCAAACGCGACGGAGTCGGCAAAGCTATCGAATTGCACGCCAAATTCGGACGATCCCTTTAGCGCACGGGCGACGCTGCCGTCCGCCTTGTCCAGAAGCGTAGCCAGCAGGACGTACCACGCGGCATGGTTCAGGTCACCGCCCGATAGCGACAGGAATATGGAGTAGATGCCGCACGCCATGGCGGTTGCGGTGATGGTGTTGGGCGGGATCGTGCGCCACGGGACCGGAGGAAAAAAACCCACGCGTTGTACCTGTCGGTCGAAGCGGCCAACCGGGGGGCTATGCTAGCCTGCATGGCTCACGAGTCAACCTTGCGGCCGCGGCGATTGACTTCCGGTGGTCGGTTGCTATCGTCGTTCGCGGCCATTGCCGCTGCGGAGCCCCACCTTGACCTCGCCCGCCCCGACGCTGCAGCGCTTTGCGCCGCTACCCACGATCGCGTTCCTGCTGCTGGTTGTGTTGCTGGAGGCTTGGGCGTTCCATGCGACGGACCCCGATTTTCCCATCGGCGATCCGTTCCACGTGATGACGGTGCTGCTCGTTGGTTTATTCGTTGCAGCGAGCTACGTCCGCCAGCGCGTGATCCGCGTCACGCTCTTTTCCTTGACCTTCGCGCTGCCCATCCTGGTGCTCGTGGCGGAGATTCGGCTGGCGACGCGCGACGTCGACATGAGCAACTCGCGGATCGCCCAGTCCGCCGATGGACTGCTGCGCTTCACCTACCGCCCCGGCGCAGTCGTTCGCAACCGCGAAAACACGGCGTCGTTGCAGGTGACCGCTGACGGTTTGTTGGACGTCCCGCACGCGGTGCCCAAGCCGCCAGGCGTGGTCCGCATCGTCGTGCTCGGCGATTCTGTGCCCAATGACGGCACGCTGTCTTTCCCGCAGCGGTTCCCACATCTTTTGGAAGGCCTCTTGAAGGCCGCCGCGCCGCCGGGCATCACGCCGGAAGTCGTCAACGTGTCGTGTGAAGGCTACAACACCATTCAAGAAGAGCGGTTGTTGGAAAAAATCGGCCTGCGCTACCAGCCCGATCTCGTGCTCTGGACGTACGTGCTCAATGACCCGTATCTGCAAAATGGCGGCTATCGGCGCATGGGCAACAGCTTTTTCCTGTTCCAGTTTGCGCCGCTGCTGTTGCTCGCGACCGGAGGCTCGTTCTGCGACGGTTTTGCGTACCTGCATGCCGACTACGCGTTTGATCTGGTCGTCCGCAACAGCTTGGAGCGCGCCAAGCTGGTCCTCGAACGCGTGCCCGTCAAAGTGCTCTTTGCGACGCTGCCGATCGTTGAGCATTTTGACAACGCGGTGTGTCTGCGCCTGTACGACAAGGCGATCGCCGCGGCGAAGGACCAAGGCTTCGCGACAACGCGGGTGGTCGATTCCTTCCAGGGCGAGGACTATCACGCTTTCGCGAAGCCCGGCGAGCCGTTCGACGTGACGCATCCGAACGCCGCCGGACACCAGCGCATGGCGGAGCATCTGGCGAAGGCGGCGATTCCGATCTTGTGGCCAAACCACACACGCTGACCGAATTCCAACGTCACAGCCGCCGACACCGCGGCGTGCCACCGGAGGTGCACGCTTCGCGGTCCTACACACTCCGACCGAAGTTCGCGATCAAACCGCTTCCATCCACGGCGTGCCACCGGAGGTGCACGCTCGTGGTCCCAGTCCGAGAGGGCAACAGGCTTGAGCCACAGAGTTTGGTGTTGGACAAAGGTCGTCGTGTTTAGTCCGAGATGCGACAGGTCGCACCGTGTTCCGTTTGGAATTCGAATAGGGTCAGGATGTGTCGTTAGGTGACCGACCGACGACGCACCCGCACCAGCCACGCGAAACGCAGCGCCAGCGAGAGCGCGACGACACCGAGCGCTACCGACAAGCCCCACCATAGCCACGCAGCGTCGTTGTGCAGCACGAAGACCTGCCAGTACGCGAGTGGCAATCCGAGCAGGCTGAATCCCAGCAGGTTGAACAGGACCGGCACGCGCGTGTCGTCCAAGCCACGCAGGACGCCAAAACCGATGGCTTGGGCGCCGTCGGCCAACTGAAACGCCGCGGCAATTGCGAGGAAATGGCAGGTCACTGAGAGCACGCCGGGATCCGCGTGCGGCAAGTAAAGGCGCGCCATCGGTTCGCGGAAGAGCATCATGAGCGCGCCGGAAATCACGGAGTAGCCCACGCCCACGCGGAGCGCGGTCCAGCCAGCGCGCGCGAGACCGGGTTCATCCCGGCGACCGATCGCGTGCCCGACGCGCATCGCGGCGGCGGTCGACAGCGCGAACGGCACTTGGAAGGCGAGCGCGGAGAGATTCAGCGCCACTTCGTGCGCGGCGAGCAGCTCCGGTCCCAGAAGTCCCATCCAGAACGTGACGAGCGCAAAGCCCGACGCTTCTAACCCGTACTGCAGCGCCAACGGCAGGCCTGAACGCAGCACGGTGTGCAACAGCGGCCACTCCGGCCAAGCGAATGGCGAGCGAAACTCGGCAAGAGAACGGCTAAAGCGAATCCCCGCCCAGAGCAGGAGCACCATGAGCACGCGCCCAATCACCGACGCCAACGCGATGCCTTTCATCCCCATCCGCGGCACGCCAAAGCCGCCAAGTCCGAGCCACAGGCAGATGATCGCGTGAATCACGTTGGAAACGAGCGCAGCGCGCATCACGACGGTCGGTTGACCGATCGCCGAGAGAAAGGAGCGTGAGGCGGCGAACCACATGGCGGGCAGGATGCCAATGGCCGACCAGTCGAGATAGATGTCGACGTCGTCCATGAGCCGCGGATCCTGCCCCATCCAGCGCAGGGCGCGACCGGAGAGGACGATGAGCGCAATGAGGGGTAGCGCGCCCAGCGTCGCCGTCCACAGCCCCTGGTAAAACAGCCGCCCCGCCCGCTGCGGATTGCCCTCACCGACGGCGCGCGCCACGTGCGGATCAAGTCCCGCCATGAGGCCAAACGCCATGATGAGGATCATCGAAAACGCCGTCGCGCCCAGCCCCTGCGCCGCCAACTGCCGCACGCCGAGTTGTCCAGCGACCATCGTGCCAACGACGCCCATCGCCATCTGCGCCAGCTGGGCAACGACCAACGGCGCCGCGAGAATCAGCAGACCGCGGACTTCAGACGGTGGTTCGGGACGCGACACAGGCTACCGCCGCAGGAAGGTCGGCACCGGTGCGTGGCGTTCGGTCGCGCCTTTCTTGCGCAGGTTCAGCGTGAGACCCGCTGGGTTGTAGACAAGCAGGTTGTGCGTCGTTGGCGTCGTGATGAGGAACTGCGCGCGCGTCACGGTCAGAAACCGCGCCACCTCATCAATGCGCTCGACGGACAAGTGCGCGAACGGCTCGTCCAGAATGAAGAAGCCCGCAGCCGACTCGCCTTCTTGCATCGTCAGCGCCATCAGCAGAATCAGGGACGCCACGACCGACTGACCGCCGGACAGCTTCGGATCGTCCACCGCGACCGGCTTCTTGCCGTCAAAGCCGATCCGCACTTCCAAGCCGGCTTTGCCAATCAGATCGTCGTTTTCATCCTTGAGAAACTCGGCGCCCGGAATCTTCACCTGCACTTCCACGCGGCACAGCTCGCCAAGCCGGGTCACATTGGTACGGTAACGACGAATCGTCTCCTGCACCACGCGCTTGTACGCCTGCCGCGCCATCTTCAACTCGTCAGCACCCGCAGCCAACTCACGACGTTGCGACACCAGCGCGCGCTCGTGGTCCTGCAGCTCCGACGCCGCACGCTCCCAGACCTGAAGCGCGCGCGAATCGCGGTTGCCCTCAAAGCGCTGCACCCGTTCACGCAGCAGATTCAGCCGCTCGATGAGGGAAATCTCGGACTCCAGCAGCTCAAGCGCCGCGTCCGTCTGCATTTCCGGCCGCACCTGTAGGCGCAGTTCCTCATATTCCAGCTGCAGCCGCGCGTGCCTGGCATTCACGGTGCCGACGGTTGTCCGCGCGCGATCGCGTTCGAGCAGCGCCTCGCGGTTGCGGTATTCCAGAAGCGCCACGCGCTGCTGTTTGTCCAACACCAACGCGTTATCAGAGTCTACGGCGCCCAACATCGCGACGAGACGCTCAGAAATCGAACGCCGTTCGCCGACGAGCTTCTCGATCTTCTCGCGCAGCACCGTGGGATCGCCGATCTTCAGGAGCAGTCGATCCGCCACCCGCGCCTGTACCAATTGCTCGTCGATCGCCGCGATCCGCCGCGAAGTGGGCGCGGTCGACGCTTCCAGGCTCTCGCGAAGCTGCCGCAGTTTGCCCAGCTCGCTCTCCACCTGCGCTTTGCGATGACCGCCCGCGGACGTGCCGCAGTACAGATCGCTCGTGCCCACGAAAATGCCACCGCGCGTATCCTGGCGATAACCGTCCGGCGTGATACTGGTCTGGCGGCCGAGCTTGTGGCCTTCTTCCACCGAGTTCACCAACTGCACGCTGGCCAGCATCTGCACGATGTATTCCGGCAGGCGCGCGTCCGTCAGCGTCACGACCGACAGCGCCGATCCCGCGCGCACGGGATGCCGCTTGGACGGCTCCCACGCTGCGATGTAGTTGCGGTACTTCAGCCGCTGACCCACTTTGCGGCCACTCAACTCGTGCTGTGGATCGACAAGCACCGTGAAACGCGCCGAACCGAGAATCGACTCGACCGCGACCTGCCAATGCGGATCCTGAATCTCCAAACAGTCCGCGACAAGCGTGCCGTTGATGCCTTCGCGGCTCAATTCGCGCAGCACTTGCTGGGAATTCTCCGGTGGCGAACGCCGTGAGTGCCCCGTGTCCAGTGACGACAGCTCGGCGCGCAGCCGACTGATCTGCTCGATGGCCTCGCCCAGCTGCCGCCGCGTGCCCGCTTCCGCCGCCACGTGCTTCTCGCGCTCCGCTTTCAGCGCTTCGATCGCGACCAAGTCCGCCGCTTGCGTCGGTCCCAGTTCCGCCAGTTCGCCTTCGTACCGCTTCAGATCGCGGTGCTCGCCGTCCAGCCGCTCTTTCTCTTTCATCAGCGTCTGGTAGTCGGCACGCGTCTGCTCGATGCGCTTCTTGATCGTCTCCGAGTCCGCTTGCAGCGTCTCCGCTTCGCCGGTGAACCCGTGCAGCGTCCCTTCCGCGGACTTCAACAGCGCCTCGGCGCGCTCCAGCTCACGCGCCAGATCGGCCAACTCGCGGATCACGGCCTTGAGCCGCGCCGCTGGCAACCGGATGTCGCGCAACTCGACTTCCTGCTCCACCAGTGACTGGTACTCGCGGTACTGGTCGGCGTCGCGACGCAGGACGTCGACGTGCAGCGCCATCGTCTTTAAGCGGTTATCAAACTGCTCCAGCTCGCGTTCACCCGCCAGGTACGTGCCGCGCGCGTCCGAGTAGCGATCGAGCACCTGCTTGTCGCCCTGTAATTCCAGAACGTACTCAAGCAGTTGTTCGGGCGTACGCTGCGCCAGCTTGTGGGTTTCACCCTGTTCGAGCGCCAAAATCTTCAGGAGCGTCCGCGGCGTCCCCGCTTCTTCCAGCGCCCGCGAATACTCCTCGGGTCCCATGCCGTGCGGCGCCGCGCGCAGCTGCTCGATCGACGCATCGCCCGACAGAATGTGGTACCGACGCTGCCACTGCCCCTGCTTGCGCTCCAGAATGCAGGCCAGCGTCACGTCTTCATCGTACAAACCGCGGCTTGAAAACGGCCGACGCCCAGTGCCGCGCTTGAGCGGATTGCTCACGACCGCTTTGACGATCGCCACGCCGGTGTCATCGCGCAGGTACTGCGGCATCTTCCGCGCGGTCGACAACTTGCGGGCGTTCAACAGCACGCGCAACGCATCCAACAGCGTCGTCTTGCCGGAACCGTTGGGCCCAGCAATGAGCACAACTTGCTCGTCAACCGGCAGGCGGATGTGCCCCCAGAAGTCCCAGTTCATCAATTCGAGCCACTTGAAGGTAAACATTGGCTCAGTCCTCGTCGTCGCCCAGATCGTCGCCGTCGTCCGTGTCCGCCGGTTCCGGCATGTCCACGCCGCCACGCTCCAGCACGTCCCACAGCACAGAATCGCGCAGCTTCTGCGCCATCTGCACGCCATCGATCAGCAGATCCAGCACTGGACCTTCCGTCAAGTTGCCGCGGCGATCTTCACGAACAAATCCAGCAGTTTTCAGCTGCCCCAAGTAGCGCGCAAACGCAGTCATGCCGAACTTGCGGCCAAATTCCGCGTACAGGGCACCGCGCGTCAGGGAAATCGGTCCTTCGACCGGCGCGTTGGGATCCACCGGCGCTGCGGGATTTTGCCGAGCCAGCGCCGCTTCCGTCGACGCGATGCGCTTGGGCAGCACCAACTTGGCCCACAGAATCACCAGCAGCGCGACGGCACCGCGCGGCACACGCGCGTTGGTCGCCCAGTCCAACCGAATGTCCGCTTCAATATCGCGGCGCAGGCGAACGGCGAAGTAATCCGAGCTGAACGACTCGACGAGTTCCAGACCGACGCCGTCCAAGCGCCGACCGACCATCGCGCGCAGTTCGTCGTCCAGGAGCAAATCGCGGCATTGCCGCTTGGCCACCCAGCGATCGATGAGCAGCTGCCCGCAGATTTCCCGCGCGCGGTTCTCGCGTTCAGCGTCGTGCTTGTCCACCGGTGCAGCCGGCAAAGTGTCCAGTTCCATCGTCGTTCCGAATCAAGGCCGCATGCGCGGGGTCGCGGTGAATAGCACAAGGCACGGCCAGATCCCATACCGGCCGACGCGAGATTCGTCATTTCAGGCAGGTCAGTTCGGCCAGACGGTCAGGAGCGCTTCGACCTCGCCGAGCGCCGCGCGCAACTCCGCGTCCAACCTAGCTTCTGCACCAGCGAGCTGACGTCGAACGGCCGCCTCACTGGCTTCCGACGCCGCCAGCCGCGCTTCCAGCGATCGCAACTCGCGGCCCAGCCGGTCGGCTTCCGCCCGAAGCGCCACTTCCGCCGTGTCGTCATGCGGTTGCGCAACTTTCGTCTCGACATACACGACTTCAGGTGGCTTGGGCGGTGCCGCGTCGTGCGCCAACGCCTTTTTGGCACCCGCGATCGTGAAGCCTTCGTCGTAGAGCAGCGCGCGAATCCGCGCCAGCCGCGCCAGCGCCGGACGCCCAAACAGCAGCCGCCCAGTACTCGACCGCTCCGGCCGCACCTGCGGGAACTGTTGCTGCCAAAAGCGCACGACGTGCGGCTCGACACCCAACATATCCGCCACTTCGCCAATGCGAAAGAAGTGCTTGTCCGGGACCTTACGCCCTTCCGGCAGAACGATCGGCAATTCCTGAGCCATGAGAACCTCCGGCAGCGAGGGTAGCAGGTTTGGCGGAATTCGCCACGGCGGCCTTCCAGGCAAATGGGCAAAAACGCGACAAGCCAGCCGGCTCACGAGGAGGCGACTGGCTTGGCGTCGAACAGAGCGCGGAACTTACTTGTTCAGCGTCGTCTTCAGGACCTGCGACGGCTTGAACGTCAGCACCTTGCGGGCCGAGATTTCAATCGGCTTCTTGGTCTGCGGGTTGCGACCCATGCGGGCCTTCTTCTCGCGCACGACGAAGTTGCCAAAACCGGAGATCTTGACCTTCTCCGACTTCGCCAAGGTGTCCTTGAGCGTCTCGAACACGATCTCGACCAGTTCGGCCGCTTCGCGCTTGGAGTAGCCGCCCAGTTTGTCGTACACGGTCTCGATGATGTCTGCCTTCGTCATGGCTAAGTCCTCACTTCTTCAGGTTGATCCTGTTCCTTCAGGTTTATCCCGTCCGGCGGTCCACTACCGCTGTTCAGGTTTGGCCCGGTGCCGCCGCTCGCCACAACGTCAGGTCGTTGTCATCGGGGGCCGCAGGGGACCGATCGCCCCGTTAGGAGCGATCAAGATACACGGAAGCGGAACGGGCACTTACCCGCACGCATCCAGAGAGCAGAAGCACAGCCTTGCCTGATGACTGAGCCCGTAAAACACGTTCTGTACCCACACTTTCCGAACCAGACACTGATTCTTGCACAGACACTGCCCACACATAACGCGCCTGGTCGCCCAGATGCGTGCAACAGGCTGCTATCAGGCCGCAGAACCGAGCGCCCGAACACGCTCGAAGACGGCCTTGAACGCATCCATGTCGTTCAGTGCAAGTTCCGCGAGAGCCTTGCGGTCAATGCCCACGCCCGACTTGTTCAGCCAGCCAGCGAACACCGAGTACCGCGTACCGAGCTGACGGACCGCCGCATTGATGCGAACAATCCACAGCGCCCGGTATTCCCGCTTCTTGCGCTTGCGTTCCTTGAAAGCCAGCTTCAGGCCACGATAGACCTGCTCGCGGGCGGTACGGAACAAGCGCGAACGCGCTCCCCGCATACCCTTGGCCATTTTCAAGACTTTGTTGTGACGACGGCGGCCTTTAAAGCCTCTTTTGACGCGTGGCATCTCACACTCTCCTGACTAACGAGCCGGACCGGGTTGGTCTGGCCACTCTTGCGGCCGCCCGACGCGATGGTCGGGTCCGAAGGCGAGGGCATGTTAGCCCAAGGCGCCCGCGGTGTCAGCCAAAAACTTGTCGCTATGCTGCTTTTTTGCGGTTTCCATGCAGTTTTTTACATGGAGCCCGCCAGCTACACGACGCCTGGCCGACTAGCCGTACGGAATCTGACGGTGAATCGCGCGCTCCAAACCGGCCGGGACGACGCCCGGCGCGCGCAGCTGACGCTTGCGCTTGGTGGTGCGATTCGACAGCAAGTGCCGCTTGTTGGCCTTGCCGCACTTGATGCGGCCGTTGCCGACGATGCGAAAGCGCTTGGCTGCGCAGCGGCGGGTCTTGATCTTGGGCATTGCCGTCTCCATTCGCGGGCGACAACCGTCTCCGGTTGTGTGATTCCAAACGCGCCAGTTGTCCGCAAACCGACGGTCGTTGAGGTCAGAAGACCCGTTCTTTAGCCGTTACCGCCTGACGACGGTCCGCGGTCGGACGGGCCCGGCACGCGGGTTTGCGAGCCGCGCGTCTGAACCGCCGGTTGATGGGGTTGATGCGCAGGCTGCGCGGGCGCAACCGGTTGCGCCGCCACTGGTGCGGGCGCCGGAGCCGCCTGTTCCTGCGCGGGCTTGGCCGCACCACCAGAGCGCTTCGGGTTCAGCATCATGGACATATTGCGACCTTCCACCTTGGGGGTCACGTCCAGCGCCGAACAATCCGCCAGCAACACCGAAACTTCCATCAGGCGCTCACGCTGCGTGTTGGCGTACGCCATTTCACGACCGCGGAACATCACCGTCACTTTCACGCGGTTGCCTTCCGAAAGGAAGCGCCGCGCCTGGTTCATCTTGGTCTCGTAGTCGTGGTGATCAGTCTTGGGCCGAAGCTTGACCTCCTTCACTTCCACGTGCGTTGCCGAACGCTTGGCGTCCGCGGTGCGCTTCTTCTGCAAGTATTTGAACTTGCCGTAGTCCATCAAGCGGCAAACCGGCGGGCGTGCGGCCGCAGCCACTTCCACCAGGTCAACGCCCAGTTCGGTCGCCATCCGCATCGCATCTTCGATGCCGACGATACCCAGCTGATCGCCTTCCACGCCGACCAAACGCACTTCCGGCACGCGGATGCGATGGTTGACACGCGGTTCGCGATTGCGCGCGTCCTGATCACCGCCGCGGCCAGCGGGACCGCCGGGACCACTTGGGCCGCGCGACGGATCACCAGCAGGCGCCCCAACGGGAGCGCTGCGCGAGGGATCTGGGGCCGAGCTGTACGGACCTGCCATGTTTGCCTTTGGAAGCGCTTGCCTGCGGCGTTCGGCCACCAGAGCTGGCGACCAAGTTGGCCAAGGCAGTTCGCTCAAACGAACCGACTGTCGAACCAAACCAGCCGAACTTCACGCACTTGCGTGTCATTCGACCATTCCCCGGTAGGCACGAGCGGATTTGAACCGCTGACCCCCACGATGTCAACGTGGTGCTCTAACCAGCTGAGCTACGCGCCTGTCGCCGGACGGGATACCCGCCGGTTGGGGAGGCGAAGTTTAGGGCTTCGGCTCCCTGCTGTCAACGACTTCTCGACGATGCCGTGCACAGAATTGTGACGATGTTGGAAGACCGCCACGATCTAGGGCTGCACGACGCGATCCGCCGGGAACTTTTTGGCCGCAGCATCGAGGTGCGCAACCAGCATGTCCGTCGTGATCGCTTCAGGCAGCAAGTCCTTGGTTCCGTCCGGCAGGTACAGGACGTAAATCGGAATTCCCGTGCGGCCCAAGGCATTGGCTTCGTCCCACAGTGCGTCGTCGTTGTTGGTCAGATCGGCCTTCATCGGCAGAATTCCCGACGTCCGCAGGCGGTCGCGCACGGGTTGCGTGTCCACAAAGAGCTTGTCGTTCGTCTTGCAGTTCGCGCACCACTCCGCCGTGAAATCGGCAAAGATCGGCCGTCCGCGCTTGTTCTCCGCGCCGATCTGCTTGAGATCAAAGGTCGACCACGCGATGTGCTCCGGATGCGCCGCTGCAGCCGATTTTACGCCGGCTTCTGCTGCCACCGGTGACGGCGCCTCGTGGGTCGCCTTCTCCAAGGAGAGCGTCTGCGATCCTGCGGCGATGACGACGCCCAGCGCGATCAAGCGAACCGTCATGCGCCGCGCGTTGCTATAGATGACGCCGCCAAAGTGGTGCGTGCCCCAGAGCGCGATCGACAACACAAGGAGAAACGCCAAGAAATCGCGGGCAGAGTCGGCCGTGACCTGCGCCTGCAGCGTGCCGAATAGCCAGATCGCCGCGGCCAAAAGCGTAAAGCCCATCAACGACTTGAATGTCTCCATCCACGGGCCAGGACGCGGCAAGGCCTTGGCCAGACTCGGTACAAAACTGACGAGCAGGAACGGACTGGCCAGACCAAAACCGATCGCCAGAAACATCGCCAGTGTTTGCCACCAGATCGCGCCCGCGCCCAGCGCGAACGCTGCAGCGGTACCGAGGAACGGCGCCGAACACGGTGTGGACATCACGGCGGCAAAAATGCCGTTGAAATACGAGGCGGTGTAGCCCTGATGGTGGTGCCCGTGCACGGAAATGTTGAACTCGAAGACGCCCAATGCATTGAGGCCAAACGCGAAGATGAGCCCGATCATGGTCGCGACGAACGGCGGATGCTGGAACTGCATGCCCCAGCCGACGCGTTCACCCGAAGCCCGCAGCACAATCACCGCGATCGCCAGGACCAAAAACGCCGTCAGAATGCCAGCCGCGTACGCGACCCCGTGCGACTTGCGGGCGCGCGAGTCGCTGGAGCCGTGTTCGAGAACGTGAAACAGCTTCATCGTCAGCACGGGAAGCACGCAAGGCATCACGTTCAGAATGAGGCCGCCCAGAAGGCCGATACCGATGTATTCGAGAAGACTAGCCATTTCCCTTCTGTCTCAATGCCGACCCGCGGCTTGGTGTGCGAGCCTGTGACGTGTCATTTGGGTTCGCGCCCCCGCCCGTGGCGCGAGCCCAGAGTGTAGCGTTCTCACGCGCCGCAGCAACACCTCAACCAGAGGAACACCCGGACGGGCACGCCGCATTCCCGGCGCCCGCGGTTCTGTGTATGCTCGCCGCGGCGGAGGTGACACGTGGCAGACGACGGCAAGCTACTGCGCAAGAAAAAGCGAGGCCGTGGGCCGCGTTCCGCGCTGCGCGACGAAATCTTGAACCTGCCGAACATGCTGACGATCGGCCGCGTGTTGGTCATTCCGCTCGTGATTTGGTGTATGGCCGCGAGCGACGATCTCGTCTCCGGACCCGCAGCCGCTCGCCGGATGGCGTTTTGGGCAACCGCTCTCTTTTCCGCGGCTTCCGTGACCGATTTTCTCGACGGCTGGCTCGCACGTAACCTCGACATGCAGTCGTCTTTTGGCCGTTTTCTCGATCCGCTGGCGGACAAGCTGCTCGTCATGGCGTGTCTGATTGAGCTCGTCGCGCTCGATCGCACGCCGGATTGGCTCGTGGTCCTTCTGCTGTCCCGTGAAGTGGCCATCACCGGTCTGCGCGCGCTGGCCGCCGAGGAAGGCTTCGTTCTGCCGTCCGACCGCTTTGGCAAATGGAAGACGGCTCTGCAAATGTGTGGGCTCATTGGTCTTCTGGTGCATTTCCCGGCGTACACCGACTTTGTCTTCTTCGCTGGCGTCGTCGACTACCACCGCGTGGGCATCGTATTGCTCCTCATCAGCATGATCTTTTCCGTCATCAGCGCGGTCAGTTACATGGCTTCGTTCATTCGCACGACCTTTCAGGCACACGCGCAAAAGACCCGCTCCGCCAGCTGACCGTGCGCGCCTGCACGGCACGTTTGCACCGTTTGACACTTTTCACGCCTTTTCGCTGGACGCGAGCGCGCCCGTTGCTATCTTGTATGGTGCGGGAGACTCGCCTTCCGCAGCAGGACTTCTACGTGACCAGCGTTCGATTGTCCAACTATCTCAAGCCCTTGCTTCTGGCCGCGGCCGCGGTGTCGCTTGCGACCTGTGTCGCGACGGCGCCGCAGATTCAGGCCGAAACGCTGCCTGCGGACGGGTCGCCGACCACGGAAGCGGCGCCCGGCAAGTGGCTGTCGTTGGGTGAATTGCGCCCCCGCACGTCCCGCGAGTGGCCGACAGAAGCCAATGAAACCGAAGGGGATTTCCGCGTCACCGAGTCGAGCCACCGCGAGGATCGCAAGTCGCTGGATGAAGGGTTGCACCCGCTCGTGATGCCGCTCGGCGAGCAGCCGTACCCGCGTCTGGCCAGCCGCGCGAAAGGGTCGATCTCCGTTGGCACCGTGACGGGCGGATTCTTGGTCCAAGCGGCTGAAATTACACAGGAAGGCGCGCACCACCGGATCTTGACCAAGGTCAGCGATCGGCAGACACGATTCACGACCGATGAGATGCGCGATCTGCTGATGTGCGCTGCAAAATCTGTCGATCGCGAGGTCCGTGGCCAAAAGCTCGGCATCGGGAATCTGTCGCGCCAGGGCGGCGGTCCGTTGCCCTGGTCGGTTTCTCACCACAACGGCCGCGACGGCGATCTGGCGTTTTACGCGCGCGCGCCCAACGGATCGGTTGCAACACCCGAACATCTCTATCATTTTGGCCGCGATCTGCAGGCTGCCGACGCGCCGTCCCCGATGCGCTTTGACACCGCCGCGAACTGGTATCTGGTACGCGCCCTGCTGACCTGCCCCAACCGCCCGGATATTCAGCACTTGTTTGTGGCATCTTGGCTGCGCGAAGCGATCCTGCGGTTTGCCAAAGAGAAGAAGGAGCCCAAGGAGATCATCGCGCAAGCCGCTACTATTCTTGCACAACCGCACGGCGCGCTGCCGCACGACGACCATCTGCACATTCGGATTGGCTGCACCGCGGACGATTCGACCGAGGGATGTCTGGACCCGTCTCGCGCGCCGGTGGATGCCGTAGGTCGCACGCCAGGGGTCCAAGCGCGGCTTGGCGCGATTCGTCAGGCGTTGCGTTCCGCGCGAGCGGATGTGCGTGCGGGCGCGGTTCGGCTGTTGACGCTGTACCGGGACGAGGCGTCGATCGCGGGAATTGAGCGCGCGTTGGGCGACGTCGACGCGAGCGTCCGCAAACAGGCGGCCGACTCGCTGGCGCAGTGGCGTCCGGAAGGTGCCGTGGAAGCACTGAACCGCGGGCTGGACGGCGAAGTCGATGCCGGCGTGGCACTTGCGGAGCTGCGGGCCCTTGTCGCACTGGATGCGATCGGTGAGATGGCGGCGCGGCTTCAGGATTTTCGCGTCCTCGAATCGGATCGTTTTGACACGCCGACGATCGTGGTTCGCAAGACAGCCGCGGAATTATTGGCAGATTGCGGTTCATTCAACGTGGCGCGCGCGGTTCTGCCGCTTCTGACCGACGATCGAATGGATGTGCGCGACACGGCGCGTGAGACGCTGGGACGCATCGCCAACCGCACGACAGCAGACCTACTCGCGGAGCCGGGACTTTTGACCGGCATGGGCATCGAGTCAATGGCGGACATGGCCGCGGACAATATCGGCCGCGATCTGGAGCGCGTTGTGTGGTCGCACTTCCTGGAACAGCTGCCGGAGGACGTGAACCGTGACGCCGTGGCGCTCGCGGGGATGGCGCGCCGGGGCATTCGGATTGGCGCACTCGATCGCGGCGCGCTGCCGGATCTGGTGCGGGCATTGCTGCTGCCAGCGCCGTATCGCGACAACGCTTCGCGCTGGATTGAGCGGATCGCCCAGCAGAAGCCCGTCATCGGCCGCGGCGCGCGTGCGAACCCGGCGCAGTTTTGGCCGTCGTGGCTGGTTGCGCGTCGGCTGGTCTCGCCGACCGCGGTTGCAGGCGTTTCTCCCGCTGGCGGCACAGGCATTTCTGCCGACAACGACTAGCCAAGGCGCCCCAGTGCTCGCCGACTGCCCATCAGGACACGCCGCACATGCCGCACACGACTGATTTCAAGAGCCTGTTTCGCAACCACATCGCGCAGCTCTCGTCCGGGTATGCGGCGGCTTTGCACGCAACTGGCTGGGATGCCGTCGTCATCCATTCCGGAACCCTGCCCAAGCGGTCGCAGTTCGACGACCAGTATGGATCCCTGCGCGCTGTTCCGCACTTTCAGCAGTGGCTGCCGCTGGCGGAACCCGATTGCGCGCTCGTCATCGTGCCGGGGCGGCAACCGGTGCTGCACCGGCTTGAAGCGTTTAGTTTCTGGGAAGCTCCCGCGCCGCTCGACGCCCCGCACGTTTGGCCGCAGTTCGACGTGCATGGCGTTCACCGCGCCGAGGACGTCCGTGCGTTCTTGCCGGCTGGCCGCGTGGCGTGGATCGGCGAGGACCGCGTCCGGGCTGCGTCCTGGGGGCTGGAAGATGCGGCGCAGAACCCGCCCGCGCTGCTCCGACACCTCGACGCACTGCGGGTCCACAAGTCCGCCTACGAGATCGCGTGCTTGGCAGAAGCCAACCGCCGGGCCATGCCCGGACACAACGCGCTGCGCGACGCTTTCGCGAACGGCGATGCCAGCGAGCTGGAGCTGCACTTGGCGTACTTGAAGGCCACGCAGCAGGACGATCCGGAGACGCCGTACAAGAACATCGTCGCAATCGGGCCGAACGCCGCCACGCTGCATCACATCGCCTACGGGCGATCGCCGACGGGCGCGGGCTCGCTGTTGGTGGACGCGGGCGCGACGTGCTGGGGCTACGCGTCTGACATCACGCGCACTTGGACGCGCGGTGCCGGCGATGCCGCGGGACTTTTTGCGGCGCTGGTCGACGGCGTCGATCGCCTCCAACAGCAACTCTGCGCCGATGTGCGCGTCGGTCTGCCCTACGAGGAACTGCACGAACAGGCGCATCGCTACATCACGGCGGTGCTGAGGGAGCTGGGCATCTTCCGCTGTAGCGCCGACGAAGCCCTCGCGCACAAGTTCAGCCGGACCTTCCTGCCGCACGGTCTCGGCCACTCACTGGGGCTGCAGGTGCACGATGTCGGCTGCGCGCTGGTGCCGCCCAAGGCGGACAATCCGTGGCTGCGCAACACGTCGGTCATCGCGCCCCGGCAGGTATTCACAATCGAACCGGGCGTGTATTTCATCAACGCGCTGCTGGCGCCGCTCCGGCAGGGCCCACACGCGGCGCTCATCGATTGGCAGCGTGTGGATGCGCTGGTACCTTTTGGTGGTGTGCGCATCGAAGACGATCTCGTCGTGCGCGATCAAGGTGTGCGCAACTTGACGCGCGACCTGCAGGAAACCGCGGAGCCGTAGGCTCGCCTGCAATCGAGGGAGGGGGACATGCCGCAAGACGTGCTAGAAAAGCCCCGGCCGCAGACCAGCCCACAGTCCGCGCAGGCACAAAAGCCACGCGGCGCCGCGCAACAGGACAAACAGTCGGGACGACCGGCGGATGCAGTCGATCCGAGCCTGCCGACGATCGTCGTGGAAGACGGCGATACCCTTTGGGACATCGCCAAATCCGTGTATGACAACGAAAATTACTGGATCGAACTTTGGAACGCGAACCGCGCGCGCGTACCCAACGCTCACGCGCTGCGTCCGGGCACGGTGCTGGTGCTGCCACCCTTGCGCGACAAGCCAGCCCAAGCCCAACCGCCGCCGCCCAACGACCCGCTGCCGGTTGCGCCGTCCAACGCCAAGACGCACACCGTGCGGGCGGGCGAGACCTTGATCGCAATCGCGCAGGCGGAGCTGGGCTCGACCACCCGCTGGAGCGAGATTTGGGACTTGAACCGCGCGGCGCTGCCGAATCCCGATCGGCTGCGCGCAGGCCAAGTGCTGACCTTGCCGCTCGCGACCGCGACGCCGACGAAGACGCCCGCCTCGCCGGCGCAGACGCAGAAGCCGGAACAGAAAGAGCCCCCGGTGCCTGGTCAGCCTGCTAACGTGCCAGCGCCGTTGCCGCAGGATCGGCAGAAGGCCGTGGGCAAGTCGCCGAGTGAGAAGCTCGCGGCCAACCTGTACAACGATAAGGGCCCGCTGATCGCCTCGGAAGCGGCGCGCGTGGCGATTGAACCGGGTGTGGCAGCGGCGTGCATGCTGACGGAAACAGGTGGGCGCCGACAGTCCAGCGGCAAGATGACGATCCGTTTTGAGCCTGCAGTGTTTCGTCGGTACACGAAGAAGGACGTCGTTGACTCACACGCGAATCAGGCGGCGGAGTGGCTTGCGTTCGAGGAAGCCAAGGCGATCGATGAAGCTGCGGCGTTTGACAGCATCAGCATGGGCACAGCTCAGGTGATGGGCTTCAACGCCGGACGGCTGGGCTACGCAGACTCGCGCACGATGTTTGCCGCGTTGAGCGCGTCCGAGGACGCACAGGCCATTGGCTTTTTTGAGTTCATTCGCACCTCCAAGGCGTTGCACGAGGCAGCGCAACAAAAAGACTGGCCCAATTTTGCGCGGCTCTACAACGGCCCGGCCTACGCCAAGAACGCGTATGACGTCAAAATGGCGACGTATTACGCCGCGTGGCAGCGCGTTACCAACGGACTGAACAGCTGACGTTGCCGCTTTGGCGCGGTGTGGCTACGCTTGGGACGACGCGGCTCGATGCCAAGCTGCGGAGGCACGATGCGCGGCTGGGCTTTCTTCTTCGTGATGTTCACCGCTTGCGGCAGCAGCACGACCACGGGCGGCGGCGACGTGGCGAGCGGCGCGCCCGACGTGTGGACGCCAGACACGCGTGACGCGACCGGCGACAGCGGCGAGGACGCGAGTTCAACCTGCCAAGTCGGCGGCACGTGCAAGAAGCAAACGGAATTCGGCCAGTGCAGTGGGACCGTTAGCGCATGCGAAAACGGCCAGCCGATTTGCGACGCGCCCGCGCCGACGGCCGAGACGTGCAACCAAAAAGACGACGACTGCAACGGCATCACCGACGACAACCTCTGCGAGGATGGCGATCCGTGCACGACCGGCGTTTGCGTGGGCGTGAAATGCGCGCAAAAGCCGCTGTGCGACGATGGCGACGCGTGCACGACCGACAGTTGCACCGCAGGAACTTGCAGCCACGGGTCGGGAAGCGGCTGCACGATCGGCGGCACGTGTATCGCTGCGGGCAGCAAAGACCCACAGGACGCGTGCAAGGTCTGCAACCCGCTGCAATCCAGGACGAGCTACGTCGCGCAGAAAGGCTTGACGTGCGACGACGGCGACGCCTGCACCTCAGACGACGCGTGCACCGACGGCAAGTGCGTCGGAACGCCGATCGACTGCGGCAACCAAAGCGACGCGTGCGGCACGGCGACGTGCGTCAACGGCAAGTGCGTCAAGGCAGGCGGCGCCGCGGCCTGCACGCCGGGAGACATCGCGACGTGCGCCGAACCGTGCGAACAGAACGTGTGCGGAAAGGACTGCCAGTGGCAGGGTTGCGCGCTCAAAGCTGGCGCGACGTGCGCGTGGAAAAGCGGTACCAACCACCAATGCTGCGGCAAAGGCGGCTGGCAGTTCTGCTCCAAGGCAACGTGTAACTGGTACGCGTGTCAGGTTGATCCGCAAAGTGGGTGTCCATGAATTCGCGCTTCTTGATTGTCGGCTTGCTGCTCCTGGCAACGGTGACGACGCTGTTCTGGGGCATTCCGGTGCTGGTGCGGCGCGCGCACGCCCAAGAGGCGCTGCTGAACCTCGCCAAGCTCGTACGCATTTCCGACGTGTATTATGTCAAGCCCAAACCCGGCGTGGACGGCGAGCGGATGCTCTGCCAGTTTCCCCAGGGCGAGATCCGCACGACGCTGGCCAAAAGCTGCTGTGATCCGAGCGTGAACGACGGCGAAGGGCGTTGCGATCCTGCGAAGATCGAGTGGAATCGATCGCTGTGGAAGACGCTGAAGTTCGCGCTCGATGAGCCGCACTGGTTTGTCTACGAGATCAAGTCCAGCGGCACACTCGCCAACGCATCGCTGGAAGTCTCGGCGTACGGCGATGCGGACTGCGATGGCCACTTCTCGACCTTTCGGTTCACGCACCACGGAGATTCAGGGGCGCGCGCCGACAATTGCGTGTTGGCCAATCAGCCAGAATTCATCGCTATCGATCCGAACGAGTAGCTGACAGGCGCGTGACACGGCGCGGCAAATCCTACGCAACAGGTTGTTTCTGCCAATGACACGGCAGCGTAAAGTCGCTCCGATTGAGGACGCGATTGTCTGCCGCATCGTCGGGGTGCGGGCAAAATCTGCGTCGGGCAGCGACAGAATCGCGCTGCGAAGGACGATGCAGTGGCTCAAAGGATGCGCTGGAGTTGGGTCGTCGTCGGCTGGATGAGCACCGCGTTGTTCGGTTGCCTGAGCGACGGCCGGCCGCTAGCCGAGTACGAAGAATGGCTGAAGAACGCGGGCGAACTGAACGCGGCCGACGCCGTTGCTGGCACCGACACTGTCAGCACGGTTGACGCGTTCGAGCCCGTGGACGGCAACGCAGGCCCAACTTGCCCACAAATCACCGCAGGCACCACGTGCAGCGCGACAGGAGGGGGCGCAGTCGCGGTCACCTTCACGAACACGTGCAGCAAGAGCCTCGACATCTACTGGGTCGACTTCGCCTGCGCCGAGAAGAAGTACCTGACCATCGATTCTGGCACGAGCAAGGGCATGAACACCTACTTCGGCCACGTGTGGCGAGCACGCGACACGCAAAGCGGGGCTTTGGTCGCAGAAGTTCAACTGGAAGTTGGCAAGTCCACCGCAGTGAGCGTGCCATGAAACACAAACGCAGAAAGTCAGCGCAGTGGCTGATTCTGGCGCTCGTCGCCCTCAACGCCTGCGCGGGCGCGGAGGCGCTGCGGCGCGCCGATGAAGTGCGGGCGACGGGAAACCGCGACAGCGCGGCGCAGGCGTACGCAGCAGCGCTCCGCGGCGAGAAGATGACGCCAGGCGAGCGCGACCACGCGCGTGAAGCGATCCGCGAATTGACCGCGGAGATCGTGACGAAAGACGCGGCGAATTGGGTCGCTGGCAGCGCACCGATGCAGATCGCCGAGCCGCTGGCACGCCTGCGCGGGCGGGTCGACCTGTTGGAGCGGCCAGACGTGTCCGCCGCGTTCGCCGAAATTGTCGGCAACTACTTCCAAAAGCACTGGCCAACGGTCGATTCGCTGCGCAAAGCCCACTTGTACGTTCCCGCCGTGCTGATGGCGTCGGCGCTGACCACGCCGCTGACCACTGACGACCCGCGCAGAAGCAAAGCGCGGGAGTTGTCTGAAGAGGCGCAGGCCTGGCACTTGGCGCGGGCAAAGCAAGCCGCTGGAGAACCAGCCGCGCTGGAACTGCACCTCGGTCTTGCGAGTCGCTTTGGCGCGGATGTGCAGGCGCCTCTCGCGCAGGCCACGAAAGCGGCCAACACGCTTGCAGCGTTGGGCTGGACTGTGGGATCTCAGGCGGCGGATTGCGCCAGCGAATGGAAAGCCGTGGCAGCTGAACTCGACGCGCACGGCGGCGTCAAGGTGCGCGCCGAATTCCGCGATCTGCGCTGCAGGCCAGACTCGCAGGAAGAGACCCGCGAGGAGGACTACACCTACCAGGTCGCGTATCAGGTCGAGGTCGACAAGCAGGTCCAGGACGGCTACGAAACTTACTCGGAATGGGGCGAGAGACCCGAACAGGTTTGCTCTTCGACGTACGCAGGTAGCTACGCAAACGGCAGTCCGCGGTACGAAGGGAAGTGCAGCACCGAGACGCGACGGTACGAAACGATCAAGACGCGGCCGCGAATGCGCTGGGTCAAGGAGCTCGTCACCAAGTACCGCGATGAGCGGGGGCGACGCGTCGTACACTATGTGACGCACACTTTCGCGTTCAGCGGCGTGCTGGACGTGCAGAGCGCGGGCTACGGCAAAGCGATCCCGTTCGAGTTCAGTCGCGCCATCACGGACACGTGGTTCCGATCCGAGCATGGCAACAAGGATGTGGCGGCGACGCACAAGCCGGAAACCGTGCGGCAAACGGTGATCGAGCTGACGCGAGACGCGCTGCGCGATCGCGTAACGGCTGAAATCGCGCCGATCGAGGTTGCGCGGCACGTGGCCAACGCCCGCACGTCAGCCGGCAATCCGATCGCCGCGGCGAACGAGTGGGCGCTCGCGTTGCGTTATGCGCCCAGTCAGCCGGATGCCAACGCGTGGCTAGCTGCCACTTTCGGCTTCAACGCGGACCTGGTTCCGGAAGTTCTGGCGGGGTCGCGCCCGACGACGGACGCGCAACGCGCAGCAGCCGCGGCAAAGGCCGATCTGGTCGACCAGGGTCGGGCATACACCAAGAGCGACGCCTTTGAGTTCGGTCTGGAGCGCGGCTATTCGGACGACACGGTGCGCATGGCCTTGGAGCACGCGCGGTTCTGGGACGTGCCCTATGAACCCAACCGCAACGCGACCCAGTTCTACATGGGCGGTCAAGTCTCGCTGCTCAGCCGCCTTGTGGAGAACGGCCACGGGCTGGGCTTCGTGGACCGCGCGCGCTGGGGCCTGGTTTTGGGTGGCACGACGACGCCGACGTTCCAGTACAAGCACTCGGAAGAAAAGGAGACCGCGATGAGCTGGGGCCTCGACGCCGGCTACGCGCTTCTGCTCGGCGGACGCTGGCGGTACTTGGGGCTCTTCGTCGGGCTGGACGCGTCCTACCGCTACCGCCACGTCGGCGATGTCGCCGGGGCGCGCGCCAGTGTGCAGCCGAGCGCCCGCCTGGAACTGCGCTTCAACGACCGCCATCCGATCATTCTCTCCGGCTGGGTCGGCGACTTGCTGCGCACCATGACAGCAGGCTACGGCTGCGAGTTGGTCTACCCCATCAGCGGCGCCCACGGCGTCGTCGTCAGTTGGGACCGTGAGTCGTTTGACACGCGCATGGGCGGCATCGACCGCAAAGACATTGTGAACGTGGGCGCGCGTCCGGCGGAAGTCATCGGCGTCGGTTATCAGGTCGGTTTCTGAGCGGCGCCTTGCCACGCGGTGCGGGCGAGGAGTGGGGTGGGCGCTCCGATCCCGCGGCGACGGGCGCGCTCGGCCGCTGCGCCCGCACAAAATGTTCAAAACACGCGGGCGTCTCGGCGATCAACCGCAGCGGCTCCTTGGTCACGGGGTGCCGAAAGCCAAGAGTCCGCGCATGCAAAGCCAGCCGCTTCTCGTGCCAACCCGGATGCGCTGCCTGTTTCTCTGTGTAGCGCACGTCGCCCAAGACCGGATGGCCATGTTCGGCCAGATGCACGCGAATTTGGTTGCGCCGCCCCGTCTCCAGATGCACCTGCAGGAGCGTCGCACCGCGCAGCCTTTCCAGTACCTTGAAGTGGGTGATGGCCAGCTTGCCTTCGCCCGGCACCTGCGTCGAATACTGGTCCAAGTCGTCGTTGGTCGCCAAATAGCTGCGAAAAGTGCCAGAATTCTGGACGATCGTCCCCGCCACAATCACCACGTACTCGCGCTCGGGTTTGCGCGCCTCGAACTGATCCTTGATCGCCGCCGCGATTTCCTCCGTTCGCGCAAAAACCAGCAGGCCCGACGTGTCGCGATCCAGCCGGTGCACGATCCACGCGCGGTGCGTGATGCGCTCGCCGCGACTGAAGTGCCGCGCGACGGCGTGCACGAGCGTGTCGTCCTCTTTGCGGTCCGTCGGCACCGTCAGGACGCCCGCTCGCTTGTTCACGACGATGAGGTACTTGTCTTCAAAAGCCACCGTGAACTCGCGGCTTTGCCGCACCTTGGGCTTCTCCTTGTAGTGGCGCCCTTCCTCCCAAGCCACTTCCAGCGTCTGTCCCGCGCGACCGGCCACGTTGGGCTGCGCGCAGACTTGCCCGTCCAGTCGCACGCAGCCGTGGTCAAAGAGCCCGCGCAAGGTCGAGCGCGTCACGGCGGTCAGCTGCTGCACCAGAAGGTCAAGGCGCGGCTCGTTTTGCGTCAACGCCAGTTTCTTGTGCAACAGCATGCGGAAGTCCAAGCGCGTCGCAGCACGCGGTTCTGCGTTGTCGGCGTCACGGGCGTGCAAGTCAAGCGTGCGGAATCGTCAATGCTCGATGTACTCGCGGCGGGCGGCTTCCACCCGCGCTTGCAGCGCCAGCCCGGCTTGTTTGCCTTGTTCGATCAGTTCGGCCATGCGCCCGTCGGCCAGCTGCCCTGAATCGCGCAATGTACCCAGCGCGCCGCGCATCTCTGCCAGCAAGTTGTCGCGCATGTGCTGAAAGTTCGCGTCGATCGCGCCCAGCTGCGCCGGCGATGGACCTTGGGCGCGCGAGCCAGTCAGCAGCGCTTCGGTGCTGCGACGCCACGCGATGAGCGCTTCAATTTGCGCGTCTGCCAGCCCCGGAATCGCCGCCAGCTTGCTCCGATCCAGGTCGGCGGCCGTCAGCACACCGCGGATCGCCAGCGCGCGCTTCTTCTCCACGGGAATATTCAGAATGCTGGCCGCTGCGAGATCGTAGCGCATCAGCCCCGCACGCAGGGCTTCTGAGACCTGCGATCCTTCCAGCTTATCGATCTCCCGCTGCCGCTGTTCATTCACGCCCAGCACCTGCACGCGCAATTCCGCCAGCCACGCCCGCAGCCGCTTGTCCTGATCGCGAAAACGCAGCGCTTCGCCTTTCCACTCGGCCTCAATTTCGCGCATCGCCGCGATCTGCTGTTCGATCGCGGCGGTCACCTTGTGCCACGGCACCTGTCGCCGCGCGGTGAGCCAGCGCGAGGCCACCAACGCGAGCACACCAGCGCCTGCAACGACCACGCCGCGCGACGGGTGAAAGAGCGCCATCGCCACACCGCCGGTCGCGACGAGTCCACCGCCCAGCGCCAAATACCAACCCAACAAGTCAGGCGGACGTTCAGCTTGCAGCATCGCCCGCGCCGTGGCGATCGCCGCTTCCATCCCCGGGGGCGATTGCCATTCTTCGGGCTGCCGCGGCGGCACGAGCGCCTTCAGTTCCGCATCCAACGGCGCCAACTGGCTGTCCGCTGATTGCCACTGGGAGTGATATTGCGTCTGCGGTCGCGAGAAATAAGCGTAGCCTGCGACCTGCTCGATCGTGCACCACGGGCACGTACCCAGACCCGCAGGCACTTTGTGCAACGGCTCACGGCGGCACGGCTGCAGCCCGGCCTCAAAGGCAGCAAGCCGCTCGATCCAGAGCGCAGCGCTCGGCCGTTGGTCTTCCGTAAACGCGGCGATGAACGCGGCGCGCACCGGCGGGCCGACCACGGACCAGGGCAGCAGGTGCCGGAGACGTTGTGCCAACTGCGGGTAGTCCCAATCTTTTGTCGCGATCGCGTGATGCAAGTCGCCCGACGCGCCGCCGCTGAACGGATGGCGCCCCATCAGAAGCAACTTGAACGCGATGACGGCGAGGCCAAAGCGGTCGTGCTCCACCGTGCGCGGCACGAGGCGGAAATCCACGCCTTGCATTTCCGGCGGCGTATAGTCGACGACGCCGACGCCCGTGCCAAAGAACTGTTCACCGTCGCGGATTTGGAAGGAGTCGCAGTCGACGAGGTGCACCGTCGCATCCGCGTCCACAAAGATGTTGCGCTCGTTCACGTCGCCGACGATGACGTCGTACTTGTGCAGCGTCTCAAACATGCGCGCGCAGTTGGTCGCAACGCGCACGAGAAAATCCCAGCCCGCCGTCGGCAGCACGGTTTTGCGCTGTTCGGGTTGATACACCTCGTGGATCGGTCGCAACTCCTTCAGGCGCTGCATCGCAAAGCCAACGCACTGGTGCTGGTCGTCAAACAGCAGTTCCTGTGGCCACGTGCACCACTGGGCCAAGTCCGGGTGCGCGTGCAGCCGATTCACCATCCAGGTCAGCTTCGCAGTGCGCTGGTCCGTCGGCGGTTTTGTGTAAACCTTGCACGCCTGAGACTCGTCGCCCAAACGCAAGTGCACCGCGCCTTCACCGCCGCGACCAAGCACGGAGCCAAGCTCTACCGGTTTGCCGTCCGCGCTGTAGACAATCACGTCCGCACCCTTGCCGCTGCGTTACGCTAGCGTTGCATCGCCATCGCCAGGCTGATGTCGTCGTCCGACCGCGTGCGAATGGCGTCCGAAGACAGCCAAGTCGCCAGATCGCGCTGGAGCTTACGACTGTCTGTGGATTTGCCCAGTTCCGCGATCACACCTTGGCAGAACGGTGCGTGCGGCTGCCCCGCCTGATAGTCCAGAACCAACGACTGCAGACCGTCTGACAGCAGCAGCAGCGCCTCGGCGGGCGGTCCCAAGTGGGTTTGCAGCGGCGCGTGCGCGTGGGTCACGAAGGTGGTGATGTTGACGTACTCGTCGAGGTTGGGCCAAATCGGGCACGACCATCGCCCGGCATGGCGCAGACAGATCGCGCCGTCGCCCATTTGCGCAAGAATCGTCGCTTCCGCCGTCACGACCGCGAGCAGTCCCGTGCTTCCCCACTCGCGCAGCGGATCGCCGTGACGCTGCGCCGCCAGCACCACCGACTCTCGCGCCGCTTGGAACGTCAGCGCCATGTCCTCGAGATTCCACAGTTCCGGACGCGTTTCCTGCTGCAGCCGCCACCGGAGTCGCCGCACGACGCGCTCGGTCATCTTGCGGACAATCAGGCGCGCCGCATCGCCGCCACAGCGCGCCGAACCCGCCCCATCGGCCAGCGCAATCACCAACGCCTCACGGGCGCCGCAGCGAACGACGCGCACGGAAACGGCGTCCTGACAGCCGCGTTCGCCCTTCTTGGGGCCCGCGACAGCCGCTGAGACCGTCTTCCAGGAGTTGGGCACCGGGCTACTCACTCAGAGTTTGGCCCAGCCGTCGGGCGCGGTCGGGTTCTTCAGCGAGAGTTCATCCGACACGCCGGAGTGGGAAACCGACTTCAACGACGTCGACAACCACTGGAACATCTGGCGGAACTGCAAGCCGCGCAGCATCAACGGCTGGCGAACGCTCAGCTGACCGAGCACGTCAAAGTTCGCTTCGCCCACGCCCACTGCAAAAAACGCAGCATCGCGCGCGGTTTCGGCGTGGCGAACGGCCGCCGCTGCAGCTTGCCACGGATCGGAGGGCTCGCCGTCCGTCAGCAGGAATACCCACGGGCGGTAGCACGCGATGCCGTTTTGCCGGTAGACGCGCTTGCGATTGCGGACAAGTTCCAGACCGGTCGTCACCGCGCCGCCCAGGGGCGTCAGGCCGTCGGCGTGCAGAATCGGCGGTTCAAACTGGTCCACCGTGGTGAATTCCGAGAGCATGCGCACCGAACCACCGAACGTCACGACCGCCAGTTCCACCCGCTTGCGCGCCAGGAGATCCTGACTCAGCTCGTACTTGAGGACCGCGAGGCCTTCTTGCAACTCGCTGATCCGCGCGCCGGACATCGATGCCGACGTGTCCAAAAGCAGCACGCACGCACAACGCGGCTCCGGGTTGGCGGCAAATTCCACGGCGGCAAAAGGTATCTGGTCCGTCATGCACTCGACCTGGCAGACCGCGAATCGGTCCGCGCGTAGTTGCGGGTAAGCGTAGGGCGGGCGGGCGTTCTGGTCAATTTGCCGCTATCCAAGAACAGACCTGATCGATCCTCACCGCCAGACGCACCCGTCACGCTCACTCGCCCCCCGCATCCCCGCGCGCAGCCGAAGCGCCAGACAGATCTCACCCGTGGAATCGCCGATCCGGATGAAATTGCTT
>CAITYF010000113.1 GCA_903896545.1 uncultured Myxococcales bacterium | reverse complement strand
TCAAATGGGAATCGCACGCCGCGCCGATTGCGCGGATCGATCACCAGAAGCGCCAAGAGCCGACGGAGCAAGCGCATCCGCGGCACCAGATGGCTCTCGACACGCTCTTCATTCTGCTGCAAAGTTTTCATCGGATGCTGTATCTCGGGTGGCCGGATGTTCCGGCGCACGTGAAGGGTTTTCGCAAGCACAATCGTGGCCTGCGAAACAGCATCCGTCTATTTTGATTCACTTTCCGGGGTTACGGGACTTTGGGGCGGGTCTGAAAATGAACCAAGAATAGCGCCTTGCAACGCAGATAGGTGGTGGACGGCGAGGTCTTCATCAGCGCTCGTCGCATCGATCGAGACCGTGCGACTCGAGTCGAGAGGTACGGTCCAGAGGCGGAACGCAACGGCAGCCCCCAGCGCTGAGGGCACCAAAGAAAAGCAGTGCGTTCAAAACCAGCGCCCCGTCACTTATCGCCTCAGCCGACCGGAAAAATGACCGGAATGGCCGTGAGCGTCTTCGCTTGAACGCGACAACATTTGTCGCATTGCCGCACGGTGACGACTCCACTGGCCTTGTCTGGACCCGCAGTCGGGCTGTAGGGTCGGCGCATGAAGGAATCTCTGGGTCTAAACACTCCGACCGAAGTCGAACGCAAATCTGCGCGAACCGCGGCGTGCAACCGGAGGCGCACGCTCACGGCACAGTCCGAGAGGGCAACAGGCTTGACCCTCAGCGCTTGTTGTTGGACAAAGTTTGTCCTGTTTAGCCGGGCCTTCGGTGCTCCAGGTCCAGAGGCCCGCGAGTACCGACGAGAACGGCGTTCGCGCGGCCGCCCGCGTGAATGGACGTGATCGAGCCCGCACGCCGCGGATCCGCGCGGCCAGATCGCCGTCACACCGGGAATTGGACACTCGAAGGGGAGAAACTTGCCCGCAAATGCAGCCACCAGCGGCGAACGCCATGGAACGATTCGCACAATACTGTTTGATAATGACGGGTGTTGACCCCGCATCAACGAAATCTCGTCCAGCCCTTCGCTTGTCGCGAGCCAGTCAACGGTGTATACGGGTTGCGAATCTCGATCCGGTCACGTCCCACGAGCGGTCGTGCCCACCGCCGGGAGTGAAATGTTGCTTTTTCGTTTTGGCTACATTTTTGCCGCAAGTCCATCTCTCCAACGGTGCCGCGCCGTGTGCGTCGTGTTGCTTGTCGCGTTGCTCGCCGGATGTGGCGACGACACCGCGGCAACGGTCGGCCCCGTTTGCGTTGTGGACGAGGTCGCCACATGCAGCTGCGGAGCCGGCGCACCGATCGGCAGCCGCGTCTGCTCGGCGGGCGGCATCTGGGGGAGCTGTGCGTGTGCTGCCGACGCAAGCGATTCGGACGCTCCGGATGCGACCGCCGCAGATGTCCCCGTCGACGACACGAGCGGCCCGGACGCGGTCGACGTCACCTTGCAGGACGAGGCGTCGCAAGATGTGGTGTTGACCGACGTACCGCCGGACTCTGGTCTGAGTGACGCCCTGTTGGCCGACGAGGTCAGCAGCGACGGTGCAGGCCCTGACGGGAATATCCCGGACGCTGCCAGCGTGACTCCGACCACCTGCCAAAGTGACAAGGACTGCACGCCATTTGGCCTTGTCTGCGAGCCGCTGGCCGGGCACTGCGTCACCTGCCTGACCGACGGCGATTGCGCGGCGAGCCAGCACTGCCAGGACTTCTCGTGCCTACCTTTCACACCTTGTGCGAACTCGCTCGCCTGCGTTGGCGCGATGGCCGTCTGTGACACAACGCTCGGCGAGTGTGTTGCCTGCCAATCCGCAGCGGACTGCGCGCCAGCTCACGACTGCATCAGCCATCAATGTGTCGCCTTCACGCCGTGTGTTGCCTCAACCCAATGCCCCAGCACGCAGGTCTGCGACAAGGCGGCCAGCCGCTGTGTCGAGTGCTTGGGGGACAACGACTGCAAAGTCAGCGAACAGTGCTGGGGCGGACTCTGCAAGCCGTTCACCGCTTGCGCGAGCGACAAGACGTGCACGCCGCTCGGCATGCTGTGCAACGCCAAGAAGGGCAAGTGTGCTCAATGCCTGCAGGATAGCGATTGTCCAGCTGTCTATAACTGCCAGGAGATAGGCGTTGGCGGCACCGGCCTCTGCGTGCTGGATGTGTGTGCGCAGGGAAAGGGCTTGTGTGATGGGGGCAACAAGCTCATCTGCAACGCGACCGGGGATGGCTACGCTCCGCCGGTGAAGTGCGATGCCGGCAAGACGTGTGGAGTTCAGGCCGGGGTGCCAACGTGCAAGTGACCTGTGGCCGCACAAGGGCATTTCCTCGGTTTGCGTCGACTGTGCAAGCTGGGTGTTTCGCCCTTTGTTCACTCATCTTGCTGACCGCCAGTGTACTTCTCCCCGGGTGTGGCGCGAGCAACGGTGGTGCCGGCGCTGCAGGTTGTGTAGCAAACACCGTGGTCGCGTGCGTGTGTGTCGGCGGCGCAGCGGGTACAGCCAACTGTGTGAGTGGGCAAGTACAAGCGTGCATCTGCCCAGACGCCAGCGATTCGGCGCATGCGGTTGACACGCCCGGTGATGAAGGCGTCGCGAGCACGGACACTGCGAACACGGCCGACGGAGGCAGCTACACGGCGTGCAAGTCGGATAAGGACTGCTCCGGACTGGGCCTTGTGTGCGACCCACTACTGCTGCATTGCGTGACCTGCCTGACCGATGCCGAGTGTTCGGAGAGCCATCACTGTGTCGACCGCACCTGCGAGGTCTACACGGGTTGCACGAACTCGCTCGGTTGCACGGGTGCGGTCGGGCCCGACGGCAAAGACCAGCCGATTTGCGACCAAAAAGTGGGCGAATGTTCCGCTTGCCTGACTGCCGCCGACTGCCCCGTCACCAACGATTGCGTTGGCAAACGCTGCGTGCCGTACGTCACTTGCCAAAGCTCGACCACGTGCGGCGCGGACGAGGTCTGCAACAAGGCGACGAACCGGTGCGTCCAATGCCTGAGCAACAACGACTGCAAATCAGACGAAGCGTGCGAGAGCGGCAACTGCAGGGCCTACGTTCCCTGCGCCAGCGACAAAAGTTGCACGCCGCTCGGCCTCCTCTGTGACACCGGCAAAGGCAAGTGCGCACAATGTCTGCAAAACGGCGATTGCCCCGGCATCTACAACTGCCAAAAAGTGGGCGTTGCCGCCACAGGGGTGTGCGTACTGGACCTCTGCGCGCAGGGCCACGGCTACTGCACTGGCAACAGCAGGGTGTTGTGCAACGTCAGCGGCAGCGGATGGACGGTGCAACCGCCCTGCTCCGCTGGTCAGGCGTGCTCGGCACCCGGCGGCATCCCAACGTGCAAATGAACCGATTTCAACCGGGACGAATGGAGACTGAGATGAAGCGATCGATGCGATACCTGCTGACGGTCGGCCTTCTGGCCCTTCTGACTGGCTGCGGCCAGGATGGCATTACCAACGGCGCGTCCAACACGTGCGTCAGCGGAGCGACCCTCGCCTGCGCCTGCCCAGACGGCAGCGCGAGCGCCCGTGTCTGCGAAGCGGGCGTGTTCGGCGCGTGCGTCTGCGGTGACACGTCCGGCGGAAGCGACACCGTTTCGGATACCGCCCCAGATACAGCACAGCCCGGCGATGTTCAGGATGACACGGCGCTCGTCGACGTTGCGCCGGACGCTTCACTGGCCGACACCACGAACGACGCGGCGACCGATGTCGTGGCTGGGACCGACACGTCCGGACCAGAGACGAGCGGCCCGGTCGCTTGTGTCTCCGACAAGGACTGCACGGCGGCCGGTCAGGTCTGCGACCCATTGACGAAAATATGCGTCCCGTGCCTCATCGACGCCGACTGTCCAGCCAGCCAGCACTGCGTCGCAACAGCCTGCGTTGGGTTCACAGGGTGCTCGAATTCGCTCGGCTGCGTCGCGGCGAAAGGTCCTGACGGCAAGGACCAACCGATCTGCGACGCGGCAACCGGTGAATGCACAGCTTGCCTGACGGCCGCCGACTGCCCCGCCAGCAACGATTGTCTGGCCAAGGCCTGCGTGCCTTTCAAGGTCTGCCAAAACTCGACGCAATGTGGTCAGGACGAAGTGTGCGATGCGACGAGTAACCGCTGTGTCCAGTGCGCAAGCAACGCCGACTGCCCCGAAAACACCCTGTGTGAAGCGGGCAAGTGTAACGCCTTCACACCGTGCGTCAGCGACAAGGCGTGCACAAAGTTGGGCCAGTTGTGCGACGTGCCGAAGGGGAAATGCGCGCAGTGCCTCAAGAATGTCGACTGCCCGGAAATCTACCACTGTGAGACCAAAGCGGTTGCGGGTACCGGCATGTGCGTCTTGGACGTGTGCGCTCAGGGCCAAGGTGCGTGCAACAACAACCAAAAAGTGACCTGCAACCTCGTCGGCGACGGCTTCGGCGCGCCGGAGCCGTGCGGCCTCAGTACCACGTGCACTGCACCGGGCGGCAAGCCGGAATGCAAACCGTGGATCTGTACACCGGGCGTGACATGCGACGGCGACAAGGTCGTCACTTGCACCGACGACGGCTTCACCGTGCTGACGTCCCTGGACTGTGCCGCGTCGGACGGCAAGTGCGTCGCTGGTTCGTGCCAGCCGATTATCTGTTTGGCGGGTGAGGCGTACTGTGACGGGCAGACTGTGAAACAGTGCAGCGCGGACGGACTCAGCGCGAGCGTCACGGCGACGTGCGCGCTAACCGATTTCTGCGACGCCGGGGCCTGCAAGCCACAGGTCTGCGCGCCAGACCAGCCGGTGTGCGTCGCCGACGTACTGAAGACATGCAACACAGTTGGCAGTGGCGTGACGTTGGCCGCGGGGACCGATTGTGCGGCGACAGGCCAGAAATGCCTCGCTGGCGAATGCAAGACCCTGCTGTGCTCGCCCGCGACGCTGTTTTGCGACGGCAACAATCTGAAGACCTGCAGCGCCGACGGCCTGAGCATGGTGAAATCCGTGTCGTGCGGAGTCGGCAAATTCTGCGGCGTCGGCCCGACCGGCGATGCGGCCTGCTTGGTCAACGTGTGCGCCCCCGACCAACCCGTGTGCGATGGCACCATTGCGACCGTCTGCACAGTGGATGGCAGCGGCTACGTCGCTGGCGGTCAGGACTGCGCGCTCACCGCGGACGTGTGTGTGGCGGGAACCTGCAAGCCGCAAATCTGTCAGGCCGCGACGCCGTTCTGCGACGGTTCCTTGTTGAAGACGTGCTCGCCAGATGGAACCAGTGTGACCAAGACTCAGCCGTGTGGCACGGGCTACTTCTGCGGGCTGAACAAGACCGCCGACGCCGCGTGCATGCCGATCGTCTGCGATCCCGGTCAGCCGGCCTGCAACGGCAAGACTGCGACCAACTGTAAACCCGATGGCAGCGGCTATGTAACGAGCAGCGTGGACTGCTCGCTCGCCGGCAAGGTGTGCAGCGCCGGTGCATGCGTCAGTCTCCTGTGCGACCCGCAGAATCCCTTGTACTGCAACGGCATGGACTCGATGAAGTGTGACGCGTCGGGACTGAGTCCGGTGAAGCTGCAGACCTGCGCCAGCAACTACTACTGTGCTGCCGGCGCGTGCAGCAAGCAGATTTGCTCGCCAAACAGCCAGGCACAGTGCGCGGCCAACAAGCCCGCGGTTTGCAACGCGGACGGCAGTGGCTACGTGAACATCGGCGCGGACTGCGGCGCGGGCAAGACGTGTCAGGCGGGCGTCTGTTTGCCGCAGCTGTGCGCGCCCGGTACGAACTACTGCGACGGGTCCTCGGTCAAACAGTGCGATGCGACCGGTCTCAGCCCAACCACGCTCGCAAACTGTGGTAGCGGGACTTACTGTTCGGCTGCGAGTTGTCTGAAACAGGCATGTTCGCCAGGAAGCACCACCTGCACCGGCACGACCGTCAAGACTTGCAACGCGGAGGGCAGTGGCTACCTCGCCGGCGGACAGGACTGCGCAGCGACGGCGAACGTCTGCGTGACTGGCGCGTGCAAGCCGCTGGTGTGCCAACCGGCCGTGCCTTTCTGCGATGGCTCATCGCTGAAGACGTGTTCCGCCGACGGCACCAGCGTGACCAAGACAGTAGCGTGCGGGGCCGGGTACTTCTGCGGGCTGAACAAGACGGCCGATGCGGCTTGCCAGCCAGTTGTTTGCAGCCCCGGCCAACCGGCCTGCGACGGCAAGACGGCGACCACCTGCAACACCGACGGCAGCGGCTTTGCCACGAGCGGGGTCGATTGCGCCTCCAACGGCAAGGTGTGTAGCGCCGGTGCGTGTGTCACCCTCTTGTGCGACCCGCTCAACCCCTTGTACTGCAACGGCCTGGACGCGATGAAGTGCGACGCGACCGGCCTGAATCCGGTGAAGCAGCAGACGTGCGCGACGGGCTACTTCTGTGCCGCGGGAGCTTGCAGCAAGCAGATCTGCACGCCCAACAGCCCGGCGCAGTGCGCGGCCAACAAGCCTGCAACGTGCAATGCCGATGGCAGCGGGTATTTGACCGTTGGGGCCGATTGCGGCGTGGGCAAAACGTGCCAAGCGGGGGTCTGTTTGCCGCAAATCTGCACCCCGAACACGAAGTACTGTGACGGGGCCGCGATCAAGCAGTGCGACGCGACGGGGCTCAGTCCAACGACGCTCTCCACCTGTGGTGCGGGGACCTACTGCGCGGCGGCCAGTTGCGCGAATCAGGTCTGCTCTCCGAACAGCAACAGCTGCAGCGGCGCCTTGGTAACGACCTGCAATGCCGACGGCAGCGGCTACCTCGTTGGCACGACTGACTGCGCTGCGTTGGGGCTGAACTGCGTCAGCGGCACCTGCAAGTCGCAGATTTGCAGTCCCGGCGTGGTGAGTTGCGCTGGGCTTCTCTTGCAGGTGTGTAAGGCCGACGGGCTCTCCTACCTGACCACGAACTGCGATGACAGCGACTTTTGTACGGTCGATACCTGTGACTCGGTCGCGAACGCTTGCGGCCATGTTGCCAAGACCTGCGATGATGGCAACGACTGCACGGCGGACGTATGTGCTTCCGCTGCGTGCAGCCACGGTGCTCTCAGTGGCACCGCCTGCAGCGACGGCAACCCCTGCACGAACGGCGAAAGCTGCGCGATCGGCGTGTGCAAGGGGAGTCTGGCGACGGTCACGACGATCGCAGGTTCGGTGGGTGCGGCGACAGCAAGCTTCGTCAACGGCGCGGCAGCCGTTGCTCGATTCAACAAGCCGACGGGCGCGGCGATTGACGAAGCTGGGGCTCTCTTTGTTGCCGATTCAGGGAACAATCAGATTCGTACAGTCGCGGTTGACGGCACGGTCACCACGGCTGCCGGAGCCATGACCGCTGGATACGTCGACGGAGCAGCCGCCGTGGCGCGTTTCTCCACACCAAGTGACGTTTCCATGGACCCAGGCGGGGCGATCGTGATCGCGGACACCGCAAACAACAGAATTCGGCGACTCAGCGCAGCGAAGGTGACGACTGTTGCAGGCTCGGGTGCGGCGGGCTTCCTCGATGGCCCAGCCTCCAGCGCGCAGTTCAAGACACCCAATAGCGTTGACGCTTCGTGCAGCGGCGTCATCTATGTGTCTGACTCTGGGAACCATCGCATCCGCGCCATTGCCGCCGATGGCACCGTGAGCACGCTTGCTGGCAACGGCGCTGCCGGCGGCCATGATGGCCCCGCAGCGGCGGCAACGTTCCTCACGCCATCCTGTGTTCGGGCAACCCCCAACGGCATGGTCTGGGTGGTCGATTCAGCCGCGAACACGGTGCGCCGGATCTGGCAGGGCCAAGTGACTGCGGTTGCCGGCGCCTACAGCGTGGCGGGTCTCGTCGACGGCGACGGCCGTACAGCGCGGTTCAATCACCCAACAGGTTGCTCGCTTGACCAGACGGGGAATCTCTACGTCGTCGATTCCTGGAATTACCGCATTCGCAAGATCACGCCAGACGGCGTGGTCTCCACTGTGCTGGGTATCGGAGCGGCCACTAATTCCGGGGCAACTCAAGCCTCCATCGACGGCAGTGCATTCACCGCAGCGTTCGCCCTGCCGCTCGGACTCGACGTTGGCCGCCACGGGGAGTATTGGATCGCCGACAGCCACACCGTGCGCAAATACCTACCTGCCGCATTGGACTGCAATGACGGGCGTCCGTGCACGACCGACGTCTGCGACTCTGCAACCGGCAACTGCCAGAACATCACGCTGAAGGACGGCTCAACCTGCAGCGACGGGAACGCCTGCAGCACTGGCGACACCTGCGCCGCTGGGGTGTGCGCTGGCCAAACCGTTGCATGCGATGACGGTGACCCCTGCACGCTCGACGCCTGCAACGCCTCCGGAGTCTGCCTCTTCTCCCCGAACTCGCAGTATCAGTGCTGCACGCCATCGACGACGGTGGCGAATTTTGACGATGGTACGCTCGGTACCGTCAGCGCGGGGACCAACCTGCCTGCGAATACGGTCGCCGTTGCGGCGTCCCCCGTCTACGCCGGTGGCTACTCTCTGGCGTTCTCGATGAGCGCCGTTGGCGTCGCCTGGGCCGCTCTGGAGCTCGGTCCCCTCCCGCCTGGCGCCACGTCAATCACCTTCCACCTGTACTACACGAGCAGTACGCCCGGTACCGTGTGGGGTGCGAACACGGACACGTTCACGGTGACGAACAACGGAACCGCCGTCACGTCGCTCACGTCGGCCACCAAGGAAGGCGCGTGGATCACGGTGGCGACCAGCAATCCGTCGGGCTCGCCGGTCAAACTCCTGTTCACGCTGGCACGGACGGTCGCGGCGACGACGGCGCTCACCTGGAAGGTAAACGTCGACAGTATTGAGGTCATGAGTCAGTGTCCGTGATGCGGTGGATGTGACGGCGAACGGTGCTGCGCCGGCACCCTCGCAGCGCGCACTCGACTGCCCGGTCTGCGGACCGATGAACGTGGAGGCTAGGATGAAGCGATCGACCCACCGCACAATCTCGACCGTCGTCTTGATGTTCCTGTCGTCATGCGGTCAAGGCGTTACGACCAATAACGCGGCCACACCATGCGTAGCGGGCGCCACGATTCCCTGTGCGTGTCCAGACGGCAGCAGCAGCGCCAAAGTCTGCGATACGGGAGTATTTGGCGCTTGCGTGTGCGGCGATGCGACCGTGGGCAGCGACACACTCGCCGACGCGAACTTGGACTCCGCGTCCGCCGGTGACGCGGGGTCTGACACCGTCGATCTTGAGCTTGCGGTCGACGCCGCCACGGACGTTGCCGCGGGGAGCGACGCCCTCGGTTCCGACGCGACGGGCAGCCCTCAGTGCCAGTCCGACAAGGACTGCACGGCGGCCGGCCTGGTATGCGACCCATTGACGAAAATGTGCGTCCCGTGCCTCAGCGACGTCGACTGTCCAGCCAGCCACCACTGCGTGGGTCTGACCTGCCTGGGGTTCACGACGTGCAGCAACTCGCTCGGGTGCACGAACGCCAAGGGCCCGGACGGACTGGACCAACCGATTTGCGACCCAAAGGGTGGCGAGTGCACCGCATGCCTGACCGCTGCCGACTGCCCCTTGAGCACCGACTGCGTTGCCAAGGCGTGTGTGCCGTTCACGGCCTGCCAGAACTCTACGGAATGCAAGCAGGATGAGGTCTGCGACAAGGCGACCAATCGCTGCGTGCAGTGCTTGGGCAACAACGACTGCGCGACCAATGAGCTCTGCGAAGCAGGCGCGTGCAAGCCGTTCGTTGCGTGCGCGAGCGACAAGCAGTGCACGCCGCAGGGCCTCCTTTGCGACACGGACAAAGGCAAATGCGCGCAATGCCTACAGAACACCGACTGTCCCGCGATCTACAACTGCCAGAAAGTTGCGGTCGCGCAGACCGGCGCGTGCGTACTGGACGCCTGTGCGCAGGGCCAGGGTGCGTGCAGCGGTAACGCCAAGGTGACGTGCAACGCGGCGGGTGACGGCTATGACACTCCGCAGGCGTGCGGTGCGAAAACGACGTGTGTGGCACCTGGCGGGCAGCCGCAGTGCAAACCGTGGGTGTGCGAGCCCGGAGTGACCTGCGACGGGGACAAGTCGGTGACATGCGGCGCCGACGGCCTGACGATTGTTGCGACGGAGGACTGTGCTGCCAGTGGCGGCAAATGTGTGGCGGGGACGTGTCAATCCACCATCTGTGTTGCGTCGGCCACATGGTGCGACAACGCGACGCTGAAGACCTGCAATGCGGATGGCACTGCGATCGCCAAGTCGCAGGTCTGTGGTCCAAGCTGGTTCTGTGGCACGAATGGCAGCGGTGATGCCGCCTGCTTGCCCATCGTCTGCAATCCGGGGCAACCGAGCTGTGACGGCAACCTCGCGACGAGTTGTAACGCGGACGGCAGCGGCTACGCACCGAGCGGCGAGGATTGCACAACCAGCGGCAAAGTTTGCTCCGGCGGCGCGTGTGCCAAGCTGCTTTGCGACCCGCAGAACCCATTGTACTGCTCAGGTAATGTGGTCAAGCAGTGCGACGCGTCCGGCCTCAATCCGACGCTGTTCCAGACGTGTCAGGCAGACCAGTATTGTGCATCGGGCGTCTGTCAGCTGCTGGTGTGTGCGCCGGGACAGCCAACTTGCAGCGGCAACAATCTCGCGACCTGCAACGCGGACGGCACTGGGTATGCCGCTGTTGGAACCGCTTGCCCGGCAGGTGCGTCCTGCAAGGGTGGGTCCTGTGAAGCGCCGCTCCTGCCCCTTTGCACGGAGGCCAAGGGCTCGTGCGCGCTGTGCTCGCTGTGCCCGGCGTACCCGCTGTGCACGCTGAAGGAGATTGGCCAGCCCGATATGGCCAGCTATGCCAACGACTGCGCGGCGATTTGTGCGTTGAACGCGGTGAACGGCCTGAGCAAGGACACCAACGGCAAGTTCTGGCAGGGTCAGTGCCCCGCGTGCCCGCTGTGTTCGCCCGACGATGTCAAGCTGAAGGATCCGTACTGCGTGACCCTGAAGTCGGGCGCCAAGCTGACGGTGGACCACAAGTGCGAAGTCGGCTGCGTCGCGGACGCCGCGTTCAAGGCGGACGGGGTAACGATCAATGCCAGCATCGGCGCGTGCAAGTTCAGCTGCACCAACCCGGTTTCGAGCGGCGGCGCGGGCTGCCTGACGGGTGGCCAGCCAATCTGCGCCAAGGAAGACAACGCGACCTACACCAACACGTGCAAGATGCAAAACTGCGACGTGACCGGTTGCTTCCCAGTCGGCGCGGCGGCCAAGACCGCCGGCTGCACGCCAGACGCGATGACCAAGGAATGCGACGGCGCGTGCTACGACGCGACGAAGACGCCGAGTTGCTCGGCGGAGTGTTCGCCGGTGTGCGGCATCAAGAAGATCATGCTGTCCAACGGACTGACGCAAGTGCTGGGCACGAGCTACCGCTCGCAGTGCGTGGCGGCGGCGAACGGCGCGACAGTCGGCGCGTGTGATGGCATCAGCGCGACCCCGGCAGACGCGTGCGCGGCTGGCATGCTGTACAAGGCGAAAGGCTGCTGCGAGAACGTTGATTACGGCGTGGTCAGCCCGGTCTGCGGGTCGAAGTCGGTGCCCGGCAAGCCGGACCAGTACGTCACCTTTCAGAACCAGGGCGAATACGACTGCTTGACCGCCGGCGATCCGTCGTGGGTGTGGGAGTACACGGGCCGTTGCGAATGCAGCTGTAGCCACACCGTGGCATTGGTCTGCGGCGCTGACGGCAAGTCCTATTTGAACGCTTGCCAAGCGGCTTGCCTCAACCCAGAGGGCGGGTTCACTTGGGTCAACGGTGCTTGCCCCTGAGTTGGAGCCAAACAGGACGCTGGCCGAGCGGCGCCTCCGACGACTTCCTTGCCGCACGGCCGCGCGACGAGGCAACACGCACAGCCGCGTCGTTGCAACCCGTCTTCCATCAAGCTGAAGTTGGTTTTGCCGCACAACGCCGCATGATGTGAGCGGCCGCGTAGGTCGCGCTCCTGCAGGCAGGACACCACGGGTGAACGGCTGTTCAACCCATTCGTCCGCGTGCGACAACGGCTGTCGGTTTGCGTGGCAAGTGGCATTGCGGTTGCCGTGATGCATGAAGACAATCTGGGCATGCGCGTACAGGCAACCGAAGGATCGTTGGAATTTGTAGACTGCGACGTCGAGCGCGGAATCTGCGCTTGTGGCGTTCCCCGCTGCGTCCACCTCGAATGGGCCAGCGACGTCGTGCTGTTTCGCGGCAAGCGATCGCGCTGGTTGGTCCTCAGTTCGCTGCACAAGGAATTGCGCCGGGGCGATGTTGTGGCGGCGCGGCACTGGGCAAGCTGGCTGGCGCACTGCGATGGGCCGGACGCCCCGCTGGGCTATTTGCGCAAGGTGTGGTCGGAAGAGACGGCGGATCTCGATCTCGGCGTGCGTCTCCATCGTCCAAGCGTCACGCTCGCCGAGGCCATCGCGCACTTTTGCGCCGCGTCGAAGGTCTGGGCGCTGCCCGCGTGGTGGACCGCCTTCCAAGTTTGGCAGGAGCGCGTCGAGGGAGTCGGTCCGCGCCTGCGCCACAAGCTCGCCGATCGACTGGCGCGTGCCCAGGCCAAGGGGGATCCGGTCAAGTTGGCGCATCTTCGCATCGCCGCGCTGGCCGAATTGACCGAACGCCGCCTCCTCACCTCCGCGCACGTGGTCGTCTTTCAAGCGCGGTTCGCGACCGAACGCTTGGAGAATGAGGACTTTTTGCTCGCGGCGCTCTTGGCGGACTTGCTCCCGACGCAGGTGAACCCGCCGCTGCAGAATCCACGCACTCGCGTGGCGCGCCACTGGACAAATGGTTCGACCCTGCGTCTGCCGCCCGCTTATGCCTACGACTACCACTCCCGGGCTGGCCTCGCGCGGATGCGGGCGTGGCTGGAACACAACCCCGGCGGCGAATTCACCTTTGGCGTCGACACGTCGCCGGTGGACTTGCGCTGGGCCAGACCCGCCCCAAAGTCCCGTAACCCCGGAAAGTGAATCAAAATAGACGGATGCTGTTTCGCAGGCCACGATTGTGCTTGCGAAAACCCTTCACGTGCGCCGGAACATCCGGCC
>CAITYF010000112.1 GCA_903896545.1 uncultured Myxococcales bacterium | reverse complement strand
GGGCGCCTGTGCCATGAGCGAGGACGCGGGTCCTTGGTGCAGGGCCGTGACCAGCAGACGGTGGCCGAAAAGCGGGTGAAAGCGGTAGCGGACCGCGAGATCTGTGGTTACTGGTATTGTGTCTGAGGTTCTACCCCTGACTTCCTGTTCCACCGTCCTCCTGAAAAGACGCGCCAGCGGCTTGTCCGGTCTGGCTCGGCGACAGTGACGGGATGTGCCGCGACTGCAGCCGACGCCGCGCGACCGGCCGGCCAAGCGGCGTAGCGCGCAGGCAGGGCGCGGCGTGCGGGCGGCGGCGGGGCGTCGACCTCGCTGTCGTAGAGACGCGATTCCGACGCAGCGACGCCGGAATGCGCCCGAAGCGGCGGATCCCGGGCGCACTTCAACCTCGCCAACGCCGGCCACACACGCTATCCTGCCGTCATGAAGGCCGTCCCGCCCACCCTTGACACCGCGCTCACGCCCGACCGGCTCACGCTGGCCCGCGACGCGTTTACCCGCTACCGCGCGATGTGCTTCTGGTTCATTCGCCCCGATTTCACCGTCACCGAGGCCACCATCGACGTGGTCGTCCGCGGCCTGCGCCAGAGCGGCGATCGCGAGGCGTTCCTGCTTGCGGAAAAGCTATGCCGCTAACCGGGTTCCAGACTGAGGTGTTGCGCGAGAGCGCCGCCCTCAAACTGGAATGGACGGCCGATTCCGCGTTCCGCTTCTTCCCCACCCAGCCCGATCCGACCTGCGGTTGGCGTCTGCATCAGCTGGACGCCGCGACGAACAAGATACTGGCGCTCGTCGGCCGCCGTGAGCCGCGCGACTACGTGGACGCCGTGTATTTGCACCGCACGCAGCTGTCGTTTGGCGCGCTGTGCTGGGCGGCGGCGGGCAAAGACGCGGGCTTCACGCCAGCGATGATCGTCGAACTCGCCGCGCGGAGCACGCACTACCGGCAGGAGGAGATCGACGCGCTCTACCTGGCCACGCCCGTGGACGCGCTGGCGCTGAAGGCCGAGTGGCTGGTTGCGCTCGATCAGGCGCGTGAGCTGGTGGCGCAGCTGCCAGCGGCCGATGTTGGATGCCTGTACCTGGACGCCAGCGGCCGGGCGGTGACGCCGGGGCCAGATAGGGCGGGGTTGCTGCGGCATTTTGGAAGTGTTGGCGGCGCGTGGCCGGTCGTGGGTGCAGCGGAGCAAGCTTAAGAGTCTCGCGGCGTGGCCGCTGAGCGGTGATTCGAATGGCCGGAAACAGCACGCCGCGCCCACCGGTTGCCGCCACGCCCCCGATCCCCGCGAATCCGCCGCGTCGCTCGCCCTGACCTGTGTGGCCGCCGACTTCTGGTCAAGGCAAGTTTTTTGACAACATCCCACAATCCGCCAAAACATCCTTCCATACCGCCACCTCACTAGGCGGTAGGGGAGAGACAGATGGGTAACAGTCATACGAGTGATGCTGCGTTTGTGGCCGAGTTGGAGACCGTCTCGCGTGAGTTGACCGCGCGCAAGATCAAGCTGGAGAACGGCGTGACCGCGGCGCAGATCGACAAGGTCGTGACCGAGTTCAAGAACCGCGTGGCGACCATCGGCGGGTTGCAGACGCAAGTGCACGACGAGGTCGACAAGAAGAAGGCGGCCAAGAAGCTCGGCACGAGCCTCGTCGTGAAGGCGCGCCAAGGTGCGGCGGGCAAGTTCGGCACGGATTCCGACGAATACGCCGCGCTGGGCGGCAAGAAAGTGTCCGAGCGCAAGAAGCCGACGCCCAAGGCAAAAGTATAAGGCCAGAAGCGGCCTCGCTCCGGGTCGGAGATAGCGTGCTCCGAGTCGGAGATAGCGTGCTCCGGGTCGGAGATAGCGTGCTCCGAGTCGGAGATAGCGTGCTCCAGGTCGGAGATGCCGTGCTCCGAGTCGGAGATAGCGTGCTCCGAGTCGGAGACGGGGGCCCCGGGCCAGAACGGGCGTGAAACGCCGACATGGTTACCGCAGATGCGCGCAGAGCGCGGACCGGGTTCCCAACGCCTCGCGCGAAGCGCGGACCGGGTTCCCAACGCCGAGCGCGAAGCGCGGACGCCGTAACGCAAAGCACGCGTGCAACGCGGACGCCGTCCCACCCGCCGCGCGAAGCGCGCCCCGACCAAGCCAGGTACCAGACCTGTTCCCCCGCAACACCGCCCCGCCACCATCTCCACCGAGGCGCGGTACCGATCGCCGCAAAGCGGCGCCCATCGGGGCCCCGCACGCCGAGCAGGCGATCCCCACCATCCAACTTCAGGTCCAAAGCGAAAGCGTTCTAGGAGGCGCTATGGCGCCGATCCCCATCCCCAGTGCCGCTGCGCGCCCCCAGGAAGGGAGTCTGAGGGAAACTGCGTTTCCCTCAGATCCGGCGCGCCTGCGGCGCCGGCCCCGCAGCCTAAACCAACCGGTGCCGCGTCTCCACAAACGCATAAGGCCCCGGCGCCAGCCGGATCACGGTATGGAGCGGAATCTCCATCCTCAAAACATCCTCCGGCGCCTTATCCATAAAATAAGCATAAAGCGCCCGCAAAACCGCCTGATGCGCAATCACCATCAAAGGCTGCCGCTGCCGCTCCAGCTCAATAATCACCGGCTCCAGCCGCGCAATCACATCCTGATAACTCTCCCCGCGCGGGTAGCGGTAGCGCAGCTTGTCGCGCTGCCGCGCCTCGTATTCGTGCGGCATTTTCAGGGCAATTTCCGCGTACGTCATGCCGTCGCACACGCCCGCGTCGATTTCATCCAGCGCGCGCCACGGATTGGAATCCACTGAAAGTGGCGCCGCCGTTTGCATGGTCCGCTGCAGCGTGCTTGTAAACACTTCAGGCGGTTGCTCCAGCGCGTCGACGAATTCCGCCAGCTTCTGCGCGTACACGGTGCCCTTGGCTGAAAGTGGGGCATCGCCGCCAATGCGACCTTCCTCGTTCAGCGTCGACTCGCCGTGGCGCGTCAGATAAATCGGCCGCCGCACGACGTGCAGGTTCAACAAATAAAAGAGCAGTTTGCCCGGCAAATAGCCGTCCAGCCGGTGCACGACGACGACGCGGCCCACGTCGATGAGCTTGATGAAGCTCGCGCCCTCGGCGTCCGCGTCCGTCAGCGGTTCATAGCGGCTTTGGTAGTGGGCGATGCGCGCGCGGAAGTCGGCAACGGCCTCCACGGGGTCCATGCCGGCGTAGTCGGGCGACGTCAGCTTGGTCTCGCGAATGTTGGCTTCAATGATGTTCTGGTCCTCACACGCCGACTCGATGAACACGACCTGCAAGCCCGCCGCCACGCACCGGTCGCGCACCGTCGCGCGGCGCTTCACTGTGCTGTTCGTCGCGTCGTAAATCGCGACTTCGCCGCCGGTGCCCATCCACGCGAGCAGGTCGCCCAGCGCGGCTTCCGCCATTTCACTGCGCGCACGGTTGCCCTCGACGTTGCCCGGATCAAAGAAGTCGTGGCGGTGCTGGCTGCCCAAACGCGCGCGGCGGTAATCGCCGATGTTGAACACGCGCGTGCGGTAGCCCAGCCAGGAGAGGAAGCGCGCCACTTTGCGGGCGATGTACGTCTTGCCGCGGGCGGGCAGACCGACCATGACAATGACCAAACGTGTGGAATGCGGGCTATTGGGTCCCATCGTTGTCTCTCAAGGCGCGTCAGACGCCAGCGTGGCAAAGTCCAGAGTTTGCCAGTGTTGCCAAAGGTTGCGGAATTGCGCGGCGTCACCGGCGTGAAAAGCCGCGTTCAGTAGTGTGGCGCGTCCTTGCAGCGTGTCCAGCAGCTTGTCCGTGGGACTCAGTTGCCGGGCGCGTGCCAGCTCGTCGATCGTCACGCTCAACCACCCGCGTCGCAGCGCGTGCGCCGTGTGCAGCGCGTGTTGCCAGAGCAGCACGCCGCGGGTCGGGCCATCCAGCTGCGCGCTTGGCCCCATCGCCACGTCCAATTCCTGCCAGATCGTCTGGTGCTTCTGCAGGATCGTTGCCACGTCGTAGTCCAGTCCGCGTTCCGCCTGCGGCAGCAGCCGGTTGGCCACGCCGTCAAAGCCGTACACGCCGGGTGGGATCCGCAGCTCCGGATCCTGCTCCGCCCACACCGGCTGCGTCTCCGCCCGCGTCAGCAGGTTGCCCACCGGCGCGCGGCCCAGCGCGTGCGCCGCCTGTGCCAGATCCGCGTACTCCGGGTGCCGCTTGACGAACCACGCTTGCCACGCCGCGCCTTTGTCCGTGTCACCCGTGCGGAACGACAAATGCGGCGCCGCGATGTCCGGTCGCCGACCTTCCGCGATGCGAAACGCCTGTTCGTTAAAGCCCAGGCCGTAATAGTTCGAGAGGTAGAGCGCGCCCGGCGGCAGTTGATTGCGCAGTTGGCTGTCGACAGCGTCCGCCGCGCGCAGGCGCGACAAGTTCGTTTCAGGTTTCTCCCAGAGCGCGGACACTTGCGCCGCGATCAGAATCAGCCCCGCGAGCACGCTGACCTGCACAAGCCGCAGCCGCCGCGCCTCTGGCCAACCGGCAAAAAGTCCGCGTCGCCCGCCGAGGAACGCGCCCAGCTGCCCCGCACCCACCGCCAGCACCGCGGGCACCATGAGCACGTAGCCGTGATCGTCGGGATTGCGCGTGTCGATCTGCAGCACCGCCTTGGTGGCCAGCCCGCCCAAAAGCGCCAGCCACAGCGCGACCTGCAGCCGTTCCCGCCAGAGCGTCGCCAGACCCAGTCCGAGCACGCCGACGCCGGCCAGCGGCAGCGAGATGCCTTCGGCCACCATGCCAAAAAGCACCAGCGCGTTGTCGGCATAATCCACGTGAATCTGCGTCAGGTTGCGCTGAAAGTGCTTGGCCGTCAGCGTGTCCCACATCCCGCCCAGCGTCGTCGGATCGCCCCAGCGCATCTCCGTGTCGGCGTGACCGCGCAGCGCCAAGGCCAGGTAGCCCAGACCCAGCCACGCGCCGCCCAGCAGCACGGCCAAGGCGACGGGCTTGTGGTGGCGCACGAGCCAGCGGACCGCCGGCCACGCGGCAAAAAGGGAAGCGGGCAGGGCGAAGATCGCCACGTAGTGGTGGTTTAACAGGCCCAGACACACGGCCATCGTCCAGGCCGCCAGGTAACCCGCGATGAGGCGCACGTCCACGTTGGGCCGCTGGGCCAAGCGGCCGGCCAAAAGCGCGGCGTGCAGGGCCCACAGGTTGGTCGCCAGCGCGAGCGTGTAGACCTCCGCGCGCACCGTGACCTGCCACAGCGAGCCAGAAGCCACCAGCGTTCCCGCGGCCAGCAGCGCCCAAGCGGACGTCAGGTGTCGCGAGCCGTGTTCCGCCAGCTGCGCGCGCACCATGCGGACCAGCAGAAAGACGGCCGCGCCCATCGCCAGCGCGGAAAAAAGAGCGATGCGCCAAGGGTAGGGGCCAAACGGCAGGAAGCGCACGAGTTGCGAAAGCGACAGCCACGCGGGGTGCCCAGGCGGGTGGATGTTGCCCAGCTCAGCCGCACACGCAGTCAATTCCGCGGAATCCAGCCAGCTATTGGCCGGCGCCGCAGCGCCCGCAGTCAGCGCCGTTGCGGCTGCCGCAGCAAACCACGCGACCCGATCGCGCCACCAAGCACGCGCAGGTGCAGCGGCGGCGTCCGTCATCCGTGGCTCAACGTCCGCTCGTACACGGCCGATTGTCCGGGCGATTCCTGCACCGTCACCAGCACGCGGTGAATCACCAGCGTCGGCAGCGCCGCGGCCACGCGCTCCATCAGGCGATCGCACAGCCAACGCGCCAGCAGCTCGGACGACGTGTTGGCAAAATCCAGAATCTTCACGTCGCGCTTCGGGATCAGATAGTGATCGTCGCGATAGAACGCGTGGATGCCGTCGTCGCGCTCTTCAATCTTCAGATGCACGTTGTGCGCGGGCAAAAGCGTGCGGTGGTCCAACTCGTCGCAGCACGCTTTGAACAGCGGCTTGACCTCGATGAAGTCGGCGACGACGTGGCCGTGATCCAGGTCGCCGTCGATCTCCAGCGTCGCGCGGTAGTTGTGGCCATGCAGCTCTTCGCGGTCGCCGTTGGCAAAGATCAGAAAGTGCGCAGAACCAAAGTTGAAGTACTGCTTGTCCAGGCGGATGCCAAATCGTTCTTTCACGCGTTGCCTCAGAGTTGCTTGGGGCCGCGGTACGTGCAGGCCGTCGTGCAGGTTTCGCGCACCGTGATGGCGCTCAGAATCGGCAAGTGCGGTGCCAAGCGTTGCCACAGCCAGGCGCACAGCACTTCGCTCGTGGGGTTTTCCAGCCCGGCGATGTCGTTCAAGTAGCGGTGATCCAGCGCGTCGATGACGGGCCGCACGACGTCGCTGATGTCGCCGTAGTCCAGCACCCAGCCGGTTTCAGGCTGCGCGTCGCCGGTCACGGCGATCTCGACGCGGAACGAATGCCCGTGCAAGCGCCCGCATTTGTGGCCTTCTGGCACGTGCGGCAGGCGGTGCGCGGACTCGAAGCGGAAGGTTTTGGAGAGCTCAAACGTCATCAGGCGGCCGAGTCTACTCTGCGCCTTTGGGTGCAGCAACCGGCTTTGCCCGCTTCTCCGCCGCGGCGAGCAGCGCAACCGCGAGCATGAAGGCGAGGTTTGCGTAGAAAAGCCACATCATCAGCGCGACGATGCCGGTCAGCGCGCCATACACGGCGTCCATCTTGACGACTTTTTGCACGTAGACGCTGAAGAGCCGCTGGCCCAGGAACCAAAAGAGGCCAAAGCCCACCGCCGTCTTCAGCAGCCGCCGTTTGCTCGCCGCTTTGCCCGCCGACCACCGCACCAGCGCGAAGAACACAAGCGCGACGGGCAGCGCCTGACCCGCCGCGACCATCAGCGCAATGCCGTCCAATCGACCAAGCGACAGCGCCGTCACGCTTTTGCCGGCGACGTGCGCGCCCCATTCCAGCGCCGGGCCCAGAAGCGTCACAAGCATCGCCGCGAAAGCCGCCAGCAGCGTGAGCGAGGACAGAAAGCCCGCTGCCTTGAGCGTCGAGCGTTCGGGCAGACGAAAAAACGCGCGGATCGCGTGGTCCATCCGGCTCAAAACGGTCAGCGCCAGAGAAATCGCGAGCACCGTACCGACCACGCCGTGCGCCGCTTTATGCTGCACGAGCGTTTCCGCAAATTCGGCGGGATTCCAGGTCACGCCGGGCAGGGCGTCGTGCACCCAAGTCTGGATCTGCTCGATCGACTGGCTCTTGACGTGCACCGGCCCGTCCGCAGTGAGGCGTCCCGCCTGTTCAACGCGCCCCAGCACAAAGCCGATGACGGCGAGAATGACGAAAAGCACGGGCACCGCGGCAAACATGCAAAATAGCGCCAATGCCGCCGCGCGATCGACAAAATCGACTTCATCGGCGAGCGCCAACGCGTCGGCAATCAGCGGAAAGCGGGCTTTTAAGCGCGCGGGAATTGCAAAGAGCTTCTCGAGTAGGTGGATTTTTGCCATCGGCGGTGAAACACTCGATTGTGTCAGGAATCTGGCGGTGACGTGACCGTGCAGGTACAGTAGCACACTCGGCAGCACCTGCCATGCCGCACGCATCGCCGCGCAGACCTTGGAACTGAGGACATGAACGAAGTACAGAGCCTGTTTGCCGCCCACGCCGCAGCGCCGTTGTCGCTGACCGATTTGGCGTTGAACCTTGTGATTGCAGGGCTTTTGGCCTTTGGCGTCGGACTTCATTACCGCACGTTCGGCGCGACGCTGGCCAGCCGCGAAACGTTCACCCGCGTCTTTCCGTTCGTTGCGCTGACGGTTTGCCTGCTCATCAGCATCATCAAAAGTTCCCTGGCGTTGTCCCTCGGTTTGGTCGGCGCGCTCTCGATTGTGCGCTTTCGCACGCCGGTGAAAGAGCCGGAGGAATTGGCCTACGTCTTCCTCTCGATCACGATTGGCTTGGGCCTTGGCGCTGGATTTCGCCGCGAAACGCCCGCCGCGGTTGCCTTGATTTTGGCCATGGTGACGCTGATTCAAACGCGCTCGCGACGGCTTTCTTCGCGCAATTTGTACGTGAATATCGGTCTGGACGCCGCCGAAGGTGAGCTGTCCGCCTCGGTCGTTGAACCGGTGAACGCGGTGCTGGCCAAGCACTGCAAGCGCATCGACCTGCGGCGCATGGACGCCGAGCACCGCCACGTGGAGCTCACCTATTTCGTCGATATCGGCGAGATCGCGTCCGTCGCGCGCTTGGCGGCGGAGCTGGAGCAGCAATATCCGACCGTACGCGTCACGCTGCTCGATCAGGGCCGCTTGCCGAGCTTGTAATGCGCGTCGACGTCTCTCCCCAGGAGGTGCGGCGCGGGCACCGACCGGAGCGCATCCTCGGACTTTTGGCGATCCTCGCTGTGGGCGTTGTGCTGGGCGCGGCTCTGGGCGCGCTGCGTCCCGCTGCCGATGGCACGGTGTCGGGGCTCGCGCGCACACTGGTGGACGGTCCGGTCGACGATCGCCTGCCGCAACTGCAACTCGACGTGCACTTCCGCGCGCTGCAGACGCTGCGTGAACTGCGCGAGACCTGGGCGTCCCACGGCCTGCGGGCGGCGCCGGAGCCGAACGCGGTGCCCGCGGCGCTGCGCGTGGGCGAGAAGCAGCTGGAGATCGGGCTGGCACTGCAAGGTCCCGCGCAGAGCCGCGGTCCGGGGCAATTGGGTCGCCTGCTGGTCGACGTGCACGGGGAAGGCAACTACGCGGGCATGCGGTCGTTCGTGCTGGAAGATCCGGCCGAGCCGTTGCTCCTGCGTCAGGTGATTTTGGCCCACGAGCTGGCGCGCGCGCACGCCATTGCCCCGCGGACTTTGGCCGTGGGCGTGCGCGTGAACGGCGAACGTTGGGGGACGGCCGTGCTGGTGGAGCAGCCGTCGCTGGCGTTGTTGCAAACCGCGGGGCGTCCCGTGGGCGCGCTGGTGGGCTGGGAAACGCTGGT
>CAITYF010000111.1 GCA_903896545.1 uncultured Myxococcales bacterium | reverse complement strand
CGTCGTCACGAGCGGTGGGAGCATGAACTGCTGGGGCGCCAACAAACCCACCGCGCTGACGAACAAGACCATCACGGGCGTCAAGCAAGTGTCCGTCGGAAACCCGCACGCGTGCATCATCAAGACCGACGGCACGCTGCAATGCTGGTCTGCCAGCGGCACCACGACGACCACCGGCATTCCCAGCGGCGCGTTCACGCAGGTCTCGTGCGGCTACGACCACAGCTGCGCGCTGCGTGCCGACGGCTCCGTCACGTGCTGGGGCGGCAACACCTACGGGCAAACAACCGTGCCCACCGGCGAGACGTTTACGCAAATCACCGCGGGCGACTACTTCAGCTGCGGCATTCGCAAGAACGGCGGCATCAAGTGCTGGGGCGACGACGCCTTCTACCCCGTCTCCAAGGCACCCAGCACCGGCAGCTTCATCGCGATTAGCGCGGGCAACTCGGCGTGCGCCATCAAGTCGGACAACACGATGGTGTGCTGGACGCTGACTTCGTTTGGCTCGTCGACGCCGCCCGCGAATACCAAGTGGCTGTCGCTGGGCGCGGGCGAGGATGTTGTCTGCGGCGTGCTGACGAATAAGACCGTGAAGTGTTTTGGGGATGATTATAACTCCGTGGTGTCTGGCGTGCCTGCGAGTGGGTGGTAGCGGAATAATTCCCGTCGCCACGTGTTCTCGACCCGCAAGTTTTTCCACCCCAAGGAGTTTTCATGTCCCAGATCGGCGTCATCGGCAGCGGCACAGTTGCCCAAGTCTTGGCCAAAGGTTTTCACAGCGCGGGCCACAGCGTCCGTATCGGCTCGCGCGACCCCGCGAAGCTTGCCGCCTTCAGCGCGGAAACGGGCATCGCCACGGGCACATTTGAAGACGTCGCGGCTGGTGCCGAGCTCATCGTCTTTGCCGTCAAAGGCACGGCGGCGGAGAGCCTGGCCAAGCAGCTTGCGGCGCAGTTTGCGGGCAAGGTCGTCATTGACACCAACAACCCGATCGCCGACTTGCCTCCCGTCGGTGGCATCCTGCAGTACTTCACGGCGGCCAACGAGTCGCTGATCGAGCGTCTGCAGGCGGCGGTCCCGACGGCCAAATTCGTCAAAGCGTGGTCGTGCGTGGGCAACGCGTTCATGATCCACCCGAAGTTTGCGGGCGGTCAGCCGACCATGTTCATCGCCGGCGATGATGCGGCCGCCAAAGAAACCGTCACGGCGATCCTGCGCGGCTTTGGCTGGGACGTGGAAGACGTGGGTGGCGCAGTGGGCGGTCGCGCGATTGAACCGCTGTGTCAGCTCTGGTGCGCGCCGGGCATGCAGCGCGGGCAATGGGCGCATGCGTTTGCGCTGTTGCGGGCGTGAGCGACCGAGATACCCTCGACATTCCAAGCAAAACGGCGCACCGTCTGCGGACGGAGGTCTCCCCATGCGTCTCCCGCACTTGCTGGCCTGTCTGGCGCTCGTCGCACCTGCGGTCGTCCACGCCGATCCGGTAGCGCTCCCGGAGGCGGTCACGATGAGTGCGCTGGACGCTTCGCTCGCGGCCATGCGCGACCAGTGGATCGTGCTGGTCCTGACCAATGACTTCAAGATGACCGGGCGACTGGTCAGCGCCGACGCTTCCTGGGTGACGCTCGCCCTGCGCGAGAGCGGCGAGGTGCGGTCGGTTGCGCGTGCAAGGGTCGCGAGCGTGCGCGAGTGGCGCGCCGGGCAGCCTGCAGTTGCCGATGCGCCCCAAGGCGTGGAGACGCGGCACGTCGGCATGAGCTTTGGCCTGCTGCCGTCCCTGATGCTCGACTTCGACTGGGGGTATTCCTACACCTTTCTCAACGTCGACATCTTCTTCCCGATGCTCCTTAAAGGTGGCGGTGGACTTGTCGGGGCAGTCGGGAGCGGCGTGGCGATTCCCGTGGCGGAGAGCCTCCATTGGAAGTTCGATCTGTACGCTCAGGCTTTGACCGCCGTTCTGGGCTCTGAATCGGGCCTCGCGGTCGGACTCGGCATCGGCGCGCACTACACGTCGTCAAACGGCTTCACTTTCGCGTTCAAACTGCCGGCGCTCGGTCTCGCGTCCACGGGAAGTTCGTCTGCGCGATCGCAAGACTCGTTGACCTACTACGGCTATGGGCTTCTCTGCACGCCGGTCCTGTCGTTTGGGTATCGCCTCTGACCGCCTGACGGATTGTCACGCCGCGTCCTCACCGGTCGTCACCGTCTTAGGCAAGATCCACACCAACCGCGTCAAGAGGCGATCCGGCAGCCACAAGTCCGCCGCAGTCAGCCACCATTGTCCGGCGAAACCAAGGCCCATCGTCGCGCCGCCAAAGATGATCCCCAGCGCCGCGGACTCGTAGCGCTTGGCGATCCACCAGTGCGCGATGTCAAAAAGCACGCCGAAGAACGGCATCACGACCAGCACGGCTTTGAAACCCTCGCGCCACCGCGTACGCACGAAGAAGCTGCCGAGCATGAAAAAGAGCAGCGGAATTCCCAGCAAGTGCACGTGGCTCATGCGCGCCAGCGTGTGGATTTCCACGCCGGTATCGAACTGCACCAGCGCGTGAAACTGCTCAAAATTGGTGATTTGCGGCGGATCGCCTGCGGCGTCATGGCAGGACGCGCAGTTCTGCGTGACGATAGGCTCTACCTGGGCAAAATCCGCCTTCGTCGCACCGCCTTCAATCCACTTGTGAATTTTGACCAGCTCGTCGCGCGACACGTTCTCCGCCATCTTGCCGTGCAGCACGCTCTCCAGCCGATTCGTCGACCGATCGCCGTAATACGTCGTCGCCACGCCTTTGAGCAGGTTCTGGCCTTTTTGGTGGTGCGGCTCGATTTCACTGGCGTACAGGTACACAAACGCGAGGAAAAAGCCGATGCCAAGGACGATGAGCACTGCGCTGGCAAAGGCTTTCTCAGAAAGGGTGTGATTCCGCATGTTGTCCGCTCCGTTCGCGGCGATGCGCAACCCCCGCAGGTCGCGGCATCGCGTGTGCGGCGGCAGCGTGTGCCAATGGTCGGGAGCGTCAATCGGATTGCGGAGATGTGGCGGCCGCGTGCGGAGTTTTTGTGGACGTCGCGTGTGCGGGGCAAGGATGAAATGGGTGCGGCCGCGGCAGTCTTGACACCGTCTTCGGAAGATTTACCCTCTATGCTGGTCTTGTTAGAGGGTAAAACTCATGGCGACGCTCTTCCTTCGACACGAACCCGCGCTTGTGACGCTCTTGGCCGACATCGAGCAGGCTGCGGAAGCGCTGCAGCCGCTGCCGGTGGGCTCGCCGGGTGCTGTGACGGAGCGCGTGAAGGCGGGTCGCGCCTACTATTACAGGCAGTTCTACGACGCATCAGGTCAGAAGCGCGACGAGTACTTGGGGCCGGTCGGCGACCTTTCAGGGGACGCTCATGACGCCGAGACGCGCGAGTGGATCGCCGCAGCGCGCGCTTTGGGTGGCAGCGTCCGCGTCTTGCGGCGCGCCGGATTTCCCGCGGCCGATGGCAGAACGGCAGCCACGCTGGCGAGCCTTGCGAACGCTGGATTGTTCGACGCGGGCGCGGTGCTGGTGGGGTCGCACGCGTTTGGCGCACTCTGCGCGGCGCTGGGTCTGCGGCTTGCGCAACACAAGACCGAGGACGTCGACCTTGCGCGGCCACATCGCCTGGCCTTGTCGTCCGACACGGAGCGTCTGGGTCTGCACGGCGTGCTCGCGCGGACGGGCATCGCGTTTGTCGAAGTGCCGTCGATGAACCCGCGGCAGCCATCTGTCTCGCTCAAGCCGCCCGGCGCCGACCGGCTGCGCGTGGACCTATTGATGCCGGGCAAGAGCTACGGCATCGCGCCGGTAGCCGAACTGGCCTTTGCCGCGCAAACGCTGCCGCAGCTGGATTTTCTGATCGCCGAGCCGCAGCGCGGCGTGGTGCTCGGACCTGACTTGGCGATCCCGCTGCGCGTGCCGTCGCCGGAGCGGTTTGCGTGGCATAAAGTCTGGACGTCCATCCAGTCCGACCGCACACCGACCAAAGTGGCCAAAGATATGGCGCAAGCGCGCGTCCTGCTCGCGGCGCTGGCGGAACGCGACACGTCGGCGCTGGAGGCAGCGCTTGGGGAAATGGCGCGTCGTGAACAGAAGCGAGTCGTGGCGCGCGTGAAAGTGGATCTGCCGGCGTTTGGCGCGCACCCGGTCGCACAGGCGTGGCTGGCGGAGTTGTGTGGGCGAGTCTAAACGGACCGCGCTACCCCAACTTCCCCGCCAATGCCTTCACAATCCCCGCCGCTTCTTCCGCCTGAATCCGGCAGTCGATCATCTTGGTCTGCAGCGCCGCGACTTGCCCGCGCGCCGCCTTCAGTTGCTCCTGCAGCGTCGCGATCTCCGCGTTCTGCTTGACCAGCTTCGCCTGCAACTCTGTGTTCTGCGCCTCGCCTTCGGTCACCAAGCCGGTCGCGATCTCCAGCTTGTCGCGCAGCCCCTGCAGCTCGACGAGCACCGCGGCGTCGTGCTCCTGCGCCGTTTCCTCGCGCAGATCGCCCACGTCCAGCGTCCCCGCCTCTTCCTCGACGACGGTCTCCTCTTCCAGCAGTGTCCCGTCGAGCACTTCTTCCAGCGAGTCCAGATCGTCGCCTTCTTCGGTCAGCTCGATCGCTTCGGGCTCCAGCGTCTCGACGATTTCTTCGCCGTCCAGCTCTTCGACGTCCAACTCGCCCAGCACTTCATTGTGCGCCGTCGCGCGACCCGGCATCGGCGTTGTCGGCTCGTCTTCCAGCGTTTCAACCGACAGCGTCACGACGTCCATCTGCATCGTCGCGTCCAGCGGCTCCTCGTCCTCAATCGCTTCGAGGTCGTCGGTGATCAATTCCTCCGTGTCGTCCTCGATCAGCTCCAGACCCGAGTCGTCAATCAGAACCGTGTCTTCGTCCGACACCGCGTCTTCAATCAACTCGATCACCTCGATTTCCTCGACGTCCGCCGCGCTGCCGAGCGACTTCAGCGCCGGCTCCAGATCCTTGCTCGCGCGCGACTGCTGGACGTACTTGTCCGCCACGGCTTTGCCCTTCTGGTGGCGCTTGACCTCGTCTTTCTGATCATCGCGGAAGATGACCACGATCGACGGCTGCGTCTTGCCCTCCGGACGAATCTGCCCAACCGCTGCCAGCGAACGGCGAAACGTTGGCCCCAAAATCACGACCGCATCGGGGTGCTTCTCCAGCTGCGCCGTCACCTCTTCCACGCTGCCGACGACGATGGGCGCGGTACCCAACGCCGCTTGAATCAGACGTTCCAGCACGCTGGTGCCACCGAGGATGAGGGAATTCTGCGACATGAGGTTCTCCAAGCAGGGCCGCGCACGCAACGCGCAGAGCCTCGTATTGCACGCGATTTGCTATCCCTTGGTCAACAGCTTGAAATGCAAACGCAGCGGTTCTAACCTGCCGCTCCCGCGCTCCATGCGGCGCACCACTCGCACGAGGCCAAGATGCTTGAAACAATTACAAAAGGCTTTCGCTCCGCGCGCCATCGCCTGCAGGGCTACCGCGAGCTGGACGAAGAGACGCTGGATGAGGTCCTCGGCGATATTCGCACCTCGCTGCTCGAAGCGGACGTCGAATTCGGCGTAGTCAAACAGTTTTTGGCCGACGTCAAAGAGAAAGCGCTGGGCGAAGTCGTGCGCGTCAAGGCGACGGACGACAAGGGCAAGACTGTCAAAGTTTCGCCGCAAGATCACTTCGTCAAGATTTGCCACGACGAGCTGATTCGCCTGATGGACCCGGGCGAGCCGGGTTTGGCGATCAAGAAGAGCGGCATCACCGTCATCATGATGGTCGGTCTGCAGGGTTCTGGTAAGACGACGACGGCGGGCAAGCTGGCGAACCTGTTCAAGAGTCAGGGGCACCGGCCGCTGCTCGTGGCCGCGGATATTTACCGCCCGGCGGCTATCGATCAGTTGAAAGTGCTGGGCGAACGTCTGGACGTGCCGGTCTTTACCGTGCCGGGCATGCTGCCGCCGGAATTGTGCGAAAAGGGCCTGCTGCAGGCCAAGCAGAGCGGCCGCAACGTCGTGATCTTCGATACCGCGGGCCGGTTGACGATCGATCAGGCGCTGATGGACGAGCTGGGCAAGATCCGCTCGCTGGTCTCGATCGATCACACGCTGCTCGTCATCGACGCGATGATCGGTCAAGACGCGGTGACGACGGCCAAGGCGTTCAACGACAAGGTCGGCATCGACGGCGTGGTGCTGACGAAGCTGGACGGCGACGCGCGCGGTGGCGCGGCGGTGTCGGTCAAGGTCGTGACGGGCGCGCCGGTGAAGTTTGCCGGTATGGGCGAAGGCTTGGACAAGCTGGAGCCCTTCCGCGCAGAAGGCATGGCGAGCCGCATTCTGGGCATGGGCGACATCGTCGGCCTGATGCAGGACTTTGAGAAGGTCGTCGACGAGAAGCAGGCGGAGCGCGACGCCAAGAAGATGCTGAGCGGCAAATTTACGCTCGGCGACTTTCTGGAACAGATCCGCATGCTCAAGAAGATGGGCAGCCTGCGCGACGTCATGGAGAAGCTGCCGTTCTTCAGCGACGCGATGGCCGACGGCGTGAAGTTTGACGACAAGCAGCTGGTCATCATCGAGTCGATGATCCAGTCGATGACGCCGGAAGAGCGCAAGAAGCCCGACATCATCACCGCGCGGCGCTTGCAGCGCATCGCCCGCGGTTCGGGTCGTAAACCGGCGGAAGTTCAGGATCTCATCCAGCGCTACAACGTGATGAAGCAGCTGATGGTGCGCATTGGCCAGTCGCCGGGGCTTTTGGGCAAGATGCCGGGCTTTGGTCAGATGGGCGCGATGGCCAAGCCGGGCGTGGGCGTGGACCAGTTCTTTGACCAGCTGGAAGGCGGCATGCCCGGAATGGGCGGCGGAATGCCGGGAATGCCGGGAATGCCGGGTCTGCCGGGTATGGGCGGTGGCTTCCCTGGAATGGGCGGTTTTCCGGGTATGGGCGAAGCGCCCAAGGCGCGGCCGATGCCAGGCAAGGGTGTGGACCGCGACAAGCGCAAGACCAAGAATAAGATGGCGGATAAGGCGCGGAAGAAGAATCGGAAGAAGTAGGCGGTTACGCTGGCCGGCGCGAAGCGGCCGCAGCTTCACGCAGCTTCTGAATCGTCGCGGCGTCGAGCGCGCCGGTAGCCTCCACGTCCGCAAGGCCGACGGTCGCTGCAGGTGAGGGGTCGACGTGCGGCGTTGGCACGTGCACCTCCACGCCGTCCGCGTCATCCAGACGCAGCCCTTGTTCGCTGAGCCACTGCCCCAGTTCGTTGTGCGTTTCTCGACCAATGCGCGGCGCGCGCGCGGCTGGGTTGGCGTTTTTCTTGTTTGGCATGGGGATCCTCGTTGTCAGAAGCGGGCACATAGGCTGGCGATTCTACCATGCGTTGCGCCACTTCTCTTCTTTTTTCTTCACAACTGATCGTTCAGGCCGGAGAGTCGATTCGACTGGCCCCAACTGCGCGCCTGTGCCAAAATGCCCGAACTGCGGTGCCGTGCCGCGAACGCTGGTCACGTGGCTGCCGGTTACTCTCCACCACCGCAATTGGACATCGCGACGACGCGCATGGAAGTGCCCGCGCCCAATGAAGGGCCGGTGCTCTGGCGTGAGCGTTGGGACTTCATCCTCAATCCTGTGCTGGACAGCGCCGCGCTGGGCGACGCGATTCAGGCGGCCGCAGACCTACAGTTTGACCTGCCCGATCGCCTGACCATCATGCAGGAAGGCGAAGTGACGGGCGTTGTGTCCGGCCGAGTGACGGCGGTGCCGCTGACCGGGCCGGAAGGCGCGCTGATTGCGCGCGGCACCGTGACGCTGGTCGTGGGCAATGTGCCGCCGGTGCGCGCGCTGGCGCTGGAGCTGTGCTGGAGCGCGCCGGATGGTCGGTACCTGATGTTGAGTGGCCACGGCAATGGCGTGACCGAAGATAGCCTGCACGGCATTCAGCTCGCGCTGCGGGCCAGCTGGCGCAACGAGTCGCCGATCGAGGCGATGGGCCAGTCGATGACCTTCCTGATTACCCGCGTGGCGCGGCCTTCGCAGTTGCCGCCGCCGCCGTCGCCTCCACCGAACCTCTGGGCGCGGCTGACGGGTAAGTTCCGCAAAGTGACTTGACCCGCGCTACTTGCCGCCCGGACCCTGCACAAACGCCACGAACGCCTTGACCCGACCACGATGGTCCTCCAGCGCGGCTTCAAACGCCACAGCGCGGCCGTTGTCCTGCGGCAGCTCCGCCCACGCGGCCAAAAGCAGCGCCGTCTGCGCGGCTTTCTCCGCCATCAGCGCGAGTGACTGGAAGATATTGCGCAGCTCCGGGTCAAACGCCTTCTGCCCCGCGAGCTTGCCGTAGACCTGCGTCAGCTGCTGCCAGTTATCCGCCATGTCGCGCGCGTAGGCCCGCGTGTTGTCCGCGCTCAGGCCGCCGGTACGCATGGCCTGACCGCAGCCCGCCAGCGCGTAGTGCCCTTGAATCACGCCTGACAGCGACGCTTCCGCCAGCCCGCCCAGCAGCTGCGCCGGCACGTCATCGCTCTCCTTCGTCGCCTTGCGGAGTGTCTCCACGAGCCGCTTGAGCGTCAGCGCGTCCTTATCCGCCGGCTTGGCAGGTTCCACGACCGGCGTTGGAGGCTTCACCTCAGGCTTCTTGCCCTTGGCCAGCGCCGCGTGCGCCGTGAACGTCGTCATCAGAACCAGGAGCATCACCTTGCGCATCGTCGCCTCCGTCGTCAGCCGCGGCCGATTGTGCTACAACGCCGCGCGCTTCGCACCTGGAGATACCACCACATGCTTTGCCTACAATCGCACACCCAAGACGCCTGGCTGCAACGCGCGATCGCGCACACGGACGACGTGCTCATCGACCACGCGCACTGTGAGCGCAAGGCGGCGTCGAACGCGCTCAATCTGCTGGGTCGCTTTCCGGACCACCCGGAGCTGCAAGAGCCGATGCTGGCCTTGGCGCGCGAAGAGCTGGAGCACTTTGAGCTGGTCTTGTCGATTCTGAAGGAGCGGCAGGTGGCGATGGTGATGCAGCCGCCGTCGGGCTATCAGGCGCAGCTGTTCGCGCTGGTGCGGTCGGGGATGCCGCACAAGCTGGTGGATTTGCTGCTGGTGGGGGCGCTGATTGAGGCGCGGTCGTGCGAGCGGTTTCGGCTGTTGAGCGACCATCACCCGGATTCGGCGCTGCGGCAGACGTTTCGGAGCTTGCTGGAGAGCGAGGCGCGGCACTACCTGGTTTTTGTGAAGCTCGCAGAGCAGCAGCAGGAAAGGGGCGCTGTGCGCGAGCGGTTGCAGGAGCTGGCGGCGGCCGAGTGTGCGATTTTGGAGGGTGTGAAGCCCTTGCCGCGGATTCACTCCTAAGCGGGCCGGCGCCGCGGGCGCGCCGGGGCGAGGAGGAAACGCAGTTTCCTCCTCGCGCTCCTCCTTCCTTTTGGGTCGGTGGGGCCCCCGAGCTTTTGCCGACGCGTTGCGTCGGCAAATCGGAGCCCACCTCCGCCGGGATCTTGGTGAGGTCGGTGGCGTGTAGCGGGGAACGCGGGGCTCGCCTGCGGCGACTTGCGCGCGTGGACTTGGCGAGGGTTATTTCAGCACGCACTCGCCGTTGATGCACGAGGCGAGCGGCGTTGCCTGGCCAGCGCTGTCGCAGGTGCCACAGTACGAGGCGCCCCACGCGTAGAGGAATACGTCGAGCT
>CAITYF010000110.1 GCA_903896545.1 uncultured Myxococcales bacterium | reverse complement strand
GGATCGGACCGGAGATGGTCAATCAGCCGACGCGGCCGAGTCCGTCCTGTCAGCAGCCGTGGCGAACGTCACGCTGAGCGGATTCGCCGAGCGGCGGACGGGGATATTCAACACCCTCATTGGGTGCTCTCGCCTCAAAGAGCGGCCCGAATCGCCTCTTGTACCCCGCAACTGGCTTGCGTAAACTTCTCCCAACCAAGGAGCGCGCCACGGGTGCGGCCAATTCGCCTTCAGGGGGATCATGGGACGGGTGGGCTCAGCGCATGCGAGCGGGGAACGTGACGCGCTGGACGTGACGCTCCGCGTGGGCGCGCTCGTCGCCGGACGGTACCGCATCGAAGGCAAGCTGGGGCATGGCGGCCACGGCTTGGTCTACGCCGCGCGGCACGAGCAATCACAGCAATCGGTGGCGCTCAAAGTGCTGCACGACGACGCAGATCCGGACGCCATGCGGCGGTTTGAGCGCGAGGCGCGGCTTGTCGGCGCACTTCACCACCCCAACACGGTGCGCCTGCTCGATTTTGGCGCGACCGAGCACGGCGAGCCCTTTCTCGCGATGGAATTGGTGCGCGGCCAGACCCTGGAACAGCGGCTGCGCGAACTGGATCAGCAGGACGCCACGATGTCCGAGGACGAGGCGACCGCGATCATCCTGCAGATGCTCCGCGCGCTGCAGGAAGCCCACGCGATTGGACTCGTCCATCGCGACTTGAAGCCCGCCAACGTGATGCTGTGTGACGTGATGGACGGAGAAATCCACGTCAAGCTGCTGGATTTTGGCATTGCGTGCACGACAGACCCGGCATTTGCACAGTCCGGCGCTGGACTGGGTACGCCCGCGTACATGAGCCCGGAGCAGTGCGACGCGCTTGCCGTTGATGCGCGCAGTGACTTGTACGCGGTGGGCGTCATCGCGTTTCGCTGTTTGACCGGGCGCTTGCCCTTCTCCGACCCAGACCCGCTGGCAGTGCTGCGCATGCACGTGTTGCGTCCGGCACCGGATGTGCGTACCGAGACGCGCGCACGGGTCTCGGCCGCCACGGCAAACGCCGTGCAGCGCGCGCTGGCAAAGAAACCCGCGCATCGCTTCGACTCCGCACGAGACATGTGCGAGGCGATTTCTGGCAGGACAATCGCCGCGGCTGTGACGGCCGCGCCGACGTTTGAACCGGGCGATCCGACCGCGACACAGACCTGGGGCACGATTCCACGCCGCAGTCCGCGGGTTGCATGGGCGGTGGGCGTGATGACAACGGTGTCCATTGTGGCAGGCAGTTGGTTCAGTGCCCATCGCGCTGCGGCGACCGCCCCACCAGCGCCCCAGCTCGCTCGTCACGCCGCGGCAAGGCACACGCCACTAGTGGTCCCAGAAAACCACGTCGCTGCACCGCAGGCAACGCTTTCTGCGGCGCCGGAAAGCGTCGTCCAAGCGGCCGCGGCGACGTCCACAGCGGTCATCGCACCCGTCGCGACACCGCGGGCCAAGACGTCGTCGCGCGCTGGCGCTCACGGGCGCTCGGCACGCCTGATCCAACCGCCCGCCGCGGCAGACTTTCCTCCACCAGTACCCGCTGCCGCACCGGTCGTGGCGGTGCCAGAAACAAACCCAAATGAAGCGCGACAAACGGAGAAGATGACGGTAGATTAGGCGGCGATGAAGGGTATTTGTACCGCTATTTCACTGATTCTTTTCGTCACCGTGGTGCCCGCGCACGCGGACTCGACCGACACGGACGCCCAACGGGCAATTCGGCTCTCGACCGATGGCCTCGCATCGTCTCTCCGCGGCGACTTTGCGACGGCGAGCACACTCTATCGGCAAGCCTACGCCCTGGATCCGTCGCCCGAATACCTCTACAGCGCGGCGCGCTCGGAGCACCAAGCGGGCCAGTGTGAAGTCGCGGTGGCAGATTATTCGACGCTCCTCCAGCTGCCCAACGTCGCTCCCGCGCTGCGGGTGAAAGGCGCGTTTCATCTGGCGGATGCCAAGAGCGCACTCGCCGAGAACCGGTGTTTCGCGGTGCAGACGAAGCCGGCCTCGCAAGTGAGGGCGCATCTCGCGTTCTCGTTGATCGGCGTCGGCAGTGCAGCCGTCATTGGCGCGACCGCCCTCTGGCTGCACGCGCACACGGACCAGCAAGCGCTGGACGGCTATAGGGACGCGAGCGGACATTTCCGACCGGACACGATCGGTCCAGCCGCGGCAATCGACGCTCAGTCCTCGATCAACGAGCGAACCGTGGCGGCATGGTCCCTGTTTGGCGTCGGCGCAGTGGCGGGCGGCGTCGCGACGTGGCTGTTGTTGACCGGCAAGCCGAGCGCCACGCAAGTCAGCGTCACGCCCGCGGGCGTAGGCGTTGCTGGGAAGTTTTAGACCGGAGGCCAATTGCACCAGCATACGACCCCACACGCGCCGATGAAGACCGGCGATCTGCACCGCGGCAAACACAGGTCTCGCTGGCGACTCCATGTTCTGACCGCGGCGACGCATGACGATCTAGGCCGCATCGTGGAGCTGGCCGAGGGCGAAACGACGCTGGGCCGCGGCCTCGACGCGACGATCGCGCTGGCGGACCCGACCCTGTCGCGCCAGCACTTGCGGCTTCACGGGCGCGCAGGCGACGGCTTCGTGACGGTGGAAGATCTGGGCAGTCGCAATGGAACCTGGGTGGGGGGGCAAAGAATCACGCGCACGATGGCGGGGCACAACGCGCTGCTACGGCTCGGCGACGAGCTTCTGGTGCTGGAGGCGGATGGCGGCGAGGCGCTGGAAGCGGCCCGTCCAACTGACGACATTCCTGGGCAAAGCGAGGCGGCGCGAAGGGTGCGTGCGGCGATCATCGCGACGGCGGACCACCAACGGCCGGTCTTGCTGCTCGGCCCGACTGGTACGGGCAAGGAGCGCGCGGCGACGGCGATTCACGCTGCCAGCGGCCGCAAAGGGCCCTTGGTACGTGTCAACGTCGCGGCGATTCCCAAGGATCTTTTTGAGTCCGAACTGTTTGGCCACAAGCGCGGCGCGTTCTCTGGCGCACAGGCGGACCGCCCTGGGCGCGTGCGCGAGGCGCATGGTGGCACGCTGATGCTGGACGAGATCGGAGAGCTGCCGCTGGACCTGCAGGCCAAGCTGCTGCGCGTTCTGGAAGAAGGTCACGTGCGCCCAGTCGGCGGGTCGGCGGACGTCGCAGTGGATGTTCGTTTTATCGCGGCGACCCACGAGGACCTGGCAACGCGCATCGATGCCGGCAGGTTCCGTCACGACTTGGCGGCACGACTGCGGATGGACGTGGTGCAATTGCCCGCACTGGGTGAGCGGCTCACGGATCTCGCCGAGCTTGCACAGGCGGTGCTGCCGCTGGATCGCAAAGGCGCCTGGGCGATGGCACTCGGCTCCGATGTGTGGGAGACGCTGGCGCTCGCGCGGTGGAACGACAACCTGCGCGGGCTGGTCGCGGTGCTGCTGAAGCTGCGGCGGTCGTTGTCGCCGTTTGGTCGCCTCCACGCGGCCGACGTTGCGAGAGTGGCGCCCGAACTTTTGCCCCGGCAGGAAAAACCGCTGACTCGGTTGTCGGAAGACCTGCGCGTGGGTGGCCAGTGGCGTCGGCAAGGCGCGCGCCCGGAGGCCGAGACGCTGCGCGCGCTACTGGCACAACATCGTGGCGACGTCGCGGCAGTGGCGAATGCGCTCGAACGGGACCGTCGACAGGTCTACCGGTGGATGGACAGCGCGGAGATTGACGCCGCGGAACTGGCGGAGTGGCGCAAGCAGTGACTACGGTTCGACGTCGACCGTCAGCACGATGTCGCTCACGTTGGCGTTGCTGTGACAGGCGTCGGCACCGGGCGCGGCGATCGTCACCTCGCTGAGCTTGACCCAGACGCGTACGGTGCCATCGACGGGCACGGGTACGTGCTGCGCGGTGACGTCCGCGGGCATGTGCGCGTCGTACTGCGTGACGCACGCGTTGCCGGGGATCTGCACTTGCTCGCCGACGTCGACGACGAACTGCCAATGCCCGCACGCGCTCGCTTTTGGATTGCGACAAATGGGGCTGAGCGAGCCGGCGGTAAGTTGCCCGCGCATCGTTACCGCCACGCGCTTGCCGACGGGAAGGTGGGCGCAGGTGAGCACGCTGCTGTTGCTCTGAACTGGCGTGAGGGGATCGCCGGCCAAGCTCAGCCGACAACTGACGCACTGGCCGTTCGCACACTGGCCGCCGCTGCAAACGTTGCCGCACGCGCCGCAGTTGTTGGCGTCGTTGGCGACGCAGGTGCCGCCGCAGAGCAGCTGGCCGTTGGCGGCGCACTGTTTTTCGGCAAGACACGCGCCATAGTCGGCCACGCCTTGGCACGCCAAAGCGGCGGAGGAAAAATCGCCGTCGTCGGGCAAGCCGGCCAAACAGCCGCTGAGGAGCAGGACGGTCCACCAAGGCTTCATGGCGCCGCCTCCACCAGTTCCACAAGAAACGTGAACTGCGCCGTCCGGCTCTGGTTGTGCCACGTCACGTAGGACCGCGGACGGTTGTCGGCAGCGCAATCCGTGTACAGCAGCCCCGCGCCGCCTTCATTGTTCTCAGAGCCGAACATCACGATGGTGTTGTCGTGCGTGACCGTTTTGGTCCACACGTCAGGGAACGGCGTCGAGACGACCTGCGCGCACTCGTGGTCTGGCACGGGAGGGTTCTGGATGCACAAGCTGGCATCCCGAAACGGGCCGACGGTGCTGGAGACGAGGCGGAAGTTGAAGGTGCCGGATTGCGCGAAGTGGAAGCGGTCGGCTTCGGTGATGCAGATCATCGTGGGCGCGGCGGCCTTGGCGGCGTCGGTGGTGGAGTCGAGGATGGTGGCGTCGGAGAGGAGGGTGGGAGGGGAGGTGCGGGGGGTGCAGGAGGTGACGACCAGCAGGAGCGCCGAAGTGGCCGCAAGAATGTGACTTTGTCGTCGGTCGCCAAACATGCTTTCTCCTTCGACGAGTATTCCCGGTCAAGTCCGTTTGGGCAACGGCGAACAAACTCGGCACATCACAATGCCATTGGGACCCGCGGCGCTCATTCGTTTCCGCACGCTTGCCCCCCTTGCCGCGATGAAAGCATGAGACGGCTCCACGCAGCCGAGTGCAATCTGCTCCTCTCTCCTCGCACGACTTACTTGCACGACAGGGGCGTTCCCGGCGCGAGGTTGAAACAACCTGCAATTCCGCCGCCGCCGTTGCCGCCGTTCCCACCGCTACACCAGGCGCCCGCGCCCCCAGAGCCACCGGGCCCGCCTCCAACGTTGACGTTGAGGGTCGACGGCACGGACGCCGCACGCAAGACCACCGCGCCTCCGCTGCCTCCCGCACCGCCGCCGCCGCCAGTGCCGGGCAATTGGACACAATTCTGGTTATTGCCGCAGTTTCCGCCGCCATTGCTCGTCCCTCCGGCCGTCCCCGCGGTCCCGCTCGCGTCGATGACACCGCTCCCGACCAATGCTCCGCCGACTTTGAGGTAAAGTAGTTGGCCGTGGCGCCCCCGATGCCCGCCGCCACCGCCGCCGCCGTTGGCACCATCACCACCTTTTGAGTCGTAGCTTGCAGCACCCACGCCGCCCGGTCCGGCGTGCGAGTTCCCGCCGTTGCCGCCGTTGGGCTCCGAGGCATTCTGGCCGGGCTGCCCTCCGATCCCGCCGGCTCCATTGCAATCACTGTAGGACGCGCCGCCCGAACCGCCACCGTTTCCAAAGAGCCCTTGGCCTCCGCTATTAGCCGCCGACCCACCACTTTGCTGTGACACGAACCACGAGACTGACTCGCCCGTAGCCGTACCATCCGGTCCAGGAGCCTTAACCGCGGCGGCACTTCCGACGGTACCGGCGTATTCACCACTGCGCGCAACCACCTGTCCGTCCAGCGTGCAGGCCCGCGCGACGCCGATGAACGTCCATCCGCCGGCGTCAGCGGAGAGCTTCAGCGTTCCGCCCTTCATGACGGTCAGGTTTCTGAAATCGTAGATGCCGAGCGACGGCAGGACGACGGTTTGGCCGGGCGCAACTGTCAGATCGTGATTGGCATCGACGAGGTCACCGAGCGCGTCCGTGTCGGGGTTTCCCGAACCCAACGGCCACCCAGCAGTCTGCGTGCCGTTACAAAGTGCACAAGTAGATTTGGCACAACTCGTGTTCGGTTGGGCGGGCGCCATTCCCTCCGAAGTACAGCAGTCGCCGAATGTCGTGCACACGGCGTCGCAGTAGCAACCTGCGCTCACATTCGTTTGGCCGCAATGGGAATCGCACCAAACGGTCGGTTGGGCGCAAAATCCCTGAGGCGTACAGATTGGCGCGGCATCCGGGCACTTACCACACTGCCCGCCGCAGCCGTCGTTACCGCATTCCTTTTGGTCGCACTTCGGCGTGCAATCGATGACACACTTGCCGACTGAGGAGCACTTGGGGGCCGCGGCAACGCATTGGCCACAGACACCTTGGCAACCATCGTCGCCGCATTCCCTTCCGTCGCAATTCGGAACGCAGGGCGCTACCTCGGCGTCCGCTCCCGGCGCGTCGGGGGCATCGGGCGAGCCCGCAACGTCCAGAACGTCTTCGGACGAGGCTGCATCGGCACGCTGCTCCGCGACCGCCGCCTCCCACGACAGCCTCTCATCGAAGCTCTGGAACGCCCATTCGTTGTCGGCCGGCGTTTGCATGCAGCCTGAGAGCGCCAGCAGAATCAAAAATCTCCGGAACATGACCGTCTCCGCAACCCAATATTTGGTTAGAATTCGCCGACAACGGCGAGGCCAACTTGACCTGGTCCCGGACCGAGCACCACCGGGCTACCAGCCGAACTCGCCAACTTGCCGATGCCAACACCGAGCGCGATCGCCCCGGCGGCTCCGAGTGCAATCGCCGCCCCGATTCGGTTGTTTACCGACGCGATCCGCGGCAGCGCCTCGTCTCTCGATAGCCCGACGACCAGCCCTTGTTGGCGTGTGAGGGCCGCTTCGATGGCAACTTGGTCCGAGTGCGCCCAAGAGTATACGCCGGCGCCAGCGAGTAGGAGCACGCCCCCTGCGACAGCCAGCGTGATGGGTACTGCATGCGACGTGTCCGGCACGGCGCCGACCGACGGGATGGGCCTCGTCGACGGCACGACCGCGCCGCGCATCCTGGCACCCGCTTGCGATCCAGTGGCCGCGCTGTGGCTGGCGGCAGCAGGCAAGCTTGCCGCAGGTGACGCCGCTACATCGCGCTTCTCGAGCTGGGGTTGGCTGCCCGCCAGCGGCGCGATCGTTGGAGGGGGCGCGGCTCGGTTCGGCTGAACCGCTGAGTCCTGCCGGGGCGGCGGCGGAACGACGGGCGGCGCGACTATCGTCGGAGGCGGCTCCGTTGGTTTTGGTTTGGGGCGCGGTGTGTAAGCGCGCACGCGAGGGTGCAGCTCCCCGTCGTCGCCGTAATCGATCACTTCGACCGGCCCCAGCTCGCGCGGCGGGTCGGCACGCGCAGGCCGAACACCCAAACAGGCCACCACGATCGTGACACGCAGGCTCCCCGAACGGGACCAAGCGGGAAGCAAACGCAACGTCGACGCGCCAACTGGTCGAGCTGCGGGTCGTTCAGACTGCTGTTTCGTCTTCATCTCGATTCCTGTCGCTGCTGCCGACACGACGACGGCGGACGGCCTCTTGCCAGCGTAATGGTCAACGCTGTGCACGCACTACTTGTCCATCAGGTCGTTGCCCGACTGTTTGTCATTGTGCCGCTTGCCCGGCGCGAGCACCGGGTCCGCTCGCTTTGGCACGTGTCCGTCGCTCTGCACGCGCGGGTCGTCGTCTCCCTTTTCATTGCGCGGGAGCTCACCGACCGGACTGCCGGCGTTCGTCGCGCCTGCGGTTCCGCAGTTCAGCGAAACGCGATGACCGCCCGGCGGCTGCGACATACGATCGAACCTTTGGGGTGGCCCGCCACAGTGCCACTTGAAATGCAGTTCTGGACTGCACTTGGGGTCCAGAAAGCCTCTGCTTTGCGGCATCTTGTCCGAACTGACCACGAACGCGCAGGAGGAGGTCGACGATCCGCACATGGTTTGAAGCAACTCGGCCGTGCCTATCGACAAGGCCTGCCGAGCCTGTTGATAGATATCTCCGCGGGATTTCTCGAACTGCTCGAACTGCTCTCGCCGACAGTTGTCGCCGTAGCTTGCTTCCGTGATCCGAATCACCGGACCAGCCCGATACGGGCTTCGCTTCGACGAGCTTGAGGGCGCGGCGGGCGTCTGAGCGGCCTCGGCCTGAGTGCGCGCACGGGCTTGCGTTGCTGCCTCATCCAGACACCGGCTGACGTCTTCCTGTTCTGGCCACGGTGTGGCCGTCGGACAGGACAAATTTGCATCCGGCACGCTCGCCGGCCCCACGTTCTTGACGACGATACGAGGGTGAGCCGCGCCGTTGTAGCCCGTCAGCTTCCGACATTGCTCGTCACGAAACTGGAGTTGCACAGCCTCCGCGACGAGCCGAGCGTTGTAGCGCAAGCAGTCTTCCTGCTGACCCATCGCTTCGCTGGCTTTGGCTGCGTTCGTCAGCGCTCGGAGACAGTCCTCCACGCCAGAGCCGCACGCGTCCATCACAGCGCTGAAGTCCTGAATGGCTTCCTCGCGTTTCCCGTGGCGAAGTGGCGGGGTGCAAAAGTCAGGCGTCAGAACCGCACCGGGCTCGAACTTCAGGTTGGGGTATCCAGAATTGCCCAGACCGCTCCCCACCAAGCGTAAGACTCGAACATGCAACACGGCGAATAGCTTGTCATACAGCCATTTAACTCGGGTTACGTCTTCGGCAAGTGCTTCGGGGTTCACTGTCATGCTGTGAAAGCGGTCCATCTTCTCCTGCCAACAGGGAGCCCAAGGCCCACCATCGTTCTGGCAATCGCAGTGGAACGTGAACCTGTCCTGGAGCGATCGAAACTCTCCACAGCGCCCCAAAACTCCAAGCGGCGACGTCAGCATTGTCCTGAAGACGTCGTAGAACTCCTGGTCAAAGATCGAATCAACCGGTCCATTGCCCAAGTACAACCTCACACCCGGACCAATCGGTGGAAGGCCAGCCAACGATCTCGGTGCATCGGCGTTGGCACCGTTCGCATAACAGTAATTGAACGCCTCGCGGCGCGGGTCATCTGAGTATTCCTTCGGAATGGACGGAACCGGCGGCTGGCCGCGGGTAAGGACCGGGGGAGAGGGAGGAGGAGGAGGTCGAGGGGCGCCGTTCGAATTCACCTTTCGCACGCGAAACGTGAAAGACGCCGTTCGACTCGGATCGTGGAAGGTCACCTCCGAACGGGGGCGGTTGTCCTCCGCGCAATCGGTTTGAAGCTGCCCCGGCGTATGCGTGCCTTCACGCCCCCACATCGTCAATTGGTTTTCGCTGTTGACAGTGACTATCCAAGTCTTCAGCAGCGGGCCTCGGACGACCTGTTTGCAGTGGTCGGCCGGTCGTGGGTCGTGCTCGACACACAAACTTGCTTCGCGCAGCGGCCCCGGCACCGCGGTAATCTGGTCGATTTCGTATGTACCTGCCTCTGCAAACCGAAACCGGTCGGCGTCGGTCAAGCAGGCCATTGTCGGCGGCGGAGAACCAGGCGGCGGCGGGGTGCTCGCTGACACCTTCTCAACACGAAAGGTGAACGATGCCGTCCGGCCAGGATTGTGAAACGCCACGTAGGAGCGTGCGCGATTGTCCTGGGCGCAGTCCGTTTGAAGTTGTCCCGGCGCATTCGAGCCTTCCGCCCCCCACATCGTCAACTGGTTGTCACTATTCACCGTGACGGTCCACGACTTCAGCAACGGACTACCAAGCACTTGTTTGCACGATGCGCTCGGTTTCGGATCGTGTTCGATGCACAAGCTTGCCTTACGGAGAGGTCCCCCCACCGCCGTCAGCTGCGTGATCTGATAGGTGCCCGCTTCGGAAAATCGGAACCGGTCCGCTTCCGTAAAGCAAGCCATTGTGGGCTGCGGCTGGGAACTCTGAGCGAAGTCTGCGGCGCCGTTTCCGTTGGTGCCAACGGGGGCAGTACTGCCCCACGACGGGTCTTGTGACGGTACAGCGGCCGCGCCAGAATTTGGCACAGTCGGTCCCGGCGCGGTCAAGTTGGCTGCCAGCAGCACCGGTGCCGACGAGAGCATCTTTGGCTTCTCGAAGGTCAACTTCGCCAGCCGCGTCACGTGCGCCGCTTCGACTTGCTGGTCCACCTCTGCCTGTCGACGAGCGGACTCGGCAGCGTGGCGCGCGTGGCGCTGCGCCGTCTCGTCGGCGGCAGCACTCTCCGCACGCGAGATGGCCTGTCGGCTAGCGGCCGAGACCGCCCGCGCCTTCGCCTCGGCCTTGGCGCGAAGGGCCTGCGTCTGTGCACGCACTTGCGCGAGTTGGGTGTGCAGCCGCGCCAAATCACTGGACGCGCGCTGTCGCTCGGCTGGCGTGCCCTTCTTTAGCTTGCCTTCGGCGATGCTGATCGCGATCCTCATTCCGGCCTCGCTCACCCCGCCAACCACAACGGCTGCCATCGCAGCGTTTTCGGCGCTTTCCGCGCGAGCCCGCTCGTTGGCTCTTAGCGCTGCCGTAGCCGCCGCTTCTTTCGCATCAAGCGCCGCGTCTTCGGCTGCCACCTGCGCCCGTCGGTGTCGTTCTGCGGAAACCACACGGTGCACCGTACAGGCGCGCACAGCCTCTTCTTCCCAAGGGGATAGCGCCGACTCCGCCAGTCGAATCGGCTCAACCTTCAAGCGCAGTTCGCCCTCGACTGTCGCCGACGCCTTGCTCGGATCCAAATCAGGGACCGTCGGCACAAGGCGTGGCCGCGCCGAAAGGACCACTTCGGCCTCCGGACAAAATGCCTTCACATGGGCCAACAATTTGAGCTGACTGGAAAGGTCCAACTTGCGCGGCAGGTCCAAGTCCGCAAATTGCCAGCCCCGTTTGAAATCTTCGTGCTCCAGCACAAGCGCGACATCCGAGTTCACGGTGACGCCGGCGGGCAATTCGTCATCGCAAGGCTCGAAATTGGTCACCCACTCCGTCGTCCTGCGCCGGTCCCGACGCTCGTCAGTGCCATCTCCTGTGCCGATCATGGCAAATAGCGGCACCAGCGACGCCACCAACGCCCAACTCCAGGCGCTCACTGTTGTGTGCGTCGAGCGCACCTGACTCACGCTGCGCGTGCCGCTGCCTGATTTGGCACATTGCGCACCGACTCCGATGTCGAAGATCGTACCCGTGGCGTCGTTCGTGATCACCAAACGCCGGGCGGAGACTTGCCGCAGCGTCCACTTCCCCACGCGCTTGGAGTCGTTCGGCGCGTCGACCCATTCCGTGTACGTCGTCTCGTGAAGACACGACGAGGTCATGGCAACGACCAACCAAGCAGCAACGACACGCCCCAATCTCATCTGGACCTCGCTGGTGGACCAGCCCTGGCTCGCCGCCGTCCTCGCACGCTCGCTGAGCCGAGGCACCAGCGAGAAGCTGTGAACACCGTCCCGAAGTAGCAAGACATGTGCCAAGTGGCGACATTTCGCGAATGACTAGTTTTCGGCGTGTTGCGCGCGCTGCCGCAAAGGGACGGGGGCCGTCCTGATCCAGCGATCGGCCGAATAGCGCGACATATCGACCGCACGCACGCGAGACATGTCCGCGACACATACGCGACACGTCTCACTCCCCCAGTTTCCAAATCCCCATCCCCTCGCACTTCAACAATTCCCCATACTCCGCCTGCAAACCCGGCCCCGCGGCGCGTAGTGCCTTCATCGCACGCTCGACGTCGAACGCCGCCTTGACGCGCCCTAGGCCCTCCAGTTGGTCCTGCAGCGCCAACAGGCGCGTCTGGGCGGCGTCGCCCGTCTTCGCCCACGTCGCTTGAAGGCCACGAGCCGCGCGAATGCGCCGCGGAACTCCAGTCCGATACAGTTGGGCGGCTGCATCAAGCAGTTCGCCAAAGCTGCGCAGCCCCGCTGTGGTCGGAATCTCGTCACCCAGACTGAAAACCAAGTCGTCCAGCGCGTCCAGATACTCGACCGGCGCCCGCAGTTTCAGCTGGTCCACGCTTTTGCAATCAGCCACGTAGTCCTTGAAATCCTGCAAGAAGTTTTTCACCCCCTCGGTGCCAAACCGACGCTGCATCTCGGCGTCAATCGCCCTCAGCTGCCACGCGGTCCGCGCCGACCACGTCAGCTTCATGCCTGCGCGCACCTTCGCCAGTCGCTTCGTGATCTCGGCGTGGGCGTGTGCAACGGTCTTCGGTTCGTAGTTCGGGAGTGCGTGCGGGAGAACCTGCGCGCCAACGCGTTCGGCTGCGAGGCGTTCCGCCGCAGCGGTCGCTGGACCAAACGTCATCGGCGGCGCCTGCGGGCCTATGGGCGCCCCTGGATGACCCGAAACTGGCGATCGGGAGGCGAGCTTGCCATCGAGCAGCAGTCGCAAGAAGACGTCCGATGTCAACGTCGCCGTTGCCCTGCGCCCTTGCCGCCCCTTGAGGTAGGCAGCCAACTCAGCGGGTGCAATCAAGCCATCGCGGGACGTGTCGACCTTCTTGATTTCAAGCGGTTGTTTCGCCAGCGCCTCCAACTCGGCCATCATGAGCTGGATGATGAGCGCGCTCTCGTCCGGTCCCGCAATCGCGAACCCACAGGAGCCAGGCAGAGGCGCGAGCTTACCGGGCTGATCGGCAACGGGCTCAAATAGCGCCGTGAGGATTCCGCCGGAGAAACAGACGTCCAAAAGCAGGATCAGCGGGCTGTCGGGAATCCTTGTATGCACCTCCATGATCTTCTTGCGCAGCTCGGCCGCCGTCACCGTCGAGTCCCAAAGCGTGAACTCAAAGTCGGTGTCGTCGCTGATCGGCGGTCCACCGTGGGCCTGAAAGTACAGCAGGAACGGTTCCGACGTGCGCGCAGTCGCCAATGCAAGCGCTGCAGCATCGATCGCGGCGAAAACTTCGTTGCGGCGCGCGCCACCATCCAGCCCAGTCTTGGGAATATGGCGAACCAGCGGCCGCGTTTCCTCAAGCGGCCACATCGCCGTGTTTGGACAACGCACCGAATTCGGTGGCCCGCCTAGATAGGGCGTATCGCCGCTGAACGCGTGCGTTTCAAACCGCCAACCCAGGAACTTCACGGCTTGCTCAATCGCCAGCACGCATTCGCAGTAGTTCATGGGCGCCGGCGCACTGCCATTGACGAGAACCGCCTGTGGTCGAGCCATCGCCGCGCTCGACAGCGGGACTGTCAGACACAGCTGAAAAAACAAGCTATTCCGAATGACGTGCCGCATCTTGCCTCCGTCCTGGTGGTAGCGCTGATCCGGCGCAGCCATCGGGCCAGCCGCTCGTGTGGTATGCACCAAACGTGCCAACCAGACCGAATTCCACGTCGGGTCGCGTGCGAGCGTTCCGAATCGGTCGGACATGCACCGACGCTCGTTGCGGCTAACGAGCAGACACTGGCGGTGCCCTTCTTGACTCCCCCGCGCTCCCGGTTCACCATCGCCTCATGCAAAATCCCTTTCACCACCGTCTGGTTGGACGCGCCCTCTCGGCCACCGTCCTCGTTTTTGCCCTACTCACTGCGTTTGACGCACACGCCCAGTCGCTCCCTGCCGAGCCCACGCCGGCGACAGCAAGCGCCGACGTCGTGGTCGGACCTCGCCCGATCCCGAAGAATCGCGTCGTGCTCAACGACCTCACGATCTTCCGCTACAATCCCATTGGGTTTGAGACGCAGATCCGCTTCGGCTGGCAACATAAGCTCTACGATGCCGACGACTCGCCCGCCAAGCGCGACAATTTCTTGTTTGCCGGCACGTACACGCGCTTGAATCCGGCGTCCGTGCGCGTGGCCGGCATGGTGGAATTCCAGCCGCTGTCGCTCCTGAATTTGCGATTTACCGCTGAATATCTGCACTATTTCGGCAATTTCTCGTTCATCCAGTCGCGCCCCTCGGCGTACGACAGTTTGTCCGATGCCGACATGAAGGCCAACAAGTCAGGTCCGGAAGGAAACTACTCGGGCGGCGGTTTTCATGCGTCGTTTGAGCCGCTTCTACAAGCCAAAGTAGGGCCGATCGCCGTGCGTTCACGGGCGTTTCTGGGCTGGTTCGACATGAACCTGCAGCGCGGTGACCGCGTGTGGTACGAGGCTACGCTGGACACGGCAATTCCGGCCAAAGGCCTGATGTTCGCCAACGATCTCGACGTGCTGTATGGCTTCGATCTGGGGCGTGGCAAGCTGAATGTCGGTGCACGCTACACCGCCGTGGCGCCGCTTTACACCGCCGAGCAAGTGCTGCCCAGCCAAAGCGTGGACGGGCTGAACAACGCGCACCACCGTTTGGGTCTGCTGGCCGCGTACACGTTCTACGACGAGGGCTACACGCACTTCAACAAGCCGTCGGTGATCCTGATCAGCAGCTGGTACCTCTCGCACCGTTATCGCGCCGGGCAAGAAGTGTCGCGCGCCCTGCCGTACGTGATCGTTGGTTTTGCGTTCCAGACCGATCTGCTGGACGTCAAGTAGCGCATCTCTCCCCACATTGCCGCGTCCAACTGCCTGTGCGAGCATGACGCTCGGAGGGTTTTCATGCGCTTTTTCACCTTGTGCTTGGCGACAAGCCTGTTTGCGGCCTGCGGAACAGCCACAACGACGACCGAAACGGGCACCGATGCCGAGAACAGCGACGTGAGCGCTGACGTCAGCGACGTTGTGACGGTCGACGTTCCGCCGCCGTTTCATGCGCCGACGTGCGATCCCAAGCGCCCACCGATCGTTTTTGCCCACGGCTTCCTCGCCGCCAGCGATACGTGGTCGACTCAGTTCCAGCGTTTAGTTGAGAATGGCGTGTGCCCAGAACGTCTCTTCGTCTTTGATTGGAACACGTTGTCGCAATCTGAAACGGACAAGCGCGTCGCCGAACTGGACAGTTTCATCGATGGCGTCACCAAGACGACCGGTGCACCGCAAGTCGACCTGGTCGGTCACTCCGCGGGCGGCGGCTTGGGCTACAGCTATTTGTCTGACGCCGGCCGCGCCAAGAAAGTGCGCCGCTACGCGCACGTCGCCAGCTTTCACAATGACGGCCCCGCGGGTCCTGACGGCAAAATTCCCACGCTCAATCTCTGGTCCGACGGCGATCTGGTCGCCAGCGCCGGCGAGATCACCGGTGCGACGAACGAGAAAGTGCCGGGGATCGATCACTACGCAGTCGCGACGTCGGAGGCGTCGTTCGTCGCGCTTTGGAAGTTTTTTGGCGACAGCACAGCGCCCGCGGTGACTGACATCCGCCCCGACGACACGGTGACGATCCACGCGAAGGCGCTGACGCTGGGCGAGAATGCGGCGGAAAGCGGGGCGGAAGTCGCGATCTGGGCGCTCGACGCCCAAGGCGCGCACAGCAGCACCACGCCTGCGTTCACCGCCAAGCTCGGCGCCGATGGGAAGCTGGGGCCGTTCGCCGCCAAGCCAAGCGCGTCCTACGCGTTCGTCGTCAAAAGCGCGACAGCGGACAAGCCGCCGATCACGTACTTCCACCCGCCGTTTGTGCGTTCGGACGGGCTTGTCTACTTGCGGACGCTGCCGTCGGCCGACTCACTCGCGGGCACGTTGCTATCCGTTGTGCCCTTTGACGACACCGCGACGGTGGTGATCGTCTTCTCCGCGAGCCGCGCCATCATCACCGGCAAAGACTCGCTGAGCGTTGACGGCACGCAGATCGCGACGCCGGAATTGGCTGACGCCAAGCACACGGCGATCGCCTTCTTTGTCTTCGATGAAAACAGCAACGGCGTCTCAGACGGCACGGCGACCGCGCTGTTTCAGTCGTTCCCGTTCTTGTCGGGTGTGGACCAGTTCATGCCGCCGACGGGGACGACGACGATCGTCGTGGAGTTGAACGGTCAGCGCGTTGCGGTTCCGCACCAGAAGTCGAAGACGGAAGGTCCGGTGGTGGTGGTGTTTCCGTAGACGCGTGGAGCGCGGATGGGGCGTGTGCCGTCGCGAGAGGGATGTGCGCCGCTTGCGGCCGTGGCCCATTTGGCGCGCCAAATGGGTCACGGGTCGGCCTTTCG
>CAITYF010000109.1 GCA_903896545.1 uncultured Myxococcales bacterium | reverse complement strand
TTTTCATCGGATGCTGTTTCTCGGGTGGCCGGATGTTCCGGCGCACGTGAAGGGTTTTCGCAAGCACAATCGTGGCCTGCGAAACAGCATCCGTCTATTTTGATTCACTTTCCGGGGTTACGGGACTTTGGGGCGGGTCTGATTCTGCGTGAGCGCACGGGCGCGAGTCGACAATCGCCCTACTCTGCGCTAAGCATCACGCGACTTCGATCGCGCCGCAGCGCGGGGGACAAACGATGACAGCAGGGACATTTGGCAAGCTTTACGCCCAGACTTTGGTGACGTTCTTGGCGCTGGACGCGGTGTGGATCGGCGCAGTGGCGAAGGCGTTTTACGCGGAGCAGATTGGCTTTCTGTTGGCGCCGCAGCCCAACTGGGGCGCCGCCGTCGCGTTTTACCTGCTGTACGTGCTCGGACTCGTCGCTTTCGTCGTCGTACCGGCGCTGGCGCGTCAGTCCACGCGCTTCGCGGCGTTTTCCGGCGGCTTCTTCGGACTGGTCACCTACGCCACGTACGACCTGACCAACTTGGCCACTGTCGCCCGCTGGCCGTTTGGCGTCACGGTCGTGGACATGATCTGGGGCACTGCGCTTTGCGCCTGCGTCGCGGCACTCACGGTGCGAACGAGACTCCCGCGCTAGGAGTGTGTCGTAGAACGTCCGACCCGGCGTTGGTGGATTGGTGTTCTCGGACAGCCGCGGGCCAAAAACACGCCGAGCCCGCGCGCTGGTGGGAGTGCGGGCGAGCTCGGCGCAGATGGGCAACCGTCGGGGAGGCGGTGCTTTTTCATCACGGGGCCGACGCCAGGTCGGGGAAGCCTTCGGCCCGTGTTGTAGATGAGATGCGGCATCGCGGTGAAAGTTGCGCGCGCAAGTTGCAAGGCGCAGAACTTTTTGAATCGCACGCCACAACAACCAGTTAGGGACAGGATGACACGCCGACACACGCACCGTTGGCCGTGCAGGCGTCGTTCTTGGTACACGTGTTGCCATCGTCGCACGCGGCACCGACCGGAAGCGGCGCACCGATTTGGCAGACGCCAGCGGTGCACACACCGTCGCCGGTGCAGGAATCGTAGTCATCGCAGGTGCCGGTCAACTGCGTGTGGACGCAGCCGGTCGCCTGGCACGCGTCCGTTGTGCACGAGTTGCTGTCATCGCAGTCCACCCAGCCCGCGCCGCACGCGCCATTTTGGCAGTGGTCTTCCTGCGTGCACGGGACGCCGTCACTGCACGAATTGTCGTTGTTCTCGTGCGCGCATGCGCCCTGCGAGCAGTAGTCCGTCGTGCAGTCTTCGCCGTCCGTGCAATCCATCAAGGCGCCTGTGCATTGGCCGAGCGCACACACGTCGTTCACCGTGCACGCGTCGTAATCGCTGCACACGGGTGCCGCAAATGGCGAGTGCGCGCAGCCGCTGGGCAGACACGCGTCGGACGTGCAGGCGTTGTCGTCGTCGCAGTCCGTCCAGCCAGCGCTGCAGGCGGCGTTTTTGCACGCATCGTCCTTGGTGCAGGCAAGTCCGTCCTCGCACACGTTGTCGTTGTTCTCATGTACGCAACCGCCGCTACAAAAGTCAGTCGTGCACAGGTTGCCGTCGTCGCAGTTGAGCGCGTTGCCGACGCACTTGCCCGACCCGCAGAGGTCGCCACCCGTGCACGCGTCGCCGTCATCGCACGCGCCGGTGTTCGCGCTGAAGGCGCACTTGCCGCCCACGCATGCGTCGTTTGTGCACGGGTCGTTGTCGTCGCAGACCAACGCGGTGCCAACGCAGGCAGCGCCCACGCACTTGTCGTTCTGCGTGCATTCCGATCCGTCGTCACACGCAGCGCCCGGAGTCGCCGGCGCACACTTGCCGCCACTGCACGCGCCAGTCGAGCACGGATTGCCGTCGCCACACTTCATCGGCGCGCCGCTGGCGCATTTGCCGCCCGCACACACGTCGCCAACCGTGCACGCGTCGCCGTCGTCACACACCGCGGAATTGACCGCGTTGACGCAACCGTTGGGGCCACAGTCGTCGTTGGTGCAAGGGTTCCCGTCGGCGCACGCAAGGCTCGTTCCGACGCACACGCCGAGGTCGCACACGTCGGACTCGGTGCACGCCTTGCCATCGTCGCACGGCTTGAAGTTGAACTCGTGGGTGCACTGGAGGGCCGCCGAACAGCGATCCGTTGTGCACAGATTGCCGTCATCGCAGTCAAAGTCGATGTGGCAGTTGGGCACGAGCACGTCAACCGTCGTCGTATCACCGGTGCCGGCATCTTCGCCGATCGCGGCATCGTCCGAGCCCGCGGCATCCGCGCCACAACCACAACACGCGAATACAACACCTGCCAACAGCCAACGCCGTGCAATCATCTTCCGCCCCGTTCTTCTGGTCCGGCCAGATTGTCGCGAATTCGGGCAATTCCGACAAGCGGCCGCCACTTCGCAAATCGACGATGCGCGCGGACCGACATGCGACGAGAAGTGTCGCACTGGGCTCGCAGAGGAACTGCGACGGACGACTGTTCTGCGGTCAAGCGCGCGTCACGACGCGGTGTTGCGCGACAGAGCGTTGACCGGAAGCGAGGTAGCTTGGAAACTGTGAGACACGCGCACGTCGCGCAAAAAGGTTGCCGATGCCTCCCATTTCTCGCCGAGCGGCGCTGAAAAGCCTGGCCGCCGCTGGTGTTGCCGCTGCGACTGCTGATTGCGCGGGACCGCCGCCGCCGGTCGCAGCCAAGCCCGCCATTTTGCCCCCGGAGCCCGCCGTGACGCCGCCTGCCATCGATGCCGTGACGAAATTCGAGCCGCTGAAATTCCCGTGGCAAACGCCTGATCCGTTTCTTTTCTGCGTGCACCACGACGACACGTACCCAGCAGCGAACGAGCAATTTGGCCCCAACGCCTCGCTCGCCGGCCGTAATTTGGGTCAGGATTTCACCATCAAGGACGGCTGGCGGATGTACCACGGCCGCGTCGTACCTGGCTTTCCGTCCCATCCGCATCGGGGTTTTGAGACCGTGACGGTCGTGCGGCAGGGTTTGATTGATCACGCCGATTCGCTCGGTGCAGCGGCGCGCTACGGCTTTGGCGACGTGCAGTGGCTGACCGCTGGACGGGGCATTCAACACGCTGAGATGTTTCCACTTCTGGATCGAGAAGGACCCAATCCAATCGACTTCTTCCAAATCTGGTTGAACCTGCCCAAGTCGGACAAGATGGTCGCGCCGCACTTCAAAATGCTGTGGGCAGACACGATTCCAAAGGTGTCGCTCGCCGATGCACAGGGCCGCGCGATTGATCTGGTCACCGTTGCCGGACGCCTGGACGCCTCGCGTTTGGCGCAACCTCTGCCGCCGCCCTCGTCCTGGGCAGCGCGCTCGGACACCGACGTCGCGATTTGGACGATCAAGCTGGCGCCGCACGCCGAGTGGACGCTTCCGGCTGCGGCGGACGGCAGCAATCGAATGCTGTACTTCTTCAAGGGCGACGGACTGCAAATCGGCACGCGAACGATTCCAAACGGTCAGGCGATCACGATGCGGGCAGAAGTGCCGGCGGCGCTACGTGCGGGTTCGACGGGGGCGGAACTGCTGATGCTGCAAGGGCGGCCGATCGGTGAGCCCGTGGCGCAGTACGGGCCGTTTGTGATGAACACGATGGCGGAAATCCAGCAGACCTACGCCGACTACCAGCGCACGCAGTTTGGCGGCTGGCCTTGGCCCCGCCACGACCCCGTGCACGGCGCGGCGCCGCAGCGGTTTGCAAAGCGACCCGATGGAGAAGTGGAAAAGCCGGCTTAGGGTAGATGCGGAGCGAGCCAGACCGCATAGGCCGACGCGCCAGGCGGCGCAAAATGAACGTCGTGGTCCGGCAGAAACAGCAAGTGTTCTTCGCCAGACGCGACGCGCTTGTCAAAGAGCGGTTGGCTGTCCAGCGCCGGCAAACCCAACGACTCAAACACCGCGTGCAACTTGCGGGAGGCGTCGCCATGGTCCTGCGTTGTGCCCGGACGCGACGGCATGAACGCGACAACGAGCGGAATCTGCCGGTTGTGCAACGCATCGCGCAGCGCCTGGACGATCTGCCCGTAGTGCCGCAACACTTGCCCCGGATCAGGGGCTTCAGCGGCCAGAACGGCGCTGTGATGCGCAGCGACGAGACGCCGTGCCAGCCACGACCACTGCGCGGCGCGCTGGAGCGTCAGCGGCAACGGCGCGTGGGCCAGACGCGCAAACGGAGACTCAACCTCCCGCGTCTTGCACGTCACTTCGACCGGGGAATCGACGGGTGAAAGCACGCGGTGACCGCCACACAGGGCGACAGGCAGATCCATTTCGCTCAAGTCGTTTGCCGGAAATACGTGGAGGACGACCACACGAGGCGCATGCCACGCGGCCAGGAGGCGCACCGCCAGCGCGTATTGCAGATCAAGCGACGAAGCTGGAACACCCGCGTTCACGTGCACGGGCGACGGCGCGACTTTTTGCAGCTGCGCCGGCACGGCGTCGGTCGGCGCGATCCCGGCACCAAAGAGCATGGAATCGCCAATGTGCAGGACCCACGGGCCATGAGGTGACTGCGCGCGGAGGGTGGAGAAGGCGGTCGGTTCGGCAAAAAGCGCCTCATTCCAAGCGGCGAGTGTCGAATCCGCCGGGCGATGGGCGCCACCCGACAGCAGGTCCACGCGCGAGTCCTCGACCAACGGCGGCGCACGCCCGTCGCGGCGCAGCGCGCCTTCGACACACGCCAGACCGACAAGGAACACCACCACGGCGAACCCCCAGCGTCGCGCGCGCAGTGACGCGTAGTCCGTGTGCCACAGCGCAACGAGCAGAGCCCACGACGCCATCCAGATGGCGTCCCACAGCCCCAGCCCCGGCCAAGCGAACGGCACCAACGCAAGCAGGAGCGGCGAAGCGACGAAGACGGCGCGCAACCGCGGCCAGACGAACGCCAGACTACCCGCCAAGAGACCGAGCGCGACGGGCGCGAACCAGGCGACAGCCTCCCACTTGAGGGCGTTGGACTCCGCTCGCAGGACCGCATCGTGCGCGACGAGAAAGCCGCTATGCCAGAGCCCAAGTCCCGCTGAAGCCAGACTCAGCGCAAGCAGCGCCCCCACACGCCCACGGGCGGCCGCGAGCAACAGCAGCAGCGCCAGCCCCGCAAGGCCGAGTTGCAACCACACGCGCTGCTTGGCCCAGGGCGATGTGGGCGGCGGTGCGGAACGCACTTGCCAGACGGTGGCGGGAACCCGTGACAGCACGCGCAGTAGTCGGTCGGCAAACGGTCCAGACGCATCGCCCAAGGACACGCAAAACGCAGGCGTCATCGCGCCAGAACAGCCAGCGTGCGCGCGGGTGAGTTTGACGTCCACGCAAGCGCCCGCGTGTTCGCAGGCCCGCAAGTCAACGTGATCTGTGTGAATTTGCGCGTCGGCGAGCGAAACGTCGTCAGCGGGGTCAACGAACGCCTGCTCCAACGCGGGCCCGGTGCGGTCGGTGAGCACCGCTGTCGAGGTCGGCGACGCGTGAACGGCGGAGGTCCACGCCAACAGCAGCGCACAGAGAACGTCGCGCAGCGCGCGTCGATGCAGCACGGTCGGTTCCGTAGGCCGCTCCGCCTTACGGCGAGACGCCCGCGCAATCCGTGAACGTGGCGTTGCAGCCCTTGTCCGCCATGCACTGGCTGCACGCAGGCGTCTGGCCGCCCATGCAGTTCGTCAGGCAGTTCTTGAACGTACACGAGAGGATACCGGCAAAGCACGTCGAGCAGCCGTCAGACAAGCCGGTCGCCTTCTGCACGCACGCGGCGGCCTTGGTCGCATCGCCCATGCTCTGCATCGCGCAGTTGGTCGTCGCGTCCTGCACTTTGCCGGAGTCGAGAATCGTCTTGTCGGCGGCGTTGGTGCAGGCGCCGGCAGCGGCGGTGTCGTCCGGCGCGCTGATGTCGGTGGTCGTGCCGGTATCCTGCGGACCCGTGTCGGCTGCAATGTCCGGAGCGGCGGTGTCCGCACTCGCGGCGTCGGTGCCCGTCTTGGTGTCGGTCGCGCTCGCGTCCGTGCCCATGGTCATGTCTTCCATGGCGCCCGTGTCGGCGATGGTGCCGGTGTCCGCGGTGTTCTGCACGTCCGTCTGGACGGTCCCGCCTCCGGTGTTGGTCGTGGTGCCGCACGCGGCGACGCTACAGGCAGCAAAACAAAGGACAAAGGTCGAGACAATGCGGTTCATGAAAACTCCTGCAAAGTGTGGGGCAAGGCGTGCGGAATCAACCGCTGGCAAAACTATCGCAGGTTCTCCGCCGGTTGACGAGCCCTTTTACGGCGCGCACGTCGCGGTGGGTACAGTTGCAAGGCCCCAAACTTTGGCACAGTCCGGCGAGCAAGCCTTGCCGTATCGGGGGTTATCGTCCGGGCAGAACTCGACATTCTCCAAGCCTGGACCCGCCGGCTGACCGTTCACCAGATAGTGCGGTCGCTTCACGTAGCTGCAGTCACATCCGACGACGTGTTCGACGGCCCTACCCGCACTTCGCAGAAACCGGGCTGTAAAATTGACCATGTAAGCGTCGGAGTCGAACTTCCGAAACGGCTGTGGGTTGTAGATGCCGTGCTGACCCGCCGGACGTTGCATCGGCACGCGGAACGCGTCGAAACTGTCATCGGGCCTCGCGCGGGTGATGCGTAGCTCTTTGCCAGCGGCCGGGTGCGGCACTGAGAATGGCGGGTTACCCTCCGTGCCAGCGGGGCATCGGAATTCGCCGTCTTCGGCAGACCAGTCGTCGGACGGCTTGCAGGAAAACGCGATCGTGCCGTCGGACACATTGTCGGCGTCGAAAAGCACGTTTGGGTTGTAAGTAAAGCCGTTCCAACGCTGCATGCGCCAGTCGCCTTCGATGACGAAGTTCGTGCGCAACCACTCCTCGATGCTCATCCCAAAGCGGGCGTCCGGGACGAAGAGCTGGCGCCAACCGTGCTCAGGGCCCACGCTCTCATCGCGCAGGAAGCTACCGAAGAGCCCGGACGATCGGCCAAGGGAGACGCCCGTCGCCACTGGCACCTCGCCGTCGCCCGTCACCGGCATGACGAGAACGTGCTGGCGGCCTTTGTGCCAGGTCGGATCGTACGTGGGCTCAAACGGATACTGAAAGTAGCGGAGCGCCCACGACGCCGGATCCGCCGGTGCCACCGCGTGCGCCGCAATGCTGTAGAAACGCCGGAAATCTGGCGTGTTCCGCGCGTAACCAAGACCTTCCTGTAAGGCAACAAGTGGCGCGCCTTGCGGGTAGATCGCGCCGTAGAACTTGGTGTCGTAAGCAAATTCTTTCACTTCGCCGCGCAAGGTCACCGTCTCGCCCGCGTACACGCGCACGATGACGCGGTCGCCCAAGACCGGCGTGTCCGGCCACTTCACCGCGTCATAGTCGCCGTCCTTCAGGCCCAAGATTCCGCGGCGCTCGTTGGCGGAGAGCGCGTCCGCCGCGATGTTCACCATCACGTGGCCACGCGCGCTGACGTGGCCGACGCTCGTCAGGTTCTTCTCCAGGTTCGTCACTTCCACGCGGTCGCCTGGCTGCACGCCCGGCACGCGTCCCACGATGCGCCACGCGCGTCGCGCGGTGTCGTGCGCCAGCCAACTCACCAGCAGTTCGCCCGGCTGTTGCGGCGGAATTCCATTGGTCCCTTCCTGCGGAATGCAGAGACCAGCCGGCGACGCCGCGCCCGGTTGCAGTGGATTCTGGTGGGCGTCGACCGGCAAACAGCCCACAACGAGCGGACCCTGCACGGGCAGCATCACAGCTTCCGCGAGTCCGCCTTCCCCCAGCCGCACGGAAATGTCGGTCAGCCCCGCGCCTACCGCATTGGGCGACACCGCGTCGAGGTTTGGCTCCGCGCCCGCCAGCACACCCATCAGCTGCCCACCAAGCGAAATGCCCCAGGCAGTGATCCCCACGTTCGGACCGCCCAAGTCCGGCTGACCGTCGCCGTCGACGTCGCCCAGCACATGCCCTGCTGCGTCTTTGTGCTTGCCGTCCATCGCGCGCAGCATCCGCACAAACTGCATTTCTTCCAGCACCGACTGCCGCACCATATCGCGGGTGTGGAACAGATTCGCCGTCCACTGATCCGCGCCACCGTCGGGGCAACCGTCGTTGTTCAAGTCGCGGTCGCGACCGTGGTAAATCATCGTCAGCATTTCCTCCACGCCGTACGCAGAGAGCTTGGCCCGCGCCGCGAGGAACTCCACCGAACCGGGGCAGTGCAAATCGAGCGCCGTGTCCGCACCGTGGCCGTAGCTGTCCAAGGCGCAGCCCGCAACGCCCATCTGCGCGTGACGCCCAGCGTGCTGAATGAACTCGCCTTTGACGCTTGCGTAGCCGTGGGCGTAGAAGACGACAGGGTACGGCTTGCAGTACGGCTGACCATCCGGATTGCCCGGCTTGCAGACCACCTCCGCTGGCTTCAGGTCGTCGCGCGGCAGGACGCAGTAAAACGTCGGCTCGGCCGTGCCGTACGTCGCGCGGCCCGATTGCACATCGATGTCAAACGTCTCGTCGTCGGTGTCCGGGTGCTTCGGCGTCGCGCGCCCGTCCTTGTCCGTCAGGAAATCCGGCGCCTTGAACGTGCCGGCAAAGAGCGTGCCGATCGCCGCGTAGTCCGCGTATCCACCACAGATCTGTTCGTCCGCGTCGCTCGTGCCGCCGATCGCCGCCCACGTCGCGGTCGTGCAGCCACCCGAAATCGCCACTTTGTCGCCGCCATTGCCCGCGCCCAGAAGCGTGTCCTCGGAGAGGGCGCGCCACTCGTCTCGCGTCCAAATCTTGAAGCCCGCGACCGGGAATTCTTCGCCGAGGCGCGCAAACGGACCTTCGCCGTAGAGCCCCTGACGCAGCGCCTCCAGATCCAGCGTCATCGTGCCGATGGTGAACGTCCACGCGAACGCGACGTCGTCGCCCGTCAGCCCGTAGCGGGTGAGCAGTTCGGGCACGGGCGCCAAATCCGGCAGCTGCTCGGCGGCGGCAATCTCCGGGAACGGCGACTCCACCGCGTGTCCCGCCGCATCCTTCAGACGCTTGGTCAGCACCACCGCGTACGTGCAGCGCTCTTCGAGCGGCCACACCGGCCGTAAGATCAGCGTGTTCGTCTGACGCTCGTACCAGGTCATCAGGTGGTCGGCGATGCAGCGATCGTGTTCGGGCGTGCTCATCGGCACCGCGTCGCACACGTGCGGATCGGTCAGGTTGGCGACGTCCAGCACACCGTCGTCGTCCAGGTCCTCGCCGAGGTCCAGCTTCCCGTTGCCGTTCGCATCCTCGTTGCGCTCGTCAAAAAGCACGTTGAGCGTTTCACTGTGCGGATCAAACGGGAAGAACTTGGTCGGTCCTTCGTCCAGGAAAAAGCCACTCGGCGCCTGAGGATCCGCCACGCGCGCCGCACGTCCCATGAGCGTCACTGGGAACCGGCCACGGCCAAAGTCCAGCGCCACTTCCTCGCCGTAACGCTTGCAGGACTTATCCACGTTGAGCAGAAAGACGGCGTCATCGCGGAA
>CAITYF010000108.1 GCA_903896545.1 uncultured Myxococcales bacterium | reverse complement strand
CAGAATTGCCCTGCGCACCCGAACATGCGGTGGCTGCAGCGGCGAGCAGAACGAGAACGAGAGCGGTACGGGTAGTCGGCATGACCTGAGATTGTAACGTTTCATGTAGGCGCGGCGCAAGCGTGGGAGCGCGGCTTCTGGACCGAACCGCGTGCGGGCGCTACACTGTGACAAATGGGTGTCGCGCGACCAGCAACTTCTCGGCAAGCGCGCACCCCCCGGCATCAGGAAACCATGTACAAGCCTTCCTACGAATTGATTAAGAGCCTGCCAAAGACCGATCTGCACGTGCACTTGGACGGATCGCTGCGGATCGAGACGATCCTCCAACTGGCCGAAGAGCAGGGCGTGAAGCTGCCCGGTGATACGCCGGAGACGCTGGCGCCGTTTGTGCAGGTTGGCGAAGTGTGCAAGTCGCTCAAGGATTACCTGCGGACGTTCGACATCACGTGTTCCGTGCTGCAGACCGAGGAGTCGCTGTACCGCGCTGCGTACGAGCTGGTGGAAGACGCGGCGAAAGAGAACATCAAGTACCTGGAAGTGCGCTACTGCCCCATGCTGCACATCGCGAAGGGCCTGCCCATGACGACGATCGTCGAAGCGGTGCTGGCGGGACTGCGCGACGGTAAGCAGAAGTTCGGCACACGGTCGGGGCTCATCATTTCAGCGCTGCGACATGCTGACCCGAAGTGGTCGCTGCGGTTGGCGGAGTTGGCGGTCGCGTACAAGAACAAGGGCGTCGTTGGCTACGATCTGGCGGGCGCGGAAGATGGTTTCCAGGCGCGCAAGCACGCGGCGGCGTTTCACTTGATCCGCAGCAACAACGTCAATTGCACGGCGCACGCGGGTGAAGCGTTTGGTCCGGAGTCGATCCATCAGGCGCTGCACGATTGCGGCGCGCATCGCATTGGCCACGGAACGCGCCTGCGCGAGGACGGCGACTTGCTGAACTTCGTCGCGGATCACCGCATCCCGCTTGAAATTTGCCCGAAGTCGAACGTGCAAACCGGCGCGGTGGACAGCATCGCGGCGCATCCGATCCAGTTCTACTACGAGTTCGGCTGCCGCGTGACCATCAACACGGACAACCGCCTGGTGACGAACACGACGCTGACCGATGAGTACATGCTGTGGATCGACACGTTCGGCGCGACGATTCGCGACGTGCGCGAAGTGATCATCAACGGCTACAAGTCGGCGTTCCAGAGCTACCGGACGCGGCAGGACATGCTGTCGCGGGTCATTACGCAGATGGACGCGCTCATCGCCGAGGACACGGACCGATACGCGCGGGAGAGCGGTGACAAAGACTTGGGGCAGGTGAAGAAAGACCGCCGTGGGACCAGCCAGAAGATCGCCGAGCGCAAGAAGGGATGATCGACACGCATGCACACGTGGCCGCGACCTGGGAAGGCGCGGAGTATCCCGGCGGAACGGCAGGTGTGTTGGCGCGCGCGGCCGCGGCGGGCGTTGAACACGTGATTTGCGTGGGCGCGGGCGGCGATGCAGCCGAGATGGCGTCAGCCGTCGCGTGTGCGCGGACGTTCGCGGGTGTGAGCGCGATCACGGGGATCCACCCGCACGATGCCAAGAACGTGGACGCCGCCTTGTGGAAACTCGTGCAGGAAATGTGCGCGCATCCGGAAGTCGTCGCGGTTGGCGAGACGGGGCTGGATTTTCACTACGACTCCTCGCCGCGAGACGTTCAGGTCGCGGTGTTTCGTCAGCACATTCAACTCGCGCGGGCGCTGCACAAGCCGCTGTGCATCCACACGCGCGAGGCGGAAGACCTGACGTTGCAGATCCTGCGCGAAGAGCGCGCGGAGGAAGTCGGCGGCGTGATCCACTGCTTTTCCGGCACCTGCGCGTTCGGGCTCGCGGCGCTCGAACTTGGCTTCTACTTGTCGATTCCCGGCATCGTGACCTTCAAGAAGGCCGGAGAAATCGTTGAAACCGTTGTGCAAGCGCCGTTGGATCGGCTGCTTGTGGAGACAGATAGCCCGTTCCTGGCGCCCATCCCTTACCGCGGCAAGCGCAATGAACCGGCGTACGTGGTCGAGACGCTCAAGAAAATGGCGGAAGTTAAGGGTCTGAGCGTGGCGGAAGTCGAGCGTGCAACGAACGCCAACGCCGTGCGCTTGTTTGGCCCGCGGCTCCTCGCGAAGCTTGCTCCCGAATCCTGACCGTGGCACAAACCTCCGGCCTGTTTGCCGACCGGAGGAACCGTGACGACCGAGCCCGAAAGCCAGATTCCACCGCCGCCCGCGGACGACGCCCCCTCGATTGAGCATGACCGTTACTGGCTCAAGTACGTCTTTCAAGGCGACCGTCAGCGACAGTTGACGTTCCGCGCCTTGGCGACCGGCTGCCTGATCGGCGGCGTGATGTCGATTTCCAACCTCTACGTCGGCCTGAAGATTGGCTGGGGCTTGGGCGTGGCGATCACGGCTGCCGTGCTGGCGTTTGCGTTCTTTACGCTGATCGAGAAGGTGTTTGGCACGAGTCCGGAACGTCACTTCACGCTGTTGGAAAACAACACGATGCAGACCGCGGCGTCCGCGGCGGGCTACATGTCGTCAGCGGGTCTGGTGTCGGCGATCCCGGCGCTGACGATGGTCTCTGAAGGCAAGTTCGTCTTGACGTTGCAGCAGACGATCGTGTGGCTCATCGCGATTTCACTCTTGGGCATCGTTGCGGCGATCCCGGTCAAGCGCAAGCTCATCAACCAGGAGCGGCTGCGGTTCCCGTCGGGCATCGCCGCGGCGGAAACGCTGCGGTCGTTGCATGGCGAAGGCGCGGAAGGCGTGATCAAGGGCCGGTCGCTGGCGATCGGCGGTGTCATCGGCGGCCTGTTGGCGCTGACGCGAGACGGACTCAAGCTCTTCCCCGACAAGTTCGCGACTTTTGGCGCTGTGGCGCTGAAGCGTTCCGCGTATTTTGACCCGTCGCTCGTGATGATCGGCGCTGGCGCCCTGATGGGGCTTCGTGTCACGTTCTGGATGTTCACTGCCGGCCTGATTTCCCGCTACTTCGCCGCCGATTGGCTCTTCCAGGCCGGCTTCATCGACTGCGGCAAGCTCGCCCCGGGCGCCGTCTGCACCGCGGACGCAATCCCTTACGGCGTCATCAACAAATGGACGCTCTGGCCGGGCGTCGCGCTCATGGTCACGCACTCGCTCGTGGTGCTCGCGTTGCAGGCGCCGAAGATGGTGAGCGGCTTCGTGAAGACGCTGTCCGCGAAGTCCGACGCGCAGGACGACAGCGCCGAGCTGGCCGCGGTCGAAGTGCCGACGTCGTGGTTCTTTGCCGGCCTGGGCGTCGTGGGCACGCTGTGCGTGACGCTGCAGTACGTGTGGTTCGACATTCCGATTCCGCTGGGCATCCTTGCGGTGCTGCTCTCGCTGGTGCTCGCGTTTGTCGCGGCGCGTTCAACGGGTGAAACAGACACGAATCCGACCGGCGCGATGGGCAAGGTGACGCAGCTCACTTTTGGCGCGGTCATGCCCGGTCAGATTTACGCAAATTTGTTGGCGGCCAACGTCACGGCGGGTGCGGCGAGCCATGCGGGCGACCTGCTGACGGACATGAAGGCCGGCTATCTCGTCGGTGCGCGGCCGCGGTATCAGGTGGTGGCGCAGATTTTTGGCGTGCTCGTCGGTGCAGTCTTTGCGGCCATCGCGTACAGCGTGCTCGTGCATCCCGATCAACTGGGCGGCGAGCAATGGCCAGCGCCGGCTGCGGTCGTCTGGAAGTCCGTTGCGGAGTTGCTGAGCAAGGGAATCGGCAACATGGAGTGGCACAAGCTCCGCGCCCTGCAAATCGGTGCGGCAATTGGCGCCGCGCTGGCGCTCGTGGAGACCGTGCTTCCCGCCAAGCTTCGCAAGTGGCTGCCGTCTGTCAACGGCGTCGGCATCGCGATGACGGTGCCGTTTGCCAACAGCTTCTCGATGTTCTTCGGCGCGATCCTCGCTTGGGCGTTTGAAAAGGCCAAGCCGCAATTGGCGGAGCGCTTCACGGTCGTCGTGTCGTCCGGTTTCATCGCGGGTGAGACGCTGATGGCCGTTGCGATTATCGCCTACGGCATTCTGACGGGGAGCATGGGCAAATGAGCAAGAAATCCAAGAATGTTCAGGTTGCAGCTGCGGATCGTTACATCACGTGGCTGCATGAGGCGTGCACGCCGCACCACGCAGTTGCCGCGACGGTGGCGGTGCTGCAAGCGAACGGGTTTGCCCAGCGGGACTACGCGGATGATTTGCCGACAACGCCGGGCGAGAAGCTCTACGTGATTCACCCCGATGGGAAGTCGATCGTTGCGCTGGTCGTCGGCGAACGTTCGCCCGTGGCGACGGGATACGCGATTGTGGGCGCGCACACGGACAGCCCGGACCTGCGCCTGCGCCTGAATCCGCTGCACACGGCGGCGGGTGTAACGCAACTGACGACACAGTTCCACGGTGGCTTGATTCGTCGGTCGTGGCTGGATCGTCCGTTGGGGCTGGCGGGCAGCGTGTACCAAGTGGTGCGCAACAAGCGCGGCGTGCCGCAGTTCAACCCGCTGACGGGACAGCCGCTCCTGACGCAGCAGTTGATTCGGGTGGACGAGCCGATTGCCATCATCCCCGATTTGGCGATTCACTTGGACCGCGAGAAGAACGACAAGGGTGCGATCAACCCGCAGAACGCGCTGAACGCGGTACTGGCGACGGGAACCGACCCGAACGCGATGTTGCAGCTGCTTTCTGACAAAGCCGGCGTCGCGCTGGACGCGGCGGATGGTTTTGACCTGCACCTGGTGCCACTGCAGAAGCCACTGCGAACGGGCATCGACGGCTCGCTGGTGACCGGCGCGCGCCATGATGATCTGGCGATGGTATGGTCGGGGCTGGATGCGCTCGTGCAGTCCGTGCACGTGGACGCGACGCCGGTACGGACCCGCGTGGCGGCGTTCTTTGACGCCGAGGAAACGGGGTCGACGACGGCGTCGGGAGCGGCGTCCAATTTCCTCCGCGATGTGCTGATTCGCGTTGCTCGGCGCCATCCGGATACCCACGGCAAAGACCCGGAGAACGCGTTCGCGCAGACCGTGGTGCTTTCGGCCGACATGGCGCACGCGCAGCATCCGAATTTTCCGGACCTGCATGACAAACATCACGCACCGCTCATCAATCAGGGAATCGTGGTCAAGTCCAACACCGCGGACCGATACGCGACGACGGGTGAGACGACCGCGCTGCTCGCGGGGCTGGCCGAGGCCGCGCAGGTGCCGTTGCAGGCGTTCGTGATGCGACAGGACTTGGCGTGCGGCACGACGATTGGGCCGCTTACGGCGGCCTCGCTTGCGGCGCGCGTCGTGGATTTGGGATGCCCGATGTGGGCGATGCATTCAACGGCGGAAACACTCGGTGCACAGGACTTGGAGTCGATGGTGGCGGTCATGCGGACGTTCTTCGTGGGCCGGGCGTAGCTCGACCCTCGCGCGGGGGCCGCCCGCCCCGCTTTGCCGCCCCGCCGAAAGGTGCTCTGGCTCGCGCCAGACGCACCTATCCACACCCGGGAACCCAGCTTTCGCTGCCCGGCCAGCCTTCGGCCGCCCGTTGGGATTCCTCAATCCCCGTGGCAGCCCGGCATTGGTTTGTGGGCCCGCGCTCCGCCTGCCGTACGCCAGGTCTCGCTGCGAACAAAGGCACCGACATTGCCTTCAGGATGGTATTCGTTCGTTCGCGATTTTTGCCGCGGCGCGGTTCAAAATATTTTGCGAAGCCGTTTGAGGCGACGCCACAGCGAAGCGCCGTTCACGCTACCCCTGACGCACATGCCCAAACAAGGCGACGTGAACGTCCAGCGCGATCTGCCGACAGTTGGCGTACCGCTCCGCCGGCTTCTTCGCCATCGCCTTCATCACGACTGCCACCGCGTCGCTGGGCAGGTCGCGGTTGTATTTCCGCGGGTCCGGCACCGGTTCGACAGCGTGCGCGACGAAGATGTTGCCGTCTGAAAAGGGCAGATGACCCGTGAACATCCGGAACAGCACGACGCCCAACGCGTAAATATCCGCGCGATGGTCCACCGCCGAGCCGTCCAACTGCTCCGGCGCCATGTAGTACGGCGTGCCTGCCAGCACGGACTGCTCGCCAAAGCCCTCGTCCATCGCGCGTGCCAAACCAAAATCAAGCAGCTTGACGGTGCCATCATTGGCGACCAGCACGTTGTCCGGCTTGATGTCGCGGTGCACGAGCCCTTGCGCGTGCGCGTGATCCAGCGCCGCACACAGCTGATCCACAACGCTCATCAGAAAGACGATGTCGCGAATCGGCTGCCCCAGTGCCAGATGTGCCGTGAGCGGCACGCCGTCGACGAACTCCATCGCGTACCAGAGCACGTCGTCGGTGTTGCCCATGTCGTAAATGTGCACGATGTTCGGGTGGTTGAGACTCGCCGACAATTTCACTTCGCGCAGGAAGTATTTGCGCGCCGTCTCGGAGGGCATCGAACCCTGAATCATGAACTTCAGCACGACTTGTCGACCGAGCAATTTGTCGGTCGCGCGGAACACGACGCCGTTGCCGCCTTGTCCCAAGCGCTCCAGCTCACCGTAGCGTGACGACAGGGCTTCGGGGACGCCAGTCGGCCAACCATCGGTGATGAGGGGAATTTCCGATGAAGACTGCCGTCGCTTTTCACCCTTGCCGCCGGGATAAATCGCGGTTTGTTCGCCGACCGCTGGCGTGTCGTCGAACGACTCGGTGCTCTCGGCGTTGGCAAGACTCATCGCCAGCGTCGGTGTTGCCGAGGCGGTGTGAGCTCCTGAAGGTGGCGTCTCCCGCGCTTGTTCGACCGGAAGCTCGGCAAACGCCTTCTGCACGTTCAGCACCCAGCTTTCCTCGTCTGAACCTGGCTGAATCATCCCCGCGAGTTTATCCAACACCTGCCGCCCGCGAACGACGTCGCGCAGTTCGAGGAACAGCTCCGCGGCCCGCCGTCCGGTCGCCACTTTGGTCGCCGTCGGCAGTGGCGCGTCCAGCAGCACAAGCAGGGCACGCGCCGCCGCGGCCGTTTCTCCGCGGTTGATGTGAATGATCGCGACGATTTGCGTTGCCTCGACGTACGCACCATCCGTTGGACTGACGGCCTGCGCCACGCGCAACGCTTCTTCGGTCTGACCCAGCGCCTGGCGCAACTTGATGACGGCGATCTTGTCACCTTCCAAGGTCAGGCAACGGATCGCGCGCTCCGTGTCGCCTGCCTTTTGGTGTGACATTGCTGCCTTGCGAAAGAGTCCTTTCTGCTCATACAGTGCGGCCGCTTCGGCGAAGGCGCCCGCGCGTGTGAGGCGTTCTGCGGCCGGCTCGATTTTCCCCAGACGCTGCAGCAATTGCGCCGCACCGCGATCGTCGCCGACGCGATCCAGGCAGGTGATCGCGCGGTCCCACAGTTGCGCTTGCGCCCAGCCTTGCGCCGCTTCTCGCCACTGTTCGTTGCGCTCGGCGAGCTCTCCGCGCAACGTGCCTGCCTTGACCGTTTCCCCCGCGCGCTGAAACCGATCGGCCGCTTCCGGCACACGGCCCATCCGCTGGTAGATCTGCGCGGCCCGCCGCAAGTCACCCAGTTGCTCGGCCAAATCCGCCGCCGCTTGCAGGTCCTCGGTCTGTTCCAGCGCCCGCAGCGCCTCGTCTTTCTTACCCGCTTTCAAGTACGCCTGAGCGGCGCTCGCGAGATCGCGGCCTTTCTCAAACTGCGCCGCCGCCTCAAGCCACGCCTCGCCTTTACGCAGCGCGCGGCCAGCGTCCAACGGCCTTTGGGCGCTGATGAAGTGGTCGGCAGCGGAACGCCAATCGCCCGCGTCCAGAGACAACCGCGCGGCTTTCAGCCAGTTTCCGGCCTGAACAGCCTCCGCAACGGCGCCGTCGGGCGCGGGCTGCGTCGGGGGCGTCGCTGTCGTCTTGCCGCCGGACAACCACCGTTTGATGGCCCATGCGCCGCCCGCGAGCACCGCGATGCCCATGGTGAACGAGAAGAGGTTGCGTAGCTCAAGTTCCGTCACGCTTCACCGTACGCCAGACGACCGCCAAGTTAGCAGATTTTAGGCGACGCGGCCAACGGTTTACCGGCCAGTGACCAGCACTTTGTAGCCGTCTTCGAAGAGGACGCGCGACTTGCCGTCGATGACCGCGTCCACGATGCCGTAGCCGAACTGCTTGTGGTCGATCAGGCTGCCCGGCGAGGCGATGAGCGCGGGCGTGTAGGGCAGGGCCTTGGCGCGGTCGCGGTCGCCCATGGAACGGGTCCACAACAGGCGGCTGGCGTTGCTCGGCGGCGGCGCGCTGACGGCCGAGCGCGGGCGCGCGTTGCTCGAAGCGACGGCCTTTGCCTTCGCGGTCTTGGCGGGCGCGTCCACGACCTCTCGAATCGACTTGTACTTGTGTTCGGAGTTGCAGGTTCCGCACTTGACGCGGACGATTTCCAGCCCGACCATCGCGATAATCGTGTGTTCAAGCGAGAGGTTGCAGCGCGAACACCAGGCGTCGCAGTCGCGGCCAACAGAGGGTCGCGCGTCAGCGGCAGTTCGACGGTGGATGGTCATTTTCTTCCCAAACCCGCAAAGGTGCGGGCGCAAGAGTGTAGGCGCTTCAACAGGTCGGCGCAATCAGAACGTGGACCTTTCTCGTTTGCCGTTCCGCGTTCTTGCAATTCCGCGTGAGAAGTCGACATGCCCGAACGTCAGGGCTACTCTGACGCTGGCGACGTGTCGCCGGTGGAGTGCGATCATGCGGTTGCCTGTCCAAGTCGTGGCATTTCTCCTTGCGTTTGCCTGTGTTGCGGCGTCGGGCTGCGACACCATCGACAAGACCCGCATGCGCATCTTTGGCTTGCACATCTGCGCGCCTGAAGAGGAAACCGCGGAGTGGGTCATCGCCCAAGCGCTGGCCGCGGCGGCCGATACCGACGAAGAGCGCGGCTGGCTCGCGTTTCAGAAGCTTCTGCACTCCAGCGAACGTACGCCCGCGGCGCTGCGGTCCTGGCGGGAAGGCAACTGGTCGCGTATGCGCCGCCAAGTGAACCTGTATCTTGACTCGTCCAAGTGCTTCAATCTCGTGGACTTTCGCGAGATGCAGGGTGAAGTGGGCTACGACTACTTCGTCGCCAACCGCCAGCGGGAAATGCCGACGCCGTGTTCGGTCTATCTCGACCCGAACAACAACAACCTGTGGCGCATCAAGCGCTGCTCTCTTTGATCGTGGAGGCCGTGCATGTGGCGGCAAGCGCTTGAACGCGGCTTGGGCGGGCTCATCGCCAAGCAACTCCTCGCAGGCAAAGTCGATCTGGTCTTTGGCCCGATCGAGCGCGCTGGCGCGTTGAAGCCTGAACAACTGGCCAAGCTGCGCGCAGAACTGACGGCGAACTTGCAGAAAGCCGAGGCGGAAGGTGCGCCGTACGCCGACGTTGTCACGGTCGCGGTGCGTGAACTGACGGCGCGCTGGCCAGAAGTACGCGATGCCTTTGCCGGTGTGGGACGCGCTGCTGTGGACGCCGCGCAAAAAGCTGCGGAAGCTGCGCGTGCGGAAGTCCAGAAGGCTGCAGCGGAAGCTGCGGTAAAGCGTTCGGATGTCGTGATTGAGCCGGAGGTTGAGCCATGAGCGCGATCGCCCAACTGCTCAAGCTGCCGCAGTACGCACGCAATCTCGCGCGGTTGCGACAAGTGCTCGCGGTCGCCGGGCGTCACGGTTTTGGCCACTATTTGGTGCGCGCGGGCTTGGACAAGTACGCGAGCCCGACGACGCGCGGCATGGCGCTGGCTGATTCCGAAGACTCGGCGATGGAGCAGTTGACCTGGGAAATCCGCATTCGCCACTGCTGTGAGGAGCTCGGCCCGACGTTCGTGAAGTTGGGGCAGGTCGCCGCGACGCGTCCCGACCTGATCCCGATGTCGCTGATTTTTGAGTTGCGTAAACTTCAGGACAACGTCGCGCCCTTCGGTTTTGACGACGTGAAGCAGATCGTCGAGTCCGAGCTTGGCAAGCCGCTGACGGAGCTTTACAGCCGCTTTGACGAGAAGCCGATTGCCGCCGCTTCCATCGGTCAGGTGCACCGTGCTGCGCTCGCGGACGGTCAAGCCGTCGTTGTCAAAGTGCAGCGTCCGGGGCTGGACGCGGCGATTCGCACGGATCTGGATCTGCTGGCGATGATGGCGCGCCTGATTGAAGAGCGTGTGCCCGAAGCCGTGGCGTTCCGCCCGGTTGACGCGATTGAGCAGTTTGCCCGCGGCTTGCGGCGCGAAACCGACTTCACGGGCGAACTGGACAACATCGAACGGTTCCGCCGCAATTTTGCCGACGACCCGCGCTTGCACTTGCCGATCACCTACCCGGAACTGTCGACCCGCCGCGTGCTCACGATGGAATTCATCGACGGCTTCAAGGTCAACAACCTCGACAAGCTCGCCGAACACGGAATTTCCGGCGAAGTGATCGCCAAATCCGGCACGGAGATCATCATCCGCTCGATCTTCGAGCACGGCTTCTTCCACGCCGACCCGCACCCCGGCAACTTCTTCATCCTGCCCGACGGACGCATCGCGCTCATCGATTTTGGCATGATGGGCTCGGTCGATCGCGATACCATCGACGATCTGCTGAGCTTTCTGGTTGCGCTCCTCTTGTCCGACACCGAAATGCTCGTGACGCAGTTCATCGACCTCGGCCTTGTCGACGACACCGTGAACGTACGCGCCATGCAGGGCGAAATCGCCGAGATTATGGCGCGCTACAACGGCCGTACGCTGGCGCAGCTCGACATTGGCGTGTTCATTTCTGAGGTGTTTGAAGCCGTCGTGCGCTACCACGTGCGGCTGCCGGTCGAGCTGATCCTGATCGGCAAGTCGATCTCGACCGTGGAAGGGATCGCGCAGGAAATCTACCCGGCGTTCAACCCGTTGGAAGAACTGCGTCCGCACTTGGTGGAGCTCTACGCGCGGCGGATGCTCGATCCCAAGACGCACACGCGCAAGCTCTACCGCGTGCTGCACGACTACACCGGGCTCCTGCGCGTGCTGCCCGGCGAGATTCGCGGTTTGCTCCGTCGGGCGAAGGCGGGTGAACTCGTCTTGAACGTGCGCGATCCCGACGCCGAACGTCGCGCGATCCGCCATGAGCGCAGCGTGAACCGCGGGCTGGTGTCTGCCTACGGCATCACGGCGTGGGTGATCTTCACGATCACGTTGCCCCAGGCGATTGCCGCGCCAGATTGGCGTTCGGCGATGGTGTGGTACGCGGTGCTGTGCGCCGTGCAGGGACTGATCGCGTTTGTTGTCGTGTTGTTCTCGCTTTTGCGATCCCGCGAACTGTAATGAACCAGGAGAAGGATGATGAGGAAACAATTCAAGATTCTGCTCGGCCTCGCGGCGCTGGGCGCGCTGACGACGGGCTGCAACTTCGCCGTGTCGCGCGAGGCGTATGACAAAGACTTGAGCGCGATGCGCGGTCAGCAGGAGCAGTTGGAGGCGCAGAAGGTCGCGCTCGACAAGAAGCTGCAGGACGCCGAGGCGCGATACGCGGCCAAGAACGACGAACTGTCGACCTGCATTCGCGAGAAGATGGCGGCGTCGGACGCGTTCAAGAACTGTGACCAGAAGCTGGAGAAGATGTCCAAGATCGGTGGCAATTGCTCGCGCGACTTGGCGCAGTGCCAGATCGACGCGGACGCGCTGAAGAAGGCGAAACTGGAGCTGACCGCGGCGCGCGACGCGCTGCAGAAGGAAAACGCCAAGCTGAAGGCGGACGGCGAGCGGCAGGGCGCGGATCTGAAGATCGTGCAGGATCGGCTGCAGAAGATTGAGAGCAACATCTCCGCGGTGCGGCAGAAGCTGCAGAAGCTGGTCGATTCCGGCAAGCTGAAAGTGAACGTGGCGCGCGGGTTTCTCATCATCGAACTGCAGAGCGACATTCTCTTTGACACCGGCAAAAGCGACCTGAAGCCCGAGGCGAAGCCGGTGCTGGCGGAGCTGGCGGCGGCGCTGCAGGGACTTTCGGATCGCCGCTTCCAGGTTGCCGGTCACACGGACACGACGGGCGCAGACGCGCTGAACTGGCGGCTGTCGGTGGCGCGCGCGGTGTCGGTTGTGGAGACGCTGGTGGCAGACGGCGTGCCGGCCAAGAATCTGAGCGCGGGCGGCTACGGTCCGCACATGCCGGTGGCGAGCAACGACACGGACGACGGCAAGAAGCGAAACCGTCGCGTGGAGCTGCTGCTCCTGCCGGATCTGGGTGAGCTGCTGAATCTCGCGAAGTAATCGCGCAAAGGTCCCGACATGCAAGCAGAACTGCAGCCGTCCAACATCGGTCCGCCGGGTCGCGAGCACCTGGGGCTGCTGCCGCCGCCTTCGCCGCAGGACGACGTCGCCAATCGCAAGCTGGTGCTGCCGCCACCGCGCGTGCGTCGCGCAGTGCGCGCGGTGGCCGAAGCGCTGTTTGACGACGAAACGCCGCCTGATCCGGCCCGTTTGGACTGGGCGGCCGACGACTTTCTGCGCTTCATGGTGACCGCGACCGGTCGTGCGCACCTGATTCTGCGGGCGTCCTTGTTTGCGCTGACGTGGCTGACGCCGCTGTTCGTGTTCACGCCGCTGCCATTTGCGTGGCTGCCCGTGAAGCGCCGCGTGCTGGCGCTGGAGCGGATGGAGCACTCGCCGCTGGGTCCCGCTGCGCTCGCGGTCAAGGCGATGCTGTGCATGATTTGGTTTGAACATCCCGATACGCAAACGGAAACGCGCACGGTGCCGGCGTGTAAGGAGGTGGCGTAATGGCCGGTTCCCTGCAGTCTGCAAGCCGCTTAGCCGGTGAATTGCGCTTGGATTGCGACGTCGTTGTCGTCGGTTCTGGCGCTGGCGGCGCGGTCATCGCGACGACTTTGGCTGAAGCCGGCTACGACGTCGTCGTTCTGGAAGAAGGTCCGCACGTGCCCAACACCGGCGCGATGCGCCCGTCGGAATCGATTCGCCACACGTGGCGCGACGGCGCGGTCACCTTGGCCGTCGGCTTGGGCGATTCACCCAGCATCAACGTCACGGCCGGTCGCTGCTTGGGTGGCTCATCGACGCTCACCGGCGGCGTCTGCTTCCGTATTCCCGACCACGTGCTGGACGGCTGGGTCAAAGAAGGCCTGACGGATCTCACGCCGGAGAAGATGGACCCGTGGTTCACCGAGGTCGAGCGCGACGTCCACGTTGAGGAGGTTCCCGCGAACATGCGCTCGCGCGGCACCGAGCTTTTTGGCGAAGGCTTCAGCAAAATCGCCGCGCCGCTCAAGCCCATGCGCCGCAACACGCGCGGCTGCCACGGCTGTGGTCGCTGCAACTTCGGCTGCGCGCACAAGGCGAAGTTGAGCGTCGACATCGCGTATTTGCCGCGCGCCCTCGCCGCCGGCGCCCGCCTCTACACCGGCTGCTTGGTCGGCAAGGTCGAGTTCAGCGGCACGCGCGCCACGGGCGTCTCCGGTCGCATCCTCGACTTTGACACGCAGCGCCCGTCACGGCCGTTCAGCGTACGCGCCAAGCGCGTGGTCTTGGCCGCGGGCGCGATGTTCAACCCGCTGATTTTGGCGAAGAGCGGTTTCAAGAATCCGGTCCTGGGCAAGCACTTGTCGCTGCATCCCAGCTTTCGCGTCATCGCGCGTTTCGACGAGCCCGTGCGCGGCTGGGAAGGCGCGATGCAGTCGGCGTATGGCGATTTCTACGAGAAAACCGACGGCATGCTCTTCAACTCGGTTTCTGTGCCCACCGGCGTGCTCGCCGCGACGATGCCCGGCTTTGGCACGGCGCACGGCAAGTTGCGCAACCAGTTGGACCACCTCGCCATCTTCGGCGGCATGCTCCACGACGACGCCACCGGCACCGTTCGCCCCGGCCTTGGCCGCGAGCCCATCATGACCTACCGCAGTTCGCCGCGGGACCGCGCGCGGATTCCGGTGCTGCTGCGCCGCATGGCCTCGTTCTGGTTTGAAGCGGGCGCGAAGGAGATCTTCCTGCCGGTCTTTGGCGTTCCGGGGCAGACCGCGGATTCGTTGAAGAACTTCCCGCTGGAGGAAGTCCACGGTCGGCAGATGGAGTGCTCGTCGCAGCACCCGCTGGGCACCTGTCAGATGGGTGTGGACCCGCAGCGCTCGGTCGTCGACGACCACGGACGCGTGTGGGGCACGCAGGGACTGTACCTCGGCTGCGGCAGCGTGATGCCGTCGAGCCTGGGCGTGAACCCGCAACTGGCGATTATGACGATGGCGCGGCGGACGGCGGGGTTGATGGTGGGGGAGGGGAGGTAGTTGCTGGGAATCCCCACACGCCAAGCGCTTACTGACGTGCGCGGCTCAACCGTGATGGGAACGCGCGGCATGGAACCGCGCCCGTAAGCAAGCGGGTCGCCTCCCACACGCCAAATCCCTTGCCAAACGTCTCAATTCCGTTCACCTTCAGCTACGGAGGGAACCATGCACAAGTCACATCCCCGTTCTGCGGTGGCAAGCCTCGCGTGCCTCGCGTTCCTCGCCGTTGCCGCGTGCTCGTCGCCTGCCGCCTCGACAGCGCCGGTTCGGTGGAATTCGTCCGTCGAGATGTGTCAAGCGTGGGCGCAAATCTACTGCGCGCAGGCCGCGGCATGCGGTGCGAGCGTGTCCGTCGCCGCGTGCTTGGCAAATACCGATGATGTCGCATCGGAATTTCAATGGTGTGCCACAGAATACGCGCCACTTTGGGCGGCTCGCACGCTCGGACTTGTCGCGATCGATGACGCCGCAATCGCCGCATGCTGGCAGCAGAGCAGTGGGCAATGTGACCGCGCCGTGCACAATTATGACTGCTTGCATGCGCCTGGGCTCGTCACGGTGGTGACACCGCCGAAAGAGTGTGTTTCAGACTTGGAATGCGGAACGACGGGGTACTGCGGCAGCGACCACGCTTGCCACCTGCAACTGAAGGTGGGCGAATCGTGCGCGAGCGCTTGGTCTCGCAGTTGCCCAAGCGACGCGCGCTGCATCGCCAACAAGTGTACAGCCGCGCTGCCGGCGGATTCGAGCTGCACGATAGAAGGGGCCTTGGACCCTTGCGCTGACGGCCTGTTCTGCGACATCACATGCAAGCCGCTCACCGCCATTCTCGCGGCGTGCAAAGCGGATCGCGGCCTGCCCTGCTGGTTGAATCTGTACGACTACGTGTGCGACGCATGGGGTGGCTGTTCGCTGCTTGTCGAGACCTACGCTGCCATTGGTGAGCCGTGCTACGCAACGCGCACGACCGCGTGGGAGCCGGACAAGTCGAGTGCGGCGAATCACTCCAATCCGTGCGCGATGGGCGAGGCGTGCCTCTTCTCGCCGGCCGTCGGTCCGCAGGTATGCGGCGCCGAGCTCGCGGTGGGCGCTCCGTGCAAGTACTACAACAGTTGCGGCACCAGCCTGATCTGCGACGACGCGACGAAGAAGTGCGTCAACCTGCCTACCCTTGGCGACGCGTGCCGTAGCGGCGGGTGGGCGCGCTGCGCGTACCCGTACGTGTGCAATTCTCTGAGCAAGTGCGGACCGGTGCTCGACGCGTCGCCGTGCAAGGCGGACGCCAACTGCAGGTCCAAGCACTGCGGCAGCGGCGGCGTTTGCGTGATGTGACGGCGGTCGATGTCGGCGCGACGCCACCCGCTTACTGACGTGCGCGGTTCAACCGTCAAGGAACCGCGCCCGTAAGCAAGCGGCTCGGAATTCCACATGCCACCCGCCCATGGAACTGCGCGCCTGCGCAAGCAGCCCGACTTCGCGCCGCCACCTCCCGTACCAGACCCTTTCCCAACCCAACCCAGCCCGCAAAATCTCCACCGAGGCGCGGTACCGATCGCCGCAAAGCGGCGCCCATCGGGGCCCCGTACGCCGAGCAGGCGATCCCGGCCGTCCAATTCCAAGTCCAAAGCGAAAGCTTTCTAGGAGGCGCCATCGCGCCGATAACAGAACCCACGCCTTCCTCAACCGCGCCCCCCAGGAAGGGAGTCTGAGGGAAACTGCGTTTCCCTCAGATCCGGCGCGCCTGCGGCGCCGGCCGTCACGGCCCCCCGGCCCGCCGGGCCAAAAAAGCATCCACCACAGCGTGGACCTCCGCCGCCTTCTCCACCTGCGCCAGATGCCCGTGCCCACGCACAATGTGCAACTCCGAGCGCGGAATCTGCGCGTGCATCGCCCGCACCGTCGCGACGGGCACGAGGTCGTCGCGGTCGCCACCGATGATCAGAGTCGGCACGGCAATGGACGGCAAGATGTGCCACGTCGTGTGATTCATGTAGGACGCGGCGATGCGGGCAACGAGCCGAGGATCGCGCTTGGTGGCGTGCTGGAAAATGGCGTCGACTTCTTCAGGACTCGTCGCACCGCGCACGACGCCGCCGGAGAGATAGGCGAGCTCGCGGCCCAGCGGCGTACGCACCAGAGGGCTGGCGAGCAGGTCAAATAGCCGCGGCGGAATGGCCTCCAGCCGATGCGCCACGGAGGTCATGGTCTTGCGAAGCTTTTCCGAGTGGTGCAAGCCGTTTAGAACGTGCCCAGCGGTGCCGCACAGCAGAACGAGCGCGCGAACATCCTGTGGATAGCGAACGTAAAACTCCAGCGCCGTCTGCACGCCCATGCTCAGACCGCACACCACAGCGGGGCGCTTCACGGCGGCTGCGTTCAGTACCGCGGCACCGTCGTCGGCGAATTGCTCCATGCTCACGGCCGAGAAGTCGCGCGGCGGGGCAGACGCACCGTGGCCGCGGTAGTCCCAAGTCAGCACGGAAAAACGCGCTTGGTAGTGTCGCACCCAGCGCGTCCAGTGCGGATCAACGCTCGACACGAGGCCGTTCATGACGAGCATCGACGGGCCGTCGCCGTGCAGCGTCCACGCCAGTCGGTCGCCGTCGGGCGTGTGTGCAGTGCCGTTCCTGAGGGGCATCGCGGGCTCCTAACGCCGCGTCAGGCGTCGTTGGCGCGCGATTGTGCCGTGCGGACGGGAGGCGTCAAGCCGGGCGCGTGTGGTGGTCGGCCGGGTCACTGTCCCTCGCCAAGCAGCTTAGCGACCTGATTGAACAGTTCCGGCTGCATCGTGGGATCAGATTCCGAGAGTCCGGTTTGCACCGCCCACGGCTCTTTCCACACCAGCACGCCGTCCTTGTCGATCAGGTGCGCCGCATTCGGGAGCGCGCCAAAACGCTGCCAGCCAGCCGCGTCCATCCCGTCAACCAGAAATTGCGCGGGGTTCAACTTCAAGCGCGCAACGATCGCCCGCCCATTGAGCACGCGCGCGCCAAAGCTCGTCGGCTGCCGCACGAGCACCTTGTCGGCTACGTTGTCCGCGCCCGTCCATTGCATGCCGACGTACGGGCTGAGATCCAGCGCCGGGTGTGCTTCCTTGGCCAGGACAACCAGCACTTGTAGCTTCTGCCCCGTCTTTTCGGTTATCGCGTCGGCGAACGCCTGAAGTGGCGCCAACTGCGGCGCAAACTGATGGCGGAACGCACCACACGACGGCGTTCCAAGGACCACCAGCAAGTTCGACTTGTGCCGCCAGTCGCTGAGGGAGACCAGTTTCCCCTCGAGCGTCCACGCAGTGAAGTCCGGCACGACCTGACCGGGCTGAAGACCATCGACGTAGAAGTTCTGCAGCGCCGGTACAACGGAATCTGCGGTCAGTACGAAGTCTTTGGAGAGGTCAATCTGCGAAACGGGGACCTGCATGAGTTGGTCGACGTTCGGATCCATCGGCGCGTCAAAGGCGGGATCCTTGAGTGGTGGACTGGCTCCGTCGGCTGGCCCGGTACCCGCAGGCGCGCCATCGGTCGGGATGGAACTTGCATCGGCGTCCGGGTTGCCCAGACATGAAACGGCGGGGCCTGCGTCGCCGTGTGCGTTGGCGTCCAATGGCGCGGGTTCAACAGTTGCGTCCGCCGCCGCGACTGCGCTCTGCCCCGCCACGGCCGGCACAACGGCCTCACATGCGTACAGATTCACAAGCAGCAAGAGCGTTTGAATCCGGGTGTGCATGGCGGAACTCTACGGTCGGAACAGGACCGCTCATTCAGCGTAATCGGCGGGTGTCGTGGCACAAGGCAAGCGGGCGGCGTACACGGCTCCAGCCCGGCGATTTCACGCACCGCCACAACCTTACAGGTCTTCACGACCACATTTGGCCTATTTGGGAATGCGGAAAACGTGCAAGGAGTAGTCCCGCGGCGCCGGACCGCGCGTACTTGTGTGGCGGGCGAACTCTGCCACAGTTTCAGAGTCTTGCGGGGCGTGTCTTCGTCGCGCGGCGGGCACTTTCAGGGTTCGTGGACCGCTTCTGGAGGACCGATCCTCGGCGCAACGGACTTCAAGTAACCGATGCCGGTGTGGCCACCGCTACCCGTCAATGCGCGGTCGCGTGCCCGTCGCTCGACTGTGCGTGATCGCGCTGCGCTCGTTGGGCCGCGCCGAGCACACTCGATTCGCCCTAACGCAGCTCCGCCCAAAGGAACGAATAAATCAACGCCTGCATCTTCGCGACCTGCGGATTATTCGCCGCGCCCCCGTGCCCACCTTCCGTGTTCTCAAAATACAGCACGTTGTGGCCTTGCTCCTGCATCTTTGCGAACATCTTGCGCGCATGCCCCGGATGCACGCGGTCGTCGCGCGTGGACGTCAGAAAGAAGATGCGCGGGTACTTCACGTCTTTCTTCACGTTCTGGTACGGCGAATACTTCTGGATAAACGCCCACTCTTCCGGCTTGTCCGGGTCGCCGTATTCGCCCATCCACGAAGCGCCCGCCAGGAGCGTGTGGTAGCGCTTCATGTCCAGAAGCGGCACTTGGCAAACGACCGCCTTGAACAGCTCCGGGCGCTGCATCGCCACCGCACCGACCAGTAGACCGCCGTTCGAGCCGCCTTGAATTGCCAAATGCTGCGACGACGTGATCTTGCGCGCGATCAGGTCTTCCGCCACCGCCGCGAAGTCGTCGTACGCGCGCTGCCTGTTCGACTTGATGGCGGCGTTGTGCCAGTCCGGGCCAAATTCGCCGCCGCCGCGGATGTTCGAGAGCACGTAGACGCCACCGCGCTCCAGCCAGGAAAGCCCGATGCTCGCGGAATAGTTCGGTTGCAGCGCGATTTCAAACCCGCCATAGCCGTAGAGGAGCGTCGGATTCTGCCCGTCCAGCGCGACGTTCTCCCGCGCCACGACAAAATAGGGCACGTGCGTTCCGTCCTTGGACGTTGCCTCAAACTGCTGCACGCGCAGCCCGTTGGTCTGGAAGAACGCGGGCAGGTGCTTCAACGGCTCGTGTTTGTCGGTATTCGGCTTGGCAAGAAGCAGCGTGGTTGGCGTCAGGTAATCGGTAAACATCAGGAAGTACTGATCCGAGCGCAACGCGTCCACCGCCGTGACACTCGCTGTGCCCGCGCCCGGCAGTTTGACCTCCCGGCGCACCCACTTGCCGTTCACGGGCGTGACCTCAAAGATGCGCGTCTTCACGTTGTCGAGCACCGTGAGCAGGACCGCGTGTTGCGTCGTATTCCAGCCCGCGAGCGACGACCGGGACGTCGGCTCGAAGAGCATCTCCAGCTGGCGCTCGCCCTTCAGGTAGCGCACAAAATCGCCGACCAAGAGCGCGCCGGCAGGCCACGTCTTGCCGTCCACGGTCCACGCGCTGCGAAGCGACAGGTAGAGAAAGGGCCCGTCCACCTGAAGCGACGCGTCATCGGGCTTCTCGATGCGCTGTAACTTGTCGCCCACGCGCATGAAGACCTCGTTGGTCCAGAACGTGATGACGCGCATGACGAAGTCGCGTTCGTAGCCCGGCCGAAAGTCGTGCGACGCGTGGACGTGAACGTCGGATTCCTGCACAGAGTACACAGTCTGCGCCGCGCTGAGCGGAGTGCCGCGCTGCCACACTTTGGTCGTGCGGGGATAGCCAGAAAGCGTCATCGATCCCGGGCCAAAGTCGGTGGCCACGTAGATGTGGTCCGCGTCAATCCAGTGGGTCTCGCTCTTGGCGGCGGGCAGCACGAAGCCATCGGCGAGAAAGCGCTTCTGCTTGGTGTCGAACTCGCGCACAACAGTCGTATCGCCGCCGCCGCGCGAAAGGCGCACGAGACAACGCACGTCGTCTGGATAGAGGCACGACACGGACGACCACACCCAGTTCTCGTGCTCCTCCTTGGCCAGCTGGTCCACGTCCAGCACTGTCGCCCATTTCGGCTGCGGCTTGCGGTATTCCGCCCACGTCGTCCGGCGCCAGAGCCCGCGGATGTGCTGGTCGTCGCGCCAGAAGTTGTACAGAAGCGCGCCGTGCTGCGTGACATTCGGGATGCGGTCTTTGGAATCCAGCACGGTGAGCAGCCGATCGTAGAGCGGCTGGTAGGTCGGCTGCCCTTGGAGTTCCGTCAGCGTCTTTGTGCTGGCTGCTTTGACGAATTCAAGCGGTTTCTCGCCTTCGACCTCTTCCAGCCACAGGTAGGGATCATCCGTTCGCGTCGCGGCCTGCGCCAGTTCAGTCGACGCTGGCGGCGCGCTGGAGGACTGTACTCGCGCGTGGCCGCAGCCAAACGCCAGGAGAAGTAGGGCGAAAGAAATCGGACGCGGCATCTTCAGCTCCAGTCGACGTGCCAAGTTTGGCGCACGCTGAAAGTCTGAAGCCATTTCTAGTCCGTGGCGAATTCCCTAACCAAAGTGGTACGCGCTCAACCGAACGCCCATCATGGTGCCGTTGTACGCCACTTTGCCGCGATCGGCGCCCGCTGCGCCCGCGATCACCATCATCGGGAGCAAGTGTTCTTCGCGCGGGTGCACGAGGCGCGCCGCCGGCGCCTTGCTCCAGTTCTTCAGCCGGTCATCGCGCGCCGCTGCGTCCAGCGTGCCGGTTTCGCGCAGCCAAGCGTCAAACGCCTCAGATGTCGGCGCCGCCGCCGGATTACCGAACCCGCGCATGTTGTGATACGTCATGCCGCTACCCACAATGAACACGCCTTCGTCGCGCAAAGGCGCAAGCGCACGCCCAATCGCCAAGTGCTCTGCCGGATCCAGCCCGCGCTTGAGCGACAGTTGCACCGTTGGCACCTGCGCGTCCGGGTAGGTCAGCTTCAGCGGCACAAACGTGCCGTGGTCAAACCCGCGCTTGCTGTCCGCCGCGGACGCGATCCCCGCGTTTTCCAGGAGTGCCTGCACGCGCATCGCCAATTTCGGTTCACCCGGCGCCGGCCAAGTCAGCTTGTAGGACTCCGGCGGGAACCCATAGTAATCGTAGAGCATCGGCGGATGGGCCGACGTCATCACCGTCGGCACCGCCTCTTCCCAGTGCGCAGAAATCACCAGCAGCGCCTTGGGCGCCACCTTGGGCAGGGTCACGACCGACTTCAGATACGCCGCCAGACCGTTCAACTCCGCCTTGTTCATGCCCATTTCCACGAACGGCCACGGACCGCCGCCGTGCGGCAGGAACGCCACGGGCATGCGCGCCGACTTCGCCGGAGCCGCGTCCGCTTCCTCGGCCAGCGCCGCTGCAATCGTCAGCCCCGCAGCGCTCGCCAGACCGGTCGCCAGCACTTGCCGCCGCGTGAGCGAATTCTCGTTTTCCTGAGACATGAGCTTTTCCTCGCAGTGCGCTCGCGCACCGTCCAGCCCAAGATAGGACTGTTTCGCACGCGCGGCCAGACGGTAATCCTGAAATGGATTGTCCGTCTGGGTGAACAATCAAGGCAGGCGGATATGCAGAATTTCCAGCAGCTTTTGCACTTCCGGCGCTTCGCGATGGTGCACAACAAGCTGCGCCAGTGCCTCATCGCGCCTTTGCCGAAACGCTTTGCCACGCACGTGCAGGTGCATGACGCGCCAGGTTTGCGCGTTCACGCTTTCGGGATCGTCCCGGACGAGCCGGTCCAGTTCCGCGCCAATCAGGTCAGCCGTCTGCGGATTAGCCGTTGCGCGTTGAACGCTGCCGACGGGATCAGCCGGTGAAAAGTACGTGTACGCGGGAAGTTCTGGGCGGGCGTTGTGCGGCAGGAAAATCGACGCACTGTCGCTCCAAAACACCAGACGCCACGCAGGATCTTGCGTCAGGAACAGGAACGCTTGGCCCGGCCCCGGATTGGCCGCCACTACCCACTCAAAGTGGTACTTCGCTTGGAGCGCCGCGAACGCCGCCGGATCGGTGGTCGCTTGGGCGTTTTGCACAAAAAACGCTTCGGGGTAGACCTGATCGTTGCGGCCGTCGATGAAGGGCTGGATGTACGGCTCGACCGGCGCGAACATCAGGTAGCCGCCCATGTGGACGGGGTTCAGCACGCGCCGTCCCAGATGATGCTGTTGGTAAAAACGCGTCGCTGCGGCAGGCACCAAGCGGTCATCGACGCCCACGCCAAACGTCCGCGTCGCGTTCCCGCTTACCAGCGCCAAACCAAGCGTGACCGCGAGCGCGGCGCCCAGCCAGGGACGACGAAACAGCGCCATGAGGCGTTCCAGCATTGGCAGGAGCGCGTAGACAGCCGCGCCTGCCAGGAGCGGCATGCCGCGCGGCGACCGACCCGCGACCAACAGCGTGATCACGAGCACGATGCCGCGCCAGCGCAGATCGGCGTTGCCGCCGGGCTGGAGCGACGGCAAGACCGCGGGCAGCGCCAGAAGTGCGAGCAGTACCGTCATCGGGAACGCCGCCCAGGCCTGATCAAACGTCAGCGGCTGGAATTCGGAGACGTACTGGCGGTACGCGTCGCTTCCCGCCACGTGCAGCACGGTTGTCCACACCCGCGGACCGTCGGGATGGAGCAGCGCGAGGATGACGGCAAGAAGGAGCGCGTCCAGCGGCTGCTTCCAGCGCTTGTGCTCCAGACCTTCGGACACCACGGCGACGCACAGAATCGCCAGCCCAACGACGCCACCGCGGTGCAGGAGCAGCCCGGCGCCCGCGATCAAACCGGGCGCGATCCAGCGCTTTTCCGGAGTCCTGCGCGCGCGCTCGATCGCCGCCAGAAGGACAGGCAAAAGGACGGTTGAAAAGATCCGCGAGCGCGGCGTGGCGGTGATTTCGACTGCGGATAGCCAAAGACCGGAAGCCAACAGCCATGTCGGGAGCGAAACGCCCGTGGCAAAGCCCGTTGTGCCCAGCGTCAGCAGCGCGGCGAGAAACAGCGCCAGACCTGCCCAGAAGAAGCCAAAACCGCTCGACAGCGCCAGTAGGATGTCGGCCAGCGCGTCCTTGCCCAGCCACGGCTGGCCTTTGTGGGACCACGACAGCAGATCAGTGGGCAGCGAAAGACCGTGTTGCAGCGCGTGCATGCCGGTCGTGATATGCCAGAACGCGTCCGGATCATCGACCAAACGCCACGTCGCCAGCAGCGCGAGCAGAAACACGACCACGCCTGCGGGCAGCCAAGTTCGCAAGCGGAGGTGGAGCGGCGGCGTCGTCACCCGCGGAGAATACGGCACCTGCGACGCGCGGAACAGCCTTGCGCGAAGCGTCTTGTTGTGCTACAACTTCGCGCCTCGCGTGGGCTCCACCTGCGCGTCTCGGGGCGTAGCGCAGCCTGGTAGCGCACTAGACTGGGGGTCTAGGAGTCGCAGGTTCAAATCCTGTCGCCCCGACTGATTGCGCTTCGCAGCTTCGCCGATCCGCGGCTTACGTCCTCGCGGTCCTCGGTCGCGTACTCAGAGTACGCTCGGTCGAACCACTGCGGGCGCGCTCGCGCCTCGACGAACCTGCTTCGCGCAATGGAATCCCCGCATGCTTGAACGGAATGAACTGATGCGGCAGCGGTTGGCCAAGATTGCCGCCGTGCGTGCCGCTGGTCAGGTGCCTTATCCCAACGATTTTGTGCCTACGGCGACGTCGACCGACGCGTACGCCTGGTTTGCGGCCGATCCGCTGCGCCTTGCGCCGTTCTCGGCGATCGCGGAGACGAGCGAGCCGGTGCTGGACGCCGGTGCCGTGAAGCTGCCCGCGCCGTGGACGAGGATGGCGGGGCGCGTGCTCGCGATCAACGTCAAAGGCAAGGTCGCGTTCCTTCGCGTTCAGGATCGCGCCGCTGTGCATCTGCCCGCCGCGCGCAAGAATGACGATGATCTGCGCGAGACGGCGGGGTTGGAACGTCGCAACCAGGAAGGCGCGACGTTTCAGTTCTTCTTCTCGCGCGATGCCGACCCGGAAACTTTTGACGCGCTCTTCAAGCCGACCGAAGGCGCCGCGTGGGACGGTCCGCGTTTGGACATCGGCGACATCGTGGGTGGGCAGGGGCGCTATTTCCGCACCAAGACGTCCGAGCCGAGCCTGCATCTGGCGGCGAACGACGAGCCCGCGCTGCGTATTTTGACGAAGGCTGTACGGCCGCTGCCCGACAAGTGGCACGGGCTTTCCGACACGGAGACGCGGCTGCGGCAGCGCTACGTCGATCTGATCGTGAACGACGACGTCCGCGAGACGTTCCGGCGGCGCGCCAAAGTGCTGCAGGGCATCCGCGGTTTTCTGGATCGCGCCGGCTACGTGGAAGTCGAAACGCCGATGATGCACCCGATTCTGGGCGGTGCAGCGGCGCGCCCGTTCCGCACGCACCACAACGCGCTGGACATGCCGCTCTACCTGCGCATCGCGCCGGAGCTGTACCTGAAGCGGCTGGTCGTGGGCGGTATCGAGCGCGTGTACGAAATCAACCGCAACTTCCGCAACGAGGGCCTGAGCGTTCGCCACAATCCGGAATTCACGATGCTGGAATTCTACCGGGCGTACGCGACGTACGAAGACCTGATGGTCGAAGTTGAGACGTTGATCGCGGAACTTGCTGTCGCGGTGGCGGGATCGACGACGGTGACCTGGGGCAAGAACGCCGATGGCACGCCGCGCGTGATTGAACTGCAAGCGCCGTTTCGCCGCGTCAAGATCCGCGACGGTCTGCGCGAGTGGGGCGGACTGACGGACGCGCAAATCGCCGATGAAGGTGCGCTACGCAAGAAAGCAGAGGAGCTGGGCGTGCATATCGACAGTCACGCGTCGCTGGGCAAGGTGCAGGTGGAGCTGTTTGAAGCGATCGCCGAGCCGCACATCGTGCAGCCGACTTTCGTGATGGAGTACCCGGCGGAGACGTCGCCCTTGGCACGCCGCAACGATCAGCAGCCGGATTTCGTCGATCGCTTTGAGCTCTTCATCGGCGGCATCGAGATTTCCAACGCGTTTTCCGAGTTGAATGATCCGGTCGACCAGCACGAGCGTTTCGAGGCGCAGCTGCTGCAAAAGGCGAAGGGCGACGAGGAAACCATGGAAATGGACCTCGACTACATCCGCGCGCTGGAATACGGCCTGCCGCCGACCGCGGGTTGCGGCATCGGTGTGGATCGGCTCGTCATGCTTCTGACGAACAGCGAGAACATCCGCGAAGTCATTCTGTTTCCGCACATGCGGCCGGAACTCGCGCAGAAGGCTGACAACGCTGAGCAGACTTCCGGCGACGGGGCGGGGGCGTAGTTGCACCACCTTCGGCGCCTGCTGACGGGCGTCCTGCTCGCGGCACTTGTCGCGGTGCCTGAGGCGCTTGTGCGCTCGGGCGACGCGCAAATCGGGTTTCAGACCTGGCTCGTCGTGCAATTGCTGGGTGTCATCATCGCGGCGATCGCGGTCGCGGCGATTTTCTCTGTTGTCGGTCTTGGCCTCGTACGTTTGGCGACGCTGCCGTGGCGGCACCGCGCGAGCACGTTCGTCGCGTGGTCCTTCCTGCGCGCCCCACGCCAGCGTGCGCCGCTGCCGGTGCGCGCGTGGCAGTTCTACCTGGCGCAAGTCGACGCGGGTAAGGAAGCGCCCCCGGCGACTTGGCGCAACTGGCTGGAGATTCTGGTCCTGCTCGTGCTGGGGGCGGGCGGCACCGCGCTGTGGCTGCAATCGCCCGATCCAACGCTGGGTGCCACCGCGCTGCGCAACGCGCTTGCGTGGCTCAGTCTGCACGTGATTCTCCTCGTTTGCGCTGCCCTGCCGGTTCGTGTGTTGCGCTCCGTCCCGCTCGTGCTCGCGCTGGGCGTGGGGCTCCTTGTCGCCGCCATTCTGGCGCGCGTGCCGCCCGTGCTGAGCCGCGTCGAGCCGTTGGCGCTGCTGCTCGGTTTCGTGGTCGCGTCCCTCATCGCCGGCGTTCGCATCGGCGGGGAAGTCGGCCGTCCGGAGCGCCTGCAACGCCGCGGGTTGATGGTTGCCGCCTTGGCGCTCGTCGCGCTCGGACTGGGCCTGGCGCTCCGCCAGACTGCCGCGCAAACTCCGCTTCTGTCGCTCGCTCTGCCCCTCGCACTCGTCGCGGGTTACCTCGTGCTGCAAGGCCAAGCGAAGGTGTCGGTGCCCGTTTTTGTGTCAATTGTTGGCGTCGCTGCGGGCGTTTGGGCGCTCATCGTGGTGCTTTCCGTGATGGGCGGTTTTGCCCACGATCTGCGGCAGAAGATGCTCGTCGCGAACGCGCACGCGCTCATCGAGCGTCCGGGTCGCGTCCAGCCGCTCCAACAGGTGGCCGCGCTGGGCGCGCGACTCCGCAAGATTCCCGGCGTTGCTGCGCTGAGTCCACAGGTGCGTGGCGATGCGATCCTGTCGTCCGCGTTCAACGTCAACAACTTCGTCGCTGTGCGCGGTATCGACCCGTCGCTGCCTGAAGTACAGCGGGAACTGGGCGGCACGCTCGTGACGGGCGGCCTCACGCTCTTGCAGCAACCAACGTCACTGGCGTCCGACCGTGCGCTCGAACGCAAGCCCGCGTCTGAGCCAGAAGACATGCCGCCGGCCCCCGCCGTTGTCAGCGATCCGCAGAAGCCGCAGGGCCACGACATGGACACGCTGCTGAAGCTCGCACCGGGGCCTGCGGAGCCATCGCCGCCGCAGACCGATCGCCCTGTGCCCGTCGATCCGCGGATGCTCGTGATGCCTTCCGGCGGCAACGTACGGATGCTGGGCTCGACGGCCAAAGAGCCGCTGCCTGAAACGCTGCCGGACGCACTGGTGATGCCAAGTGGTTCGACGCTCGACGCCGCACTGGAGCCGCCCACTGGGCTGCGCGGCGCTGACGACACGCCGTTTGTCGCGACCCGAATGGACATGCCGGTCGCTCCGGGCATTTTGCTTGGCGCCGAACTGGCGCGTTCCCTGCAAGTCGAACTCGGCGACCGCGTCGAAGTGATCACGCCCGATGGCGACATCGGGCCGACGGGATTGCGGCCGCGCGTGCGCACGTTCCGCGTCGCGGGGACGTTTGAAACGGGACTCTACGAGGCGGACAGCAAGGTCGCGTACGTGACGCTGGCCGAATCCGTGCGCTACTTCAACCTGGATGGTGAGGCCAACGTGCTGGAGCTCCGTTTGGACGATCCGGAACATCCTGACACCGTCCTGACAGCCGTACGTCAGGCGCTGCGTGAGGCAGGACAACCCAAGGACATCGAGACCATCGACTGGCGCGAGATGAACCGCTCGCTGTTCTCTGCTCTCGCCTTCGAACGCCTCGTCGTGTTCCTCGTGCTCACGCTGATCATCCTCGTCGCCGGATTTTCGATCGTTTCGGCGCTCACGATGGTGATTCTGCAGAAGCGCGACGGCATCAGCATGCTGCGTGCGATGGGCGCCACCGCCGCGTCGATCCGTTCGGCGTTTGTGCAGATGGGCGGCGCCATTGGCCTGATTGGTACGACGGCAGGCGCGATTTTGGGCCTCGGCACGTGCCTCCTGATCGAGCGTCTGGGCATTCAATTGCCCGAGGCGTACTACGTGCGGACCCTCCCGGTCAGCATTCAACCGGCAGAAATCGCCGCTGTTGCGCTCGCGGCAGTCGCCTTGTCCCTTGTGGCTACTGTGTTTCCTGCTACAAGTGCGGCCCGCTTCACGCCACTCGAGGGGTTGAGGCATGGGTGATTGGGCTGTGAATATGCACGTAACGCCTGAACATGACGCAAGTCTTGCGCGCGAGCCGTTGATTTCGGCGCGTGGCCTGCGGCGTTGGTTTGACTTAGGTAGTCGGCGAATTGAAGTGCTGCGCGGCGTTGATCTCGATCTCTATCCCGGCGATATGGTTGGGATTGTTGGCCGGTCCGGGTCCGGTAAGTCGACCTTGCTGCATCTTTTGGGTGCGCTGGACGTCCCAAGCGCCGGAACGATCACCTGGGGCGGCGAAAAGCTGGACCTCCGATCGGACGAACAAGTCGCTGCGTGGCGCAATCGAAGCATTGGATTTGTTTTTCAATTCCATCACTTGCTGCCTGAACTGACGGCGTACGAAAACGTCCTGATGCCGACGCTCATCGCCCGGCAGAACCAGAAAGAGGCCCGCGAAAGGGCGCGAACGCTGCTGGACCGCGTGGGGCTTCGCGATCGTCTGGCTCACCATCCCGGCGAGCTTTCGGGCGGCGAGCAACAGCGGGTCGCTCTGGCGCGGGCGCTGGTCATGCAGCCACGCGTCGTCCTGGCTGACGAGCCCACGGGCAACCTCGATGGCCGCACGGCGGAAGAGATGCACGCGCTCATGGAAGCCCTGAACCGCGAGACCGGCACGAGCTTCGTCGTCGTCAGCCACAATCCGGAATTGGCGCGACGCATGGCGCGCGTGCTGCGCATGGCGGACGGGCAGATTCAAATGGACGACGGTTCGGATGACGACTTCACGCCCACTGCGGAGGCGCAGGCATGAACCGTCGCTTGGCGAATCTGGCGCGCGTTTGCGTCGTGCTCTGCGCGTGCGCGGGGCTGTATGCATTGCGCGCCACTGCACAGGAGCCAACGGCTTTTGGTCGCGGTGCCTTGGGCGGTTCGTCCGGACTGAGCCTGTCCAATCCGGCCGCGGACGCTGAGCCGGAAGCCACGGACTTGGCGATGGTCGTGACGGCGGTCGAGCTGGGTGGCATCGAGCGCGTCGACAAGCAAACTGTGCTGAACCAAATCCGCGTGAAAGTGGGGCAGCAGCTCGATCCGACCGCTGTCGCCGAGGATCAGAAACGCATTTGGACGATGGGCCTCTTTGATGACGTGAAGGTCGGTCTGAAGATGGCCGGACCGGGTAGCGTCGTCGTCCGCTATCAAGTTCTGGAGCGTCCGTCGATCGCTGCGATCGAGATCGTGGGCAACGATGCCCAGAGCGACGACGACGTCATGAAGGTCGTCGATCTGCGGGTGAACAACCTGTATTCGCCCAACGACGCAACCGCGAACATCCAAAAGATCAAGGATCTGTACATCGAGGAAGGCTACTTCCTGGCCACGGTTCGGCACCGCACGGAGCCACTGCCGGACAATCAGGTGAAGGTCATCTTTGAGGTGCAAGAGCGCGCCGAGGTCAAAGTCCGCCAGATCGACATCCTTGGCAACGAGGGCGTCGACGACAAGGACATCAAGGCGGTGTTGCGCACGCAAGAAGGGTCGATCCTGAGCGCGATCTCCAAGTCCGGAAATTTCAAGCGCGAAACGCTGGAAACGGACGTCCAGATCATCCAGTACCTCTACCTGACAAAGGGCTACATTCAGGCCAAGGTCGATGACCCGGTCGTCAGCCTGTCGCCGGACCTGCGCTACATCTCGATCTCGATCCGCGTGCACGAAGGTCCGCAGTTCAAGGTCGGCAAAGTGCTCATCACGGGCGACAGCGTTGAGGAGCAGCCCGTTGAAAAGCTGAAAGAAAAGCTGCAGTTGAAAGAAGGCGAGATCTTCAACTACCAGTTTGCGCAGCAGGACGGTCAGATGCTGGCCAACGCACAGAAGAACTACGGCTACGCGCACGCAACGGCGTCCAACGAGTCGGTGCCGGATCAGGAGAAGAAGACCGTCGACTGGACCTACCACATCCAGAAGGGCAAGAAAGTCTACTTCGGCCAAATCAGCGTGCGCGGCGGCGGCTCGACGCGTGACAAAGTGGTGCGTCGTGAACTGCTGATCGGCGAAGGTGAACTGTACAGCGAAGAGAAGATCACGACCTCACAGGCGCGTGTGCAGCGCCTTGGCTACTTTGAGAAAGTGGAGATCAAGACCAAGCCGACGGCGCTGCCGCAAGTGGTCGACGTGGTCGTCGAAGTCAAAGAGCGCACGACCGGCACGTTCCAGGTCGGCATGGGCTTCTCGTCACTCGACAACTTCATCGCGACCGCGCAAATCTCCAAGGACAACTTCTTTGGTCGCGGTCAGCGCTTCAGCATTCAAGGCTCGATTTCCTCGATCCGCACGATGTTCCAGGCGTCGTTCTTTGAGCCGTACTTCATGGACTCAAAGGTCACGTTCTCGACCGACCTTTTCCGTTACGACCAGCTCTACACCGACTTCACGCGGCGCTCCAAGGGCGGCAGCATGAGCTGGGGCTATCGCCTCACGGACACCGTCATTTTGGAAGGCGGCTACCAAGTCGAGCAGGCGGAAACGGCAATCGGCGGTTTGTCCGGACGCACGGACGTGCCCATCGCCTCGCTCTTTGCTTCTGGCTTGACGTCAGCGTTGAAGGCGACCCTCAGCTACGACTCGCGCGACGACCGCATGTTCCCAAACACCGGCTGGTTCATCACGACGACGGGCGAGTACGCGCTCCCAGCGCTCGGCTCCGACAACGAGTTCCTCCGCGTCGTCAGCCGCATTCGCCGCTACGTGCCGCTGCCCGCTGAAGCCGTGTTGAAGTTCAACCTCGTCGGCGGCTGGATTCACGCGCCGGAAGGCAAGGTCGTGCCGCTCTTCGAGCGCTTCTTCATCGGCGGCATCTACAACGTCCGTGGTTTCGTGCGCAATTCCTTGGGCCCCGCGATCTACATTCCAACCAGTTCGGATCCTGGCGCAACGATGTCCGCGTTCCACAACGGCGGCACCAAGCAGCTGTACCTGAACAACGAACTGGAAATGCCGATTCTGAAGGCGCCGATGAACTTGCGTGCGCTCCTCTTCTTTGACATCGGCAACGCGTTCGGCGAGGGCGAGTCCATGTCGCTGGCCAACATGCGCGAGTCGATCGGCTGGGGCATCCGCTGGTTTTCGCCGGTCGGTCCGCTGCGCTTTGAATGGGGCGTCCCGCTGAACCCACGGCCGGGCGAGAATCCGCTGGTGTTCGAGTTTACGATCGGCAACTCCTTCTGAGGTCAGCTGATGGCGCTCCTGTTGCGACCGGGCGATCCGCTGCCTGCGCTGGACCTGCCCACTGGGCGTCTGGATCCGCGGGCACACACCGGACATTTCTGGGGCATCGCGACCGGGCCGCGGCACGAGCTGGCTGCGCTGGACGCCGTTGACCTGCAGGTTGTCCTGGTGAGCGAACGCGCGGCCGCGCAGCGCTTGGGGGCCGACTTTCGGAGCGACGAACCGCTGCCGTTGGTTGTGTTGCTGGACCCCGCCGGCACAGTCGTGCAGAGTTGGGCCGACGAACCGCTGGTGGCGCTCTGGGCGCACGCGCGGCAGCGTGCGGATGAACTGGCGAGGAAGTAGCGTGAAGCAGACGATCGCCCACGATTTGGCCCCAGACCTCGCGCGGCGTGCGGCGGCCGCGGCGTTGGCGCACTTTCAGGCGCGCTTTCCAACGTCGCACATCACGCCCGACTGGCTGAGCCCCGACGAGGCCGTCGTCGCTTTCACCATCAAAGGGTTTCACCTGAAGCCGCGGATTCGGCTGCGTCCGGGTCTGATCGACGTCGAGATCGACATCCCATTCTTGGCGCGACCGTTCGAGGCGCGTGCAAGGGCGCGGATTGAACGCGAACTGGCGCTGTGGATCGATAAGGCGCGGCGCGGCGAACTTACTGCTTGATCGATGGCGCTTCCGTTGGCGTGACCGGCGACGGCAGTTGCGCGTTCTCCGGCGCATTCTCCAAAGTCACCGTGTAGACGTTCGCGCTGGCCCGCGGCTTACTGGCGGACATCACCACCGAATACAGGCCTGGCGGCAGCGACAACGGCAGTCCCGGATCGCCCGGCGTCGTCTGGATTGCCGTGTGCACGACCTCGTGGCCGCGGGCGTCCAGAATCGTGCAGGCAAGTCCGGGTTGGCCATCGTCCAGCCCTTTCAGTTTTAAGCCGGTCGGCCCGCTGCGCTCACGCAGGTCCAATCCAAAGGCATCGACGTCGCCCGCGGGCAACAGCGCGCCCGTCCGCGCCCAACCGCCGCGCCACGTCGTCTGCGGGTCGGGCGCCACCGGTACCAACGCGTGAACGGGGGCCAAGAGACTGAGCAGCTTGCGTTCGTCGCCCGCTTCGACTTCAAAGCGCGCGTCGATCGAAGCGCTCGACTCCAGGCGCCATGGCTCCGTTGCCTTCAGTGCTTCACCCTTGGCGCGCAGCACGACGCCCAGCCGACCAGTCGACGCTGTGACGCCCGCCACGACAACCGGCTGACCTGGGCCTGTGCCTTCGATCTGCAGCGTATCCGGCCCGTCGCCGACCTGCAGCAGCAACGTCGCGTCTGCAGGCGGCGTGGCCAAGAGCCTGACCACCGCGCCCGGCTGGCACGCGAGCTCCAGGGAGTCCACGTCGCTCGCGCTGTCCAGAAAGCCGTTCACAAGCTTGCCGACCGGCAACTGCTGCGCGGTCATCCGCGTCTCGTTGGGCTCGCGTTCCACGGGCAGGCGGTCCGGACAGTCCGCCTGCTTGGTGCAGCCCGCCGGCAGAAGCGGCGTCAGCGTCAACACGTACGGCTGATCCGGAGCCTGACCCGTCAACGCTTTCAACTGCACGAGCGTGCGCTTGGGCAGCCGGGATGGCGCGAGATCCGGCAACACGATGCCGCCGTCCTTGGCCGACTTCCGCACCAGCAGCGGCTCCAGCGTGCCGGAATCCAGAAGCGACAACTCGATCACCACGCCGGGTACTGGCGTGACGCTCAGCACCCAAACGTCGACGCCGCCGGCTTGGGCAAAATCGAGCACGAACACGTCGACGTCGCTCTCCGGCGCGAGCGACCCTTGCAGCGACTGCCCGGCGATGAGCGCTTGACTCGCCTGCCGCGGATTCCCGTTGGGTTCCAGCTCTTCATCCGGCCGCGTCGGTCGCGTGAACACCGCGAGTTTGTACGGCCCCGCGCCGTCGCCGTCGCACGTCACGCGCACCAGCGAGGCGTGAGCATCCGGACCAATCGACGGCAGCACCGGGCGAATTCCGCCCTTCGCACGCGCCTTGGCGATCAGCGTGCGCCCCGCGTCGTCGTAGAGCTCCAGGACCGCGCACGGTGGACCTTCGCGGAGGTCGATTTGCACGAGCTGTCCAGGCGGCGTCGCAGCGAGCCGGTACCAATCCGCGTCGCCATGGCCGGTGCCTTTGGTCTTGCGCCCCTTGACCGGCTTGGGCGGTGCCGCGCCGTTCGGCGGAGCCAAAGCCCCTTCAATCAACGCGTTGCTGGAGACCGCCTGCGCTTCATCCGGCTGGTCATTGGGCTCCCGCTCTTTGACGAGCTCTGCGCGCGCCAACGTCCCCGCGGCGCTTGCCGGCGGCGCGGCAGCGGAAGCGTCCGCCTCCGGGAACATGCTCTGCTGGTTCAGCGGCGCCTGCGCGTCGCGACGGCAGCCAGACACAGCGGCGGCGAGGGCGACCAGCCAGGTCGCAGCAACGCGTGCGGTCATGGCGTTCAGGGTGTATCGCACCGCTTGATGACTTCTGCCGTGATGTCCAAGGCGTCAGCGGCAAAAACCGCTACTTGCTTGTTCAGCACTAAGCTCAGCGCGCGCTCCTTGGCGATGGCGTCGATTTTGGCCTTCATCAGCGTTTCGATCGGCTTCAGCAGCTGCGCTTCCTTGCGCCCCAGCTCTTCCACGGCCTTTTGCTTGGCCATCTCAAAGTCCATCGAGTCCTGATCGAACTTCTTGGCCTCAGCCTCCAGCGCCGCCGCCCGCTGCTTCAGCTCGTCGCTCGGCGGCTTGCCCTGCAGTTCGCCGATCTTCTGCATGATCTCGTTGCGCTTGCCGACCAGCGCCTGTTCGCGCTTCTGCAGGTCCTTCCCCTGTTTTTCAAGCGACGCCTTCTTGCGGTCGCGCACGTCTTCAAACTTCTTGGCCGCGGCTTTACCGGCCGTCGTGCCCTTGAGCACAGCCTGCATGTCCACGAGGCCAACTTTGAGTTCAGCAAAAGCGGGCACCGCGACGAGGAAGCTCAGGCAGGCCAAAAGGGACACGAAACGCGACATAAGGCAATCTCCGGGCGTGGGTGCAAAGTGGCTGACCCAGCGGTCGAGGATCGTAGCGCGCGCGACAGCGTCAAGGCAAGTCAAGCAGCAGAATTTCCGCCTCGTCCAGTGCGACGAGGTGCAGCAAAGTCTCCGCCGAGATCGCCACGCCGTCGCGCGGTTGCACCAACTGCCCGTTGACCTGCACGCGTCCGCGCGCGCTGACAAGGTAGGCGTGGCGCCCCGGCAGCAGCGCGTGCGTCGTTTCCTGTCCAATGCTCAACGTGGCCCCGTAGAGCGTTGCGTCGGCAACAATTGGTGCGGCGAGCACGTGTTCGGGCTTACCCGACGCCAGCGGCTGGAGCGTGCCTTCACGGGACGCCGACGGAAACTTGCGATTTTCCCAGCGCGGCGGCAGGCCTTGACGCGCGGGTTCGACCCAAATCTGGAAGATCTCCGTTGCTTCCGTTTCAACGTTGTACTCGGCGTGGACAATGCCTGTTCCCGCTGACATGACCTGCACATCGCCAGCTTCGGTGCGTCCGAGGTTGCCCTGATTGTCTTTGTGCGTGACCGCGCCCTTTCGCACATACGTGATGATCTCCATGTCGCGGTGCGGGTGCGGCGGAAAGCCGGACTGGGGCGCGATGCGGTCGTCATTCCACACGCGCAACGCGCCGAAGTTCTGCCGTGCCGGATTCCAGTAGTCGGCGAAGCTGAAGTGGTGGCGGGCGTCGAGCCAACCGTGATTGGCGTGACCGAGCGTGGAAAACGGGCGAATGTCGATCATGGTGAATCTCCGTCAGAAGCTTCAGACAAGATAGCGCCGCGTCGTCGCGCGACAATCCCAGTTCTCGGCGGAACACCGTTTCCGTGCGCGAACAATCGCCTCCCCGTCATGGAAACGGCGCGCGGGTTTGACGCGTGCAGCGGCGCGCACGATGATGGGACGACGGAGGTTCTTCATGCGTCAGCAATTCTTTGTGCTCAGCCTGTTTGCGACTCTTCTGGCGGCGCCTGCGTGGGCACAAGCACCGGTCGTTCCGGCGGTCGTTGAGCTCGCAGTTCCCGCGGACGTGGTCACTTACCGAATCGTCGGCGCGCTGCTCGTGGGCACGACGCGGTCGGGCAAGTTGGTCACGTACGACATCGCCAACCGCGCCGCGCCGATGCGCAAGTCGGAGACGGACGTTGGCTCGCCGGTGGCGGAGCTGCGACTTGCGGACGGCGTCGTGCTGGCGGTTGGCAAGGACAACACGATCCGCGCGTTCCTGTTTGGTGACGACGGCGCGCCCATTGCGCTGCGCTGGGGCGGCTCAACGGCGCAGGGCACGGGTCCAGCGGCGACGCCGCGCAAAGGAACACTGGGCAAAGTGCTCGAAGCCAAGCGCGGCAATCTGCTTGTCGAATTGGACGAAGCCGCGAGCGTGGTGCCCGGTGACGTGCTGTTGGTCCGCTCGCGCGGCAAGGAACTGAAGCTGAACCCGTTCACTGGGCTTGAGGAAGAGACGGCGACCAACGCGCCGACGGCGGTGGTCGAGGTGATCCGCGTGGAAGGTACGCGCGTCGTGGCGGAGCTCAACCGCGGTGACGTCGCAGTCGCCGGCGACACGGTGGAATTGAACGAGCACCGCCGCGAAGTGAGCCGCGCCTTCCCGTCGCGCGGCGACTACCAGCACTGGTTCCGCGCCACGCTCCGGCCCATGGCCAATATCGGCACCATCGACATCGCCAGCCTCACCGACCTCGCCTGGGGCTACTATGGCAAGTGGTACCACTTCCAGGTCCGCCTCGCGCCGCTTGGTTTGTCCGTCCCGCACGCTGTCGACGTCGTCAACGCCCACGCGATCTTTTCCTGGTCCAGCGACTTTGCCGAGTTTGGGCTTGGCGGCGGCTACTTCCGCGAGTCGTGGGGCGGCGCCAGCAGCTACAGCTGCGACACGAGCCTCGGCATGACCTACGACGCCGTCCCCAACGTCAACGGCTACGGCACGCAGCAGGTGACCTGCAGCAAAGCCGGCCCTTCCTTTGTGCAGTACCTGCGCCTGGGCGCCGTCGACGGCGTGAACCTCCGCTTCACCAACACGACGGTCATCTCCGGCGGCTTCCGCTTTGGCTTTTTTGAAGGCAACCTCGACATTCCCATCACGCGCACCCTGAACTTGTACGGCTTGGGCGGCGGCTCCACCTCGACCGCCATCGGCGAATTTGGCGTCCGCACGTACCTGCACGGCGTGGGTGGCCACCAGACGATCGTCTTGACCACCGGCGTAGGGTACTCGGGGCTGCTCACGTCCAGCACCTACGAGACCACGATCCAGAACGTCTACGACACGGGCTCTTCGAGCGTCATTGGCGGCAACAATAAGCTGGGCGGACCGCACTTTGCCGTGGGCGTGGAGTACCGGCTGTAGAAACGTCGCTTTTTGCATCTTGACCGACTGTCGGCGCGCGGCGATCCTCCAAGCCCTACTTAGCGGCTCGTGGAGACGACAATGCGCCAGTTCCGAAATCTTTCCCTGCTTCTCGCCACGGCGGGGCTTTTGTTCACCGCCGCTTGCGGCACCAAGGCGACCGAGGCCACAGCCGATGACGTTGCCTCAGGCGCTGACGCCGCCGATGCACAGGTGAGCGACGTCGCCGAAGTTGCCGATGACGCGGCTTCGACCGATGACGCGCAAGCTGACGACGCCGCGACGGATCAGGATACGGGACCGGCGCTGCCAACCTGTGGTCCGCAAGCCGCGTTTGATTTGAGCGCGGCAGGCAGTGGCCCCGGTGCGCGCGTGGGCGACATCACGCTGCCAACCTTGGACGGCGACTGGAGCTTCGCCAAGAACTGGACGGGATGCGACCACTACGTATTCGTGTTCACCGCGCCAGATGCCAAGTACACGTACGCACATGCCGTGTGGAATTCCAATCCCGGCGACTTGCTGAAGAACTCGCCGCCGAACGTGCACTACTTCTTTGGCAGCTACGACGCAGACGATGAAACGGCGACGGCGACGGTGCAAGCGCAGAAGGACAAGATCGACATCGCGCTGGGCAAGCTGAGCTCGGACTTGCAGGCGCAGTGGGCGGGACGTTTGCACTACTTGACGGTGGTGCCGTTCAACATCGACGGTTGGCTGGGAGCGGCGCTGCAGAAACAGGGCGTTTTTGGTTTTGCGATTGACCGACAGCAGACGTGGCGCGAGCTGGGATCGCTGACGGGCGCGGGATCGTCACCGGTGCTGAAGGCGCTGGCGTACGAAGTGCAGCGGTGGGAGTACGAGGCGAAGAACGCGATTGCGGCGGCGGCGGACGGCGCGACGGTGATTCTGCTGTGGGACCACATCAACGGCGGCAACGGCTGGGGACCGCCCAAGGTCTACGCGGACGTGACGCTGCCCGACGCTGCGGAAATGGCGAAGTTTGACACGCTGAAGCTCGACATGGCCCACGGCTGCACGGACGGCAAGGACGCGAACTGCCCGGACTGGGACCGCGAAGCGTACATGAACATCTGTGACTGGACGACGGAGCCCGCGGACAGCGTCGCGCAATCGTGCTCAGGCACGGAAACGGTCGAATGCGGCTGCGCCAAGCCCGACGGACGCACCAGCAAGGGCACGCGGACGTGCGCCGCGGACGGCAAGAGCTTTGGCGCGTGCGCGTGCCCGTGTGACACGGAGTTCGCGCGGCAGATCACGTCGTATAAGCGTCAGGGCCACTGGCTGACGGACGAGAGCGCGGTGCTGCCGCTGCTCAAGAAGGGCGGCAAGTTCCGGTTCCGCTACGACACGCCGGACGGGTGGCTGCTGACGGCGAGCCTGCGGCTTTCGTCGCAGAAAAAGCAGACGCGGCCGACCTCGATTGTGCCGCTGTGGCACGGCGAACAGTTTGACCAGGACTACAACAGCAAGTTCAAGCCGATCGACGTGGCGGTACCGGCGACCGCCAAGAACGCGAAGATTGTGGCGATCATCACGGGCCACGGCTCGGCGACGGATTCGCTCAACTGCGCCGAGTTCTGCGATCACGACCACTTGTTTACTGTGGGTGGCAAGACGTTCACGAAGTCGCACGCGCTCGCGGGCACCGCGCAGGGCTGCCTGCAGCAGGTGTCCATCGGCGCGATTCCCAATCAGTTTGGCACGTGGCCCTACGGTCGCGCGGGCTGGTGTCCGGGGATGGACGTGGCGGTCTGGACGGCGGACGTGACGGCGCAGGTCAAAGCGGGGACGACAGCGACGATCAGCTACCAAGCGCTGATTGGCGGCAAGCCGTTTGTGCCGCAGTGGACCGGGCAGGGCGACTACAAGCCGGTGATCCGGATGTCGAGCTGGGTCGAGTTTGAGGAGTAGGGGCGGCGAGGCGTGATAGTGGCCGAAGCGCCCCGTGGGGTGGCAGCAAAGGCGCTGATGCACGGAAGCAAGTTCTTTCAGCGAGTGCTGCGGGATGCAGGCCGCTCTCGTCCGCGCGCCTGGTACGGGCCCCGCTTCGCCTGGAACGGGCTGTAGGCCGTCGGACTTTCAGCGCCGTGACACGCACCCGGATCGGGACGACGTGCCGGTTGGGCCGTGCCTCTCGCACAACGCAGATCTCTGGGGTGCGCCCCGTTGCGTGGCGACATTGCGCGCTGACTTGCTTGCGGCTTGGTGGACAGTGGATGATCGCTTTCGCGCTATAACTTGCTGAAAGCATTGGTCTCGCAGGTGGCGGTAAACACGCGGGTCCCCACCCCCACCTTCCGACCAGCCAGCACGGGCCGCCTTTTTGGCGGCAACGCGCACCCGTCCCTCGGCGGTCGGTGCGGCGAGGGGCGCGCGCAGTCCGGCCGTCAAGCGGTCAGCAAGCCGCGCTCGGCCGGGCCCGGCTCCGCACGCACGCCGTCGGTGAACGGCGCACGCGGAAGCAAAGCACAAGCCATGCCACTTCAGAAACCTTGAATCGCTTTGGAAATCCCGCCCAGAGCGTGGTCTCAGACAGGTGCCGAGACCAGTATCGAGACCGTTTCTGAGACTGCCTACCGCGGCACAACAGCCGCCGGCTTTTCCAGCACTACAGCGGCCACGGGCTTGGCGCTGCCACCGCCCTTCACCACCGCGTAAGAATGCGCGATGTTGCCGACTTCCGCGGGCGAGCGGATGCTCTCTTCGGCGCGCGTGGCCCAAGTCATCGAGCGACCGGGCATCACGCCAAGCGCGAGCAGCGCCAGCGCCGGCAGGGCCATCGCCCACGTCAGGCTGGGCTCGCGCACGTACTCGCGGCTCACGCGCGTATCCGGGCGCATGTACATGGCGACCGGGACCTTCAGGTAATAGTAGGCGCTCACCACCGAGTTCAGCACGAGGATGATGACGTGCGGCAGATACTTGCCGTTGTCGACCGCCAGCACGTCGCGCAGGATTTGCAGCTTGCCGAAGAAGCCGAGCGTCGGCGGCACGCCAGCCAGCGACAGTACCGAGACGGTCAGCGCCAAGGCGGCGATCGGGTGGCGCTTGGAGAGACCGGCCAGCTGGCCTTCCGTCGTCAGCTCTTCGCCGTCTTTGCCCAGACTCGCCAGCGCCGAGAAGCCCGCCAGCGACGCCAGCGCGTAGCCGACCAGGTAGAACGGCACAGCACCGGTCGGCGCGAGGAACGGGGCACCGAGCGACGGATCGTCGACGCTCGCAATCATGCCGAGGAGCAGATAACCAGCGTGCGCCACCGCCGAGTAGGCGAGCATCCGCTTGATGGAGCGCTGGCTGAGCGCGAGGATGTTGCCGACGGTCATCGTCAGCACCGCGAACGCGCCCAGGACCTGACCAATCGGCAGGTGCAGCGCCGCGAGCGCGGGACCCGAAATGCCGGCGTAGAGGAACTTGAGGAACGTACCGAAGGCCGCCGCCTTGACCGCGCTCGACATGAAGCCCGTGATCGGCGTGGGCGCGCCTTCATACGCGTCAGGCGTCCACATGTGCAGCGGAACCGCCGCGACCTTGAACAGGAACGCGCCACCGGTCAGCACGACGGCCAGACCCAGCCACAGATCCTGACCGGGTTTGGGCGAGAGCAGCGCGCGTTGAATCTCGATGAAGCTCGTGCCGCCCGACAGGCCAAACAGGAACGCGATGCCGTATAGCAGGAACGCAGACGCCACCGAGCCCATGATGAAGTACTTCAGGCCGGCTTCTACCGACGCCGCCGACGAGCGCTTGAACGCGACGAGGACGTAGATCGACATCGACATGATTTCCAGGCCGATGAAGAGGCTCAGCAGGCTTTCCGCCGAAACCATGATGGCCATGCCGAACGTCGCAAAGTGCAACAGCGCGTAGTATTCGCCGTAGTGCGCGTCCTGTTCGATCAGGTACTGCGGGCTGGACAGGTGCGTGACCATCGCGCACATCGACACAAGCGCGGTGAAGAACAGCGCGTGGCCGGAAGCCGAGAGGTGGTAGCTAAACGCCGGCGTGATCATCGCCGAGTGGCCGCTCTTCCACAGCGCCGCGCACGCGACGATGGCGAGACCGGACATGCCCGCGCCGAAGATGCCCCAGAACTTGCGGGACGCCGTCGACGGCAGGAACGGGTCAGCCACCAGCGTAAAGATCGCGGCGACCAGCAGAATCAGTTGCGGCGTAATCAGTGCCAAATCATGCAACATTGCAGTCTCCTACTGATCCGCGTGGGCGTGCTGCACGGCTTCGTGCTTGTAGTCGAGCGGCGCGCGCACCTGCAAGATGGCAGGGCGGTGCGCTTGCACCATCGCGTGGACGGTCGTCTTGGACAGGTTCAACCAGCTCGACGGGTAGACGCCGATCCACAGGATGAACGCGGCGAGAATGCCCATGATGGTCTTTTCCCGCGTCGTCAGGTCGCGCAGACCCTTGTTGTCCGGGTTGGTCAACTGACCGAAGAACACGCGGCGGACCATTGACAGCATGTAGACCGCACCGAGCACGATGCCCAACGTGGCAAACGCGCCGCCGACGTTGACGATGGTGCGCCAGTGGCCGTCTTCCAGCGCCATCGGGATGCGCGCCTGGACGCCTTCCTTGAACGAGCCGGCGAAGATGAGGAACTCGCCGACGAAGCCGTTGGTGAGCGGCAGCGCGATGGACGACATCGTGACGAAGACGAAGAACGCGGCGTAGACCGGCATCTTCGCGGCGATACCGCCGAAGTTCGCGATTTCGCGCGTGTGGCGGCGCTCGTAGACGTAGCCGACCAAGAGGAACAGCGCGCCGGTCGACAGGCCGTGGTTGACGCCCTGCAGGATGGCGCCCTGCAGCGCTTCCTCGTTGAAGATCACGATGCCGAGCATCACGAAGCCCAAGTGGCTCACGGACGAGTAGGCGACGAGGCGCTTCACGTCGGTCTGCACGTACGCCATCAGCGCGCCAAAGACGATGCCGATGACCGCGAGCGTGAGGAGGAGCGGTGAGAACGTGCCCATCGCCGACGGGAAGAGCGGAATGGCGAAGCGCAGCAGGCCGTACGTGCCGAGCTTCAGCATGACGCCTGCCAGCACGACAGAGCCGGGCGTGGGCGCTTCCGTGTGCGCATCCGGCAACCACGTGTGGAACGGGAACACCGGCACTTTGATGAGAAACGCCAGCGCGAACGCCGCGAAGAGCCAGGTCTGCTCCTTGGACGAGAGTTGCAGGTGCGCCAGTTGCGCCAGCGCGAACGAGCCGCCCGACTTCTGGTACAGCCACAGAATCGCGACGAGCATCAGCAGCGAGCCGAACATCGTGTAGATGAAGAACTTCACGGTCGCGTAGATGCGATCCTTGCCGCCCCAGATGCCGACGATGAGGTACATCGGCACCAGCATGATTTCCCAAAACACGTAGAAGCTCAGCAGGTCGATCGCCAGAAGCGAGCCCAACATGCCAGTTTCGAGGATCAGCATCGCGATGCCAAACTCTTTCCAGCGCTTGTCGATGGCGCTCCAGGCACCGGCAAAGATGATGGGCATCAGAAGGCCGGTGAGCAGCACGAGAGGCAGGCTCAGGCCGTCCACGCCCAGGGTCCAGCGCGCGCCAAAGCTGGGAATCCACGCGTAGTCGTCGACTTGCTGGAAGCCCACAGCGTTGCGGTCAAAGCCGCTCAGCACCAGCAGCGTCGCGCCGAACGTGACCAGCGAGCCTACGAACGACCAGGCTTTGTGAGCACCGGTATGTTCATCGGGAATCGCCAGCGCGACCAACGCGAAGCCCAGCGGCAGAGCGCAGAGCAGCGTCAGCAGCGGGAAGCCGGAGAGGCTGTGGAATTGCAGCCAATTTTGCGCCATCGAGGTGTCCATCGGCGAAAGTCCTTGCAGGGAGTGGGGCTCTTTGCGTCTTTACGCAGCGCTAAATGAGGTACCAGGCGAGCGCGGCAACACCTGCCACCACGCCGACGAGATACGTCTGCACGTCACCGGTTTGCACCAAGCGACCCACTTGAGAAAGGCCCAGCAACGCGTAGCCGGGCAACCGCACCATGCACAAATCGATCAGCACCCGATCCACGGCGTGGAAGAGCGCCTGCGAAACCCAGCGGAGTGGCTTGACCACGACCGCGAAGTAGAACTCGTCGATAAAGTACTTGCCGAGCAACGCGTTGTAGACCGGCTTGGCCGACTGCGACAGGTTCGCGGCCTGCTCCGACGGACCCGCTTTGTACCAGGAGTAGGCAAGACCCACGCCCGTGGCAGCGACCAGCGTCGAGAGCGCCATCAAACCGTACTCGGTCGACGCGCTGAGATGGCCGTGGACCAGCTCTTTGCCGCGTTCCAGAACCGGATCGAGCCAGTGCTCAAACAGGTTGAACTTGCCCTCGGCGAACGGCATCCCCAGCCAGCCAGCGCAAACCGACAAGCCGGACAGCACAATCAGCGGCAGCGCCATCGGCCACGGCGAGTCGTGGGCGTGCTCGTAGGTGTGATGGTCACCGCGGTACTCGCCGGCAAAGGTCATGAAGTACAGGCGGAACATGTAGAACGCCGTCATCAGCGCGGCGAGCAACGCCAGACCAAACGCGACCTTGCGGTACGGCGCGAGGTTCTCGACCGACTTGATGTACTTCTCTTTGGCTTCCTTCTCGAGCGGCGCGATCTTCGCTTCGTCGACGATGCCATCCTTGGACTCCGCGCGCAGCTGCAGCACCGCGGCGCGCTTGAACTGACCATCGTAGTATTCCGTCAGCTTTTCAGTCTCCGGATGGAACGCCAGCGTCTCCGCCAGAATCGCGTCCTTGGAGAAGAAGCCCGCGAGCGGCGGCAGACCAGCGATGGCGATGCAGGAAATCAGGAAGGTCATGTGAATGACCGGCAGTTTCTTGCGCAGGCCGCCGTAGTTGCGGATGTCCTGCTCGTGGTGCATCGCGTGGATGACCGCGCCGGCGCCCAGAAACAGGCAAGCCTTGAAGAACGCGTGGGTGAACAGGTGGAACACGCCCGACGCGAACGCGCCCGCACCGACGGCGACGAACATGTAGCCGAGTTGCGACACCGTCGAGTACGCCAGAACCTTCTTGATGTCGTTCTGCACAAGGCCAATCGACGCCGCCATGAGCGCCGTCAGCGCGCCGACCAGCATGATGACGGTCATCGCCTGCGGGCTGAGCGCGAAGATGAAGTTGAGGCGCGCGATCATGTAGACGCCCGCGGTCACCATCGTCGCAGCGTGAATCAGCGCCGACACCGGGGTCGGTCCAGCCATCGCGTCCGGCAGCCAGACGTAGAGCGGAATCTGCGCGGACTTGCCGCACGCGCCCACAAAGAGCAGCAGGCAAATCAGCGTGATGGTCGGCGGGTGATCGACGGCGTGGACGCTGTCCGAGAAGTGCGTGCGCAGGGAGTCGTAATCGACCGAACCGCCGGCGTAGGCCAGAAGCAGGAAGATGGCGACGACGAAGCCGATGTCACCAATGCGGTTGACGACGAACGCTTTTTGGCCGGCTTCCGCTTTGTCCATGTCCTTGAACCAGAAGCCGATGAGCAGGTACGAGCACGCGCCCACGCCTTCCCAGCCGATGAAGAGCATCGCGAGGTTCTTGCCGAGGACCAGCACGAGCATCGAGAACACGAACAGGTTCAAGTACGAGAAATAGCGGGCGTAGCCCGGATCTTCGTCCATGTACGCGGTCGAGTAGAGGTGCACGAGGAAGCCGACGCCCGTGACGACCAACAGCATCATCGACGACAGCGGATCGGCGAGGAAGGCGAAGTCGAAGCTGTAGGTGCCCGCGCTGATCCACTGGAACAGCGTAAACCGCAGGGCAGGTTCCGCGTGCGCCGCGCTCATGCCGCGGAGATTCAGGAAGACCTGAACGCTCAGCAGGAACGAGGTCAACACCGTGGTGCTGCCGATGAAGTAGGACACTTGACGAGAAAAGTGCTTGCCAAACAGGCCGTTCACGATGCCGCCCAGAAGGGGCAGCAAGATGATGAGGGGCAAGATGGCCGAGTTATTGACTTCCACGGGAGTACTCCGGATGTCTTAGTGCCTGCGAGGAATGAACTCAATCACCAGGTTGGCGTGTCGCCGTGCGGAATCTACCGTTTCAACAAGCGCAGTTCGTCGACGTAAGTCGTCTGCTTCAAGCGGAAAATGGCCAGAACCATCGCCAGACCCACGGCAGCTTCCGCGGCAGCGACGGCGATGATGAAGAACGCGAGCACGTGGCCTTCCGTCCAGCCGTTGTAGCGCGCGAATCCGACGAGCGTCAGGTTCACCGCGTTCAACATGACTTCAACGGACATCAGCATCACGAGCACGTTGCGGCGCGTCACGACGCCAGCCAGACCGATGCCGAACAGCACGGCGGCGAGGAGCAAAATGTGACCGAGTGGAATCGTCGTCATGTCATACACCCCGACCGAAGTTCAAGCGCATCCCTTTTCGATCTGCGGCGTGCCACCGGAGGTGCACGCTCGCAGTCCCAGTCCGAGATGCAACAGGTCTGACCTGCAGGTTTTGATGTCCAAAAACGGTCAGCATCCTAATGTCCTCCGCCATGCGCGTGCGCGTCGTGGGCATCGCCGTCTTCATCAGCCGGCGGGAATTCTTTGGCTGCAGGCGTCTGCTGCACTTGGTCCACGTACTTCAGCGAGCGCTTGGCCAGGACGACTGCACCGACCGCCGCGACGAGGAGCAGCACGGAAATGAGCTCAAACGGCACCAGGAACGTCGTGTACATCATGCGGCCGACTTCGGGGACGGTGCCGAACTTGGCGTAGCTCGGATCGCTGAGGTCAACGCCTTGCGCGCCGGCCGTCGTCAGCTGGATCGCCGTCGTCAGCTTGCCGAAGATGAAGAGCGCCAGAATACCCGCCGCGACGCGTCCGGGCGTAATCCGCGTGTCCTGTAATTCGTCCGGGCCCAGATTGAGCAGCATGATGACGAACGTGAAGAGCACCATCACCGCGCCCGCGTAGACGATGATCTGCAGCACGCTCAGCATGTGCGCCGAAAGCAGCGCGTACAGCCCGGCGAGGAAGAACAGCGACACAATCAGCGAGATCGCCGAGTGAATCGGGTTGCGACCCAAGGGCGGCAGCAACATTGACGCCGCCGAAAGGACAGCGCCGCCTCCGAGCAGATAGAACACAATTTGTTCGCCAGTCACATGTGGCATCTGATGAACTCCTTGCGGCTACGCGGCCGGTTTGGCCACATACCCGTGCGCCGTCGCGCGTTGACGGATCGCCGCTTCCAGTTGAGGCCGGAACTTCGTCGCAATCGAGCGAATCGGCCACGCCGCCGCTTCGCCGTGCGCACAGATCGTGTTGCCTTCGATCTGCGTGCAGGCCGAAATCAGCAGGTCGATGTGCTCGTCTTCGCCCAGACCGGCGTCCATCTTGTCCGCGATCGCCTTGAGCCAGCCGGTGCCCTGACGGCACGGCGTGCATTGGCCGCAGCTTTCGTGCTGGTAGAACGCGGTGACGCGCTGCATGACGCCGAGCAGGTCCGTGAGACCTTCCGCCATGACGGTGATGCAGGCGGTGCCGAGCATCGAACCGACGGGCTTCAAGCCGTCAAAGTCCATCGCGACGTCGATCTCGTCGCCTTTGAGGAACGGGCAGGAACTGCCGCCGGGGATGATCGCGAGGATCTCGCGGTCGTCGGTGATGCCGCCGCCCAGCGTGTAGATGACGTCGCGCATCGACGCGCCCATCGGCACTTCAAACAAGCCAGGCGTCTTCACGTGACCGGCGACGCCGACCAACTTCGTGCCGCCGTTCTTGGGCGTGCCCAGTGCCGCCCACGCTTCGCCGCCCATTTCCAGAATGACGGGCACGGCGGAGAGCGTTTCCGTGTTGTTCACAATCGTCGGCATGCCAAAGACGCCGATGTTCGCGGGGAACGGCGGTTTCAAGCGCGGCATGCCCGGCTTGCCTTCAATCGACTCAATGAGCGCCGTTTCTTCGCCGCAGATGTAGGCGCCAGCGCCGGTTTGCATGTAGACGTCGAGGTCAAAGCCGCTGCCCTGGATGTTCTTGCCGAGCCATCCGGCCTTGTAGAGCTGCGCGATCGCGTCTTCCGTGACGGCCTTGGAGTTCCAATACTCGCCGCGGATGTAGATGTAGCTGACGTGCGCGTTGATGGTGTACGCGGCGATCAGGATGCCTTCCAGCTGGCGGAACGGGTCCAACTCCAGAAAGTAGCGATCCTTGAACGTGCCGGGCTCGCCTTCATCGGCGTTGACGACCAGGTAGCGCGGGCGTTCGTCCTTGGGCAGGAACGACCACTTCATGCCCGTCGGGAAGCCGGCGCCGCCACGACCGCGCAAGCCAGAAGCTTTCACTTCTGCCAGCACGGCGTCGCGGCCCATTTCCTGCGCCTTGGTCCACATCTTGAACCCGCCGTGGGCGATGTAGTTTTCCAAACGGGTAAAGTCGACGCCGAGGTGATCGCGCAGCAGAACGCGCTTTTCCATCGGGTGCGGAGTGTAGGCGGTGGGCTTGGTGGACATGATCAAGACCTCAAGCGTGCGCCGCGTGCGCGTGATGTTGTTCGGCCAGCCAGCCCACCGGCGGCCCCAGCTTGACGCCTTCGGTCTTCAGCGTCTCCAGGAGCGCCTTCAGCTCGGACGGCGTGACCTTGAAGTGGTCTTCCTTGTTGATCTGCAAAGTCGGCGCGCGATCACAGGCGCACAGGCACTGCACGGATTCCAGCGTGAAAACGCCGTCCGGCGTGCTCTCACCAGGCGCGATGCCGAGCGCCTGCTGGGCGATCTCCATCAGCGCGTCCGAGCCGAGCAGGTAGCAGGAAATGTTCGTGCAAATTTGCACATGGAAGCGCCCAACCGGCTTCTTGTGCAGCATCGTGTAGAACATCGCCGTTGCCAGCACCGCTGACAGCGTCAGTTCCAGACGATCGGCAACGAGTTGCAGGACTTCAGGTTTGAGCCAGCCAAACTCGTCCTGCGCCAAGTACAGCGTAGGGATGAGCGCACCTTGCTTGCGCGGATAACGCCCAAGAAGTTCAGCGATTTTGGCTTCGGTAGCGGCAGAGAAAGCGATGGGTTCCGACATGCAGACCTCAGGCACGGGCGGGCGCGAGCGCCGAAACGCGCGATTCGGGCCCGCGCGGCGTTCTAGACGAGGGAGACAGGGAAGTCAATTCTGCCCCGAAACCTTGCCGACCGAACGGCATCCGCTACCCTTCGGCCAGGGCCTTTGCCCGCCGGAGCTCGTCATGCGCGCTTTTATCCTCGCAGCCGGTTTGGGAACGCGATTGCGGCCTTTGACCGAGACGTTGCCCAAACCGCTTGTGGACGTCGCGGGGGAGCCCCTGATCATTCGCGCGGTCCGGCAACTCCGTGACGCAGGCGTGACGGAAATCGGCGTGAACCTCTTTCACCTCGGCGAACAGATCCCGGCGCGGCTGGGCGACGGCAGCGCGTACGGCGTGAAGCTGACTTTCTTTGACGAGCGTCCCGAAGTGCTGGGTACCGGCGGTGGTTTGAAGAACGCGGAGGGCTTCTTGCGCGGCGATGACGATCACTTTCTGCTTGTGAACTCAGACGTTTGGCACGACTTCGATCTGCAGAAACTGCGCTTCGCTCACCGCCGTGACGTCGTCGCGACGATGGCGATGCACCGCATGGGGCGCCGCCCGGAGCTGCACAACGTGGGCTGCGTGCCGGATGCAAAGAGTCTGCGCGACGGCCAGATCGTGCACATTGCGGACGAGCCCGCTGGCACCGACCCGACGTTTCGCGCGATCTACTCAGGCGTCGCGGTCTATTCGACGCGGCTTCTGGACTTCCTGCCGACGGGCAAAGTCAGCGGCCTGGTGACCCACGGGCTCTTGCCTGCGATGGCTGCGGGCGAAACGGTGCGCTACTACGAGCCTGAAGGCTGCTGGTTTGACTGCGGCACGCACGCGGAAGTGTTGCGCGCCAGCAGCCATGCCTTGCGTTCGCGTGGATTGAAGAGCCGCGTCGTCGGCCGCGAAACCGTGCGCTACGGCTACACCTGATCCGGTCGCTTCATCACGCGCACCTGATCGCCCACTTTCACATCGCCCGAACGCGTCACGCGCATGTACACGCCGCGTAAGTTGAGCGCGCGGGTCGGCTTGCGCGACACGAACTTCAGCGCGTCGGCACCGAAGCGCGCCTGAAATTTGGAGCAACCGTTGTGCGGCTTCGGCGTGACGACCAAGGTCGCCGTGCCCGCCTTCAACGTCGTGCCGATCGGCAGGCTCGCGGCGGTGAGGTCCAGCTCGATCACGATGTTATCACCTGATAACACCAGCGGCTGGCCGTTCGCGATCAGCTCAAGCACGTCCCGTTGGATCACCGTCAGCTGGCCGTTGCAGGACGACCGCCGTTTGCTTCCCCAAGCGTCGCCCGGAATGCCGTTCTTCGGCGTCAGATGCACGTGCGTCGGCGTCGACCGCAGACCGCCCTCACCGCGCGCCACAAGCAAGTGCACGCGGCCCACGTCGCGCGGTGCCGGCGGCAGCGCCGCATACGCTTCACGCAGCGCGTTCAGACTCAGAAAATACTGCGGATCGCCGACCGATTCCGACGTGATGGGCGCATTCAAGATCGCCTACTTCTCGTGGTAATCCTTGCCAAATCGCTTGGCAAAGTCGGCCTTGTCCAGCGCCTTCATGACGGCCTCTTCGTACTCGATCTTGTTGTCGTTCACGAGCTTTTCCAGCTGCTCGTTCAACAGCATGTTGCCCTGCGACTTGGCCGTCATCAGGATGTTCATGATCTGATGGTTCTTCGCCTCGCGGATCAGATTGCCCACCGCGTGACTGCCCACCAGCACTTCCAGCGCCGCGATGCGTCCGCCGCCCTTCTTTTTACACAGGGTCTGCGCGACAACGCCCTTGAGCGTTTCCGACACCACGGCGCGGATTTGGCTCTGTTGTTCCGGCGGAAACACGTCGATGATGCGGTCGATCGTGGAAATCGCGGTGGACGTGTGCAGCGTGCCAAACACCAGGTGACCGGTGTTCGCCGTTTCCAGCGCCAACTGAATCGTCTCCTGATCGCGCAGCTCGCCGACCAGCACGATGTCCGGATCTTCACGCAGCGCCGCACGCAGCGCGCGGGCAAAACTTGTCGTGTGCGGACCGACTTCGCGTTGGTTGACCAGCGCCTTCTGGCTGTTGTGCACAAACTCGATCGGATCTTCCAGCGTGATGATGTGCGTGCGCCGGTTGCGGTTGATGTAGTCGATCATCGCCGCGAGCGTCGTCGACTTGCCGGAACCCGTCGGACCCGTCACCAGCACCAACCCCTTGGGGTGATCGCACATTCTTTGCACGGCGAGCGGCAGGCCGAGCTGCTCCAGCGTCAGAATCTTCTGGGGGATTTGTCGAAGCACGGCGCCAATGCCGCGGTGATCGCGGAAGATGTTCACGCGAAAGCGCGCGACGTCGGGGAGGGCATACGCGAAGTCCGTGTCGTTGTCGGCCAAGAACTGCGTTTGGTTGCGCTCCAGCATCGCCGTCGCCAGCAGGTCCCACACCGCCGATTCCGTCAGCACGGGCGCTTCGGGAATCTCCCGCATCTCCCCGTCAATGCGGAACCGCGGCTTATGACCGGCCGACAGGTGTAGGTCCGACGCGCCCTCCGACACCATCCGCCGCAACAGCGGGTCGAGCTTGGGGGCTTTCAAGTTGCCCATCGTCGTCTTGACGAGGCCCGGCGCGCCGCTCGCGTTCTTGGGCTGCTCGGCAACCACGGCTTCCGCGATCGGCGCGGCCTCGACCAGTTCCGGCATGGTCTGTAGCAGGTGATTGAACGCCGCGGCGTCGATCCGCATCGGCAGGAGGTCCAAACCGGGCAGGAACCCGCGCGAAGCGTTCAGGGTCGCGGGCGTCAGATCGTCGACAAAGCCGAGCACCAGCTGCTGACCGTGGACGCCCAAAGGCAGCACGCGTTGGCGGTGGATAAACTGCACGGGCAGCATCGTGGCCACGTCCACGCGCGGCGGATTGGCCTGCAGATCGTAGTAGGGCAGCGGCACCTTGCGCTCGGCGTTCAAGAAGCGCGTGGCGAATTCACGCGACATCGCCAAGCCCAAGCCCGGCGCGCGCTCGGAGAGCGACTGCAAGAGCGCCGCGGGAATCTGGAAAAGCAGCACCTGCGGTTCAAACGCCACGGCGGTCATGCGGCGCGGAATGCCGAGCACAGCCTCCACTTCACCGATCAGTTCGACCGGTTTGGCGCGATCGAGCTCGAACGCGTCGTTCAGGCCCGTGGGCACCATGCGCAGCGAAACCAGACCTTTCAGGATGACGTGGCACGCGTCCACGGGATCGCCCTGGTTGCCGATGACCTCGTCCTGACCCGCGGCACACAGCGTGCCCTGGCTGGCGAACCAGGCGAGCGTGGCGGCATCGACCGTTTTGAAGAGGGCAAGCGACTGGAGCGCTTGCACCACGCGAGGCTGCAAATCGGGCGAGACAGGCTGCATTTTCATGGGCAGAAACTCCGAGCGAAGACGGCAAGGCTAACGGGTGCAGAGCGGCGTAAAGTCTTGCACGGTGCTCGTGCCGATGTCGAGGTTGCGGTTGTCGTTCGTGGCGCTGTTGGCCGGCAGGACGCAGTAGTCTGCCGTGTTGCCGGGGAAGACGCACTTTGTCGTCTTGAGTGCCGTGAAGTCCCACAGCGGATCGGCAGTCCCGGAGTCGGCGGTCAGCGTCCACGCCGGCTCAAACGCCGCGCCGTACTTCACAAACGTCGTCATGTGCAACGAAGCCATCGAGCCGGCGATGCGGTTGATCTGCTGCGTCGGTCCCGCTTCCCGCGCGCCGATGCGGACGCGGCACTGACCGTCCCACGCCGTCGCAGTCACGGTCAGAAAGTCGCGGGCTTTCTGGCCGTCGACCCACAACGAGCCGGTGCCGTCGCCGTGGTATTCCAGCGCGAAGTGCTGCCACACGCCGAACTTCCAGACCTGCTTGGCGGCGCTGGACGTGCCCGGACCAATCACCGAGGCGTCGGTGCCGTCGGACAGGGTCTGGATCGCCCAAGCTTGCGTGGTTGCCTGCGTGCAGCCGCCGCCACCGCCGCCGGTCGTGCCGCTGCCAGGCGCTGACGCGCTGCTGTCCATCGAGAGGATCGTGCCGGTCTTGCCACTGGCAGGCGGGGCAGCGATGCGGACCCAACCTTCCCAGGTCCACGCCGAGGAGATGCTGCCGCCGGTCGACTTAGCCGCCGTCGGGTACGTGATGACCGGGTTCTGCAGGAATGGCGCGGTGCCGGTCTCCAACCACGACATGCCGGTGCAGTCCGCGTTCCAGTAGACGCCGCAGGTGAGGCCCGCGGACGCCGACGACGGGAAGTAGCCAATCTTGTCGCTGCCGTCCGCCCATTCCCACGGCGCGCGCACGGTGTCACCGCACTTGGCGGCACTGCTCGACGTCAAATAGCAGTCGTCAGCAAGCGTGGGCGACGTGTTCAGCGTTGTGACGCCCTTGCCGCTGTCATCGGTGAGCGTCGTCGTGGCACCGTCCGCGTGCAGCAGGAGCCGCGTCTGGCTGTCCGGGTACAAACGCCGCGGTGGGACGAAGTTGGCCCCGTATCGCAAACCCGCAGAAACCCGCATTTCATCGATCGTGCCCAGCCATTGGCCTGCACTCGACAGCGACGCAGGAGACGGGATGAGCGCCGCGTTGTCATAAAGTGAAACTGGATTGCCGACGGCGTCACTCGGGAACGCGCCGAGCATCATCGCTTCGGACAAGTGCGTCGCGGGAATGGTTGGCAGCGGGTTGGGCGTCGTGTCCCACTCGCTGGGAAGGACGGTGATCGCGAGCTGACCATCCAGATAGACGCGCGTCGTGCTGAAGTTGGCCCAGCCCATTTCCAGGGCGTAGTGGTGCCAGCTGTTCGGCGCAACCTTACCGACGCCGCCCTTAAGGCCCATTTGGAACTGCCCGCCGGCGTTTGCACGGTTCAACACGATGGAGTTGTCCGTAGAGTCCGTCCGAAGCATGAAGCCATTGCACAGGTAGCTACTGATTCCGGAAGGGCAGGTCGAAGCGAAGATGACGCCGTCCAGCGCCGTCGCGTTGGCCCACGCCTCCACGGTGACGCTGCACGTGGGGCAGAACGCGTCTGCCGCCCACGAGGCAAAAGTGGGCGTCGTGATGGCAGCGCTGCCGCCCAAAGACAATTCGCGGCGATAGCGGCAGTCCTGACACTGGCCGCAGGCGTTCATGCTGCCGCCGGTGTCACATTCTTCCGTGCCGGGGAACGAGCCCGTGGCGCTGGCGACCTGTCCGTCGCCACACATGCCGGCCGCGGCATTGCCGCCATAGCACGCGTCGCCGAGCCAGGTGTTGCCGCTCAGCGTGAGGTTGTACGCGGGCTTCTGCGCCGTGCCAGACGCGTCCGCCGCCGTGGTTCCCGTGCCTTCATCCAGGTGCCACAAGCCGCGCGTGGCGGGGCCGACGCTGATGCGCCGCTGTGGCACAAACGACGCGCCATAGAGTGGTGCCGCCGCGACGTGCACTTCATCGATCGCGCCGTTGAAGCCCGAACCGATCTCATCTGGCCACCGTCGGCCAATCGTGAACGTCGCGCCAACGGTCGTCTGCCGCTTGTAAGTCAGCGTTCCGGTCTGCGCGAGCACGCCGTTCACGTACAGCCGAACCGTCTGACCGGTCGCCACCGCTGCCACGTGCGTCCACACGTTCGCCGTTAGCGCCGATGGCGTCTTCACCTGTTCGTACAGACCCGACGTCGCGGTCCAGTGCTGGAAGACAAGCTTTCCGGCCGTGTCCGTCATCAGCATGTACGTCTGGAACAGCTTCGACGCCGAGCCTGCGTGGCTCAGAATCGGCTGATTCAGAGCGAAGTTCAGCGGCTTGATCCACGCTTCAACCGTCAAGTCGCCGTCGATCGCCAGAAACGGGCTCGCCGACGCGTACGCGCCGTTGCTGTCGCCGCCGCCGAACACCACCGCCGATCGCGTCTGGCAGCTCTCGCACCCGTCGCAGCCCGCGGCGTTGCCGTCGTCGCACTGTTCGCCGTTGGCGACAAAGCCGTCGCCGCAGCCTTGGGTCTTGCACACGCCGGCGAGGCACCACTTGGACGCGCTGCAACCCGTGGCTTGCGCTTGGTCGATGGGCGTGTGGACGGTGCCGAGGATTTTGTCGCAGGTGTCTGACGTGCAGGGGTTGTCGACAGGCGTTTCGCCAGGAGGCGTCAACGTACCAAAGCAGCCAAAAACGCTGTTGCCGTCCGTTCCACACACGTCGTTGATGGTGCAGAGACTGCCGTCATTACACGGTGTGCCGACCGACGCCTTGGTGTACACGCAGCGCGACGCGAACGGCGCAGTTTCGCTGCAGCTGTCGGCCGTGCACGGATTGCTGTCGTCGCAGCTAACCGGGGTGCCCACGCAGACGCCGTCGGCGCATGTGTCCAATTCGGTGCACTGAAGCCCGTCTTGGCAGCCATCTCCGTCCTTGAGCGCCGGGTGGTTGCAGAGTCCGGTCGCCGTGTCGCAGCTGTCCGTCGTGCAGGTGTTGTTGTCGTCGCAGTTCTTCTTGGCGCCCGGTACGCACACGCTGTTCACGCAGCCGTCGCCCACCGTGCACGCATCGCCATCGGCGCAGCCCGCCGTGTTGGCCACGTTCACGCATCCCTTGGCGGGGTCGCAGCTGTCGTCCGTGCACGGGTTGCCGTCGGTGCACGCCAGCGCCGTGTCGGCGACGCACACGCCAGCCTTGCACGTGTCGTTTGGGGTACACACGCTGTTGTCGGCGTTGCAGCTTGTGCCGTTCCAGGGCGCGGCGTTGAATACGCAGTTGCCGGTCGTGGTGTCGCAGCTATCGGTCGTGCACGTGCTGCCATCGAGGCACACCGTCAGCGCGCCCGCGATGCAGCCGCCGGCCGAGCACACGTCGCCGACCGTACACGCGTTCCCGTCGTTGCAACTGCCGGCGTTGTTGCTGTGCGTGCAGCCGTTTTTGGGGTCGCACGCGTCGTTGGTGCACACGTTCTGGTCGTCGCAGCTCAATTGCGCGCCCGCGACGCACACGCCCGCAGCGCACTTGTCGCCCGGCGTGCAGACGCTGCCATCGGCGTCGCAGTCCTTGCCGTTCCAAAAAGTCGGGTCGAATACGCAGTCGCCGCCCACCGTGTCGCAGCTGTCGGTTGTGCAGGTGCTGCCGTCGTTGCAGGTCTTTTGCGCGCCCGAAATGCAGCCGCCACCCGCGCAGGTGTCGTTGACCGTGCACGCGTTGCCGTCGCTGCAAGTGCCGGCGTTGTTGCTGTGCGTGCAGGCGTTTTTCGGGTCGCATGCGTCCGTCGTGCACGGGTTGCTGTCGTCGCACGGCAACGTTGTGCCTGGCGTGCAGCTGCCCGACTGGCACGCGTCGGCGATCGTACACACGCTGCTGTCCGCGTCGCACGCCTTGCTGTCGGTCAGGTTGCTGGTGACGCACTTACCGCTGCCGGGCTCGCACGCCGTGGACTTGCACTGACCGTCCTGTGAGGCGTCGCACTTGACCACGGTCTTCGGGTCGATCTTGCAATAGTACGGCGCTGCGGCTTTGTCGCAGTACAGCGCACCCGTACACAAGTTCCCGCTCTGGATGCAGTCCCCGTCGCTCATGCACCCGCAGACGTTCTGGCCGCTGACGCAGACCGCGTTCGCGTTGCACGTGTCGTCCTGCGTGCAGGGGTTGTAGTCGTCGCAAATCGCGCCGGACTTGGGCGTCCAGGTGCAGCCGGTGCTGGGCGTGCAGGTGTCGGTCGTGCACGTGTTGCTGTCGTCGCACACGACCGTCGCGTTGATGGCATTGCCTGCACAGCCGCTGATGCTGAAGAACGTCACGCACACGTCGCCGGTCGTACACGCGTTGCTGTCGTCACACGGCTTGCTGTTGCCAGCGTGGAGGCAGCCGATCTTCGGATCGCAGCTGTCGTCGGTGCACAAATTGGAGTCATCGCAGTTTGCAGTGACGCCCAGGCAGCTGCCGCCAGCGCAGGTGTCGCCGGCTGTGCAGGCGTTGCCGTCGCTGCAGGGGGACGTCAAGTTGTTGTGGATGCAGCTACCGGTTTTCGCGTCGCAGTTATCCGCTGTACACGCGTTGTTGTCGTCGCAGTTCTTGGCGCTGCCGGGCACGCAGACGTCGTTGACGCACACGTCGTTTAACGTGCAGAAGCTGCCGTCTTCGCAGGCGCCCACGATACTCGTGTGCGTGCAGCCCGACTTCGGGTCGCAGCTGTCCGACGTACACGGGTTTTGGTCGTCGCAGTTGACCAGCGTGCCGCTGCACACGGTGTCGGTGCACGCGTCACTCAACGTGCAGAAATTCCCGTCATTGCATACAGCGCCGTTCAGCGGCTTGTTCACGCAGTTGCCCGTCGTGACGTCGCAGCTGTCGCCGGTGCAGGCATTTTGGTCGTTGCAGTTCTTGGAGCTGCCGCTGATGCACACGCTGTCGATGCACGTGTCGCCCACCGTGCAGAAGTTGCCGTCCTCGCAGACCCCATCGAATGTGGCGTGATCGCAGCCGCTGGTGGGCGCGCAGGAGTCCGTCGTACACGCGTTCTTGTCGTCGCAGTCCACAACCTTGCCGGCGCACACGCCGTCCGTGCACGTGTCGCCTTCGGTGCAGAAGTTTGCGTCCGTGCATAGATTCCCCGTCAACGGCGCATGCCCACAGGCCCCACTCACGCTGTTGCAGCCGTCCGCGGTGCACGCATTCTGGTCGTTGCAGTCCTTCTTCTTGCCCACCACGCAGCTGCCGTCGATGCACGTGTCGCCCAAGGTACACGCGTTGCCGTCGTCGCAGGGAATCGCGGCATTTTCGTGCTGGCAGCCCAACTTCGTGTCGCAGCTGTCCGAAGTGCACGGGTTCTGGTCGTCGCAGTCGATCGTCTTGCCGGTGCAGACGCCGCTTGGGCACACGTCGCCGGTGCTGCACGCGTTGCCGTCCGAGCAAATCAACTGGTTGGGCGTGTGCGCGCATGTCTGGTCGAGGGCCACACACAGGTCGTCGGTGCACAGGTTCTTGTCGTCGCAGACCACGTCGTCGGTGAGACCGTTGCAGTCGTTGTCCACGCCGTCGCAGAGTTCTGTTGCTGACGGGGAGGCCGTACACGCGCTCAGGCCGTTGCTGCCGCACGCCCGCGTGCCGGGACACGAGCCCCCGGTGACCACCGCGGCATTGCAGGTCGTCGCCAACTTTTGTTCAGTCGCATTGGCGTCGCACGGGCACTGAATGTGGGCCTCGCCGTCCGGCAAGCGCGCGCACTGTTTGGCGGACTTGCCCTCGACGCTCACGACGTCCTTGCAGCCGTAGCCGGTCGGGCATTCGCTGTCAGCCGCGCACTGGCTGCCGCAGAAGCTGCCCTCCAAGCCGCCGTAGGCGATGCAGACGCCTTTGTCATTGCCCAACGCGGAACTGCACAGCTTCGAGTTGTCGCACGGCTCGCACAACCGGCTCCACTTGGGCACGCAAATGTACTGGTTGTCGCCGCCGCTGACCGTGATGAGCGCGCACGAGAACGCGCCGGGGCAACCGCCGCCGCCGCAATCGATGCCGCAGCGGTGGCCGTCGGGCACTTCCAAGCAGACGTTGTTGTCGCAATCGCCGTTGACCTTGCACGGGCAGTTCGCGCCGCCTGGGCAGCTGCTATTGACGTCGAAGGTGGCGTCGCCGTCGCCCGTGCTGTCGTCGGTCATCGCGTCGCCAGGCGTGCCGTCGAGGTTGACGTCGCTGCTGACCGTGTCCGCGATCGTGTCGTCGGTGTTGCTGTCGTTGGTGACGCTCACGTCCGCCGTTGCGTCTTTGTTTGTCGTCGTCGCGTCATCGCCAGCCGCCTTGGTGTTGCCGCATGCGACCAGCGCCGCCAGTGCCAGCGCCACCGCGATCGTCATTCCCATGCGCCTTGTCCGCGCCTGCCCCACCCAATTCACCATTGCGCTCCTCGTTGCCAACGCGTAGTGCGGCGGCAGACACGCTTTGTCGATCCAGTCTTGCAAATCAAATGCCGTCACCGCAAGTTGGCGGGCATTTCCAGCTGAGGTTTCACCGCGTCCGAGGGGGGGATCGCGCGGCGCCACACTCGCTTCCACACTTTGTCAGTTACTCGTCGTCCTCGTCGTCATCCAGCGGCAGCCCTTCGTGCAGCACGTGCTCGTTCAGCGTCGTCAGCGGATTCGGCGCCGGTGCCGGCGTCGTCGGGACGAGGATCGCCGGCGACGATTTCGGGCGTTCCGGCTCTGTCTCTGGCGGTGCCGTGACGTCCGAGCGCCGCGGATTCGGCTTGTCTACTGCTGTCGACCGCAGAGCTGAACGCACTGGATCCTCGGTCGGCAACGCCTCCTGCTGCTCCGGCGTTTCCGCGTCCTCCACTCGTTGGGCGCGCCGCGCTTCCGCGACTTCCGCCGCGCGCGCCTGACCGTCCACGCGTTCCGTGTCCTCGGCGGCAGCTGGCTTCTCGCCGTCCGCCTCGATCGCGCCACTCTGGTAGGGCGCCCCATCCACACGCACGCGCAGCATGGGCTGTACCGGCACCTTCACCTGCGGCAAGTCCGCCGTCACCGCGTCATCGTCGTTCACGACAGGCTTCGGCGGCTGAATCGGCGCGAACGGCTGGCTCTCCCGCGGTGACGGGTGCTTCGCCGTGCGCGCCAAGTCTGGGTGGCGATGCGACTCGCGGACCGCCGGCACCGGTGGAACGTGTGGCATCCCGTGTGGATCCGTAGGCGCCTGCGTGTCCACATCCGCCGAAATCTGCACCTCCAGCGGCACCCCGCGCCGGTACGGCAGCGGCATACCCGGCTTGGCCGGCGCGTTCAGTTCAGCTTGCTGCCACGGGCGGTACGGCACTTCCTGCGTCCGCGCGTGCTTGCGCAGAACGCTGGTCTGACGCACCTCGATCTCCGTCAGCGTTTCCGCGTCTGACGGATCCGCTGTGCGAATGTCAAAACCTGGACTCGTGTCTTCCAGATCGTCGTGTTCGATGTCCGCGCCCATCTCGTCGGTGTCCATCGGCAGCGTCGAACGCGCGGAAAGGCGACTGCGCGACTCATCCGGAACCTTGACGACCTGCAGCAGTACAACCGTGATGTTGTCCTTGCCGCCGCCATTCAGGGCGTGATCGATCAGACGTTCCGCGGTTTGTGCCAACTCACTCGCGCCGTCCTGGAGCGTCGCGGCGATGATCGCGTCGTCAACCATGTCGGTCACGCCGTCTGAGCACAGCAGGTAGATGTCGCCCTCGTGGTAATCCTGCACCTGCACGTCTGGCTCAACGGCATCGCGTAGACCCACGGCGCGGACGATGACGTTCTTGCCTGCGAACTGCTTGATCTGATCAGCCGACATCGGACGCGTCTGAATGTAGAAATTCAGCAGGCTGTGATCTTCCGTGATTTGCGACAGTTCTCCGTCGCGCAGACGGTAGATGCGGCTGTCGCCCACGTGCACCAGACCGAGTCGGTACGTTCCCGCGAGAACCGCGACCACGGTCGTGCCCATGCCTTTGTGCAGCGGATTGTGCTGGGCGGCGGCAAATACCTCGCTGTTGGCGATCCGAACGGCAGCGTCGAGCATGCGCGATTCTTCGGGAAGGCCATTGGGCGTGTCGATCGGCCAGCGAACGTCGGGGCGGTGAACGTCCTGACTGATGAAGCGAACCATCGCGTCGGAGGCAATTTGGCTGGCGATTTCCCCTGACGCGTGTCCGCCCATGCCGTCGCAGACCAGGTAGAGACCTGATTCCGGCGAGATGCGAAACGCGTCCTCGTTGTTCTTTCGCTCGCGTCCCACATGGGTGGCACCGTAAGCGAGGATTCTGAACATACCGGGGCTCCCCCTTGGCCGTTTACCGCGTAGCCTCCGTGGACGCCGGGGCAGGCCAAGGCCTGATCACAGCGTCGCACAGATCCACATCAGGCTGATAGCGGCATTGCACGCGCCCGTCAAGCGAGTGCAGCACATCGGCAGGGCTACGGAGGAATTGAAGCGGAATTTACCCGGGCAGAAGCCCCAACGCCCGCAGATCGCGAACCAGCGCGGCGCGCGTGGCGTCCGAAGCGGTCACCAGCGGCATCCGCACGTCGGGATTCATGATCCCCAGCAGGTGCATCGCCATCTTGGCGGGCTGCGGATTGGGCTCAGAAAACAGCGTCTTAATCAGCGGATGCAGCGCTTGCTGACCCTTGGCGGCCTGATCGATGCGGCCAGCGCGAAAATCGCGGTACAACGCGGCGGTCAGAGCCGGCGCGGGGTTGGACATCACGGAAATGACGCCATGGCCGCCGACGGCAAAAAGCGGCAGGCACAACGCGTCTTCACCGGACAGCACAGAAAAGCCCGGCGGCACGAGGCGACACAAATCGAGCACCTGCTCCAGTGATCCGGCAGCTTCCTTCACCGCGACGATGTTCGGCACGCGCGCGAGTTCCGCGACGGTCGTCGGCAGCAAGTTGCAGCCCGTACGCCCCGGCACATTGTACAAGATGATCGGCAGCGTCACCGACGCGGCAACCGCCTGATAGTGCGCCAGAAGTCCGGCCTGCGAGGGCTTGTTGTAGTAGGGTGTCACGACGAGCAGCGCATCGGCACCAAAATCCTGGGCCTTTTGCGACAGCGTGATCGTCTTGTGCGTGCTGTTGGTGCCCGTTCCCGCGATCACAGGCACGCGCCCGCGAGCAAAGCGAATGGTCGACTGTACGACCGTGGCCCATTCCTCATCCGTGAGCGTCACCGCTTCGCCCGTCGTGCCGCACGCCACCAGACCGTCGATGGTCCCGGCGATTTGCTGCTCGACGAGCCGTTCTAGCGCGTCCAGATCGAGCGAACGCGCGTCGTCACTCTTCATGGGCGTGACGATCGCGGTAAATGTTCCTTCAGGCCTGAAGGCTGAAGCCGTTGCCATGCTATCCTCTCCGTGTTTCGCGCGGCCGTACGTGGCCTAACGCGTGGGTTTGCGCTTGTCGACCTCAGCGGCCTCGCGCGTGCCGATGCGCTTGAGCGACGCCATGATGGCATCACGTACCGCGATATCGGCCTCCCGGTCGAGGTGTGCCACCAAAACGTCACGTACGCGGCGATCATCGATGTCACCGAGAGCCCAGGCAGCCGCCTCTCTGACGTGGACGTTTTTGTGCTCCAAGTAGTCGCGCTCGGTCGTCAACATTTCCGCGCCGAAGCCAGCCGCCAGCGCGCGCAAGCACACGCGAATCGTTCGCACGTCGGTATTTTTGGCGCGTAACACGTCCATCAACACCGCTTTACTCTGCGACGACGGGAACCACTGCAACCACGACAGCGCGCGCAAACGCACTTGCACGGGTTGATCGATCGACGTCGCGTATTCCACCAGCAGCGCGGGCACGTCCGGTCCAAGCCGCGAGAGCGCGGGACCCTGGATTTCCGGGTGCGGCGCCTTCAGCAGCGTCATGAGCGCGCCGGCCTGAACGTGCCGTGGCTTTGTGTCATCGCCCGCCGCCCACGCGGGTGCCGCGCAAAGAAGCGTAAGAAATAGAAGAAGTTTTGGCATCATCGCACGCATGGCCTCGCGCCGACTAGGGCGCAACCGGGACTGAGACACCGGCGTCTGGCGTCGCATCGGGTGTTGCGGGTGCGCCAGACACTTGACGATTCACTTCTGCGCGCAAGCGTTTGTCCAGCAAATCGTACGTACCAAACGCCGCAGTGCGGTGTTTTTCCGCCGAAGCCGGGTCCAACTTGCCCGCACGCTCCAGCGCATCGACCTCCGCAACGTACTTGCAGACGTCCACCGCCGCTAGCGCCAACTCGTGAACGGACAGCGGGCCAGAAAGATTCAACAGCGCGGCGATATCCGTCTCGTCGCCCAACGTCTTCAGCGCCTGAATCGACGCGTCATCGCCCAGCGCTTTCAGCGTTGTCACGGCGATCACTTTGCCCATTGCTTGGTTGCGGACCAAGGTCGCCATGAGCAGCGGCTGCAGCTTCTGCGGGCCAATCGGCGCGATCACGTCGCGTGCCAAATGGGCGAGCGCCACCTTGGGATCAACCGTATGCCACTCCGGCTTCTGATAGTGGTCGTCCACCGCGATCTCAGACAGTACGCGGCGCAATCCGTCCAGCCCGCGATAGGTGACGAGCAGCTCCGCCGCCCAAAAACGGTCGTCTGCGTTGTGCATGTGCAAGAGCGATTCAAGCAGTGGGTCGAGCTTGTCAAACATCGCCGCGATCTTCTGTGGCGGCATGTGCGCGAGGTCGGCACGGATCGTCTGCATCGTGGCCTGTTGCGCGGCGACGGCATCGTGACGCTCCAGACTGGCGTGCAGGTTCAAGAGCAACAGCAGCCCTTCCACCGAGCCCAATTGCCCCAACGTGCGGAGGTCCTCCTGATCGGGCGCGCCGCCCGTCTTCAGGAACTGGCGATAGCCGGAAATCAGCGCGTCGGTCGCTTCCGGCGAGGCTTGGGCAACGAGCGCCGCAGCTGCTTCGTGACGCCGCACGTCGCCGGCGATCCAGCGTTCCAGAACGTCCGGCGGCAGACCTGCGCCCAAACGCGCCAGATCGCCGTCGGCGAGGCGACCGGCGCGCACTTTCAGTTCGTCGGGCGGCAGCGCTGCGTTCATGCCGGAAAGCGCCCAGTTGGCGAGCTGCTTCTTTGCCGCAGTCGCTGCCTCGGGCGTCAGGTCGGGCGGCAGACTCGTGCCCGTCACGCCGTCAGCCATCGCCAGAACGGTCGCGCGCAGTTCAGCGTTCTGCTCCGGCGTGCCAGACGCCAAGCGCGCCAGCATCGCTTGGACCAGCTCCGCCGCCACCTCAGGCCAATCCTCCGCCTTGCGGCCGATCTCCAGCACCTTGCCCGACTGTGCCGATGCCCCGAGCGCCGTCAGCGCCTGTGCCCGATAGCGCGCCGCGTGGCTCGTCTTCGTCACGTAGCGGGTCAGCACGTCGAGACCGTCCGCGCTCTTGGCCCACAGCGCAAACGCGTTGGCGCGCGCCACATCGGACATCTCGCGATCGCTGCCCACAAACACCCGGAGCAGTTTGCCTTGCGCGTCGTGCTCGACCACGCGACCGCAGCGCGCGTCGATCGTCGGCCGCAGCGCGCTCAGGTTGCCGGCGAGCACCACGACGCTTCCGTCCAATTCCGGCCACCGCGCGCTCTGCTCCGCCACGCGATCCGCCGTCAGGTTTTCCACTTGTCCGAGGTACTTTTCCGTCGTCTCCGGCGCCAAGCGGTAGAGCGCCGACATCGCCAACAGATCCGCAACTTCGTCCCCGTCCGCCAGATTCAGCGCGAATTGCCCGGTGATGAACCGTTTGGCCGCCGTCAGTTCGTCGTCTGCGGGCACTTCGGCCTTCAGCCGCGCCAGCTCGCCTTGAATCACGCCGAGCGCTTCAACCGTCGTTTCCGTTCGCACGTTGGACGCGATGAACCAGCCGCCACCAACCAATCGTCCTTCCAGATGCGACGATGCGCCGTAGCCAATGCCGCGTTTCTCGCGCAGCGCGTCAAAAAGCCGCGACGACGCCGAGCCGCCCAGCACTTGATTCGTCACCTGCAGTTCGGGCCACAAGGCGTCCGAGCGCCGCGGGGCGTTCGTCGCCAGGACGACGGCGGTCTGGCTGGCGTCAGGCAACGCGATGAGGTGGCAGCCGCGAGCGGTCGCTTCGCTGACAGGCAACGGCAGAGGCACCGCGGCCGACGGCAGGTCGATCGTGGCACCGAACACGCGCTCCACGGAAGCGGCGAGCGCCGCCGTCTCGACGTCGCCGACGACGACCAGATGACTTCCGCCCAACCGAAACGCCGTTGCCGCCGCTTCCTGCACCTGCTTGCGGGTAATCTTGCCGATCGATTCCAGCGTCAGCCCCAGCGAACCGTACGGGTGTGTCGGGCCAAAAACCAGCCGCCGCGCCAGTCGATTCGCGACCGCAGCGGGTTCCTGCGCTTCATTGGCCAGATCGGCGTGGTGCCGCTGTTTGAGCGCTTCGAGGAGAGACGCGTCCAGTTCTGGCGCGATCAGCGCGTCTTTCACTAAGGCCAGAACTTGCGGCAGCCGGTGGCTCAGCACGTGCACGTCGACGACGACCGCGTCCGGCAGCGCCATCAGCTCGACTTGCGCGCCGAGGTTCGCGACTTGTGCCGCAAAAGCCGCGCCGAGATAGCCGCGCGTGCCCATCGTCGCCAGTTCGGCAGCGAGCTGCACCGTGCCCTCCGGCCAACGCGGCGTGATCTTGCCGTCCTTGCCGGTGAACTCCAGGGCGCGTCCGCCGGGAATCACCCAGCGCAGGAACACAGCGGGGCTGTCATGCCGCGCGATGACGTGGACCTGCACGCCTTTGCCCAGATCCGGACTGCCGACGAGTAGTCGTTCCTCGCTCGGCCAACGCGCTGCGACGGAACCTTGCACCGCCGGACGGTCGGGCCAATCCAACGGTATCCCGTCCGCGCCGACGGTCGGTCCCGACTGCACGACCGGCGCGCCGCCGCATCCCAGAAGCAGCGCGCTCGCTACAACGCTCTTTTGCCACAGTGTGTGCAGTCTCATTGGCTGCCTCCGCGGCTCTTTTTGACGCGCTTGATGGGAGCCAGATCCGTCTCGTCCGTCGCGGAATGCGCGTTGGGCAACTTGACCTCAGCGGGCGGCGCCGGCTGCTCTTCCGGCACGACTTTGTACTCACCGTCTGTCCTCGGCGCAGGCTTCGCCTCGGGTTCAGGCTTGGGATTCTTGGCTTCCGCTGCGGCGCGCGCCTCTGCCTCCGCTTTCTTTTCGGCTTCCACGCGCGCCTGAAGCGCCGCTTTTCGTTCCGCATCGGCGCGCGCTTCCGCGGCGGCGCGCGCTTCCGCCGCTGCTTTTGCTTCTGCCGCCGCCCGCGCTTGAGCTGCTGCCTTGGCTTCCATCGCGGCCTTCGCCGCCTCCGCTGCCGCCTTTTCTTCTGCCGAGTGCTCTTCCGCCGGCGGCTCGGCAACGGGCGTTGCCGCGACGGGCAGGGCGACCGCACTTGCCGGTTTCGCAACCTTCGCCGCTTTTTCCGCCGCTGCCTTCTCGGCCGCGGCCTTCTTGGCGTCTGCCGCTGCACGCTTCGCTTCGGCGGCGGCGGCCTTGGCTTCCGCTGCTTTGGCATCCGCCAGCGCCTTCTT
>CAITYF010000107.1 GCA_903896545.1 uncultured Myxococcales bacterium | reverse complement strand
TTTTCATCGGATGCTGTTTCTCGGGTGGCCGGATGTTCCGGCGCACGTGAAGGGTTTTCGCAAGCACAATCGTGGCCTGCGAAACAGCATCCGTCTATTTTGATTCACTTTCCGGGGTTACGGGACTTTGGGGCGGGTCTGCCGACGCGGCGGGCGAAGGCCGTAAGTTGCGGAAGGGCCGCGCCGGTGCTGCTGCCTCACGCACACAGCCGCGTGTTCAGTGTGAATTCGCGAACCTTGCACCTGGCTTTCGGTGTTGCCGACCAGGACTTGCTCCCCGGCGTTCGCGCGCCTACGCTTCGGCTCATGGACTGGAAACGACTCCGCCGCCCGCTGTCCGTACTCCTCGTTGGCCTCGCCGCTTTTCTGGTTGCTGGGGGCGTCGGGCGGTCCGCCTTTTTTACGACGGTAGAAGGCAAAACTTGGGACTGGCGCGTCCGCGGCCTCTCGCCGGAAACGCCGCGTGGGCCGTCGCTACTCGTGCTGATCGACGAGGCGACGCTGAAATGGTTCAAGAACACCTATCAAATTCGCTGGCCGCTGCCGCGGGATGCCTACTGCCCGGCGCTGGCGTTCTTCAAGCATGCCGGTGCGCGTTCCGTGGTTTTCGACATTCAGTTTGCGGAAGCGGACGCTGAGTTTGACGACGCGCTCGCTCAGTGCCTCATCGATCACGGTCGCGCCGTGCTGGCTTGGCAGTGTAACGGTGACGAACCGGGACCGCTGCCGTGGACGGTGCCGTTTACGGGACAACTCGCCGCGGCGCCGCAGACGTGCAACCCGGTCGCGCCGATGCCTAACCTCGTGCGCGCCGTCCGCTTGGGTGGTCGGGTGGATCTGCAGCCGGACGCCGATGGCGTACTGCGTGAAATCACGCCGCTGGTGCCGGTGTCCGGGCAGGCCGGAATCGCGCTTCCGACGCTCGCGGTAGCGGCTTTGGCTCTCGACGCGACGCCCGCGGTGGAGAACGGCTACCTGCGCGTGGGCAAGCACGCACTACCACTGGGTCCTGATGGCAAGCTGCTCGTGCGGTGGCATCCGCCGGGACAAGAGACGCCGGAAGTGTCGTTCAAGTCGGTTTACGCGGCGGGGCAACTGCTGGCTGACGGAAAACCGCCTGAACTCGACCCGAAGCAGTTTCGCGACAAAGTTGTTGTCATCGCTGCGAGCGCCGCCGCCACGTTTGAGATGCGCGTGACGCCCGCTCACGAAGTCGATCTTGGGGCGCACGTCCACACCGCGGTGATCGACGCGCTCAGTACAGGCGCAGGCGCGTGGCGCTGGCCGGACGCGTGGAATCTGCTGGCCACGGCGCTTTTGGCGCTCCTCGTTGCCGCATTGACCGTGTTGCCATCGCGGCTTTGGCAGCAGGCTCTCGGCACGTTCCTCGCGTTCGCGGGCTGGCTCGCCGTGGTCGCGTGGTCCTACGCACAGAAGGCCGTGTGGATCCCGGTCGTGATGCCGAGCCTCGCAATTGCGGTTGCGTCGTCTTTGGGCACGGCGCTCAATTACGCGTTGGAAGGCCGCGAGCGCGCGAAGATTCGCCACGCATTTGCCCACTACCTGGCGCCCGAGTACGTCGAGGTGCTTGTGCGCGATCCGAGTCGTCTGCGCCTCGGTGGCGATCGCCGTGACATCACAGCGTTCTTTTCGGACATCCAAGGCTTCACAACAATTTCGGAAAAGCTGGATCCTGCCGCCCTTGTCGCGCTGCTGAATGAGTGCCTCTCGGCGATGACGGAAATTATCCTGCAAGAGGGCGGAATTATCGACAAGTACATCGGCGACGCGATTGTGGCGATTTTCGGCGCGCCGTTGGACCAGCCCGATCACGCGGAACGCGCCGTGCGCGCGGCATTGCGGTGCCAGGAAAGGCTCGTCGAATTGCGCAAAAGCTGGGCAGCGCGTGGGCTGCCGGAACTGCGAATGCGAATCGGCCTGAACTCCGGTACGGCGGTCGTCGGCAACATGGGCTCGCAACAGCGTTTTGATTACACCATGATGGGCGACATGGTGAACCTTGCGTCCCGGTTGGAGAGCGCCGCGAGCGTGTACGGGTTGTACATCCTAATCGGCGATGAGACCGCCAAGCGCGTTGGCGACGCGGCCGTCATTCGCGAACTGGACTTGCTGCGGGTGAAAGGGAAGAAGTTGCCCGTTGCCGTGGCGACGCCGCTCGCGATGCGCGGTGATCCGGGGGATGCGCGCGAACGCGTTGCCCTGGCGGCCGCGGCCTTGGCGGCGTATCGACGACGTGAGTTCGTCGAGGCCAAGGCGGGCTTTTCTGAAATCGTGAGGCGTTGGCCCGATGACGGTCCGTCGGCCGTGTTCCTGCAACGCATCGACGCGTTCCTTCTCGCACCGCCTGCGGACGATTGGGACGCGGTGCACGAACTCACCAGCAAGTAGCGCACCGCAGAGGGCGACGTTCATCCGACACTTGGACACGGAAACGCATTTGGCCGCTGTTGGTTCTGCGGAAAGCGGCGGGTTCCGTCGCCTCGCCGGTCACGTCGCCGCTGTGGGGGCAGGCGGGGTGGAACTCAAAGTTGCAGTATCCGGCCCCATCCATTCAAGGAGCAGCCAAGCGACGTACGGCGCCATCCATGCCTCCAACGGCGCGTGGTAACGTGGCTGGCCGTGAAAGATCAGGTAGAAACCGCAGGTGCACGCAAAAACGGCCAACCCGACTGGATCTGCAGACGGTCTCTGGTTCCGTATCCGCCACAAGGTCAGCAACGCGGCCAACAAGAAGCACGCCAAGAATGCCAGCCAACCGGCCCAGTTGGTGTAGTGGAGTGTGAAATACGCCCTTGATACCGAAGGCGACATGTCGGGCAGTCCACGTGTCATGTGATAGAGCGTTTCTTCGTCGCGCGCGAACATGTGCCACATCTTGAACGGCGCCAAAAATAGCCACGGTCCGGGGTTGTGTGCGATCCACTTCAGCGCGGCAGTGCGCGCGTGCTCGTCGCGTTCGACCTCGTTCCATTGCGGTGTGTGAAGGGCGATTGCCTCATACTCCGGTGTCAGCGTCGACGTGCCAGTGGCCTGCCGGTTGTTGCCTGCAAAAAGCGTTACGCCACCGTTGGTCGACAAACCGACAAACCGACCGAAATGTAGGCTGTTGCGTATGCTCCACGGCGCGGCGATGACGGCGATGAACGCCAGTAGCGCCAGACCCCGCGCCCAGCGCTTCCGCCACGGCCGCGGGTCGGGTCGGCCGGCGAGCGCGAGGACCACCGGAACAAACAGGAACTGTGGCTTGATCAGGACGGCCGCGCCGTAGGCCAGACCGCTCAGCAGCAGTGAGCCGGTGCGACTCGCACGCGTCGTGCCCTGATGCCACTGCGCCAGCGCGCCGACGAGCAGCAGCGGGATCAACGTGTTCTCACTCGCCAGAATCGCCGTGCGGAGAATCCAGGCGGGGTGCAGGACGTAGAGGAGCAATGCCAAGTTCGCGGCCCGCCGACTGCGCGTCAAAGCAAAGGCGACGCGGTGTGCAGCGAAAGCTTCCACGCCGCCCAGAACAACGCCCGATAGTCGCCCGACGAGCGGGTCTGCCCCAAAGATCCGGTAGAGGAGGCCAAGAAACGCCGACTGGCCAACGGGCCAAAATGCCGTCGGCTGGCCGTTGGTGACGTACCCCTCGCCGTTGGCGATGGTTACCGCGTGCGTGTGGTAAAAGAGAAAGTCGCTTACTGGCACAACCGGGAGCATCGCCGCTGCCAATCGAGTGACGCACGCCCAGACAATCGCGGCCGTCGTCAACCGGTCGCTGTCAAGCCATGCTGCCAGTGCTGCGGCCCTCGGACCTGTTCTACACATCCTGACCCACTTCGACTACCAAACTGAACAGGGTAAGACCTGTCGCATTTCGGACTGGGACCGCGACGCGTGTATCTCCGGTGGCACGCCGCGGTGCCGGCCGCTGTGAGGCTGGAATTCGGTCAGCAAGTTTAGCTTCTGAACGTCCCGACCACATTCGGCTCCTGCGCAAGCGCGAACTCTCAGACTGGCCGCGGAAGCGGAGTCTCTCCGCGGCAGCCTCCCGTGTCAAGCTGTGGACCGGCGCGGACAGACCTGATCGATCCTCGTCCCCAGACGCACCCGTCACGCTCACTCGCCCCCCGCATCCCCGCGCGCAGCCGAAGCGCCAGACAGATCTCACCCGTGGAATCGCCGATCCGGATGAAATTTCAAGTCTTGCGCCGGTAT
>CAITYF010000106.1 GCA_903896545.1 uncultured Myxococcales bacterium | reverse complement strand
TTGCATCTTCCCCCTTTGCGGTTCCCGACGAGGCGCTGGATGCAGCATCTGCCCTCAGCACATCTGCGAAAACGGTCGGCGCGACAGGTTCGGGTCGCGGCAGCGCGGATTGTTGCGTCCAAGCGATCGGAGCGTCAACTGCGGTTCATGGCGGCCGCAGTATACACGCTGACCGAATTCCAGCGTCACGGCCGTCGGCACCGCAGCGTGCCACCGGAGGCGCACGCTTCGCGGTCCAAGTCCGAAATGCGACAGGTCTCACCCTGGACAGGTTTGGTATTCGGATGGGGTCTGGATGTGTAGTCGCTCACACCGTCTGCAACAACCCCCAAATCCCCAGCCCCAGCGCCGCCAGCGAATCCCCGGCGATAAACCCGCCGCCCACAAGACTCGTCACGCTCGGGTCCTCCGGCAGCTCCTCATCCACCGGCGCGTTCTTCGCCTGCCGCTCCAGGATCGTCCAACGTCGAGGGCGCATTGGTCAAACTCGCGCTACGCCATCAAACGCTTTCTAGGGTGCGCGGTCACGCCACAAGACTGGATCCGCAGCGTGTTCGAGGTCCCGCCGAAGTGCGTTGAGCTCTGCTGGCGGTTCTCCTCCGAGAACTTTCACTTTGTGCGTCTGGCCTCCGATGTTGAGCCTGACGCTCCAGTCCTGGCCGTCCTCGACTTCCATTTCATACGACTGGCACATTTCAAAGAAGCCCTGAGCGCGGGCCGTCTCGATCAGCCTCCGGGCCTGCGTGGGATCGACGTGTCCACGGACGACTCGTTTTTCCCAACGTTTTTCCAGGTCGTCTTTACGTTCAACTTCTCCAGACGCCTCGATACGGAAGCTGTAACCTGGCCCGCCCTTGGGCAAGGCCTCTCCTATGTCGAGTTCCAGCGAATCGCGGTCGCCGATGGTAGGTAGCACCTGACTTTGTTTTGCTGGTTGAGCCGGCGCCGACCGCCGGTGCCGAACCTCGTTGGCAGCAAAACCGACCGCCGACCCGATGAGGGCGGCCAAGACCACCATGACGCGCGAGCGCCACACGGACGCCGGTAGCGCAGCGGCCGCATCCGAGTCCATCCAGTTCATTGTCTGCCTCCGAGCGGGCCGTCCAAGACGGAATCCTGCACAGGATAGGGCATGGAGAAGGTTCAGCCAACCGCGCGGGTTGAACCTCAAAGGGTCTGGAGCGGGCACAACATTTAGAGATTTGGATCCGTCGTAGGATATTGATCCGTATGGCATAAATCCGCGCGGCACGCGGCCATAGACAAGCCCCGGCACTACGGTGAGGTGCGACCGGCCGCGGTGGGATTCAACCGACAGCACACCGCGCGTCAGCAGGTATTCGTCGATTGTCGGCCTGTGCGGCGGGCGACGCCTCACACCACCGTCTGCAACAACCCCCAAATCCCCAGCCCCAGCGCCGCGAGCGAATCCCCGGCGATAAACCCGCCGCCCACAAGACTCGTCACGCTCATGTCCTCCGGCAATTCTTCATCCACCGGCGCGCTCTTAGCCTGCCGCTCCAGGAGCGTCTGCCACACGCTCGACAGCACGCCGCCGCCCGCGTACCAGAGCGTCACGGGGAATTCGACAAAGCCGCCGAAGCTCGACGCGTACGGGCTCGGCAGGATCGCGCAGTCAAACGCCAGATCCGTGATGTAGCCCGCTTTGCTGGTCTTGACCCAGGTCTGCCAGCCCGCGTGACTTTTCAACAGCTTGCGCGCGATCTCCGTCACCAGCCCAATCGTCACGCCGATGCCCAGCGCCGTCATCACGTGCGGATTCGGGTGCGCCAGGCCATCCAGCGCGCCGACGAATTTGTAGGTCATCGCGCTGCCCCACTTCTCCGCGCCCGCGACGTGGCCACTGAACTGGTTTTCGCGCAGGACCGGGTACGCGCGCATGAAGAGCCGCGCCAGCGTGACCGACATGACGGCGCCCATGACGATGCCGATGACCTGGTAGCGGAACTGGATGTTGCGGTTGCTGCCGAGGCGCCAGCCGGTCGAGCGGTCCTGCTGCATGTCGACGCCGACGCTGGTCGAGATGAGCAAAATGGACGCCGCCATCAGGCCGGTGCCGGCGTCGGTCAGGCCAACCAAGGCCAGCACAAAGACCGTGATGACGAACGCCGACGAGATGGGATTGGAGTCGGAGATGCCGGTCGAGATGCCGTTGATGAGCACGAAGAGGAAGACGAGCGCGATGGCGATCAGCACAAAAAGCAGCGGCGTGTGCATGAGCTGCGTGCCGACGACGATGACGGCGAGCGCCCAGAAGACGACCCACGCGATGAGGCGGCGCATGTCGCGCTTGGCCCAGGCGTCGGTGACTTGCGGTGCCAAGTTGTGGCGGTTCAAGAAGCGCGTGATGGCTTGACGGAAAATCAGCGTGAGGTCGACGATCGCCGCGCCCATGATCATGCCGAGCGCGATGATGAAGCCGATTTTGCGGAACGGCTTGCCGGGATCAAGCCAGCCGATCTCGTTCAACCACGGCGTGACCCAGAGGCCGACCGCGCCCATGACCGCGCCGGAGACCGCGATGCGGCAGCCGACGATCATGCCCGCGCCGATGTTGGCCGCAGAAATGCCGCTGGCTTCGATGGTGCTGTTGAACGTGGCGGCGAGGCCCACGACGATGCCGCCGATGGTGCCGCTGGCAAGCTGGCCGATGGAGCGCTTCAAAAGGCGGATGTCGGTGAGCGCGCGGAGGATGTTGGCGACGGCAAAGCCGGACGGGTAGGTCAGTTGCATGCGGTCGACCAAAACCGGCGTGTAGAGCATGCCCACGCCGACGCCGAACATGCCGATGCAGAGGAAATAGAGGACCAAGTGCCACGCTGGCGGTTCGGGCAGGCCGAGCCAGACCATCGCCTGAATGAGGACCGCCATGCCGGCCATGCCGGAGACGGACGCGGCCATCGTCTGCATGTAGTTTGCGCCGTGCTTGCCTTCGGCGCCGTAGCCAAACGTGACGGCGGATCCCAAGATGCCGGCGAGGACTTGGCCACCGACGAAGAAGCCCAGCGAGAAGTTCATGTACGCGGCGGTGATGCCGCCCAAGGGGCCCAGAAAGAGGATCGCGACCGCGCCAAGCAAGACGTAATACTTGCGCGAGCCAATCGGCGGGAGCCACGTTTTCTTCTGGACTGCGGTCTCGGACATCGTGCGCCTCGTGAGGAAGAGTCTGGAGCGTAGACGGCACATCGCAACGCTGCAAGACGTGCTATTTTTCCCAGATGTGAGGTGTGTGATGCGCGCGATCGTGGCCCGTGAACCAGGTTTGCCAGAAGTGCTTGGGGTGGAAGATCGGCCGCTGCCAACCCCGCGTGCGGGCGAGGTGCGCGTGCAGGTTCACGCTGCTGGCTTGAATCGCCCGGATCTGCTGCAGCGCAAAGGCCTCTATCCGCCGCCGCCAGGTGTGACCGACGTGCTGGGTCTGGAAATCGCCGGCGTTATCGACGCGCTGGGGGAAGGCGTGACGCAGTGGCAAGTCGGCGACGCCGTGTGCGCGCTTGTCGCGGGCGGCGGGTATGCGGAAGCGTGCGTGGTCCCGCAAGGTCAATGCCTGCCGATTCCCCAAGGCTGGTCGTTCGTGGAAGCAGCGGGTCTGCCCGAAACGGCCTTCACGGTCTGGTCCAACGTCTTTGACCGCGGTCGTTTGCAGCCCGACGAGTGGTTTCTGGTGCACGGCGGTACATCGGGCATCGGCGTGATGGCGATCCAAATGGCCAAAGCACTCGGCGCCCGCGTCATCGCGACCGCAGGAACAGCGGAGAAATGTGCGGCGTGCGTGGCGTTGGGCGCGGAACGCGCGATCGACTACAAGACCGAGGACTTCGCCGCGATCGCCAAGGAAGTGAGCAACGGCCGCGGCGTCGATGTCATCCTCGACATGGTCGCCGGCAGCTATCTGGAGCGCGACATCGCGTGCTTGGCCGACGACGGCCGCATCGTCATCATCGCGACGTTGGGCGGCAGCAAAAGCACCATCCCGGCGATGGAAATCCTGCGGCGGCGACTCACCATCACCGGATCTGCGCTGCGGGCGCGACCGACGGATTTCAAAGCCGCGATCGCGCAGAACCTGCTGCAGCACGTGTGGCCGCTTCTGGAGACGCGCGCGATTGTTCCGGTGATTGACCAGATCTTTGCCCTGGAAGACGCTGCGCTTGCTCACGCGCGGCTCGATGCGGGCGCCCACATCGGCAAGATCATCCTGAAGGTGCGGTAGGCGAGGACGATGGTACGGCGGCTTGTGGCAGGTTTGGTTGTGATTGCGCTGCTGTTGGTGGTGGCGGCACAGCTGTGGCCGCCGCACGACGCGCGGGTGCACGACGCGGATCGGCAGCGCCCGCAAGCGCGAATGCCGCAGACGGCTGAGCCTGAAGCTGCGCCGACCGAACCGGTGACGCCTCCGCCGCGGCCACCGGAATTTGCGCCGGGTCAGACGGTCACGATCCAACTGACGGAGCCACCCGCCACGCGCTATTTGAGCGCCAAGACCGATGGCAACGACGATTTCTACAGCAAGTTGGTCGCCGAAGAGAGCCACGGCAAAGCCGTCTACGACGCGTCGCTCGGCCGTGCGGCGCGGGAATTCGTCTATCAGTTCAGCAATCTGGGCATGGACCCGCCGTCGGATGTGCGGACGTTTCTGACGACCTCGTCGGGCGCGATCGCGGGCGACACGGTGTTTCAGCACCTGCAGAGCAATTCCGAGGCCGAAGGTGCGTTGCGCCAAGCGATCCGCGCGGTGCTGGCCGGCTCGACGCGGTCGACCGGACTGCAGCACGTCGGCGTCGGCGAGGTCTATCAGCCGGGCGCGAGCCTGTCGCGGCACATTGGCGTGGTCGGCACGCGGCTGGACATCGACGTGGATCCGCTGGATCGCCAAGTCGCTTTGGCCCAGAGCTGGCACCTGCGCGGGCGCATGCGCGCGACCTGGCGACACCTGCAAGCCCTGGTGCTGCGGCCAAATGGCGCGCTGGAGACGCTGCCGGTGGACATCGCCGGCGATCGGCTGGACGTGCTGATTGCTGGGGAAAATTCGCAAGGAACGGTCGACGTGCAGGTCGTGGGTGAGGGGCCGGATGGGCCGGGCAAGCTCGTGCAAGTGGCGGTGGAAGTCGGCCAGCCGCTGCCGACGACGTACCAGGCCGTTCTACCTCCCGACGAATCCGCGGTGCAAAAAGCCGATCAGGCGGCCGCGTACGCGATGCAGCTGCTCAACGCCGATCGCCAGCGCCACCACGTGCCGCTGCTGTCGTGGGACGCGCGGCTGGCCGACATCGCCAAGGATCACAGCGCTGACATGCGCGACAACGGCTTTTTTGGCCACGTTTCGCCGACGACCGGCATGCATCCCGATCGCTTGGCAAAGGCGAACTACCTGGCGATCAGTTCGGCGGAAAACGTCGCGCACAATCCGTCGATTTTTGAGGCCGAACTGGGCCTGATGCACAGCCTGGGACACCGCCGCAATATTTTGGACCCGCAATTGACGCACGTCGGCGTCGGCGTGGCGGGCGCAGAAGACGATCAAGGGCGTCGGCGCTGGTGGGTCACGCAGCTTTTTGCCAAGCCCACGCCGCAGTGGACGCCAGAGGCCGCGGTGGCAGACGTGCAACGGCGCATCACGGCGGCGCGAAACACGCACGACTTGCCGCCGCTGGCGGTGGACGAAGCGCTCGCGGGTGTGGCGCAAGACGCGCTGCGCGTGGTGGACGCCGATCGCCTGCAGGACGCGTCGGGTCGCGCGCTCGCGCTGGCCCAAGAGCGCCACGTGGTGCGCGGACGCCTGCGCGTGTGGACCGCCGTGACGGCCGATTTGGCGCAGCTGGAGTGGCCCGACGCTGTGTTGTCGCCCGAGGCCCAGTCGATCGGGCTGGCGGCGGTGCAGCAGCGAGACGGACGAGTGGCGCTTGTGCTACTGGTTGCAGAACCGCGGCAGTAGGAACCGCGCAAGAACGGAGTTGAGCACGATGAGCAAGCAAGAACCCGCAGTCCTCCTGCGCCAAGAAGGTGCGGTGGCAATCCTCCAACTGAACCGCCCGGACAACCGCAACAGCATGACGCCGGAACTTTTGGACGCGTTTGCCCAAGCCGTCCGCGACGTGCGCGCGCTGCCGGACGTGCGGTGCCTTGTGGTGACCGGCAGCGGTCCGTGCTTCAGCGCCGGCGCAGATTTCCGGAGCCAAATCCAACGCGACGGCGCGCACTTGTCGTCGCCCGAACGTTCGGCGGCGATGTACGAGCCGTTCCTGTCATTGGGCGACGTCGAGGTGCCGGTGCTGGGCGCGCTGCAAGGCCACGCCGTTGGCGGCGGCTTTGGTTTGTCGCTCATGACAGACATGCGCATCGTCGCGCAGGACGCCAAATACGGCGCCAACTTCGCACGGCTGGGACTTCACGCCGGCATGGCGATCAGCTACATCCTGCCGCGTTTGACGGGCGTGCCGCGGGCGTGTGAGCTGCTCTTTACCGGTCGATTGTTCTCGGGGCAGGAAGGCGTCGATCTGGGCCTCTTCCTGCGCGCGGTCCCAGCCGATCAGGTTCTGCCGGAAACCCTGAAGTTGGCGGAGCAGATCGCGCAGAATGCGCCGATCGCTGTGCGCCTGATGAAGAAGTCGATCTACCAAGGTTTAGGCTGGGATCCGCGCACTGCGGCGTGGCGTGAAGCGTTTGCCCAAGCCGCAACGGTGGACACGGACGACGCGAAAGAGGGCGTCATGGCGTTGCTCGCCAAGCGCACGCCGGTGTTCCACGGCAAGTAGCCCGCGCCGATTGTTCACACACAGAAACGATGCTTTCGCCCGATTGTGCTTGTGTCCTTGACGCAGTGCGTTAGGATGAACGTTCTGTTATGCGGATTCTCATACGACCGCACCGCTTCTGACGCAGACGATTGCGTCTTCTACCCTCGGAGTTTGTCCATGTCGCTCTACCGTTCGCTGATTCTCGTTGCCTCTTTCTCTGCGCTCACCGCCCTTGCTGGCTGCGCCAAGGACCCGTCCAAGGAAGCCCCCGCCGCCAAGGTCTCGGAGCCCGCGCCGGAAGCGAAGCCGGAAGAGAAGCCCGCTGAACCGCCCCCGCCGGCGTCCCCGACCGAGGCCCCGGCTGCTGCGACGCCCGCGGCTGCCCCGGCGGCTCCCGCTGCTGACGGCCTCGCGCTGACCGGCTCGATCGGCGCGATTGGCTCGAAGGTCACCGGCTCGCACGAGCTGCAGTTCAAAGAGTTCAAGGGCACGATCGCGCTCAAGGACGGCAAGCCGGAAGGCGGCGCGTTGAACTTCACGGTGCAGACCGGCAGCCTGACCGAGATCGACGCCAACCCGATGAAAGAGAAGTTCGAAGGCCACATGAAGAGCCCCGACTTCTTTGACGCCGGCAAGTTCCCGACCGCGGAATTCGTCTCGTCGGAAATCTCGGCGAAGGCTGGCGAAAAGGGCGCGACGCACCTGGTCAAGGGCAAGCTCAGCTTGCACGGCGTGACCAAGGACGTGGAGTTCCCGGCGACCGTCACCGTCGCGGGCAAGGACATCAGCGGCAAGACCGAGTTCTCGATCAACCGCAAGGACTTCGGCATCGTCTTCGCTGGCATGCCCAACGACCTGATTCGCGACGGCGTCGTGCTCAAGATCGACGTCAAGGCCACCCTGCCGTAAGGCCGACGCTTTGACAAAACGGCCTCGCCCGTCGAGGTGAAACGGCGGCTATCCGGGACTTGTGCTCCCCCGGGTGGCCGCCGTTGTCGTTTTGCCAACCTCCCGCAACGGGCGTACGATCGCCACGTCTACCGGTCGCTGGAGGAAACCATGGTCCCGCTGCTTGGATTTGCAATTGTCATCGGCCTCATCGTGCTGTTCTCGTCGTTTCTGACGGTCGGCCAAGGCACGGTCGCGGTCATCACGATGTTTGGCAAGTACGGGCGCGTGCTGCGGCCGGGCCTCAACATCAAGTTGCCGCTGATCGAGTCGATCTACCGGCGCATCTCCATCCAGAACCGCTCGGTCGAGCTGGAATTTCAGGCGATTACGTCTGATCAAGCGACCGTCGGCTTCAAGGCGATGCTGCTGTACGCCGTGCTGAACCAGGACGAAGAGACGATCAAGAACGTCGCGTTCAAGTTCATCGACGAGCGCTCGTTCATGCAGGCGCTGGTCCGCACCGTGGAAGGCAGCGTGCGTTCGTTCGTCGCGACCAAAAGGCAGTCGGAAATTCTCAGCCTGCGTCGCGAGATCGTGCACGAAGTGAAGTCGCAATTGGACGCGAACCTGGAGGAATGGGGTTATCACCTCATCGACCTGCAGATGAACGACATCGTGTTTGACGAGGTCATCATGACCTCGATGGCCAAAGTCGTCGCGTCGGCCAACATGCGCGCGGCTGCGGAAAATGAAGGCCAGGCGCTGCTGATTACCAAGACCAAGGCGGCAGAAGCGGAAGGTCGCGCGATCCAGATTTCCGCCGAAGCGCAGCGCGAAGCCAGCAAACTGCAAGGCCAAGGCGTGGCGCAGTTCCGCGAAGAAATGGCCAAGGGCGTGCGGCAGTCCGTCGAGCAGATGAAAGCAGCGGGTCTGGATCCGGGCTTCCTGTTGTTCTTCATGTGGACGGAGTCGCTCAAGCACTTTGCCGAACAAGGCAAGGGCAACGTCATCTTCCTGGATGGCTCGACCGAAGGCATGCAGCGGCAGATGCGCGAGATGATGGCGATGAACCAGCTCAACACGCTGCCCAAGGTTCCGCCGCCGCCCATGCCGCGTCAGACGCCGCGGACGGAAACTCCGGGCTGACGTTCACCGCGCGCTTGTTCTAAGATGCGTGAGCGCCTCTTTGTGCGCGGCCAGGTGTCCATGTCGCTCGAACCCGAAGCACAGACCCGTTTGCGTCTCTGCTTGCAGTGGCTCGCCACGGCGTGCCGTCTTTTGCGCGTGCGCTTGAGTCTGGCTACCCAAGTGCGGCAGGCGCGCGCGGCGGGACTGACGGAAGACGAGGCGCTGCAGTCGGCGGATCCGGCGCGCGCGGAAGTGGCCCTGCTCGCGGCGGCGCTGACGCGGGTGGAAGAAGAGGCGGTGACACTCGGTTTGCAGTTGCCGATCGTTGCGTTGGCGCACCAGCACGATCTGGACGCGCTGGATCAGCAGATTCTGACGCTGGCGATCGCGCCGCACGTGGACGTCGACACGCGGGACGCGATCGCGCGGTTTAACGACAACCTGCTCGCCAACACGGTGGACGTGCGTCTGTGTCTGGAATTCCTCGTGCAGGATCCGGTGGAACGCTTGGCGGTGCGCGCGCGTTTTGCCCCCGATGGTCCGTTGCGCCGCGCGCGACTCATCGCGATGGAACGGCCGCCTGCGGGCAGCGCCGACAATCTGCTGGGACAAGAGATCGTGCCGGCGCCGCGGGCGATGCAATTGCTGCTGGGTGAGCAAGGGCTGCTGGATACCTCGATGGCCGGGATGGCGGCGTTTTCCTGGCCAACGGTGGCGCTGGAATCGGTTGTGCTGCCGCCCGGCGCGATCGACGCGCTGCTGAGCTTGCTCCAGCAACACGACGCGCGGCGCACACGAACACTGAGCGCAACGCCGTTCGCGCTGCCGGAAGCGCTGGTGGTCGAGATTTCCGGTCCGCCGGGCACGGGCAAAACGATGCTCGTCCACGCGCTGGCCAAGCACCTGGGCAAGCCGCTGCTGGAGATCGACGCCACGCGGCTGGCGGAGCAGAACGACGCGGATCTGGCGCGCAATCTCTACTCGTCCTTGGATCAGGCGCGCTTGGGCGGCGCGATCCTGGTGCTGGACGGCATCGACACGCTCTGCGGCAAGGGTGCGACGCGTCTGGGGCTCTTGCAAGAAGCGTTTGCCGGGCATTCGGGGATCGTCGTGCTGACGTCGCGCGACACGGGTGCGCTGGACGCGCTGGTTGACCGTTTTGTCGTGCAGCGGCTGATTTTGGAGACGCCCGCGGCGGCGGAACGCGCCCGCATTTTCCGGTTGCACCGCCCTGACGGCGTGACGTTCGCCACGGATTGTGACGTGGAAGCGCTCGCCGGTCAGTACGCGTTTCCCGGCGCGCTCATCCGCAACGCGATGCAGGTCGCGGTGAACCGCGCGATGGCCGCCGATCCGCTGACGCCGACGATGACGCACGAGATCTTGCGCCGTGCCTGCCACGAGCAGATCCGCGCGAGCCTGGACGAGTACGCCGTGCGGCGGAAGTACGACCTGACGCTGTCCGATCTCGTTGTGCCGCCGGAGACGCGAGACGACATCGAAGAGCTGTTTACGGCGGCCAAACACCGCGGCACCGTGCTGCACCACTGGGGTTTTGGCCAAAAGATGTCGACGGGCAAGGGCCTGATCGCGCTCTTTTCTGGCGAGCCGGGCACGGGCAAAACGCTCTGCGCCACGATTCTGGCGCACGAATTGGACCAGCAGCTCTTTCAGATCTCCATTCCGCGCGTCGTGTCCAAGTGGATCGGCGAGACGGAGAAGAACATCGAGAAGATCTTTGAGTCCGCGCGCGCTTCGCACGGCATTCTGCTTTTTGACGAAGCGGACTCGCTTTTTGCCAGCCGCACCAAAGTGGACTCGTCCGTGGATCGCTACAGCAACATGGCGACGAACATTTTGCTGCAAGAGATCGAGAATTTTGAAGGCATCGTGCTGCTGACGACGAATCTGGAGAAGAATATCGACAAGGCGTTTCAGCGGCGCATCGGCTTCAAGGTCCACTTTCCGTTCCCCGAACGCGAGGACCGCGCGCACATTTGGCAAACGCTGATTCCCAAGGCGTGCCCGGTGGACGACGACGTGGACTGGGATGACTTGGGCGAGCGTTTTGAGCTGTCGGGCGGTCACATCAAGAACGCGGTGCTGCGCGCGGCGTATCAGGCAGCCGCGGAGGGCAAGCCGCTGGCGACGCGCCACCTGGAATTTGCCGCACGGCAGGAATGCAAGAACGCCGGCAAGGTGTTTCGCGCCGCAAGAGAACGGGATTACTGATGAAGACGATGTTGCGCTGGCTGGTTACCGCGTTTTTGTGGACGCTCGTGGCGTGCCACAAGCCCGCGGCGGTTGTTGAAGAAGAGTGGGTCGACGATCAGGATGCGTTCGCCGACGCGCTGGTGTTTGCGGACGTTGGCATGGCGAACGACGTGACTGGGGCGGACGACACGCTCGCGACGGACACAGGAACGCCAAGCCCACCGCCAAACGTGCTCTTCATCGGCAATAGCTACACGTACGTGAACGATCTGCCTGCGATGACGGCACAATTTGCCCAGTCGGCGGGCGTGAAGGTCCAACAGGCCTCGGTCACGCAGGGTGGAGCGACACTCGCGGTAATGCTCGCGCAGACGGAAGCGGTGACGAAGATCGCCGAAGGTGGCTGGACGCACGTCGTCCTGCAAGGGCAATCCGTGGAACCGGCGGGCGATCTGACGAACTTTCTCGCCGCGGCGAAGACGCTCGCGAACGACGTGCACAAGGTGAAGGCGCAAGTAGCGTTCTACCAGACGTGGCCGCGCAAAGCGGGCGATGCGCTGTACCAACAGGCGTGGACGGGCGGCACTCAGGCGGCGCTGGCCAAGCTGCTGCACGACGGCTACGAGAAAGCCGCGGTGCAGAACGGCGGCGTGCGCGTGCCGGTCGGCGACGCGTGGATGCTGACGTTGGCCAAGCATCCGGAGATTGAACTGTACCAGGGTGACGGGTCCCATCCGGTTCCGGCGGGCACCTATTTGGCCGCGTGCGTGTTCTCAGTGACGCTATTTGGTGTCAACCCGGCCAAAGTCGTGTGGGCGCCCGACGGAATGAGCATGCAGGTCGCGAGCGCGCTGCGGCAGATGTGCCGAACCGCGACTGAAGCGCCGTAGCGCCGCTTAACCCAAAAGCGCGGTCAGCAGCTTGCCCGGCAGCCCAACGTCGCCCGCGAGACGCAGCTTTCCGCTGACCAGCACTTTCATCGGCGGCGTGTTGGTTGCGGCAAGCGTGACCAAATCGTCCGCGTCGACTTCAATCGTCGTGGTCGCCTGCGCGTAAGCCGCGGGACCATTGCCAATGGTCAGCACGTAGCGGTACACGTCGTCGTATTCCCGATCGTGCAGAATGAACGCCAGACTGCCACCGACGGCGATTGCCGCTTTCAGCCGCGCCACATCGATCTTCAGCGCACGCAGATCCGGCACTTCCGCGGGCAGCTTCTGGCGCTTCAACACCTCCAGATGCCGCTCGCGCAAGGCGCCCGTGATGGCCTCGCGAAAGTGTGCTTCCGTCGCGGTGACTTGCAGGCCAATCGGCCCCACCGCGCCCGATTGCACGTCCAAACGGCCGTCGACCACGCCCACCGACCACGACCCGACGCCTTGCACGTGGTACACGACGCGGTCGGGCAGCGTGAGGAGCGGCAGGCGCAGCGGCAACGCCGCGAGGTGCTGGCCAAAAAATGCGGCGGGCTTGGTCGACCGCGGCAGCGAGAAATAAGCGTCAGGCATGATGGCGAACGAGCTACCCAAGCAGAAGGTTTAGAAAACAGGCGGCCGGTTGATGTCAGGCTTCTTTTCCTGTTTCGGCTCGATCTTCGGCTCGACCTTCACGTCGGGCGCCTTAACGTCGGGCTTGTGTGGCAGCTGCTTGACCTTGGGCTTCTCGATATCCAGGGCGATATCCGGCGCCACGTCGGGCTGCACGTCGGGTACGTCCGGCGGGATGTCGGGCTGAATGTCCGGTTGCACGTCGGGCGTTTGCACCACGTCCGGCTGCTCGGGCGGCGGCGGTTCCGGCGCTTTGACAGCGGGCGGCGGCTCGGTTTTGTCACCGTGCGTGGCCAGAAACACACCGGCACCCAAGGCAGCGGCGACGACAATGGCAACGCCGATGTAAAGACCTGTGCGGTTGGGCGCTGCAGGCGCAGGTGCCGGTGCGGACGGCGCAACCGGAGCTGGCGCGGGCGCTGCACGTGCAGGCGCTGCGGCGGGCGGCACGACGGCTTTAACGGGCGCAGTCGGCACGCGCGGCGGCGCTTTGGACTGTGGCGCGGGCGCTTGGCCGCCTTGCAGCAGCTCCTGCAGGTACGCCACCTCACTCACGTCCAGCGCGGTCGTCGATCGGTCATCTTCCCGCACAGCGTTGCGAATCCCGTCTGCGAAAGCCGCAAGCGACGGGTGGCGATCGCCGGGGCGCTTCTTCAGTGCGCGCTGCAGCTCAATTTCCAGCGACGGTGGCAAGTCGCAGTCGGTCTTGATCTGACGCACGGCGGGCGCTGCGGCCATCGCCTGCTTGCGCGCGATCTCTTCGACGGTCTTGCCGCGAAATGGCGGCTTGCCGGTAAGCGCCTCAAAAAGCACGCAGGCCAGGATGTACGCGTCGGTTGCCGCTGTGGCACCTTGGTCGAGATCCGGTGGCCGATACTGCGCCAGATACGCGGGATCAAGCCCAGCGGGCTCCGTCCACCGCGGCTTGCCACTGCCGGTCGTGTCACCGTAACCGATGTGGGCAGGCGTCACCGGCGTTGCCGGACGGCCGCGGCCCAGCAGTTCAGCCACGTCGCAGACACGCCCGACGGCGAGATTGGTCGGCAGCGCACCTGAAGTCTCGATGAGCTTGGCCAACGTTGTCGCTGCGGTCGGCGCCACTGCGGCGGAAGCTGGCGCTGCCGTCGATGCTGGACGGGCGGGCGCGGGGTGCGGCACCGGCGCTGGTACGGCGGTCGAGACCGGGCGGGGTGCGACGGGCACAGGCTTGGGAGCCAAACCCGCCGGGCGCTGCATGGGCGGAATGGTCTTCTGCGGCGGAGGCGGAGGCGCCGGACGGAATCCATCCACCGGCTTCAGCGCGGGCGCACCCTGACGGAGCGCACTCACGTCAAACGCCATCGTCGCATCCGCTTCGTTGTCGTCTTTGGACTGCAGCGCAGCGGCAAGCTTCTGCGCCTGATCACCGCCAACACCCATCAGCGTCGATTGAAACTGCCGATCCGCTTCCGAACCGGTCGTCGGCAGCTTGGACGGCTGCGCCGGCAACGCTTGCAAACGGCTACCATCCGTCGGGCAAAACTCGACGCCGTCGGACTGACTGGCGTGACATTTGGGGCAAACTTTAGCCAAGGGACCGGCTCCAAGCACAACCGCGCCGAGTATGACGCGACCACGCGCGACTGACAACGTGGTCCTTGCGGGCGCGCACGAATCAGAAACTGGGATTAGGCGAGCTCGCCTCTTCGTCCTTCTCCGGTTTGGCAGGCGTACGCGGCTTGGCGGGTTTGGCTTGCGCCTTCACGTCAGCCGGGTCCCCTTCTTCCAACATGCACTTCGCGAGCTCAAAATACGCCGAGTCGTTGCTGATCAACCGACAATCCCAGTCCTTGATCCGCTCAAAACCCGGCGTCTTCGCATCGCGCAGCTTCTTGGTCTCCGACTTCACCTTGGACTCAAAACCGCCCAAGCGACCGCGTTCCAAAAGGGCGTAGAAATTCTTGCCATGGTTGAAGTCCTTCAAGTAGGGCTCCAACTGCGTCGCTTTGTTCAGCGGGCGGATCTCGTTGTTCGAGTAGAACGTCTCACCGCGCCAGGTGATCAGCCAGCTGACGATGTCTTCCTGACAAACGCGCTTGGTCCGGCTGTCCAGGAACTCCGGGATCGCACCGAGCCCCGCGCGGGTCAACAGCGGCGTGTACGCTTCCGTGATCGCTGGCGGATTCGGGTGCAGGTGACAGTCGTCGTAGTACGCTTCAAACAGGTACTTTTGGCTCCAGTGCGGCGCGAGCGACGGCATGTAGTAGTTGAGCGCCCAGAAGGCGACAAGCGCGGCGGTGCCGGTCATCAGCCACAGTCCCACGCGACGCAGCTTCTGCCAGAGCAGCAACAGCATCGCGACGCCGCCCAAGGACGCTGCCACGGGGATGAACGTCTCAAAGCGGAACCACTGAATCGTCAAGATGTTGGCGACCATGGGACCGACGTGCTTGCCGAACGGCGATTCGCCCCACGTCTGCGCGGGCACCGGATCCTGGTTCCACTTGATGACGGCGTTCATGTCAAACGGCATGTTCTCCGGCATCGGGCGGTCGTACTTGTAGGTGAACAGGTTGCGGAGGTTCTGGTAATCGCCCAGCAGGTTCACGACGATCGCACCAAACGTCAGCAAGCCGAGCAGCATGACCAAGCGTGCGCGCGGGCGGCGATCATCGAGCGATTCGTCCAACAGGAACGCCACCAGCATCGTCAGCGCCGGCACACCGGGGAGGATGTAGTGGTGAAACCGCGTGGAGCTGCCCGTGAAGACGAGGAACGAGATGAGGAACCAGGTAAACAGGAACGCCTTCCAGTGTTGCACCGTCGCCGCGACCGACTCCGCAGGCGTCGCCAGACCGGGAAGATCGCGCTCAGCGCGGATCGACGACACCGCGGCGATCAGCGCCAGCGGCACGAGCGCCGACCACGGGAAGAGACCGTAGCCCAGCCACTCGACGAAGTACTCGAACGTGCCGGTATCAATCTGGTGCACGCCCGCGCCGACGCGGTTGAAGTGATCGTGAATGAAGAACCGCTGGTAGTACGGCATGCCGTGGCGGCAGAACATCGCCACGTACCAAGGCAGCACGGTCAAGAAGAACAGCGGCGCACCGCGCGCGAGCTCCAGCTTGGCCACGAGGCCCCACTGACGCGAAACGGCGAAGTACACGAGCAAAATCGCGCCCGGCAGCATGAAGCCCAAAAGGCCCTTGGCGTAGGTCGCCTGCGCGAGCAACATGAAGCCACAAAGCAGCAGGTACTTGCGCAGCCAGCGGTCGCGAAACGCGAGGTCCCAGCCCTCTGCGGTCTTCTTCTGCTTCCACACAGGCACAATGACCGATGCGAGAATCGCCAAGTACACGGGGACGTAGAAAATCAGATGGTAGACGCCGTTTTGCTGGACGATGTCGCCCCACGCGGCAAGGCCGGTCATGCCTTGGCCGGCGTTGGCTTGGTACAAGTCGGTCGAAATGATAACCAGCTGCGGCACGACGTTCAGCGTGACGAACGTCAGGAACGCGAGCGTCGCCCAGAAGAAGCCGCGCTCCTGCCACTGCTCGCGCTTGCCGAAGATGGCGATGGCGAAGAAGCAGAGGCCGATGGTGAGCGTGGCGACGAACGGGTTGTCGGTCTGGGCCTGACGGCTGACCATGTAGACGAACGGCGAGAGTGCAGTCACGGCGAGAGCGATGAGCGCCATGCGCCGCGAGACGATGCGTTCCAGCGCGAGGTAGACCGCCGAGCACATCGACGCGCCCAACAGCGCCTGCGGCAAGCGCAACGCCCAGTCGGTCAAGCCAATGAGCTTCAGGAACGTCAGCTCAGACCAGAAAATGTAGACGGGCTTTGAGTAAAACCACTCGCCGCCGATGGGCTCCGAGCCGATCTGTGTGCGATAGCCCCACCACGGGTTCACCCAGTCGTAGGACTCGTACATCGTGCGGGTGACTTCACCGTAGTGCGTTTCCCACGGATCCCACAGGCCAAACGACCCGCAGTTCATCACGTAAAGGACAAAAACCGCGGCGATCGCCAGCCAGCGGATCAGCCGATCGTTGGGACCGGGCGAGAACGGCGCGATGTCGATGGGGTTGGCGAGGATCGGCAGGACTGCACGCGGCGCCGTGGGATCAACCGCAGCTACGGGCAAAGCGTCTTCAGCGATCGCGCTGTCTTCTGCGGTTTGGGACAATTCTGTCATGCACTTCCCGGCGTGTGCGGCCCCAAAAAGACCGCTGCGGCTTCTATCGGTCGAGGACGGCAAAGTCAATTGCGCGCGCGGCGGATTGTACCCCAAGCCGCCAGCAAAAGCAGGAGTCCCCAGGAGCTGGAAACGGGTCTGGTTTGACAGCCGGTCGGCGCCGTATCCGCGCACGATGTGCACGTGGTGCGGTACGCCGTGCAAACGCCGCTTGTATCGTCGACCGCGAGCGTGCGCTTCTTCAGCTCGCCCGGATCTGCGCCCGCAAACATCGTCGCTTCCGGGTCCATTGTGTGATCCAGCCCCAGCACGTGGCCAAACTCGTGCGTCAGCGTGCTCTGCAAGTCGTACTGGTCCGCCTTGCACGCCGGCGCGATGCAGAAATCGTGGCTCCAGTCGTCCAGCAGCACGTCGGTGTCGCGAATTTCACCCGAATTGCGGTCGTACGTCAGCACGGTCACCGCGACGACGAGGCTGCTCATGCCCTGCTCTTGCCAAGTCTTCTTGTCGTGAACGATGTGGACCCAATTGCCGTTGCCCTGAATCGTGTCGCAGTTGCCGGTCGTGTTGAGGCTCGTGCACGTGGCGCCGATCGGCGTCGGCATTCCACTGGGCAGCCACGTGAGGTTCTGACCCAACCCGTTGGCGGCACACGTCTGCGCGACGACCTGACCGTTGGAGCAGCCCGTGCACAGCCCGCATTGGACATTTTGCCACGTGTCCGCCGATGTCTTCGCGATGGCTTGCACGTCCAGATCGGCCAAACCGTCGAGGGTCGTTGCTTCCAGCGCCAGTGGAACTTCCGTGACCGCCCAGCGGATCCCGCAACCGCGCGGCAGCCCGTCATCGCCGATGGGCAGCGTGCGATACTGCGTCCACGCCCAGGCGGGCTGCGCGACCAGAAGCAGCGCAATCGCCAGCGCTTTCACTTGCAGAAGCCGTATCCCGCGGGCAGATTGCTGGCATTGGGCAGGCCGAAGCTCGTGCACGCGCCGGTGGCGCACGGGTGTTTGGTGTCACACGTCGGCGTGCATGCCGACTTGACGCAGACCAAACCCACGCCGCAGTAGACGCCGTTGCCACACTTCAAACCGGCGGTGGCGGTCCCGGCTGTGCCGCAGGTCGTGCTGATCGAACGCGCGTACTTGTCGCCTGAAATCAGCGTCGGCAGGCAGTTCTGGCCGCTGGGGCACACATCGCCGCCACCTTCGTCGGCAAAAGGCGCGCAAGCCTTGTCACACAGCCCGGCGCGCGGCGCGTCGGCGACGATGTCACACTGCTGGCCGCTTTTGCACTCGCTGCCTTGCTGGCACAAGTGCTGGCACGTGCCGTCGTTGCCGGTGCTTCCGGTGTTGCGCACACACAGGTTGCCCACCGCGCAGCCGGTTTCCGTGGCCGATTGCGTGCACGCGGCGCCTTCCGCGGTCGGGCTTGTGGCCAAGGGCACGCAGCCAGTGGTGAGGACCGGCGCGTTGTTCACGGTTTCCTGGACGACCACGCACGAATCGCCGCTCTTGCAGTCGTTGGTCATCACGTCGCAGCAGAGGCTGTCCGCTGCGGTCGGGTCGACGTAGGCGATGGTCGCGTCGCACGTCAGGCTGCCGTTGTCGTAGTGGTAGAAGCCCGTGCTGTTGGTATCAAAACTGCCTGTGAAGGTCTCGGAACCGTCCGCGCTGGCGAGCGTGAAGTCGTTGCCTTTGAGCGGCCCGCTCCACGCGCGGTAGTCGCCGACCCACGTGAGCTCGCAATCCTTGGCGAGCATACAGCCAAACGTGATCGACGACGCGCCGCCCGTGCACGTACCATCGATCGCGTACGCGCCGACGCGAGCCGCGCAGCTGGGCGCTTGCACGTCCTTGGCGCTGGTGTCTTTGACGTCCTTGGCGTCAGTCGTGGCGTCCGTGCCGGCAATCGTGTCTTCCGTCGCGGCGTCCGTGCCCACGGCGGTGTCGGTGTCGTTAGTCGTGGATTCCGTGGTCGAGGTGCCACACGCGGAGAGAGCGCCGAGCGCCAAAAATGCCAAACCAAAGCGAAGGGAATTCATCAACTGTCTCCGAAATACGAACGGCCTCAGCCGCCCTTCAAGTGCCGCAACATCCGCGCGGCTGTCTCTACCGCCGGATCGTTCTGGGTCTTGGTGCCCTGCGATTGCAGAATGAACGCGCGCAAAGCCTGAATCGCCGCGTCCTTCTCACCGAGCTGTAAGAGCGCGCTGGCGTAGTTCAGCTGCAAACCCGCGCGGGCCTTGGGATGCGCCGCCGCTGCCGCCAACACGGTCTTGGCGCGATCCGGACGACCCAGATCCAGCCAAGTCAGACCCAGCGCTTCCTGGATTTCCACGCTCTGCGGCGCAAAACGCTGACCTTCCGCCAGCACATCGCGCGCGGCTTCAAAAGCCTCGACGTGCCCGTACACTTGCGCCAGGAGCACGTAGGCCGGGGCAAAACCCGCGTCGCCCGCGATCGCCGCGCGCAGTTCTTTGTCCGCAGTGACGCGATCCTTCGCCTCGATCGCTACGCGCGCCGCCAGCATGTGCGCATTCGGATGGCCCGGGTCCAGCTTCAGGAGCGACTGCACGGCATCGAGCGTGCCTTTCGCGTCGTGCAGCTCATAGCGCGCCTTGGCCAAATTGAGCCACGCATCGACAAACTGCGGATCCGCCGTCACGGCGCGCTGCAGTACGGCGGCGGCATCCTTGGGATTCTCGCGCTTCAAGTGCAGCGCGCCGAGGTAATACAGCGTTTCGGCGTCCGTGGGTCGCAACTTCAACGCTTCGTTGAGCGAAGACTCCGCGTGGTTGAAGTCCTCGTGCTCCAACGCTTCCACGGCCTGATTGCTCGCGGCAACAAAGCGCTTCTCAGTGTCATCACACGCCGGCAAGGCGACCAGCGAGGCAAGAACCAGAAGTGGCAAGGCGCGCACGAACATCGAAACCCCCGAAACGTCAGGTCCTCAATGCGATGCAAACACGAACGGGTACACGACGTTGGTGATGCCGCCGCCCTTGGCCTGCGGGAACTTCCAAGCCTTGACGTTGTTCAGCACGCAGTTTTCCACCGCGTCGTTGCCAATGGTGGACTCGTCGATCTTGGCCGGGTTGACGGCGCCGTTGGGCTGAATCAGGAACTTGACCTTGATCTTACCCGACAGATCGGGGTTGCTCTGCAAGCCCTTCTGGTAACACGCCTTGATGGCGCCCATCTTGGTCGCGATGTAGGCCTTGATAACCGTCTTGGGCAGTTCACCCGTCGCGTCGCCGACGCTGCCGCCCACGCGCACCAGACTCTGCTGCTTTTCTTTGACATTCAGCGACGGGTCTTTGCCGTTCAAGCTGTTGTCCTTGCCCAAGCCCGACGCCACTTGCCGCCCCGTCTCCGAGCCATCGCCCGCGCCGCGCCGTCCACCGCCGCCCAACGAATCCGCCGCGCGATTGCTCGAATCCGCCGCTACGCCCGCGATCGGCTGGCCGCCCGAACCATCATCTTCAGCAAAAAGCTTGGTCGACGGCCCGCCAACATCTTTCAAAGCATCGTCGATCTGCGCGGTATTTTTGGCGATCTCGTCCTTGACGAGGTCGGTCACCTTCGCTTTGCGATCCTCTTCGTTCAGCTTGTCCAGCTCATTCTTGGCCGCTTCAACTTTCTTGTCCTCCGGCTTCTGGATCGGCTGAACGGGCATCGAGTCGTCCGGCTTCTTGTCGTCTTCCTTGGCGTCGTCTTTCTTTTCTTCCTGAACTTTGTCTTCCTGCACCAGGACTTCGATCAGTTCCGGCTTGCGCAGATCCTGCTCGACCTGATCCAGGTAGCTCAGCTTGGCGCGGTTGCGGAATTCCGCCGAGTTAAAGCCCGCAAACAGCGGACCGCCCAAGAACGCCAGCGCCAGCAACAAGCACAGCAAGAAGATCGTGTTCTCGCGGCTCCACAGGCTGATCGGCGGCGGCGGCGGAACGGCGGTGCGGCTGAGCAGGAAGGTGAAGTCGTCAAACTGCACGTACGCGTGCGTTTTCGCCGTGATCGGGATCGATGGACCCTTGACGCTCTCGGTGCCCGCGCGAACGGCGGCCAGCTCGTAGCTTTTGCCGTCAATCAGGAGGTGACCCTGCGCCGCGGGATTATCGATGCGCAGCGCAAAACCGGCGGTCGCATGCGGCTCAACGAGCAGCGTAAGCTCACCGTCTTTCTTGCCCATCGAATCGGGCGGCAGGGCGAACGTTCCGTCTTCACCCAGCGTAACCGGAACCGGCCGCGGGAAGAACCGCGCCGCGTGCGTGTCACCGCGCCACAGCATGCGGACGTCGAGACCAAGCGGCCCCGTCGTCGGCTCGTCGTTGTTCGAACCAAAGGCCGCCGCGGCAGCCTGCTTGCTGGGCGCAGCCTTGGCACTCACCTTGGCGGCGGGCGCGCTGGCCGCTGCCTTCTTGGTCGCTTCCGCGTGGGCAGCTACAGCGGCGACGTCCAGAACCGTGGTTGCCGCCTCGTCTTCTTCCACGAGCGGAATCGCGTCGAGCACGACGGTCGCGTCGTCGTTGCCGCCCAAGGCGGGCAAATCGGCGCGCGTCGCAGCGTTACTTGCGGCGAGGTCAGATTGATTCGCCGGCGTACCAGCGGTCCGGCTCTTCTTGGCCATCGTCTACAGATCCTCAGCCGAACGGAACAGCTCAGCAAAGAAGTTCGTGCGAATGCGAATCAGGCTCTGGCGCTGATTTTGCTTCACGTCGATCGTGCCGCCTTCTGGGCGGATGTAAGTAGCCTCAATCACGTCGTCTTCAAACGACACCGTGCGGGCGCCTTTCTTGCCTTTGGTCTGCGCTTGCGCGAGCGTCGGCGCGCCCAGGGCCACCACCGTCACGGCGGCGACGGCAAGCAACCGGAAGGTCGCGCGCGTCGGCCGAGCAAAGTCTTTCTTGAGATCATGCGGTGTTTTCACAGGTGCCTCCTCGCGGGCAAGACAGACCGGTCAGCAGTATGGCGCAACCGAGGGGGCTGCGCAATCTCGCAACCACTCCCTTTCACTTTGACGCGCAGAAGTTGCGCGCGATCTGTCTTCAAGCGGAAAGTGATCGGAGGCCATCCAACAATTCAGATCCCAGCGCTGCGTGATCGGCGCCGTGACTGCCCGCCTGCAGGGTACGGACGTCGAGCCACACGTGATCGCCGCGCACCCGACCAATGACCGGCACGGCAGCGGCCAAGAGCCCCGCCTGCAACTGTGGGCCGCTGCGGCCCAAGCGATGCAGCACAATCGACGAAGACGGTAGCCGCACCAGCGGATCCGTGCCGCCGCCCAACTGCGCCTCGCTGGGCTCCACGACAACGTGCCAGCCGTCCGGCAACTGTGTGCGCAGGTCAATGGCTAATTTTTCTGCCAGTTGCGCGATCGCCTCGACCGACTGTGCCACCGCCGCGAGCGCCGGCAGCTCAGTCGCCGCGCGCCCCAGCAGGTGCACGCGAAGCACATGTTCCAGCGCAGCGAGCGTCAGATTGTCCACGCGCAGCGCGCGCGCCATCGGGCTCTGCGCGGCCTGTTGCACGAAAGCGCGTTTGCCAACCAAAATGCCGGCTTGTGGGCCGCTCACCAACTTGTCGCCAGAAAACAACGCCAGATCAGCGCCTTGACGCAGGACGTCCGCGACCAGCGGTTCACGGTCAAAAGCGCCGCGCACGTCGCTGTTCAGCCCCTCGAGCGCGCCCGAACCGACGTCGACAATCACGGGCAGATCGTGGGTGTGCGCCAGCGCGGCGAGCTCGCTCAAATCGGGCGTCTTGGTGAAGCCGACCAGTGCAAAATTGCTGCGATGCACCTGCAGAAGTGCGGCGATCTGCTGGTGTTTGTCGCGCGCGAGGGCCTTTTCATAGTCGCGCAGGTGCGTGCGGTTCGTCGTTCCGACCTCTACGAGCCCAGAACCGGCGGCAGTCATCACTTCCGGAATCCGAAAACCTCCACCAATTTCAACCAGTTCACCGCGCGACACGACGACTTGTTTGCCCGCGGCCAGCGCATGCAGCGCCAGAAGGACCGCCGCCGCGCCGTTGTTCACGACCAACGCGTCTTCTGCCCCCGTGAGCCAACACAGGAGTGTCTTCACGTGGTCCTGTCGCGATCCGCGGCGACCGTCGTCCAGCGATAATTCAAGATTGCAGTACCCGCGGGCGGTGTCCGCAATGGCGGCGATCGCGCCGGCCGAAAGTGGCGCGCGACCCGCGTTTGTGTGCAACAACACGCCGGAACCGTTCAAAATACGCCGCAAACTTGGCTGTTGCACAAGTGCGGCCCGCCGTGCCACTTCATGGGTCACCGCGGCGGCGATCGCGGGCGCCAGCGACAACTCACCCTGGCCGATCTGCGCGCGCACAGCGGCAATCGCTTCGCGCGCCAGCGTCACGGCCAGCGATTCCGGGAAATCGGCGAGCGGGCGTTGACGGCGCAGCGTTTCGACCGCTGGTAGGTGGCGCAAGGGGTGATTCATGCGTGCTCCGCGGGCGTGTGGGCGCCCGACACGACATCCAGAATAGGCGTTCGCAGGCCGTTTTGTGCGATCCAAACCTGGACGTGCTCAAAAAAAGCTGCGGGGTCGTCGTCGCCGTCGGGCTGATGCGGGTTGACCGTCAAGCAAACCAGTGGTCGGGTCAGGCGCGCGGTCAGGACAACACCCGCTCGATGCAAACGCGCATGGCCGGCCGAACTGAGCAGCACAGCACCCTGACTCGCTACCCGCAGCACGCGGACGCCGGTGAGGTTCAGCAACGCCAAGCGCGCATCGGTCAGGCCGCCCACGACATCGAGCGTCTGGGGTAGATCCGAGTCAAGCGGGGTCGAGAGTGCGCGCAGCGTCGGCAGCGCATCGTGCAGCGGCAGCAGTGCGCCCACAGAAAGCACGAGCGCATCCACACCTTCGGCGTCTGCCGCCGCTTGGCGGTGGTAGGCGCCATCCACCAACACGCGGTCGGCACCCGCCGCACGAAGCGCCGCGAGCGCGTCGGCGAGATGACCGCGGTGCGCCAAACCGCACAGCATCACTGGTCCTTCCACACGCGCTTCGGCCAGAACCGTCGGCCCCAGACTCGTCGGGGTCGGCAGCGTGCTGAGCACTTTCCAGCGACCGGGCGACGCGTCCAGCGCCTGCTGCGCCGTGACGACGAGCATCCCGCGCTGCACTTCCACGGCCGGCTTCGGCGTCGCCAACCACGCGTCAGTCGCTTCTCCATCCACGCCGACCGAGCACAGCCCCACGCGCTCCTTGCGCACCGTCAGCGCCGCGCTCAGCGCGTTCAAAGCCGTTGTCTTTCCCGCGTTTTTACTCGCCCCAATGACCGCCACACAGCGATAGCCGCGCGCCCACACACACGCGTCGATCGCGCGCACGCCCAAAGGCGACGCGAGAGCTGGCTGATACTGGTGCATAGGAACGGCCAAAGCGCCTCGCCACGTGACAGCTTCACTGTGGCCCATCGCGACGGGCCGTGTCTACACGTCCTGACCCTATTCGAATACCAAACTGAACAGGTTGAGACCTGTCGCATGTCGGACTGAGACCGCGAAGCGTGCACCTCCGGTGGCACGCCGCGGTGCCGGCGGCTGGGATGTTGGAATTCGGTCAACGTGACTACACGTCCTGACCCACTTCGAATACCAAACTGACAGGGTGAGACCTGTTGCATTTCGGACTGGGACCGCGAAGCGTGCACCTCCGGTGGCACGCCGCGGTGTCGGCGGCTGGGACGTTGGAATTCGGTCAACGTGACTACACGTCCTGACCCACTTCGAATACCAAACTGACAGGGTGAGACCTGTTGCATCTCGGACTGGGACCGCGAAGCGTGCACCTCCGGTGGCACGCCGCGGTGTCGGCGGCTGGGACGTTGGAATTCGGTCAACGTGACTACTTCGCTTCTCCCAGCGTGGATTTCTCGCTTCTCCCAGCGTGGGTTTCACTGCGTCTTCTTGGCCATTCTCGCGTCGGCAGGTACAGTCGCCAGACGCGCACACCTTTTTGCGCCGCACGCAGGCCATGCTCCGGCAATTCCTCGACCGCTACGCCCGCCGATACGCGCTGATCTACGCCGCTGGTTTGGCGTTCCTGGTCGCGACGATCGGTCTCACCGTCGCGATTCCCAGTCTGCAAAAAGACGTGTTCGACGCGCTAACGGCGCTCGATGCCGTCCGGCACATGCTGCCGTTCGCGGCGCTGCTGCCGTCGTTGGAGCCGGCGCAAGTTGTGACTCTGGACACCGTTCAACCGCTGGTGCTGGCGATCGCGGGTGCCGCGGTCCTGGTCATTTTCGTCCGAACGCTCTCGCGCGTGCTCTTTTTCAACCCGGGCCGCGCCATCGAATTCCGCCTACGCAATGACATGCTGGAGCGCCTTTTGGGCATGTCGCCGCAGTTCTTCAAGTCGTGGAGTATCGGCGACATCATGGCGCGAGCCGGCGACGACGCCACCTTCGTCCGCGCTTTTGTCGGCTTCGCCGCCATCATGGTGCTCAACATTCTCGTTGCCTCCACGTGGGCGCTCATCCGCATGTTTCGCACCGACGCGTGGCTTACGCTCTACTGCGTCGTGCCGCTGATCTTGGCGGTCGTCGTGCTCCGTCTCGGCGTTTCGCGCACGTTTGGGATGATGACGCAGACGCAGCAAGCGCTGGGGCGCCTGAGCAACACGGTGCTGGAAACCTACAAAGGCATCAACGTCGTCCAAGGTGCGGCGGCGGAAAGCGCGTTTCTCGCCAAGTTTGACGTCGACAACGACGCGTTCACCGCACTGAACCTCCGCGTCATCGCCATTCGCACGTTCCTCATGCCGGTCGTCGCGGTCGTCGGCAACATCTGCATCTTCTTTTTGCTCCTGATTGGTGGCCGCCACGTCGCTGAAAACCGCATGACCTTGGGCGACGTCGCGGCGTACGCCTCCTACGTGGCGATCCTCGTTGGCGCCCTGGCGAGCGGCGGCTGGGTCATCGGCGTCCTCCAGCGCGGCGTCGTCTCGTTGCGCCGTGTGTGGGAGGTCATTGAGTTGCAACCCGACTTGCCGATGGGCGATCTGCCGCTGCCAACCAGCGATCGCGGCATTCACTTGCGTATCGAAAACCTGCAGTACCGCCATCCCGACGCGCCGCCCGACGCACCGTTCGTGCTGGACGGGCTGACGCTCGATCTGCCACCGGGCAAAGTGCTGGGCGTCTACGGCGCGGTGGGCTCTGGCAAGTCGACGCTGGTGTCGCTGCTGGCGCGCCTGCACTTGCCGCCGCCGGGCACAATGACCCTGAACGACGTCGATCTCCTGCGCGTGGCCCGCGACGACTTGCGTCACGCGGTGGCCGTGGTGCCGCAGGACGCGTTCTTGTTTTCGCGATCGGTGCGAGAAAATATTGGTTACATTGATCGCGTCGCGGCGATCGACGACGCGCGGGTGGCCGACGCCGTGAAGAAAGCCTGTCTGCTGAGCGATATCGAGCGCCTCCCGGATGGTCTGAACACAATCGTCGGGGAACGCGGCCAGACACTTTCAGGCGGTCAACGGCAGCGCGTCCAACTCGCCCGGGCGTTTTACCGCGGGTATCGCCTGCTGATTCTGGATGACGTGCTCTCAGCGGTCGATCACGACACAGAAGCCAAGCTGCTCGCGTCGATTCAGGCCGACATCGCCGCCAAAGGCACAAGCGCGATCCTCATTTCCCACCGCCTGTCGGCACTGGCAGCAGCGGATGAGATTGTCGTGTTGGAAGCTGGCAAGATCGCGGAGCGCGGTACGCACGCGCAGTTGCTGGCGCAGGGCGGCACGTACGCACGCGTTTGGGCAGCACAGTCCGCCGAAGATGACCCAGACGAAGCGGCAGCGTAGGCGTCAGCCGTACCCGCCTTTCACGTGTGGCATTCCAGAGCCGTAGCGATGACCTGCCACGCGCGTTCCACATCCGCCAGACGCGAACCCAACGGCGGCATTGTGTAGATCACCGGGCCAAGTGGCCGAATCAGCACGCCATCGCGCAGGCATGCGTCGCGCACTTGCTGCGATTTCTGGGCGTCGTGGTAGCCACCGCCGTGCAATTCGACGACGCCGATACCGCCCAGCCAGCGGACCGCGCGCACCCCGTCGAGGGCTTGCAGTTGCGGCAGAAAACTGGCGTAAAACGCGTGCAGCGCGGCGGCCCGTTCCAGCAGACTTTCGTCCTCGCCCACGCGCAGACTCGCTAAGGCGACGGCACACGCGATGGGGTTGGCCGTGAAGCTGTGACCGTGCAACAGCGCGCGCCGAGCGTCAGGACCCAGAAACGCGGCGAAGATGGCGTCAGTCGCGAGCGTCGCAGAAAGCGGCAAGGTTCCGCCGGTCAGACCTTTGGCAAGGCAGAGCAAGTCCGGCTGAAGCCCGCCGTGCGTGGACGCGAAGAGCGCGCCGGTTCGACCAAAGCCGGTCATCACTTCGTCTGCGATCACCAAGCCGCCGTGGGCACGCACGCGCGCGCTGACGGCCTGCAGAAACGCGGGCGTGTGCATGCGCATGCCGCCAGCACCTTGGACCAACGGCTCGACGATTAGCGCGGCGATCGAGTCGCCTTTCTTGGCCAGCAGGAGATCGAGCGCGGCCAGCGCGGCGGTCATGTCCACGTCTGCGCGCAGCGGATCGCCGTTGACCACAGGCACTGGAATCCGCGACACCGGCCACAGAAGCGGCGCGAACGGTCCGGCAAAATCCGCGGGATCGCCGACGGACATCGCCCCAAAAGTGTCGCCGTGGTAGCCCGCTTCAAGCGCCAGAAACCGCGTTCGCTGCGGCTGGCCGCTCTGCGCGTGGAACTGGACAGCCATCTTGAGCGCCACTTCGACTGCGGTCGAACCATCATCGGAGTAGAACACCCGCGTCAGCCCAGCTGGCGCCCGCGCCACCAGTTGCTCGGCCAGTTCCACCGCGCTCGGATGCGTGCAGCCGGCAAAAATGACGTGATCCAGACGGGCCGCCTGCGACGCGATCGCCGCGACAAGCTGCGGATGACTGTGGCCGATGAGGCAGGTCCACCAGGAACTGATGGCGTCAAAGACGCGCGTTCCGTCAGCCAGATGCAGCCACGAACCCGAAGCAGAGACAACCGGCAACGGCGGCAACGCGGTGGCGGCTTGCGTAAAGGGATGCCAGACAACGGCGCGGTCGCGGTCGATCAGGGTCATCGGAGCGCCTCCAGGATGGCGTGACGCAAACGTCCGCCGTGTTCGCCAAGCGGCGTTTCAGGAGGACAGTGCGGCAGACGCCCCAGCACCGGCAGCGTTGCGTGGGCCGCGAGCGCTGATTCCAAGGAAGGGTCGGCGTCGCCCGACAGCAAGAAGCCCAAGGCACGAACGCCCGCCTGACCAAGCGCCGCGGCGGTCAGCAGCGCGTGGTTGATGGCGCCCAGACGCACACGCACCACGACCAGTACCGGCAAGTCCAACGCGATCGCCAAGTCGCGCATCGTCTCGGTGGAACTGAGGGGCGTGAGAATTCCACCGGCACCCTCCACGACCCAAAAGCCGCCGTGCCGATCGTTCGCAAGATGGCTCGCTTGCGTCTGCAGACTCGACGTCTCGATCGACCCACCGCGCAGCGCGGCGGCGTGATGTGGGCTCACCGGCGGCTGCAAACGCACGCCCACGTCCGGGGCGCGTTCGGGCGACAACTCCGCCAAGCGCGCGACCGTAGCCGTGTCGCCCACGTCGGTCGCCAACCCCGTTTGCACGGGTTTCCAGTACCGCCAGTCAGCGGGCGCACCCGTCATCAGCGCGGCCGAAACCAGCGTCTTGCCCGCGTCCGTGTCCGTGCCTGTGACAAATATCCCGCGCATTTAGCCCTTCACGTGCAGAATCACCCGTTCAGCCAGCCGGTGCAGCTGATCGTGAGTGAGCGGTGCGCGAACCACCAAACGCAGGCGGGAAGTCCCCTGCGGCACAGTCGGTGGGCGCACAGCGCGAACGTCAAAGCCGTCGGCGCGCAGAAGCGCAGCCACAGCGAGTGCCCTTTCCGGCGCACCCAGCACCACGGGAACGATACACGAAGCGCTGCCGTCCAGATCGAATCCGGCAATCGTCAGCGTAGTGCGCAGCCACTCGGCTTTCGCGTGCAGGTCGGCCACTGCGGCGGCATCCTTTTGCAGACGACGCACGACCGCTTGGAGCCCGCCGACCAAAGCCGGCAGGACGGCGGTCGAGTACACGAAACTCCGCGCGTGGTTAACCAGATGCGAAATGAGAACCTGCGGACCCGCGATCCACGCGCCACCGACGCCGAGCGCCTTGCCTCCGGTGTGTAGCGTGCAGAGCACCTGATCCTGCAATCCCAATTCCGCCACGCGACCTGCGCCGTCTGGACCGTAGAGGCCCGTCGCGTGCGCTTCATCGACGACCACGACGGCATTGTGCGCCGAAGCCATGCGGCAGATGGCCACGAGATCGGTGCACTGCCCCGACATGGACTGTACCGACTCGACCACGACAAACACGCGTCCCGACCGCGGCACTTGCAGGAGCGCAAGCAACGCGTCCTCGTCGTGAAACACGGCGCGGTGCGCCTTGCTGAGCCGCAAGCCGTCGATGATGCTGGCGTGGTTGGCACTGTGCGAGAGTACGCAATCGTCGGCGGTCGCCAGCGCGGGCCACAGGCCGGTGTTGGCCGACCAACCCGAACTGAAGAGCAACGCCGCTTCCCGCTGCGAAAATGCTGCCAAGTCGGCCTCGCCCTGCGCGTGCCAGTCCAGGTGACCGCGCAAAAGGCGCGCCGCGCCGGCCCCGACGCCGTGACGGCGCACGAAATCTGCAGTCTCCAGCGCAAGTTCAGAATCCTGCGCGTAGCCCAAGTAGTCGTTGGACGTGACATCGATGCCCGCTGGGAGCGCCAGCATCCGCAGGAGGCCGTCCGAGTTCCGCCGTTTCAATCGGTCGGTCAGGTCGGCCAAAAGGCGATCCTGCGCGGTCATGCAGCGTGCAATCCCAAATCACGCAGCAACTGCTCGTCGGCGGCGACCTGCGGATTGGTCGTGGTCAGCAGCTGCTCGCCAAAGAAGATCGAGTTTGCACCGGCGAGGAAGCACAGCGCCTGGGCTTCGCGGCTCAAGTCGCTACGGCCAGCGGACAAGCGCACGCGCGACTTCGGCATCAGCAGGCGCGCCACGGCCACCGCACGAACCAATTCCAGCGGGTCAAAATCCGGCGCGTCGGCCAACGGCGTACCCGGCACGCGAACCAGCACGTTGAGCGGCACGGACTCCGGTTGGGGATCCAGATTCGCGAGGGTCTGCAGCAAACGGCAGCGATCCTGACTCGTCTCGCCCATGCCCAAAATACCGCCGCAGCAGGCCTGCAGACCGGCTTTTTGCACGTTTTCCAGCGTTTTCAAGCGATCTTCGTAAGTACGCGTGGAGACAATCGCGCCGTAGTGCTCGCTCGACGTGTCCAAATTGTGGTTGTACGCCGTCAGACCCGCACGCTTGAGACGCTGCGCCTGATCCGCCGTCACCATGCCCAGCGTCACGCACGCTTCCAAGCCCATGCCGGAAACGGTCTCGACCATCTCGATGACGCTGTCAAACTGCGCGCCATCTTTGACTTCACGCCATGCTGCGCCCATGCAAAAGCGCGAGGCGCCTGATTCCTTGGCACGCACAGCGGCGAGGCGCACGTCGTCCAGACTCATCATGCCTTGCGATTTGCGCGCCGGACCGTCGTGGTGCGCGCTCTGCGGACAATACCCGCAGTTCTCACTGCAACCGCCGGTCTTGACCGACAACAGCGTGCTGCGCTGGATCTCCAGCGGATCGTGAAACTGCCGATGCAGGGACGCCGACTGCCACACGAGTTCCAGAAGCGGCTGCTGGTAGAGCGCAACCACCTCGTCCAAGGTCCAGTCGTGGCGAATCGTCATACAGGGCTCCCCAAGCAGCGGCGGTTGTTCCGGCGCGGGCGTATGGTGCGGTCAAGAAGCGGTCAGAGGCAAGGGGCGGTCTGCGTTACGCAACGGCGCGAGCCGCCAATTCTCGCGGCCAGACCCGCCAGAACTGCGCCTTGACCTCTTCCCAGTCTGCCAAAATCTGCGTGGCATAGCGGCTGTTGGTCGCTTCGACAAAGTCCGCAATCAGGCTGTGCACGTGCGCAAGCTGAGCGTCGTCGGGCCGCACAAGCAGCACGGTGTCGTGGTTGGTGCGCTCGGCCAACTTGTGCGCGGGGTCCCAGACCCACGCCGTGCCACCGGTCATGCCGGCGGCAAAATTGTCGCCCACTTCACCCAGAATCACGACGTCGCCACCAGTCATGTACTCGCAGCCGTTGGAGCCGCAACCTTCGACGACAGCGGTCGCGCCGGAATTGCGGACGGCAAAACGTTCGCCGGCCTGACCCGCAGCGTACAGAATGCCCGACGTCGCACCGTACAGCGCCACATTGCCGATGATGGTGTTTTGCTCGGATGGGCGCAAAGACGCTGCCGGCGGACGAACAACGATCGTCGCGCCAGAGAGTCCCTTGCCGACGTAGTCGTTGGCGTCACCAAAGACCTCCAACTTCACACCTTGCACCGCCCACGCACCCAGCGACTGACCAGCTGAACCGCGCAGGCGCACCGTCACGTGGCCCGGCTTCAAGCCGGTCATCCCATACTTCCTCGTGATCATAGCGGAAAGACGCGTACCCACCGCCCGGTGCGTGTTGCGTACGGTGTACTGGAGCTGCATCTTCTCGCCGTCTTCAACCAAGGGCCCAGCGTCTTTCAGCATTTGCCCATCGAGACCGTCGGGCACCTCGTTGCGACCTTCCAACACGCAATGGCGCGGCAGTCCGCCGGCGTCGGCTTGCACGAGCAGCGGGTTCAGGTCCAAGTCGTCCAAGTGCACCGCGCCGCGGCTCACCTGCTTGAGCAGGTCGGTGCGGCCAATCAGCTCGTCAAACGTGCGAATACCGAGCCGCGCCATGATCTCGCGCGTTTCCTCGGCGATGAAGCTGAACAGGTTGACGACTTTTTCCGCGGTTCCGGCGAACTTTTTGCGCAGATCCTCGTCCTGCGTGCAGACGCCGACCGGACACGTGTTGCTGTGACACTGCCGCACCATCAGACAGCCCATCGCGATGAGCGATGCGGTGCCGATGCCAAACTCCTCCGCGCCCAGAAGCGCCGCCACGACGACGTCACGACCGGTGCGAATGCCGCCGTCCGCGCGCAAACGCATGCGGTGACGCAGGCGGTTCAACGTGAGCACCTGGTGCGCCTCGGAGAGACCCAATTCCCAGGGCAGACCCGCGTAGTGCACCGACGTCTGCGGCGATGCGCCGGTACCGCCGTTATGGCCAGAGATGAGGATCACGTCCGCCTTGGCTTTGGCCACGCCCGCCGCGACCGTGCCAATGCCCGACCGCGACACCAACTTCACGCACACGCGCGCTTCGGGATTGGCCTGTTTCAGGTCGTAGATGAGCTGCGCCAGATCTTCGATCGAGTAGATGTCGTGATGCGGTGGCGGCGAAATCAACGTCACGCCGGGCGTCGAATGGCGCAGCTTGCCGATCAGCTCCGTCACCTTGAAGCCCGGCAACTGACCGCCTTCCCCCGGCTTGGCCCCTTGCGCGACCTTAATCTCGATTTCCTTGCAGTGCTGCAGGTACTCCATCGTGACGCCAAAACGACCCGACGCGACTTGTTTGATGGCCGAATTGGCGTTGTCGCCGTTTGCATACGGGCGGAACCGCGCCGGATCCTCGCCGCCTTCGCCTGAGTCCGACCGCGCGCCGATGCGGTTCATCGCGATATTGAGCACCTCGTGCGCTTCGGGCGACAGGGCCCCCAGCGACATACCCGGCGTCAGGAAACGCTTGCGAATGGACGTCAGCGACTCGATCTCGTCGATCGGCACGGGCGTCTGCGTGGGGTTGAAATCCAGCAGATCGCGCAAGTTGGACGGCGGTCGGTTCCGCAGCGTCTGCGAGTATTTGCGGAACGCGGCCAGGCTGTCCGTCGCCACCGCGGTTTGCAACAGGTGAATCGCGTCGGCATCCCACGCGTGGCGTTCACCGCCTTGACGAGCGCGGTAGAAGCCGCCGATCGGCAACATCCCGTTGCGAAACGCCTTCTTGTGCTCACCCACCACCATCCCGGCGATGCCAGAGAGGCCAATACCAGACAAACGGCTCGGCATGCCGGGCAGGTACTCGTCGACAAGCGTGCGCGAAAGACCCAACGCCTCGAAATTGCAGCCGCCGCGATAGGCAGAGATCACGGAAATGCCCATCTTGGAGATGATCTTCAAAAGCCCATCGTCAATCGCCTTTTTGTAGTTGGCGATGCACGCCGCCAACGTCAGCGGCGCAAAAAGCCCGCGCGTATGCCGATCCGCGATCGCCTCTTGCGCCAGCCAAGCGTTCACGGTGGTCGCGCCCACGCCGATCAGCACGGCAAAATAGTGCGCGTCCAGACACTCCGCACTGCGTACATTGAGCGACGTGAAGGTCCGCAGGTTCTGCCGCAAAAGGTGCACGTGCACCGCGCCAGTCGCCAGGATCATCGGCACCGCAGCGCGATCCGCGCTCAGTTTCTCATCGGTCAAGATCACGTGCTCGCGGCCGTCACGCACCGCGCTCTCTGCCTCTTCGCGCATCCGCTGGAGCGCCTCTCGCAGCGCCTCGGATCCACCATTTACCGGAAACGTCGCGTCGATCTCCACCGCGGTGTTGCCCATGTACGCGCGCATCGCGGCAAACTCGGCGTTGGACAAAACCGGTGATTCCAGCTGCAGAAGGCGACATTGCGACGGCTCTTCGGCCAAAATATTGCCCAGATTGCCCAGACGCGTACGGATCGACATCACGCGGCGCTCGCGCAGACTATCGAGCGGCGGGTTGGTCACTTGCGCAAAATTCTGCCGAAAAAAGTGATGCAGGCCGCGGTATTTGTCACTCAGTACCGCCAGCGGCGTGTCGTCACCCATCGAGCCAATCGCCTCTTTGGCGTCCGCGACAAGCGGCTGCAGAATCAGCTCCAGGTCCTCGTGGCTCCAGGCAAAACACGCCTCGCGCTGGCGCAGTTCCTGCGGATTCAGGTGCGTGGGCTCGCCCGTTCCTGGCCGAATCAACGCGTCCAAAGGCGTGATGTCGCGCACCCACTCGTGGTACGGGTTGAGGCTGGCCAAGTGCGCTTTCAACTCGGCATCGTGGTAGAACTTTTTCGCTTCGAGGTCGACCGCCAGCATTTGTCCGGGACCCAGCCGCCCCTTCTCCAAAACACGCTCTTCTTCCAGCCGCACCATGCCCGCTTCACTGCCGGCAAAAAGCAACCCGTCCTTGGTCAAGGTCCAGCGCATCGGCCGTAGACCGTTGCGGTCCATGCCCGCGACGACCCAGCGACCGCCGTAGCCACATACAGCGGCGGGGCCGTCCCACGGTTCGATGACCGAGTTGGACCATCCGTAGAAGCCTTTCAATTCCGGAGACATCGCGCTTTGTGACGACCACGCTTCTGGCATCAACATCGCCTTGCACGCGGGCAAGTGGCGACCTGCGCGCGTCATCACCTCAAAAACCGCGTCCAACGCCGCAGAATCCGAGGATCCCGCGGTCACGATCGGCTTGCAGTCCTCGATGTAGTCGCCAAAGCGCGCGTGCGCCAAGCGCGTTTCGTGGGCCATCATCCAGTTCAAGTTGCCGCGCAGCGTGTTGATTTCGCCGTTGTGCGCGATGACGCGGAACGGCTGTGCGAGCTGCCAGGTCGGGAACGTGTTCGTCGAATACCGCTGATGAAAAATCGCGAAGTTGCTGACAAAACGCTCATCCGCGAGGTCGGGGTAGAACGAAGTCAGCTGCTCGGCGACGAACATGCCCTTGTAGATGATCGAACGACAACTGAGCGAACAGATGTAGAAATCGCGGATGTTCTCTTTGTGCGCGGCCTTCTCGATCCGGCGCCGCATGATGTAGAGCTCCAGCTCGAAGTCTGACGACGGGAGGCCCTTTTGATTGCCGACGATCAGTTGCTCAATCTCCGGCCGCGTCACATTGGCTTTTTCACCGATCACTTCGGTCTGGACCGGCACTTGCCGCCAGCCGTAGACGCGGTAGCCAAAGCGAATGATCTCGCGCTCCACGAGCACGCGACAGCGTTCCTGCGCGGCGAGGTCGGTGCGCGGCAAGAAGATCATGCCGACCGCGATCTTGCCGGGACCTGGTTCGAAGCCGCTTGCGACGACGTGATCGCGAAAAAACGGCTGCGGAATCTGCACGTGGATGCCCGCGCCGTCGCCTGTCTTGCCGTCCGCGTCGACCGCGCCGCGGTGCCAGACGCACTTCAGCGCTTCAATCGCCGCCGTCACCACTTCCCGCCGCGGCGTGCCGTCCAACGAGACCACGACGCCCACGCCGCACGAGCCATGCTCGCTTTCGGGGTCGTACAGACCTTGGGCATCCAGAAGTGCGGCGTTTTTGCGCCACAGCTCAATTTCCTGCTCGGCTTGCATCTGATCGGGTTCCATGTGTGGTGCTCGCTTAACGGTGGCGCGCTAGAACGCGACGGAAGTCGTGACGGCCTGCTTGCTCTGCAGGTAGGCGTGAATGTGCGCGGCGGCCTGGCGACCATCCGCGATCGCCCACACAACGAGCGATGCGCCGCGGACGATGTCACCCGCCGCGAACACACCTGGCAAGCTGGTCCGCAAGTGCTGGGCGGCGATCGTGCCGTGCCGCGTAACCTGCAGCGCGGGCTCCGCAAAGAGCGTTGGCAGGTCTTCGGGCTCAAAACCCAAGGCGTTGACGACCAGATCAGCCGGCAGCGTGAAATCGGAATTCGCCACTTCCACGGGCGCTTGGCGACCGCTGGCATCGGCCGTACCGAGGCGCATGCGGCGCGCGCGCACGCCAGTGACGCAATCGCCGCCGTCAAAACCGAGAGGGGCAGCGAGCCACTCGAACCGAACGCCTTCTTCCTCGGCGTACTGCACTTCCCGCGCGGAGCCCGGCATGTTCGCCCGATCGCGACGGTAGAGGCACGTCACGCTTTTTGCGCCCTGGCGAATCGCCGTGCGCACGCAGTCCATCGCGGTGTCACCGCCGCCGATCACAACAACGTCGCGACCGGCCGCGGCAAAGAGACCAGTGTCCGCCAAGGACAGCTTGTCGCCCAGGTCGTGGCGATTGGCGATCGTCAGAAAATCCAGCGCCGGGACTACGCCATGCAGGTCCGCACCCGCCACTTGCAGCGCGCGACCTTTGTACACGCCCGTCGCGATCAGAATCGCCTCGTGTTTGGCACGCAGTTGGGCGAACGTCGCATCGCGACCGACAGCAAACTCCAGCTTGAACTGGACGCCAGCCTCGCGCAGCAAGGACTCACGCCGTGCCACGACCGATTTTTCCAGCTTAAACGAAGGAATGCCGTACACCAGCAGGCCGCCAACGCGGTCGTGGCGGTCATAGACCGTTACCTGCCAGCCGAGCTTGCGCAGCTCTTCCGCCGCTGCCAATCCGGCCGGTCCAGCGCCGATAATACCGACCGACTTGCCCAACTCCGCCTCGGCCTGCACCGGTTTCACCCAGCCTTGGGCAAACGCGGTCTCGGTCAGGAAGCGTTCGACCGCGCCGATTGTCACGCCGCCGTGGTTGGACACTTCCAGCACGCATGCGCCTTCACATAGGCGGTCTTGCGGGCAAATGCGGCCACAGATCTCCGGAAAATTGTTGGTCTGTGCGGAAAGCTGCCAAGCCTCCTCCAGACGCCCTTCCGCCGCGAGCGCGAGCCAATCCGGGATGTTGTTGTGCAGCGGACAACCGGTCTGGCAGAACGGCACGCCACATTGCGAACAACGCGACGATTGACGCGCCGCGTTGGGAATCGCGAGGTTGGCCTGAATCTCCAGGAAATCCTGACGCCGCTCTGCCGCGGGCCGCTTGTCGGCCATCTCACGCGACAAACCAACGAATTTCAGCATTTTTTCAGCCATTCCCACCCAATCTTGCCGATCCAACAGGCACACCGGATTCGCGCCCGGCGGCACCTTTGTACGATTGCGCGGCGGTTCCGTCCAGCCTTAACGCGGTGCGTTGTGGTAATTCCTGACGCGGCGTGTCATTGCATCCACAAGTTCATGAAAGAACGAAGTTCCCGCGCAAGGCTACTGCCAGCGGATTGGCTTGGACTGCCAGCCATCGGGCTGCATGCCAAAGTGCAGCGGCCAATCGTTGTTGCCCAAAATCCAGCCGCCGTGACTGTCCAGCGCGACGGACGATGCCGGTCCCGCCTGCAGGAAGCGCGGCGCGGCGGTCACTTCCGCCTCTCCTTCAGCGTTCGCGGTGCCGCCCCAGCAGAAGACGCCGGCCTTGGTCCCGGTAGACACAGCGCACGTTTGGCTGCCACCGGCGACCAACTGAGTGAGGTTGGAGACGCCGACGACAGCGACCGGGAGCGGCGAGCGGTCGCCCGCGTCCTGCACGCGGCCCTCAAAGACGCTTGCGCCGTTGCCCAGTTGGCCGCGTTCGTTGCTGCCCCAACAAACAGCGCGGCCGTTTTGGAGGCGCGCGCAGACATGGTTGCTTCCTGCGGTCAGTGCAAGCGCTGGGCTGGGCAGCTTGACCTCGACCGGCGCGGCGCTGTCTTGCAGTTGGCCGTGACCAAGCTGCCCCAGCGCGCCGTGGCCCCAGCAGCGCACGCGTCCGGGTTTGTCCAATACGCAAGCGGAGTTATCGGTTGCCGCCACAGCTACCGCGTTGGCCAAGCCCGCGATGGTAACCGGCTGTCCAGGCTTGCCCGGCGCTGCGCCCATCCAGATTCCCGCGGATGCGCCGCCCCAACAGCGCACCGAACCGTCCTTCAAGACGACGCACGAGAAGTCACCACCCACGGCCAAGCTGAGCGCGTCTCGCAAGCCGGGAACAAGCATCGGACGGTCGATCTGGGGGAGCACGTTGCCCACGCCCAGACTCCCTGCCGGATTGTGCCCCCAGCACCGCACCGCGTTGCTGCCGCTGGTCCCGTGGCTGAGCGCACACACGCGGTTGTGCACGGCATAAAGCTGCTCCACGTAGCCCAAACGCAGGACGCCGACCGCTTTGGCCGCCCCGTAGACTTCCCCACGACAGGCCACACCACCGGCCTTGGCGCGCACACAAGCCAGTCCGTCGCCAGCAAACAGCGCGTCAGCGGCGCTCAGTTTCCCCGTGTTGGCCAGGACACGCAGGAGGCTGGTCGGCGTTTCCCCCAACGGCGTTGCCGCGGACATTTTGCCGCCCGCAGTGGTGAGCGCACGCACAATGGGGTTGACGATCTCCGCTCCGTCCGCGCCGTACAAGTCAAAAATCCACGCCTCGACGGCCAGATGCAGCGGCGTCCAGCCCTGACCGTCCACGGCGTCGGCTTTGGTGCGCTTGTCTGCCAACAGCACGCCGAGTACCTCCTCGGACCGCTGCCAGATCGCCTCGTGGATCGGCCGCCAGTTGTCTGGCTTGGCTTCCGCATTCGGATTGGCGCCTTTGGCCAGTAGCGCCGCGACGATGGATCGCGACTTGGCCTGACACGCCGCGTGCAGCGCCGTCCAACCCGACGGGTCCGCGGCGTTCGGGTTCGCGCCACGCGTCAACAGTGAATCGACAAACGCCTTGCCTCCGCGCTGCGCCGCCCAAATGAGCGGCCGGTGATCTTTGACGTTGCCGCCCACGTTCAAGAAGATCTCAAAAATCTCAAACTGATCCGCAGCGATCGCCGCCAAAAGTGGGGTGACGTGGTTCTCGTTTTCGGCATTCACAATCGCGGCGGCGCGGTGTGTCCGCAGCTCTTGCCGCAAAAGGTCGATCTGCCCCTGCTTCACGAGCTCAATCGTCTGGTCGGCCTCAACGGTGCTCACCGGCTGGGCGATCGCAAGCGATGGAAACAGCAGCAAGAACGGGAGCAACCAGCGCATGAAACCTCCCGGTCAGTGCACACCCGGAAACTCGATCGCCGTCGACCACGGCACGTCGCCCACTTCCAACGCGCTGCCCGCCGCCAACACGTGGTCCTCGATCAGGACCTGCAGCGCATTCGTGCCGCCCTTGGGCCAATCGATGCCCGCCGTGACAACGATCGCGTCACCGCGGCTCATGCCGTACTGCCGATAGAGGATTTCACGCGCGGCGTGCACCATCCGCTGCAGCTTTTCCCGATCTGCGTCAAAGCCCGTCATCACGACCGGATGCACGCCAAAATACAGCAATAACGCGCGGGCGGCGCGGGTGCTCGAGCAAAAAGCCAGAAGCGGCACGCTCGGTCGATGGCGACTCAGGCGTTCCGGCGTACGGCCCGTTCGCGTGAAGCAAACAATCGCCTTGGCGGGCAAGTGCTCGGCGAACTGAACGGCGGTCGCGGAAAAAGCTTCGTTGATGCGGTGTAAGTGGGTGGCCGTCTCACTTTCAAAGGTCGAAAGCGGGCCCTTGGCCACGCGCTTGTGCAGGTCGTGCATCCACGCTTCGGCCTTACGCGTGATGCGATCCATCGTGGAAACAACCAAGTACGGCCGCGAGCCGACGCTTGTCTCGCCCGACAACATCACCGCGTCACCGCCGTCGACGATCGCGTTGAACACATCGGTCGACTCCGCGCGCGTTGGGCTCGGATTGGTGATCATCGACTCCAGCATTTGCGTCGCGACGATCACCGGTTTGCCGTGCCGCCGCGCCGCCACAACGAGCTGCTTCTGCACCAGCGGCACTTCTTCCACGCCGAGCTGCAAGCCCAGATCGCCGCGCGCCACCATGATGCCGTCGGAAGCCTGTAAAATACCGTCGATGTGCTCGATCGCCGACAGCGTCTCAATCTTGGCGATCAGCCGCACGTCGCGATCCGTCGGCTTGGCGTGAGCGTGGATGAACGCGCGCACGAGGTCGACGTCCGCGCGGGTGCGCACAAAAGACAGCGCGACAAAATCAATGCCGTGCTCCAAGCAAAAGCGCAGATCCTTCTGATCCTTCTCCGGAAACGCGTCGAGATCCATGTCGATCTCGCGAATCGTGATGCCCTTGCGCGATCCCAATCGACCCGGCGCGACGACGACACAGCGGACGTGATCGGGCTCCAGCGACACCGCTTCCACAACGATGTCGCCATCGCCGAAAAGCACGCTCGGCCGCAGCGTCGGCTTTTGCGCCATCAGCCGCCGCAAAGCGGTCATGACGCCGTGACCCAACGGCTGCGGCAGCGGAATGGACAGGATGGGCGTCCCGTCTTCACCGTGCTGCAAGGGCACGTGCGCGCCGTCGGGCACCAGCAGCACCGTGTGGCCCAGAACGAGGTCCAAACCTTCATCGGGCAACTTGCCAATCCGCGACTTCGGCCCCTGAAGGTCCGCCATCACCGCGACCAAGGGCGGCGACAAGCTGGGCACAGGCTGGTTCGCCCAGGCCAGAATTTCGGTTTCCTTGGCGTAGTCCGCGTCGCAGTGGCTCATGTTGATACGCAGGACGTCAGCGCCGGACTCGGTCAGTTTCTCCAAGAACTCCGCGTAGCTAGGCTCGGGGCACAAACCAATTGTCGCGACAATCCGCGTCTGCCGCGGGTGAGAGCCTTCATGTCGCTTCATCGATGCGCCTCATCTTACGCCGCTCGGGCGCCTGATACCTGCTGCCGATGCTATGCGAAATGGCGAATCTGGCCAACAGACGGAAGAGTTCGCGGATCACACGCCTTTGTCGACGTTGGGCCAAATGATCTTGTGCAATTGGATTTGCATCCGGCCAGGCGCGCGCGTTTCCAACAGCCAGGTCACGAGATCGGCGTGCGGTACGTGATCGACGACTGCAGACCACAGAATCTTCGCCGCGCACCCGGCGAGTTCAGTCCCCAGCGCTGCCAGCGCCCAGTCGAAATCACCACGGCTCGCGACGACGATCTTGAGTTCGTCCTGCGGGCGTAGCCGCGCCAATTCAAGCCAAAGGTTACGCGCCGATTCGCCCGACGCGGGGCACTTCAGATCCGCGATCACGGTCACGCGCGGGTCCAAATGCGCCAACGGGTACGCGCCCGACGTCTCCAGCAGCACTTCCAAACCCGCGTCGCAGAGTGCCTGAAGCAGCGCCGGTGCGGATTTCTGCGCGAGCGGTTCACCACCCGTTACTTCCACGAGCGGCACGCCGAGCGCGCGCACTTCCCGAACCACGTCGGCGATTGGGCGCTTTTGGCCTTTGCCAAACGTGTAGGTGCTATCGCACCACGTGCAGCGAAGCGGACAGCCTGCGAGCCGCACAAAAGTGCAAGGTCGACCCGCGTGCGTCGATTCGCCCTGAACCGATGTGTACAGCTCAATGAGCGCAATGCTGTCGTTCACGCCTTGTGTCCGCGGCGAGTGACGGCAGGCTCGCTGGTTTCATCGCGATTGCGCTCGTAGACCATGCGCAACCCGTCGAGGGTCAGAAATTCAAGCACTTCACCGATACTGTCGGTTTCCTTGGCAATCAGCGGCGCCAAACCGCCCGTCGCGATAACCGCGCACTGTTCACCCAAGGCCGTGCGCAGGCGGGCCACCAAGCCTTCCACCAGCGCCACATAGCCGTAGACCAAGCCGGACTGGATCGCCTGAACAGTGGTCCGACCAATCACACTCGGTGGTCGAACCACTTCAACGCGCGGCAACTTGGCGGCGCGTGTAAAGAGCGCGTCGGCGCTGATGCCGATGCCCGGCACGATGACGCCGCCCAGGTAGCGACCTTTGGCGTCAACGACGTCAAAGGTGGTCGCGGTGCCAAAATCGACCACAATACAGGCGGCTTGCACGCGTTCGTAGGCGGCGATCGCGTTGACGATCCGGTCGGCGCCCACTTCCTTGGGATTGTCGACGAGGATTGGCATGCCCGAACGCGTACCCGGACCCACGATGACGGGCGTCTTGCCGATGCCGCGGCGGCACACGTCCTCAAAAACGCCTGTGAGCTGCGGCACAACCGAGCCGATGATCGCTTGATCAATCGCCGAGAACGCAAAGCCGCGCTGCTGCAACATCAGGAAAACAGAGGCAAAATATTCATCCGCGGTGGAGTTGCGGCGGCTCTCGATGCGCAAATGGTCAAGCAATTCCGTGCCGCGGTAGATGCCGAGGACGGCGTTTGTGTTGCCAATGTCAATCGCGAGGAGAAGTTCTGAAGCGTGCGTCATGGCGGTTCTGCGCGGTCATCCAGACCGGGGGCGGAAGTTTGCCATGAAATCGGGGCGCGCGCACGTCCACGCACCGCTACATCCGCGGGTGCGCTTCCCACGCGCAATCACCGTTCGCGCGGACGATGGCGCCCGCATGCACAACGCGACCGGCGACACGCAACCCGCCGTCATCGGCAAGGCCTTCCAGCACGCCTGTCAGGCCATCTTGCATCACCACTTCTGCCTGGCGAAAAGCCAGACGCGCGTTCAGTTCCGCCAGCGGCAATTGACCTTGTTGGGCGACAAAATGCTCGACGCGCGTGCGGATCGCGTTGGCCAAACCCGCGGCGACGTCCCAGCGGTCGGCGCCGCCCTCGAGTGCTGCTGCGTGTTGTGCAAGTTCCGCGGGGACGTTGCGCACGTTGACGCCGATCCCGCACAGCCACCATGGACCCGTCGGCGTTTCCAGCCGCTCGCACAAAATACCGCCCAGTTTGCGCCAACTTTCGCGCTGCACAAGCAGGTCGTTGGGCCACTTGAGGCGTACGTCCGCGCCAAGCGCTTCGGCCGCCGCCAGCCCCGCCACCAAGGAAGTGCGCGGCCACTTCTCCAGCGGCAGCGGCAGTTGCGCCGCCAGCGTCATCAGCACGGCGTCTCCGGGCTGCGCCAGCCAGCGCGCACCCGTACGGCCGCGACCCGCCGTCTGTTCATCGGCGATCGCGACGTGCCAGTGACCCTGCAGACCGCGGTTCTGCTGCAGGTGCGTTGCCAAGGCGGTCTGGGTCGAGTCACACGACGCAAAATGCAGGATCGGCGCGAAGCTACGCAACTGATCAGCGAGGCGATTCATCGCTGGATGCGCAAGGAAAAATCAGCCGCTTCAACGGAGTGCGTCAGCGCGCCCACGGAAATGAAGTCTACGCCGGTCGCCGCCACTTCGGGAATCCGCGCAAGCAGCATGTTGCCGCTCGCTTCCAGAATCGCGCGTCCGGCGTTTTGCACAACGGCTTGGCGCAGCGTCGGGGTATCCATATTGTCCAGGAGAACGACTTCGGCGCCAGCGGCGAGCGCTTCTTCGAGGTCGGCCAGCGTCTCTACTTCCACTTCCACGCGCAACAAGTGCGACCCGACGTTGCGTGCGCGTCGGACCGCGTTCGCCACGGAGCCCGCCGCCATCGTGTGATTCTCCTTGACCAGGATCCCTGCGTCCAGCGCCGTGCGATGGTTATGACCGCCGCCCATCCGCACCGCGTACTTGTCCAGCGCGCGGTAGCCCGGCAGCGTCTTGCGCGTATCCGCGATTTTGGCCTTGTGCGGCTTGGCGGCCTCGACGTACGCGCGCGTCGCCGTCGCGATGCCGGACATGCGCTGCAAGAAGTTCAACGCGATGCGTTCCGCGGTCAGGATCGACGCCAGCGGACCGTCCAGCTCAATCACCACCGTGCCGGGCGCCACCAGCGCGCCGTCCGTGACGAGCGTTTTGGCCGTAATCCGCGCGTCAAAACGCTGCATCACCAGCACAAAAACCGCACCGCCGCAGAGCACGGCGTCGGACTTGGCGCGCACTGAAGCGTGGCCGATGCGGGTCGGATCCAGCGTCGCCTCGGTGGCGTGGTCGCCGGTGCCCACGTCTTCAGCAAGCGCGAGGTCGATGAGCGTACGAAGAGCGGGCGTATCAAACCACATGGGCACCTCCAGAGGCGGGTATCCTAGCCTTGTCGGCCGTCAGGGCGCCAGCGCCTGGATGTGCACCGTCGCACGCGCTTGGTGCGCGTCGATCGCGGCGATGACGTGCTCGCCGGGCGAAGGCGTCCAAAAGAGCCGCTCACCTGACGCGGTTTGCCCCAGCGACTTGCCGTCGACTTGCCAGCGAATCGGCGACGCACCGTGGGCCGCCAGCGCGATCTGCTGAACGGACGCTGGAAGCTGCGAATCGCGCTGGTAGATCGCGCCCTCGGTCGGTTCGTCGATGGTCAGCGTGCCGAACGCGATGGGCAATTCGCCCGGGCAAAGCGGAGAGAACGCAGAAGGCGGCTGAGGTAGGTGGTCGCGCGACCAGCGATCATAGAGAGGCGGCAGGATCGCGAACACGACCTTCTCCACGGCGGATTCCGTGCATCCCGGCCCGGCACGCAAGCCGTTCCGGCGGTCCAACGCGATTTCTTGATGCACAGCGCAGGGCGCGGGCTCGGTGCCGGCCGCAAACCACTCTTCCACGGCTGTTGGACAATTCGGCGTGTGCGCGCCACCTGAAAGCGGGCAGATCGCAGCGCGGCTCAGGCCCGTCGGCGGTTCAAAGGCGAGAGAAGGCGCGTCGCCAACCAGATGCAGGAGCACGGCGCGAAGCAGTGGCGCGGCACCGGTGACCCCAGAAACGTCGCGCATCGGCGTGCCGTCAAAATTGCCGACCCAGACGCCGACGGTCCAACGGGGCGTGGCACCGAGCGCCCAGTTGTCGCGAAAACCCTTGGATGTACCCGTCTTGGCGGCCACCTGGAAAGGCATTTCAAGCGCGCTTCCGCGACCAAAGGCTGGCTGTCGCGCCACTGGATCCGCCAACACGTCGAGCACCTGAAACGCCGCAGTCGCCGGTAGCACTTGCCTGGCAGCCTCCCGCGGCAACGTCATCGGCGAGGCCTCGTCGACCTGCACCGCGCGCAGCCAACGAGGCGGCAGATAGCTGCCCAGCCGAGCGAGCGCGGCAAACGCGCCAGTCAAATCCAAAAGCGTGACCTCGCCATCACCCAGCACCAAACCCAGACCGTAGTGCTCCGGCGCGCGATCAAGTGAGACGAGGCCGAGTGCGTGCAGCAGGTCCAAAAGCGACTGCACACCGAGGCGCTCCAGGAGCCGCACCGAAGCGATATTGACCGACGACGCCAGTGCCACGCGCGCCCGCAGCGGACCGGCCATCGTGTCGCCATAGTTGCGGGGCGCATAGTCGCCTTCCGCCGTGGCGAAATGTGCCTCCAGATCCGGCAGCAACGTCGCGGGTGTCAGTAGTTTGTCAGGAGCGGCAAAGGCCGCTGCGTACGCAAAGGCTTTCATCGTTGAGCCCGGCTGGCGCGGCGTCATCGCGCCGTCATTGGCGCCCAGCCGAGCCGCGTCAGCGTACCCCGCCGAGCCAACCATCGCCCGAACTTCCAGCGTCGCATTGTCCATCACCACCACCGCGCCATTGCCCACGCGGTGATCCACAAGCGCGGCCAAGTGCACACGCAGCAGTTGGGCAACCGCGTCCTGCAGCGGCGCATCAAGCGTCGTCAGCAGCCGCGGCGGCCGCGTGTTCCAGACCGGCGCCAAGCGATCGCGGATCAGGTCGGCCAGATGCGGTGCGAGCGCGTGCTGCGCCTCTGGTCGGACGAAGATCGGCTCAACCAACGCTTGGGCCAAGGCCGCATCGTCCAGCACACCGCGCTGGTGCAGAGCACGGAGAAGGTGCTGCTGCGGTGCACGGGCGCGTTCAGGGTGCAGGAGCGGGTCGAGCCGTCCGGGCGCGCGCGGCAGCACGGCCAAGAATGCAGCTTCCGCCCAGGTCAGATCAGCCGCGTCCTTGTTCAAATAGCCCCGCGCAGCCGCCTGAGCACCGCGCACCAGCCCACCGTACGGCGCCCAGTTCAGGTACCAACCGAGGATCGCCGCTTTGTCGTGGTGCGCGTCCAGTTGTAACGCCGCCAACGCTTCCACCAGCTTGCCCGACCACGTCCGCGGCCTCGGCTGCATCTGCTTGACCAATTGCTGCGTCAACGTCGACGCACCGGAGAAACGTCGGCCGCGCCGAAGGTTTTGGCCAACCGCGCGCAACATCGCCAACGGATCGACGCCGGGATGATGCCAAAAGCGTTGATCCTCCAGCGCCAGCGTCGCCGCAACCAGCTTGGGTGAGATTGCCCCAAGCGCCACAGGCTGGGCACGGTTGTGATCCGGACCATAGATCCAGCGCAGCGTGCGGCCGTTCTGGTCGAGCACCTCGGTGGCGCCGTAGCGGGCTTGCAGCGCAGCACCTGGGTCGGCGGGAATCAGCCATGTGCCACGCGCGACGATCCACAGCGCGAGTATCAGGACGCTCACAGCCAGCAAAATCCACCGCAACGAGCGGCGTACGGAAGCAAGACGCGACATCAGTCGATGCGCTGCGTGGCGGTGCCGGAAGTGCCGAAGACGTCGGGGCGGTACATCGCGTCTGCTCGCGCGCCAGCGTCAAAGAACGTGCCGCGTGTGGCAGCACGGGCGATGTAGCGCAAGACCGAAGTGCCCGGCTTCAAGTGGACAAAGAAACGCACTTCGCGCCCAGCCAGCTCCGTGTGCTCCGGGATGACCAGCTCCGCCTGTGGATCCACTTGAACGGCCCCCAAACGTTGCACTAGACCGGCGTCGCTGTTGGCAAAACGCAAATCGACTGGCTCCAGACCGGCCGCGGGCGTGTCTACAACCACGACGTCGTCCCATGCGTCACCCGCGGTGACTTCCACTTGCACGATCACCTGATCGCCGCGGTGCAAAGGCCCTGTCACGGGCACGCCGCGCAACGTGAACAGCTGCCGACGGACCAAGAGCCCCGCGTTGCGCGCTTCTTCTGACGGCGTCCGCCGCGCGTAGCTGTACGCCAGCCGCAGCCACACCGGACCTTGGCCGCGACGCTCGAACTTCAACCGCGTGTCGCCCAGCGGCAATTTTTCCTGCGGCACCGACGCTGAATCGACGTGCAGGCTGCGGCTGACAGGTCCGGCGAGCACTTGCTGATCGCCCACGGAGAAACGGAAGTCGCCCGTCGGTGCCGCACCCGCTTGCGTCTGCGCCACGAGCGCCCGCAGCGCCCACGCGTCGTCGTGCGTCGTCCGCCAGCCGTGACCGCCTTGCTGACGCACCAGCCACCGCGTCAGCCGCGGCAAAAGCGGATGCGCCGGATTGGCGCGCGCCAGGACTTCCACCAGATGCGCGTGGCGGTGCACGGCCGACGACCAACTCCACGTCGAGGGCGCAGGCGGAAGGAACGCGGATTCGCCATCGACGCGGATCGTCGCCAGAAGCGGATCCAAAAGCGTCTGGACGTGTGTGGCGTACTTGCGCGCATCCAGACGCACAAGCGCGGCGGACAGCCAGAGCGCGTCGTCCAGGTCGAGTTGGGCACGCGCCGCGAACAGACTTTCCGCAGTCGCGGGATCCGCCAAGCCGACGGCCGCTTCGGCTGCGAAAGCAAGTACTCGGTCTGACTCGTGAATGCGCAGCCACTTTGCGGCGCGCTGGAGCAACACGGGATCAACGCGAAGACCTGCAACTTTCGCGTCAGCAAGCACCCAGACCGCCCAAAAAGTGGCGTCCAGATGCGGGTCGCCGTGGTCCCAGAGCGCGATGCCGCCATCGTAACCCGCACGCGCCGCGATGTGGTCGATCCATTGCTGCGCCATTGCCAGCGGATCGCCCGCCACGGTCGCCAGAGCCGCCTTGTCGTCGCCGCCCAGCGCGCGCGCGGCCAGCAAGCCCTGCAACCGCGAAGTGAGTTGTTCCGTGCAGTCGTAGGGATAGTCAGCCAGCGCCGCGATGGCCACTTGCGCGCCCACAGCCAAGGAACCCGACACGTCCACGCGCAGCCCGCCGCGATCTGGCAGGACTTCGGCAGTCTTCTGCAGGACTTCCAGGCGACTGCCCGTGACCTGACTCCAGCTCGCGACGGTTTCCAGTGCAGAGAAGGTCTTGACCTCTATCGCTTCTTCGACGGCGTCGCTCACATTGGGCTGTTGATCCGCTTTGGCCGTTGCGCGCCAAACCACTTTGGCGTGACCCGCTGCGGTGGCGCGGGCGCGGAAACGCACTTCCAGGCTCTGCTGCGGCGCGAGCGCCAGCGGTTGGGTGCCGGGGCCGTTCAAGGTCAGCGGTCCGGTGAGCACAAGCTCCACCTGGGTCATCACAGCGTACGGCTGGCGGTTGCGCACCGTCGCCGTCAGCTCCACTTCGTCACCGATCGCCACTGACTTGGGCAGCGCAGGTTGCACCATCAGCGGTTTGGAGACCTCAACCTGTGCGTCGCCGCTTCCAAAATCGCCGGGACCATCAACGGCAACCGCCATGATCCGCCAGGTCGACAGGTTGTCGGGCAGGGTGAATGTGTGACGCGCCTTGCCGTCCGCAGGCAATTCGATCGCCGCCTGCCAGAACGCGACGTCGCGTTGGTTGGTCCGCGTCATGCCCGAACTGTTACCGCCGCCGCCGCCGGGATCGCCCTTCAGTTCGCCGGCGCGCCGGCGCACGAGACCGTCCATCTGCACCATGTCTTCCACGCCACGCTCAATCGCCGCGTACAGCGTTTCCAGCGGATCGGGTGTCGCCTCGCCGGTCAGCGCGAGCACCCCTTCATCGACCGCCCACAGCGTCACCTCAGCCGCGCGCGGGCGACCTGCCGCATCGCGAACCGCCACTTCCACGGAAGTCTTTTGACCCGGTAGGGCCTTTTTGTGTTCGGGCGTTACCGTGACCTGCAGCCGGTGATCGGCTGCGTCCACGTGCAATTCAATCGACTCCACCTGCACGCCCGGCGCGCCGGTGTCCAGCCCCAACGCGCCATCGCTGCGCCGACTCGCCATCGCGACCACGCCGATGTGCACGTTTGGCGCGTGCCGCGCTTCGATGGGAATATCGATGGTCGGCGCCGCGCCTTCCAGCTTGACCAGCCGGGTGCGCAGGATGCCCACGCGCTCCTCCGTCACCAGCGCCAACGCACCGGGCACGCGATTGCGCACCAAAATGTGCGCCGTATCGCCAACCTTGTAGGAAGCCTTGTCCGCCACCAGCATCTCGCGGTCGTCGTACGGGCCCCAAACCAAGTCCGGCCCCGTGGCGTAGAAATCCGTTGTCGTCGTTGCCGTCCGCCCGCGGCCGTCGCGCACGCTCGTTTGCAAGGCGTACAGCCCAGGCTGCTGCACCGTCAGCGTGCAGTCCACGGGCAACTCCGCGCTGCGGGTCGTGCACGTACCGGCGGGTGTGACCACCAAACGCGTCTGCCAGCTCGTCTCGCCGGCCATACCGTGCACACGGATCGCCTTCCACTCGCGCCGCTGCAACTTCACCGTCAGCGGCAGACCCGCAAGCGCGTGGCCTTCGACATCGGTCGCGATCAAGTGCACCGGCAGCGGCGAGTGCGCCGTCACCAGCGCCGACGTCAAGTTCACGCCGACGTGCGCCGCCGCTGGATGGATCCACACGCCTTGACTCGCTTGCATCGGCCGACCGTTGGGATCCTCCACCGATACCGACACCTCGGCGTGCAGCGACCGGTCCATGGCGATACCCGTTGGAACAGCAAAATGCGCGCGTCCGCGATCGTCCGTCGTCGTACGCAGCTCGTGGTTGAAAAAGTTTTGCCCGCCCGGTCCGTCGTCCTCTGACCACGCTGTGCGTCCAAACTGGAACGTCGGCCACCCCGCGGGCGCAAACGCCTGCGAAGAACCGGAAGCCGTGACGTGCACCGGTGCCTTTTCCAGTGGACCGCCGGAGAACCACGCCGCCAGCAACTCGCCTTGCACCGCATCACCGCGCGCGACGTGTCGGGACTTGAGCGCCAGCTCCACCTTGGTGCGCGGCACGTGGTACACCGCCAACTGCACGTACTTGGAAAACGCCGCATGTTCGGACTGAACGTTGATCATCCACGAGCCAAGTTCGCCGCTCGGCGGAAAGGGCAGTGCCGTAGCGAACGTCCCGCGCGCACTCAGGCGCACCACGGATTCCGTCGCGATGTGGCCAAAAGGATCGAGCAGTTGCACCGTCGCCTCTCGCCCGGCTGGCGGCAGACCCAGCGCGTCCTTGCCCACCAGCCGCAGCAGTCCTTTGACCTGCACGGTCTCGCCACGCCTGTAGACCGGCTTGTCTGTGAACAACCAGCCGCGCTCGCGATCCGTCTGGTCTTCTTCGCCATCGCCCGCCCAGGCCACCGGCTCAACAACCTCCAACGTCGCTGAATCGTCGTCTTTGACGGCGGTCACACGCCGCTCCGTGGCCTTCTTGCGTGCCCCCCATTGCATGCCGCCTGGACCGGTTGCCAGACCTTCGCTATTCGTGGTGGACCGCCAAAGCACGCTGTCCTGTTCGTCCCGCAGCTCGACGCGCGCGCCCGGAACCGGCTGGCCGGTGTGCAGCGACGTCACCCAGAAGAGCGTCTCATTGCGGGCTTTCTTGGCCGTGATGTGGAGATCTGTCACCTGAAACAACCGCCCATCCTTCCCCGAAGGCGACCACCGTTCACCCGGCACCGGCTTGATATCCGGCGTCGCCACCTCCAGCCACACTCTCCCTGGTTTGCCCGCCAGCAGCTTGTCCAGATCCAGAATGCGGCGTTCCACCTCGTCGGGCGTTAGGGTCGACTTGATGGGGACGTCCACGGGCGTGCCCAACTTGGCTAGCGCCGCTGCATAGGCCGGCTCGTTCACCTTCAGATCGCGCAGCACCGCCCACGGCGTATCGGCCGGCACCGACCACAGCCGCGCGGTGACGGTTGTCAGGTTGCGCATCGTCACAGCCACGGCGTGCGGCTTCTGCTGAAACTCCATGACGGTGCCGTCCGTGTCGATCGACAGCGTCGGCAGGCGGTGACCAAATGACCGCGTCAGCACAATCGGCTTGCCGAGCCGTCGCCCGTGGGCGTCCTGCAACGTGGCGGGGACGGTGATCGTGTAGGTCGTCATCGGCTGAAACACGCCGCCAATCGTGCATTCCGCGTCCTCACAGCGCATGTCGACGTAGGCCGGCGGGTTGGACGTCAGCAGCTTGGACTGATCGACCGGGGCCATCGGCGTGCTGAACTTCAGGTCGGCCACGCGCCAGGACGCTGGATCGTCGCCGCTGGCGTTTTCGACCTGCACCAAGAAGAACGGCTCCAGCGCGCCCTGCGAGGGCTCCTCCGCGCCGCCTGACGTGCCAAAATGAAGGATCTGTGCAAACGGCGTGGTCACGTCGCCACCGAGTCCACGCAATCCAGGGCTCACGGTTACTTTGATTTGCTGCCACGCCGGTAGCGGTTGTGCGAACTTCAGCGACACGAACTCGCTCGGCACGACCGGTGCGGCACCGTGAAAGTTCTTGGGAACTTTTTGAGCCAGTTGAAAAGGCGGCAGCGCGATGCCCGCCTGATCCGCCGCGACGGTCAGATGTTCGCGCACGTGCGCCAGATCGACGGGCTGGTTGAACCGCAGCGCCACCTCCGCGTTGCGCTGGACGAAGCCGTCGCCATCTTCCGGCGACTGCCACACAAGCAGCGGCGGCGCGGTGTGAAACGACCAATCCAGCGGCTGCTGCACCAACCGACCCGCGCGCGTACGCAAACCTGCGGCGAGATGGGCGTGAAACGTCGTGCCGTGGGGCCACTTCTTGTCCGGCTGCCCAACGACGGTGTCGGTCGACACCCAGCGCCAGTGCAGCGCGACGTCAGAATCCAGCGTCACAGCTGTGAGCGTTGCGGGCTGATCGACGGCGGCAAGGGGCACCATCGGCTCAGAAAAAGCGAGGATGACTGGCGCATCTACGCCGACTTCGCGGATCGGCAAGGCAAAAGTGACGGTCGGGTCGACGGGCGGCGGCACACCCAAGGTCGTCAGCGTCGGGTCGTCCGCGATCGCGGCCGCTTCAGACGGCAACGCGTTCTTCTTCGCGGTCTTGGCTGGTGGCTGGCCACACGCCGTGCACAGGGCGGCAAGCACCCAAAACCAACAAAAAAGCGGCCGCACGCGCTTGATCTCTTGCACAATCCACCTCATCTCGCCCCCGCTGCGGCACAGCGTACGCTTGCCGTTCTCCGCCCGCAACGGCAGGATCGGTGCATGGGTAAACGCCGCCAGTCGCCGCAGATTCACTTGTTCGCGACGGATTTGCCGGACCCGGAACCGATTTCTCCAGAAATGCGCGCGAGGCCGGCCAAAGTTGCGCCACGGGCGGGTCAAGCGACGCTTGCCGGGCAGACGTTCGTGCTGGCGGTTGAGGTCGCTGTGGCGAGCCACACGGACGCGCTGCACTACGGAATCCCCGCGGAATTGACCGAAGCGGTGGTGCCCGGCCAGCGTCTGACCGTGCCACTGCAAGGTAAGCTGGTCGTCGGTCTGGCCATGCGGCTGCAGCCCGTGACCGAGTTGAAGTTTGACGTGCGTAAGCTGCGTCCAATCGTGTCCGTTCACCGGCATGAACCACCGCTGCCGCAGGATTTGCTGGAAACCCTGCGGTTTTGCGCGACCTACTACCACGCGCCGCTGGGCGCCGCGGCGCGCATGGCGCTACCGGCACCGCTGCGCCACACCGGTGTCGAAGGCGACGATGCGCCGGAGCGGCTGCAACCGATGGTGTCGAGCAATGACGTGCGGCCGTGGCCGGACGGTCTGAGCAAAGCCGAAATGCGGATTCTGCAGAAGGTGGAAGCGGCGGGAACGATGTCGCTAGCGGAGCTGCGGCGTCCCGGTGAAAACGGCAAGGTGACAGCGCCGACCAAGGTGCTTGAGCTGCTACAGGAACGCGGCCTGGTGCGCCTGTGGCAAGACCGCGTGCTGCGCGATCCGATGGGTCTGCGCGAGCCGGTCAAACGCGACACGCCGCCCGTGCTGACGCCCGAACAACGGCTCGCACTGCACCGCATGCAGGAGGACACGCAAGCGCGACGTTTTGCTGGGCACCTGCTGCGCGGCATCACCGGTTCGGGCAAAACGGAAGTGTACCTGCACGTCATCGCGGACATCTTGGCGGAAGGCCGCGGGGCGATTGTGCTCGTGCCAGAAATCGCGCTGACACCGCTTCTGGTCCGGCGTTTTCGCGCGCGGTTTGGCGATCAGGTGGCTGCGTTGCACTCGGCGATGACAGAAGGCGAGCGGCTGGACCAGCTCGCGCAAGTTGCCCAAGGCTCGCGGCGAATCGTTGTGGGGCCGCGGTCGGCGCTTTTTGCGCCGGTGGCCGATCTGGGCGTCATCGTGGTGGATGAGTGTCATGACAGCTCGTTCAAGCAGCAAAATGGCCTGCGCTACCACGCGCGAGACGTCGCACTGGCGCGGGCGAAGGCGGCGAACGCCGTGTGCGTGCTGGGCTCGGCGACGCCGGGCTGTGAAGAGATGCTGCTCGCGCAGGAAGGCAAACTGCACTTGACCGAGCTGCACGCGCGGGCGACGGGCGGCTCGCTGCCGGTGGCGCACATCATCGACCTGCGCGAGAGCCCGCGGTTGCGGGACGAGAAAGAGGACCGACCCAGTTTGCTTTCGGTAGAGCTTGTCGCGGCCGTGGCGGAAACTGTCGCGCGCGGCGAACAGGCGATCCTCCTGCACAACCGCCGCGGTTTTGCGACCAGCATGCTGTGTCAGACCTGCGGGGCGACGCTGGATTGTCCGGACTGTTCTGTCACGCTGACTTGGCACCGCAATCAAGGACGTTTGCGCTGCCACTTGTGCGACCACTCGGTCTCGGCGGATACGAGCTGTCCAGCGTGCAATGGCCACAACTTGCTGGGCATTGGCGCGGGCACGGAACGCATCGAGGAAACGCTGGCGCTGGCCGTGCCGCAAGTGCGGATGGCGCGGTTTGATCGGGATACCGCGTCGGGGCAGCGGCTGCACGAAACGCTGGAGAAGTTCGCGCGCCACGAGTTGGACGTGCTGGTCGGCACACAAATGCTGGCAAAAGGCCATGATTTTCCCGCTGTGACGCTCGTCGGCGTGGTGCTGGCAGAGTCGGGACTGCAGATCCCGGATTTCCGCGCGGCGGAGCGGACGTTCCAGCTGCTCACGCAAGTCGCGGGGCGCGCCGGTCGCGGGCAGAAGCCCGGTCGCGTGCTGGTGCAAACGTACATGCCCGATCACCCAGCGATCCAGGCGGCGTTGCGCCACGATCACGCGGGTTTTGTGCAGACAGAACTGCTCGCACGTCAGCGTTTTGGCTACCCGCCGTTTGTGCACCTCGCGCTTCTGGAGACGCGGCATCTGGACGAGAGTCGCGCGCAAGCGGCGATGCACGTCCTGGTCGAGCGGGCACGGGCAACCGGCGTGGAGGTGCGCGGTCCGCTCTACGCGGGCGTTGCGAAAGTGCGTGGAATTTGGCGGTGGCACGCGCTCCTGCGCAGCCCCGATCGGCGACCTTTGCACGCGGCGCTGCGGATTCTGGAGCGCGACGTCACGCCGCTCCTACCGCCGGGCGTGACGTACAGCGTGGACGTGGACCCGTACACTTTTGGTTAACGCAAGTGTGACGTCTGACAGCGGTCTCGTTCATTGCCGCGCCTCTACGGTCCTGCTATCGTGTCGCGCCGTGTTGCACGCAGCGGGGATGCGCTGTGACGCGGTTGGTTTGGGCGCGCCGCTTTCGGCCGCAGGGGGAGGATTCTCATGGTCTTATTCGCATCGGCAGGCCGGCGTATCGCGCTTGCCCTTGGTTTGCTCGTCGCCTTCGCGCCTCTCGCCGCAGACGCCGCGTGGCCGCCCGCGCCTGGCTCTGACCCTCTCGATCCCGCCAACTGGCCCAACGATCCAGGCTTTGCCAACTACATCGCCGCCGGCTCCGGCTGCGCTGACGGTGCGGCGCCGGTCTGCAACATCAACGGCTCTGCGCAAATGACCTGCGTCGGCGGCAAGTGGACGGAAACCGCTTGCGGCGCTGGCGAAATCTGCCAGTACGTCGGCACCGGTTCCGCGAGCGTGCAAAAGTGCGCGGCCGGCACCGGCCCCAAGATCTACGTGACCGACGGCGAATGGAACAACTTCTCGTTCATCCCCGAAGCGTGGACCCGTCAGCCGGGTTTCCGTCAGGTCGAGCGCGCCATCGGCTCCGGCATGCACACCAACGACGCGTGGTCGACGACGGTGGGCGATCGCAAGGTCATCATCGCGGTCATCGACTGCGGCATCAAATGGGACTCGGACGACCAGATCAACAAGTTCTACCTGAGCCGCGGCGAACTGACGCCACCCGAAGCCGCCTGCCGCACCAGCGCGTACAAGGACACGGACCCGTTTGACGCCAACGGCGACGGCAAATTCACGATGGCCGACTACGCCAAAGAAGATCCGCTGGCCGTTCCGCGCACGCCCTGTGATTCGCGCGTCAAGGACACCAACGGCAACGGCTTGCTTGATCCGGAAGACCTCATCAACAGCAAGGACTTTGCCGACGGCAAGGACACGGACGGCAACGGCTACGTGGACGACATCTCCGGCTGGGACTTTTACCGCAACGACAACAACCCGTACGACGACACGCGCTACGGCCATGGCACCGGCGAAGCCCGCGACTCGAGCGCGGAAGGCAACAACGGCCGCGGCTCCTTGGGCATTTGCCCCGAATGCACGACGCTGATGATCCGCGCCGGCGACTCGTTTGTCGCGGACGGCAACGACTTCGCAGCGGGCGTGCTCTTTGCGACGGACAGCGGCGCGATGGTCATTCAGTCGGCGTTGGGCTCGCTCAGCCGGTCGCTCTACGCGGAGCAGGCGATCGAGTACGCGTACGAAAACAACGTGGTCTTCATCGCGTCGGCGGCGGACGAACTGTCCTTCCACCACAACGCGCCCAGCACGACCAACCACGCGCTCTACGTGCACGCGATCGTGTACGACGGGCCGTCGGCCAAGAACTCGACGACGTTCCTGAACTTCAACAACTGCACGAACTACGGCGGCAACCTGTTCCTCTCGTCGCCCGGCACGGGCTGCTCGTCGGAAGCGACGGGCGTGACGTCGGGACACGCGGGCATGATTTACTCGGCAGCGCTGAAGGCGGCCCTCGATCCGCCGTTGTCTGCAGAAGAAGTGCGCGGCGTGCTGTTGAACACGGCCGACGACATCGACGTGCCGGAATCGATCAACGATCCGACCAAGTTTGTCTCCGGTCCGGGCTGGGATCTGCACTTTGGCTACGGCCGCAACAACGTGGCCGCGTCCGTGAAGATGGTCGTGGCCAAGCTGATTCCGCCCGAAGCGGACATCCTGATGCCGACCTGGTTTGAGCCGGTGGAAGTCACCAAAACGCCGAAGTACAAAGTGACCGGCACGGTCGGCAAGCGCGCGGACGGTCTGGCGTCGCGCTACAAGAAGTACAGCTACGTGCTGGAATACGCCAAGGGCATCGATCCGAAGAGCGGCTGGACAACGATCAAGGAAGCGGCGGACGTCGACGCGTTCACGGGCGAGATCGCTGAGTGGGACGTCGCGGAAGCGGCCAAGGCGGTCGACTTTACCGCGCCGCTCGTGGACCACGACCAGTACAGCTTCACGCTGCGTCTGCGCGTCACGGCCAAGAATGCCGACGGTCAGGAGCTGAAGAACGAGTTCCGCAAATCGGTCGGTCTGTTCAAGGATCCGGACCTGCTTCCCGGCTTCCCGATTCGCAACCTGGCGTCGATCGAAGCGTCGGGCAAGATGTTTGACCTGGATGGCGACGGCAAGGACGAGTTCATCCTGCCGAATTCCGACGGTCGCGTACACGCGTTCAAAGCCGACGGCACAGAGCCCACGGGCTGGCCGGTGTGGTCGCCGCTGCGTCGCGAGCTGTCCGAGAATTTCCTCTACAACATCACCAAAGGCTGCGCGTTCCGCACCGACAAGACGGGCTGCCTGCGCAAGAACGGCGGCGTGAAGCCGGAATTCCATGAGATGATCACCGGCACACCGGCGGTGGGCGATTTGGACGCTGACGGCAAGATGGAAGTCGTGTTCACGACCTACGACGGCTCGCTCAACGTTGTCGAAGCAGACGGCACGGCGCGCCCCGGCTTCCCGGTGCAGGTCGACCGCGAGCGCTCCAAGAAGGCCGACGAAACGCACTTGTGGGACGACGGCATCTTCTCCGCGCCTTCGCTCGGCGACATGGACGGCGACGGCAAGCTGGAAATCGTCGTTGGCGCGATGGACGGTCAACTCTACATGTGGCGCCACGACGGCAAGCTGCAGACCGGCTTCCCGATTGAGGTGGTCGACAAGACCAAGCCCGGCCAGGGCGATCGCATCGTGACGACGCCGTCCATCGGCGACATCGACAACGATGGCAAGCTGGACATCGCGCTGGGTACGAACGAAGTGTTCGGCGCCGACAAAGCCAAGAACGAAGCGCGCGGCTACGTGCTGCACGGCGATGGCACGGTGTTCAAGGGCTACCCGGTCACGACGTACGGCATTCAGGCGTACGTGCTGCCGAGCGTCGGCTCCGGCGTGCCGGGCAACGCGACGTTGGTCGACTTGGACGGCGACAAGAAGCTGGAAGTGAACTTCGACACGATCGGCTCCGCCGGCACGTTCTTCACTTGGGACGGCAAGACGTACTGCGTCGGCAAGGCGGCGGGCAAGTGCACGTCGACCTTCTCGAACAACGCCAAGAACTTCGGGCCAAAGACCAATACCAAGGAAAAGACCGCGGCGTTCGTGCTGATTTCCGATGGCTCGGTCGGCCACGTGGATCCGGGCGGCGGCATCGACTTCATCAAGGCATCTGCCGGCTTTGACTTCGCGCTCACGTTTGCGTCGGGCGGCCAGCGCGCCGACTTTGACCACCTGATTGGCGCGTACGACAGCGCGACGGGCAAGATGTTGGAAGGCTGGCCGCGCGTCATCGACGACTGGCAGTTCTTCTCGAACCCGTCGATCGTCGATCTGGACGCGGACAAGCACCCGGAAGTGGTCGCGGCTTCAGCCGGCTACCTGCTGCACGCGTGGAACTACTTGGGTGTGGAACCGGCCGGCTTCCCGCACTACACGATGGGCTGGATGCTCGCATCACCGGTCGTTGGCGACATGGACGGCGACGGCAAGTTCGACGTGGCCATCGGTTCGCGCGACGGCTGGATCTTCGCGTGGGGTACGCGCAAGGGCGTGATCAAGGACGCGATCAACGAGTGGCCGATGCACGGTCACGACTTGCACAACACCGACAACTACCACGCGGTCATCAACCCGTACGCCAAAAAGGCCGAGGTCGATGCCGGCTCGACCGACACGACAGGCGGCAACGACGCGCTCACTTCGGTCGACACAGCAGAATCCGGGACGCCAACAGACACCGCGCCGGCTGCTTCGAGCGGTTGCACGGCCGGCTCCAGCCACAACGGCGCGGGGGCATTTGTCGGTCTGATTTTCCTCGCGGCGATTCTGGTGCGCCGTCGTTTGTTCGCGTAAAGGGAAGGCATCATGGCAGTCACGGAAGTCCGCAACGCGTGTTACAAGTGCGAAGAAGAGCTGGTCTTTGACGTCAAGATCGGCCGCCTCGACACGTGCCCCAACTGCGGGGCGTACCTGCACTCCTGCCGCAACTGCCGGTTCTGGAGCATCTCCGCGCACAACCAGTGCATCGAGAACCAGGGCGAGTTCATCCGCGACCGCGAGGCAGGCAACTTCTGCGGCTTCTTCCAGTTCCGCGTGATCGGCGAAGACGCGAGCGCGGAAATCAACGCGCACAAGGCCAAGCTGGAATCCATGTTCGGCGGCGGTGGCGCGGCGAAGCCCACGCTGAGTTGGGGCGCGCCCGAAGGTGCGAAGTCCGAACGGCCAGAGGATGTCGCGCGGGCGAAGCTGGATGCTCTGTTCAAAAAATAGCGCCATCGCAGTCATGACAAATCCCTGACGCTGGTCGCTGGCGCGGCATTGGCTATCGGCGCGATCCTTGCAGTGTCGGCTTTGGCTGGCACAAGGATCCGTCATGCTCCACCTTGCCGTCGTGCTCACCCACCTGCTGCAGCTGGCGCTCGCCGCCCACTTCCTGCACGAGTCCAATTTCCTGCTGCTCGGGCTCACGCTCGTCGTGCTTGTCGCGCTGTGGTCGCACCGGCGCTGGGCTCTAATCCTCAACCAACTGCAGTTGCTCGCGGGCGCGGCGATTTGGCTGGACAGCGCTGGCCAGGTGCTGCAAACGCGGTTGGAGGCGGGCGAACCGTACCCGCGGATGCTGACGGTTCTCGCCGACCTGACGGTGGTGTCGGTACTCGTCGCCGCGCTGTGGCTGGTACCGCATGTGCGCAGCGGCTGGATCGCGGCTGCTCCAAGTTCCACTCCGCCCAGCACCTCGGCTGATGGCGAAGATCTGGAGCGGCAAGCCCGCAAGGGTTAGGACGGCGTGGTAGCGGGGCCTATGCGGAATCCCACTCTTGCCAGTCGGTTCGCGACAGCACGAACCGTTCGAAAAAATGACACACCGCGGACTCACGAGACGCTGAGCGCAGGAAACCCGCTGCGGCAGAACGTGCCGGCCATCACGGCGTCGGTGGTGCTTCCTTGCAGGCGTCCGTCGCAGCCAACTCGCAGGCGCGCTTGAAACCACGGCCGCAAGCCTTGGTGAGCAGCGCTAGACCAATCGGCGCGTCCTGCGGCACGACGCGATGGGTGCATAGGAGTTGTCCCAGTTCGGTGCAGCCGTTCATGTCGCCCAGCTCGCAGGACTGACTGTAAAACTGGTTGGCCTTGGCAAAGTCCTTGCTCACGCCTTCACCAGCGGCAAAGAGATCGCCCACTAGGCGACACCCAGCGGCGTTGCCGCGTTCGCACGCGTGTCGCTCCAGCTCGACGGTTCGCCCGGCGTCGTGCTGCACGCCTTGACCGTTGCGGTAGAGCTTGCCTAGCCAAAAACAGGCGCCTGCATCGTCCGAGTCGCATGCGCGCTGAAACCACTTCGCCGCCAGTGCCATGTCCTGCGGGACGCCGTCGCCGCGCATGTTCACGACGCCCAGGTTGTAACAGCCGATCGAGTCGTCGCCATCACACGCGCGTTGGAAAAGCTCGGCGGCGCGGGACAAGTGCTGCGTCACGCCTTGGCCCTTGTAGTAAAAGACGCCGAGGTTGTAGCAACCACGCGCGTCGGCCTCTTCACAGGCGACCTGATACAAGCCGGCAGCCCGCGCGAGATCTTGCGGCACGCCAAGCGCGCGTTCGTAACGCACGCCAAGGTTGTAGCACGCGGGCGCGTATCCAGCCGCGCACGCCTGAGAGTAAAGCGCGGCGGCAACGGCCGAGTCTTTCTCCACGCCGCGGCCATTGACGTACGCAATACCGAGACTGGTGCAGCCGATCGGGTCGCCTGCATCGCACGCTTTGCGAAACCACTGTGCCGCGGTGGGGTAGGAGATGAGCACCCCGCGCCCGTGGTAGTACGCGCTGCCAGTTTCCCGACACGTCTTGCCGTTTTCACCCAAGCAGGTCGTCGCGGCTACGACGCACGCGCGGCCGTTCCACGTCATGCCGTCGGGGCAGCCTGAGACTGGAACGCAGCGTTTGCCGTCTGGCTGCATGCCCAGCGGACAAATCGTGCCGCCCTCCGCCGCGGTCCGGGTGACCGGCGCACTGACGCTCAAAGCGTCGTCCGGCGTGCCGACGATGCCGTCCAGCTTTCTATCGAGCAAACGCAATCGCGCAATGGCGTGACTGTGATCGGCTGCAGTGGCGTCCGCTGCGGCCAGATACTGCCGCAGGTGCGTCCGCGCCAGCACCAACTCACCAGACAAGTGTTCCGCGACGGCGGCTTTGAAGAGCAGGTCGAACCGGTTGGGGGCCAGCGCAAAGCCCTCCAGGTAGATCTGCGCCGCCAGCTCCGGGCTATCGCGCGCGGCGCGGTTGGCGTCATGCATCAGCGTCGCGACCTTGTCGGCGGTGATCTCTTCCATGTAGCGCTTGACGTTGGCCACCCGGCGCTCGTCGGCACCTTTGGCAGCGAGAAATCGCCGATAGCCGGCCATCGCTTGCTCGTGATGTCCCGCCATGTGTGCACATCGGGCCGCGCCATAGAGGTACTTCGACTCCGGCGCGAGCTGCCAAGCATTCAGATACAGCTCAGCGGCGCGGGCAAAATCGCCATCTTCAAACGCTCGGGTCGCTTCTTCACCCACGGACACCACCGCGCGTTTGGTATGCGAATCGCCAGCGGTTACGGGTAGAGCGGGGAGCACGCAGGCCAGCATCAGCAACGACCAAACGCTCTTCCGGGGCAAAATCGGCCAACGCGTACGGATCAACTCGACAACCTGTTTTCCGCGGGCCATTGGACCTCCGGAGCGATGCGTGCGCGACTGCCGCCTGCGCCCATCTGGCCCCGTGCGTGCAGTCTGACCGCGACGTGGGCGGGCGTCAAGCGCGCTTTTTGTGAAGTATTTTATGCTGTTAGATTGTTTTCACAGCGTGCAACTGTGACGGACTGCGGTCGTTACGTTGCGTCCCACTCCGCCCAATTCGTGCGGCTCAGCACCAGCCGATCAATCGGAGTCTCGACACGCGCGTGAATCTTCTCGGCCGCGTGGTCCAGGATCGCCCGCAGCTCTGCTTTCGTGTGCACGCGCTGACAGCGGATCGACCCTTCCACAGTCTCCACCAGCACCGTCAACCCTTGAATGCAGCCAGACAGGCACGGCTCGCGCTTCAGCTTCACTTTCTGCTTGTGCGCTTGCGACCACTCGCGCGCCGTAACCTCCAGATCCTTGAGCGAATCGCACACTTCGCCGGGCTTCTTGCGGCACACGGCGCAGATCGAAAGCTCCATGCGCTACTGACCCAGCGCTTCGGGCTGAAACGCCGCGTCGGGCAACGCCACTTTGGTGTCGATCTCGCGGGTCTCGACCGTCGTCGTTGAGCCGCGCACGTGGTTCTGCATGTGGAATTTCTTCAAGGTCGATCCGTCCACGGCGTCCACCACCAGCGTCTTTTGCAGCTTACCGTCCTTGCCGTAGAACGTCATTTGCCGCGGCACGCTCAGCGCGGGGTCGATCCACAATTCGACCTTCTGGTATGCCTCGTCCGGATCCGGCGTCGTCACTTCCACACGCGTGCAGTTCACGCCACCGATCACCTGCTGACCCAGCGTGTGCGCCTCGCCGCCCTGCATGCCGTGGCTGTCCAGATCGCCAAACGAGAAGTCCGTGTCCATGAACGCCGTGTTGCGCTGCGAACCGCCGATGCGCCGCAGCCGCCGTGTCTTGGGCAGCCACAGGAACTGCTGCGCCGGCTGGCTTTTGCCTTGCTCCAGCATCAGCAGTTCCACGCCCGCGTCTTCCGCCGGCTGCAGGAACGTGATGCGCGAGCGCATCTTGCCGTCCTTGCGCACCACACGCGCCAGCGTCAACCAGGTCTTTTCCTTGCCCGACGCCAGACGCAACGTCAGCGCGGTCTTGGACTGCCCGGCTTGAAAACCCGCGGCGTTCTTGGCCATCACGGCGTCCAGCAGCTTGCGCGCCGCCGGATCATCCGCCGCTTCCGCCAGCTGTGCCGCAAACAGCGACGCCATCACCAGAATTGCTGAGAACTTGCGCATCGGATGCCTCCTCTGGGGTCAACGCTCGAGCCGCGTCGGCATTCAGCCCGGACGCGATTGCAGCCACGCCTTGGTACGCGCGTGTTCGGGCTCACGCTCCGTGCGCCGGGTGCGGTAGCCACAGCCCCGCGCGATCAACTGCACCGAGTGGTTCTTGCCGGGAAACGCGGCTTTCAATTCGTCCAGCACTTCGTTTGTATCAAAGAACTTGCACGAGAAGATGTCAAAGAACGCTTCGTTCGTCGTCTCGTTGATGTGCAGCGCGATGTGGCTCTCCGCGATCATCGTCATCGCCGACAGCACAGAGCCACCCTCGGGCAGCTGCGAGCGCAGCACGTACGGCCGCATGATCGGCGTCATGTCGATGCGCGGCGGCAGGTTGTCAAAAAGCTTGAACAACGTGTCCATGTTGTTGGGACCCGTGTAGCCAGAGATGTTGATCAAAAGGTGCGGACCAAAATCGTCATTGGGCTGCACGGGCACTTCGTCAAAGCGCTCGGGGCGCTGGGCGGTGTGGACGTCCACCTGACGGGTCGGCAGCGCGGTACGCAAAAGCCGAGTCAGCTCGCCGGTGTCAAAACCGATCGGCGCAACGAGATCGGCAAAGTAGCATTCGCGAAAGCTGAACGTGTGCAGCGTCAGGTGACCGCCGGGCAGAAAAACAAAGCCGGAGACACCGCAGTCATCGGGCTCCACGCCGTTGTAGTACGGCAAAAGCATTGGCGGCATAGCGGGTTTCAAACCAAGACGCTCCGGCAGCTCCTCCAGCAGCTCGTGCACGAGGCGGATGTCGTCAAAGCGCGACCGGTGACCGCCGAAGCCGTCCAGAGTAGAGTGTTGCAAAGTCGTGGGCGTCATGGTTCACCAGGGCAGGAAGGGCGCGTGGCGCGAAGGGCGGTTATGATGGCGGAAAGTCCCGTGCGCGGCAACAGAAAGCGTCGTGTGTGGCTGTGGCTGCTGGCGGGTATGCTGTGGACGTGGCCGGCCCAAGCGCAGGAACCGACGCTGTTTTCCGGCACCTGGATGGGCGTGATGGGCGTCGACACGCAAGCCGACGCGCCGGGTGAAGACCTGCTGACGCTGCGCAACCGCCTCGATCTGGACCTGCGCCACCCCGTTTCGGAGACGATGCGTGTGAAGCTGGCCGCACGGCTGTGGCAACGGACTTCGGCGGCGCGGACCGACAGCGCGGGCTGGAAGCTGGACGTGAACGGGCATTTTCCCGATTTTGGCCTGCGCTACGACCAACTGGCGGAATTGCGCGAAGCGTACGTGCAGTGGGACTTGGGACCAGGGCGGCTGACGGTGGGGCGCGACATCGTGCAGTGGGGTGCGCTGGAGCTGCAGAGCCCGTGGCGGATCTGGAACCCGGTGGACTACAGCCAGGGTATTCTGGGCGCGCTGAACCCGGACGACACGCCGCTTCTGGCCGACTGGATGGTGCGCTGGTCGCAGCCGCTGGGCGGTGGGCGATTTGAGGGCATCTTCCAGCCGTTCTTCACCGAGCACCGCTTCAGCCCGTTCGCGACGGACACCGCGGTCGTGCGCCCCGACGTGGGACCGCCGCTGCCGCAGGGGATGTTCCAGATGCTGCGGCACCTCGATCTGCGGCTGGACCGGCAATTGGGCGACACGCTGACGACGGCGCTGAAACCGCCGCCTGCGACGCCGCTCGCGGGCTCGATGGGCGCGCGGTGGCTGACCAACGTGGGCGATTGGGAGCTGGGCGTGGCGGCGATCTTCAACTGGGACCGCATGCCGCTCCTGCACTTTGACCCGAACGTGGCGACGCTCTTGGGCAAGATCGCGACGGTCGGCTTTGACACGCAAAAGCAAATCGCGCTGCTCGGCGACCCGGAGTATCAGGCGGCGCAGGCGGCCGTGCAGGCGTCGGGCAAAGGGCCGCTGGACCTGGCGACGGCGGACTGGCAACGGCGGCTGACGCTGGGTGGGCAGTGGAGCGTGGAGGTGGCCGAAGGCTGGATCGTGCGCGGCGATCTGGCGTACGCGCCCAAGGCGGGCACGGCGCTGGGGCGCGTGGTGTTTACCGACCAGTTCCAGCCGATCCTGACGTCCATGCTGATGGCCGGCGCAGGCGTGGAGTGGACACACGGCGACTCGCTGGCGGTGGTGGTGGAGGCGACGTACCAGTGGGCGATCGACGTGCCGGCGAGCCAGCCGCTGTTCCTGATGGCGCGGCACCAGGCGGTGGTCGCGGGCGGCGGGCAGTGGAAGTTCGGCGAGGGCGAGGCGTGGTCGCTGCAGTTGGGCGGCATGTACGGGATCTCGTTGGGCGACTGGGCGGCGCTGCCGCGGGTGAGTTGGAAGTTCGCGGAAGGCTGGCAGACGGGGCTGGGCGCGGCGTTCACGGGCGGGCCGCTGTTGAGTCCGGGTGGGCTGTACCGGACGGATGACCAGGTTTTGGTGGATGTGCGGAAGGTGTTTTGACGCGAGGTGCGCGGGAGGTTGCGGCTTCTTTTGGGCGAATCCGGCCTGAAAGGCCGGACCGGGCTCTAGTCCAGCCGGACCGGCTGCGCCGTCGTCTGGACCGGAGCCACGCTGCGCGTGTCTCCGCACAGTCCTTGCCTCTACCGCGCGGCCGGTCGGGCCGCTTGCTCCTTTCGCTGTGGTGCGCGACGGTCGGTCGGGGATTCGTGCGCTACGGGTGAACGGCTGATTTTGTTACGGGTTTTCGCGCTGGATGTGCTAGGTTCTGATGCGGGGGCAACATGAACGGTCAGTTGCGCGGGTTGTTGCAGAGCGTTCTGTTGAGCTTCTTCCTCGGCTGTACCAGCGCGCCACAGCCCGCGAGCCAGGAGACGGACACCGCGGTCACGGATCTGCAATCCGGTGCCGAAACGCTGCCCACCGATGTCACATCGCCCAAAGACGCGACCGCGACTGTAGCCTGCGTCAGCCTGAACTGCGACGACGACAACAGCTGCACCTACGACGACTGCGACGCCGCGACGGGCTGCACGCACACGCCCGTCAACGACGACACGAGCTGCATCGTCGCCAACGACGCTTGCTTCTTCGTCGGTGCGACGTGCCAAACCGGCAAGTGCGTCCCTGGGACGGTGCCCATCGTCTGCGACAACGGCAAGGCCTGCCAAACCGCCACGTGTGTGCCCGGCAAAGGCTGCGTCTACACGTCGCTCCCCGCCGGCACGGCGTGCGATGACATGGACGCATGCACGACCTTCGACAGCTGCTTCGCAGACGGTTCATGCGCGGGCCAGCCGATCGTGTGCACCGGCGGGCTCCAGTGCAAATCCGGGACATGCGGGGGCACGGGCAACGGCTGCGAATTCTCGTCCAGCCCGATTTCCGGCGAGCCTGGCGCGCCGTGTGCGCAAAACGCCGACTGCGACTCGGGTTTTTGCGTCGACACGGCCAACGGCAAGGTGTGTACGATGGCTTGCATGAACTGTTGTCCAAACGGCTGGCAGTGCAGTGTCGTCACGGCGGGACCCACTTTTGCGTGCGTGCCCGACAACATCCACTCGTGCGAACCGTGCACCAAGGACGCGCAGTGCCAGTCACCCAAAGATCCCGGCGGACTGTGCATTTCCTACGGCGACGCGGGCAGCTTCTGCGGCGGATCGTGCAAGTACGACACCGAGTGCGCGGTTGGCTACCTGTGCCAGAAGACCAACCTCGGTACGAGCACGCACTGTGTGAAGCAGAACGGCGTGTGCGACTGCTCGGACACAGCTGTGGCCAAAGGCCTGACGACAGACTGCGTGGTCAGCAACGCGTTTGGCACCTGCTCGGCGAGCCGGATGTGTACGGCCAGCGGCCTGACGGCGTGTGCGGCCAAGACGCCCGCGGCAGAAGTGTGCAACGGCGTGGACGACGACTGCGACGGTGCGATCGACGAGCCAGGCGCGACCGGATGCACGGGAACGCCGTGCGTGTGTCCATAGGTTCACGTCCACGCGCGGCCCGCGGAATTGGCGCCAGCGCGCAAGGGGCCGAACGCTCTGCGCGGAGAACCGCATCGGGGCTCCGTCGCCATCGTCCGACGATGGCGATTCGCGACCCGGTCCGGCCTTTTTGGCCGGATGCGCCCACAAAAAGCGCCCATCCCTCGCCTAGATCGCCGTCCCCGTCAGCCACAGCTTCTCAAAATACGCGACAACCGCGGTCACCGCGTCCACAAACGACGTCTTCACGCCCGCTTCGTGGTAGCTCACGAATCCGCCGTGGCCCCAGTTGTTGCTGCCCAAAACCACGGTGTTGTCGATGACGATGAACTTCGCGTGCGTGATCACATCGCCCGGATCGTTGCGCACGGTCACGCCCAAGCCTTTCAAGTACGTGCCCGCGTCCGCGTTGATCGTCGGATCGCCGCCGTCGCTCGCCGACGTCAAATCCAGCACTGCGCGCACCTGGACGCCGCGACCGACCGCCGCCTTGATGTCCGCCAGCACCGCTTTCACGTCGCTGTCATCCGTGTTCATCGCGTAGGTGCAGAGCAAAATCCGCGTCGTCGCTTTCTGAATCAGTGGCTGGATCAAGCCCTTGTAGCCGCCTTCGCTATACACGGCGACGTTCGGGTCGCTACTCGTCGTCACTTTCTTCATCGTCGACGGTTTGTCCCACAGCGCCTGAAAGTAGCCCGCCATCGCCGTGTTCGCCGCCGCGTCGCGCACCAGAAAGTTCGTCTCGTTGTTGTAGAACATCGACGACTGCGACCAATTGGTCGACCCCAGCACAAACCCCTGCTCGCTGCGGATCAGCTTCACGTGCGTGCGCACCGACTTGGTACCGTCCAGCTTGGCGTTGATGCCCGCACTCTTCAGGTCCGCCACAACGGCAGCGTTATTCGGGATTTCATCGTCCATCAGCACGCGCACGTTCACGCCGCGCGCCTGCGCGCTTTTGAGATTGCCGACGATCGTGGCGAGGTATGAACTGCTCGCCGTCGTCTCAAACTGCGTGATATCGAGCTGCTTTTGCGCGGTTTGGATGACTGCCAACGCGCCGCCCATGTAGTCCTTGTTGGCCTTCAATTCCAGCACGGGACCGGGTGGCAAATTCCCTGCAGACGTCGACACGTCACTCGTGGTCCCGCCCGTGTCGGTCGCCACTGCGCTGTCGCCCGCGGCATCCGCCGGAGCCACGTACGTCGTACCGCCTGCGGCAGATGTCTGCGCGCAGCCAGCCAAAACGACCGCCAAAATGCCAAAAATAGGAGAGAACTTCACGCGGAGGCGACCGTTCCGGGCTTGCGGTTCTTCGCCGCCAGCGCCGCGAGCTTCTCCAGCAATTCCGGAATGAGGAACGGCTTGTCCAGGTGGTCGTCCGCGCCGTAGAGCGGAGCGGTCATCTCGTTCAGGTTCGGTCCGATCGCGGTGAGCATCAAGATGCCCACGTCGTTGAATTCCGCGCGCGCCCGCAGCGATTTGCAGACTTCCCAGCCGTTCATCTGCGGCATCATGACGTCGAGCACGATGAGGTCGGGCTTGTTCGCCAACGCCGCACGCAGCGCTTCCTCGCCGTCGTACGCCAGCGCGATCCGGTAGCCTTCGCCTGCCAAGGTTTTGCGCAAGATGCCGGCGATTTCCAGATCGTCTTCCGCGATAAGAACGTTGATTCCGTTGTCCTTGGGCATGTTAATCGGCGTCCTGGCGACTCAATTCGGTCGCTTTCTTTGCAATATCCTGTGCTTCCTGAGCCCGCTTGTCGCTGGCCGGCAGGATGTGGGCCACGGTCCGCGCCAAATCGCGCGCACCGAGGTAATTCTTCTTGTCCATCAAATCTTTGGCGTCCTTCAGCATCGTCGCCGCCTGCTGAATGCACTTGTCGACGATCTGGTTCGCTTCCGTCTTATCCGGCTGGTAGTTGAGCGCCTCTTGGGCGTCCTCAAAGGCCTGCGAGTACTGCTTCACCGCGAAATTCGCCTTGGATTGCGCCAAGTACCCGTCAGCCAGCTTGCCCGCGATGAACGCGCTGTGCGTGCCATCCACGCGCCGGTCGGCGTTGTACGCCTGTTTCCACGCCGCGATCGCCTTCTTGCTGTTGGCCGCCGCTGACTGCGCCTCGTTGATCGACGCTTCCACCTGACGAACCGCCGCGGAGTACGCCGCCGCCTTGGCCTTCTGGTCCTTGGAAGCACCACCCGCAGCGATCGCGTCAAACGCCTGCACCGCCGGAGTCCATTGCCGGGTATGGTACGCCGAGAGACCCGTCGTGAAGTCCGCCTTCTTGCCCGACGCGTCTACCTTGCCCGCATCCGCTTTTGCCGTCGGCTCAGGTTTGGCTTCTGCCGGCGCCGGAGTCGGCTCCGTCTTCTCGACGTGCGGTGCCGCTGCTGGTCGCTCCGTCTTCGCGGCGTGTTCCGGCTTCGCCGGTGGATCGGCTTTGACCGCATGCTCTGTCTTGGCCGCTGGGTGCGCCTCATGTGCGGGCGCCTGCTTCTCTGCCTTGGCCACATCCGCTTTAGCCGTTTCCGGCTTGCCCGCTGCCTTGGCGTCCGCCGGTTCTCCTTCCAGCTGTGCGCGCATCGCTTTGGCTTCAGCGCGGTTTGGATCCAGCGCGAGAATGGCGTCCAACGCCTTGATCGCGGCCGCCGTATCGCCGGTCTCGTTGGCCTTCTTCGCGTCGGACATTCGCTGGCTGAACAGCGACTCCTTGGCGGCCGCCAGCTCGTCCTGCGCGTCCGCATACTTTTGCGTGTCCTTGTCGACCTCACCAAACTTCGCGATCGCGCCCTGGAAGTCGCCCGCCTTCAGCGCCTGCTTGGCTTCTTCAAACGTGTCCTCGGCTTCCACTTCCTTGCGCGTCGATGCGACGAGCGCTTTCAATTCCTTGTTGGTCGGATCCTTCTTCTTGGCCGCCTTCAAGATGTCCAACGCGTTGGAAAAGTCCGGCGGCGTGTCCGACAGCAACTCCTTGGCCTTGGCGATCGCCTTGGTCACTTCTGCAGCGCTGTCGTCTTGCACCGGTGCAGCCGCGGGCTTGGCTGCCGGAGCTGCCTTACGCGTAGCAAAATAAGCGCCGACGCCACCGCCCACTGCAACGATCGCAAAGACCACACCCGCCGTCAGGAAGAACTTCTTGCGCGACTGCGATTTCTCGTACTGCACCTGCGGGGTCGCAGACGCCTGCCGTTCCGGCATCGCCGTGCGGTTGCGCGCGACGGGCTGCGAGCCTTCAATGAAGAACTCCAGCACGCTCGTGCCGATCTCAATCCGATCGCCCGATTCCAGCACGTGCCGCGGCTTCTTCGCGCCGTTGATGCTCGTGCCGTTGGCGCCGCCGAGATCGCTCAGCACCGCTTCATCTTCCTTGCGTTCGATCTGAAAATGCTTGCGCGACACAGCTGGATCCGCCAGCACGATGTTGCAGTCCAAACCGCGACCTACAAGGTGCTTGCCTTCGGGCACGCGGTGAATCTTGCCGCGATCGGGACCCGACACGGCGCGCAATTCCATCGGCGTCACGGGCTTTGTATTCGGGCGCATCGACGAAAGCGCCGACGTGTCGATCGCGCGAGTGGCTGCTTCAGCCTCGGCAACTTCAAATACCCGTGTTGATTGATCTTCTTCGTCTTGTACCGGAGGCGGCGCGGGCGGCTTGGCCACGGGGCGCGGACCTTGCGGCGCTCCACCGGTCGGCTGCATCGGTCGCGGCATGGGACGAGGCGCCGTAGGACGAGGCGCGCTCGACGCGGGGGCCGAAGTCGGTGCTGGCGGCAAGTCGTCCAGCCGGATCGCGCGCGTCGCTTCAATCGGCTCGTCGTCTTCTTCCAGATGCGGAGGGAGAGAATTTCCGCCGCGTCGCTCTTCGTTGGCCATGGTTCCCTTCACCCGTTATCGCAGCGCTTACCTTCTGCGGTCTCAGTGGACGCGCCCGCGGTTTTTGCCCGTCTTCAGTCGCTTGCTCACCAGGGCCGGAACGGTATTCCAGCAGCACGGCTGTAACACAGTCAGCGCCGCGCGACAACGGTTCGGTTACCGGTTGCGGTTTTGCGGGAGTCTTAGCGCGAGGTTTTGGAGCGCCCGACGACAAAAGCGACTCACGGCCGCGCGCAGAGGAGGCGCGAGGAGGCGGACCGGATACGCTGTACGGGAAACAGAAGCGGGGCTTACGCCTCAGCGACGGGGAACACAGACACGATCTTGCGGCCGCGCGACGCGCCGAAAGCGACGGTGCCGGGGATCAGCGCGAAGAGCGAGTAATCCTTGCCGGTGCCAACGCCTTTGCCGGCGTGGAAGGTCGAGCCGACCTGACGCACGATGATGTCGCCTGCCGGAACCACCTGACCGTGCATGCGCTTGACGCCGCGGTACTGCGGATTGGAATCACGGCCGTTGCGGGATGAGCCCTGACCTTTTTTGTGTGCCATGGTAGCCTCGTTCTGGGAGCTTCGTTAGGGGCTGAACGCCTTACGCTGCTGCGATCGCCGTATTACGCTTCGATCGCCGTGACGCGCACGCGCGTGATCGACTGACGGTGACCCATCGTCTTGCGGCTGTTCTTGCGGCGACGGTACTTGTGGATCAGCACCTTGTTGTCGCGGGTCTGTTCAACGACCTGCGCACGCACTTTGGCGCCCGCCAGAAACGGCGCACCAACCTGCACGCCCGCGTCGCCGCCGATCAGAAGCACGTTTTCAAACACGACTTCGCCGCCGCGCTCAACCGCATTGCCGTTCGCATCCGCGACCTTCTCGATCGTGAGCTGTTGACCCGGGGCAGCGCGATACTGCTTGCCGCCGGTCTTGAAGATCGCATAACTCGCCATGGTAGTCCTCGTTTCGCAGACTTGCGCCATCAATCGGTCAGGCCGACTGGGGCACAGGGGGTGCGAATTGTGCCGCAGTCAGCGCTACGCGTCAAGGTTTGTTTGGCGATTCCCCGGTGAAATCGATCGCGGGCGAGACGCTGAGGGGTTGATGTGTGATCCAGCGGCCAAAAAAACCGCCGGAAGCGAATTCAGCCTCTCACTGGATCCGACTGCGCACCGCGGCCCGCATCGCCCGCAGCGCGGTTTCCACCTGCAGCTGCATATCCGGGTCCTGTGACAGGACGTGCGCTTGCGTGTACAGGCGCTCCGCTTCCTCTTCTGCACCGACCGCGATCGCCGCGCGCGCGATGCGTAGGTAGAGCATCGCCGCTTCTTCAGGCTGCCCGCCCATCTTCAGGTGATACGCCAAGCGCAAACCTTCTTCCAGATCGGTGCGACCTCGACCGGCGATCCAGGAGGCCGTCTTGCGGTGCAACTCGCGACGCTGCTTGGGTTTGAGAAAATCGTAGGCGACGCGACGACGCAAGGTCGAAGTCAAGCGGTACTCGCGATCGCCAAAGTAACGGCACGACGCGTTGCGAACGATAAAACCTGTCTGAACAAGCTGTTCCAACGCGTCGTCCAGCTGTTCAACGCCCATGGACCGCAGCGCGCCTGCCCAGAATTCCGCGCCAACGACCACGGCGACCGATAAGCACCGTTGGACGTGCGCCGGCAGCGTGCCAATCAACTGGCGGATCACGCCGTCGACGACGCCAGGGCGAATCTCCGCGGGCAGCTTCTCGCGCACCAAGCGCCACTGCGCGTTGTCCAACTCCATCGCGCCCACGCGCGCCAAAAGGTGCGTCAGCTCGCCCGCCAGAAATGGATTGCCCAGCGCGTGGGTCTGGATCCAGTCGCGCAACTTGTTGTTCACCGGCGCCGCGAGCATCTCGCGCACGACCTGAATGACCGCCTGGTTGGGCAGCGGCGCGAGGTCGAGTTGCTCGTCAAAGTGGAAAGGCGGCTGGCGCGGCACGAGATGACGCAGCGCGGAGGACTGGAGCGGCTCGACTTCATCTTGTTCGGTCGAACTGGACACCACGAGGATCGGCGAGCCGCCCAGATCGGCCAGCAAGTCCTGAAAGAACGCGCGGGTCGACGGGTCCATGTGCTGGGCATTGCGGATCAGCACGAGCATCGGCGCGGCCAGCGCAACTGCCTGGAAATACTTGGCGAGAGCGGCCGCCATCTCCTTGCGTGAATCGCGACCAACACCGGATTGCAGACCGGCGCGCCCGGGTTCTGTAATATCAAACGCCGGCATCGCCGCGATCGTTTCCGCGACTTCTGCCGCTTCCTGCCGCCTCGCGGTCGTCAATTTCCGCGCCCCCATGCGGGAAAACGCCAGTTCGACCATGCGTTGCAGTTTGCGGTGCGCCTGCTCTGCAGAATCCGTCTCCAGGATGCCGGCGCGAATGCGCACAAGCTCCACGACCGTCGAGTACGGTAGGTCCGCGTGCAACCGATCGCAGCTCACTTCCATGAGGAAATACAGCTTCTCCGGATGCTGCTCCACCTGCCGGCGGAACGCGTCAAGCAGCACGTTCTTGCCCATGCCCAAGGCGCCTGCCACGAGACACGTCAGCGGCCGCGAACGCAGTTCGACGTCTTCCAGCAGCGACCACAAACGCTTGAGCTCAACTTCACGCCCTGTCGTCGGCAGTTCAGACGACCACGGGTAGCAGAGAAGCAGAAAATCCTGCGAACCCGCGCGCACATGCACCGTTTCGACTGCGTCCTGATGGCCGTCCAGCCGCGCGATGAGCACGTACGGCCCCAGCGGCAATTCGCGACCGGTGATCGGCGCCGCGCCCAGCTCGGATTCCGGGTCGGGCGCGCCCAACGTGTCGCGAATGCGGTCAAACGGAATGGCGTAAATGCGCGCGCCGGGCGGCTGACTGCGGATGTGCACAGTCCCGGTCTGCGGCAACTGCCGCGTGCGCTGCGTGAGCGCCAGTTCGTGCGCTTGGCGGGCAAAATACAGCTTCGTGGCGTGATCACCGGCCGCGGACGCTTCATCGTGCCGACGCCAATACAGCTCGATCAGCCGCTGCCGCGCCGATTCGTGCGTCGGGTCTTCCGTCAACGCCTGGCGCAACGCCTCGTTGGCGCTGGAAAACGCGTGCGCGTAGAGCACATCCAGCATTTCCCGCTGGCGCCGCACCGCCCACGCGCGCTGCTTTTCCGCTTGGGCATCCCACGGGCGCACGTCGCGCGCGAGCGCCACTTCTTCTTCGCGCAGGAGCGCCAGTTCAGCGTGCAGATCGTCACAGCGATCCAACTCCGTCTTGCCTTCCAAGTACGCAATTTCCGCACGTTCTGCCCGACGTTCGCGCTCCAGATCACCGGCCTGGAACCGATCCAGCGCCTGCCAAATCTCGCGCATGCTCTGCGGTCGCTTCTCGCGCTGCTTTTCGAGCATCCGCATGCACAGCACTTCCAGATCCGGCGGCACCACGCGGTCCCGCGCCACGCTGGACGGCGGTAACGGCACGACGTTCTTGGCGGCTTCCAGCCATTGTTGCCGCGTCTCCGCGCTGTAGGGCCTCGTCATCGCGAGTGTTTCGTAGAGCATGACACCAAGCGCGTAGATGTCCGCGCGCTGGTCAACCTCCTCTTCATGCCCCGCGGCCTGCTCCGGCGCCATGTACGCCGCCGTGCCGATGACCATCCCCTCGCCTTCGGGATTCGGCTTGTCGAAGTGCTTCGCAACACCCCAGTCTGTGACAAAGACCTCGCCGAATTCACCGAGTTGCACGTTTTCCGGCTTGAGGTCGCGGTGAACGATCGAAAGCCGATGGGCAAAATCCATGCCCTGCGCGATCTGGATGAACACGCCGACCAAACGGCGCAGCGTGAACTCGTCGATCGTCGCGGCGTCGCCCATCGCCAGAAGACCAATGACGTCGCCCAGCGAACGGCCGGGCATCATGCGCATTGT
>CAITYF010000105.1 GCA_903896545.1 uncultured Myxococcales bacterium | reverse complement strand
TTCATGGATGCCGGTCCGTAAGGTTGGCCCAGGCGGGTGTTCCGCCCGGGACGTTGTTCGCAAACACGATTGTGCCTGCGAACCGGCATCTCTCCATTTTGTTGGCAATTCAGCGGTTCGGGGAGTTTGGGTCAGGTCTGTCGCTGCCGCAGTTCCGAGCGGTGCACAGGCATTTTGCAGATTTTGCGCTCCCCAATCGAGTTGTGTCGGAGAGTCACGTGTTTCTGTGACCAGACAACGTTGCTTTCGCGCGCAACAACGTTGTTTTCGCCAAGAATAACGCAAAAAGCGCCAGACGCGCGATCCGGGGTGCCACTTTCAGGGTTGTTGAGGACCTCAGCAACGTTGTCCTGCTGCTCAACAACGTTCAACGCAGGTCCACAGCGTCCCAGCCGGCCCGTTTACGGCACGCACCCCAGCGTCGAGGTATGCTCCTTGCACAGATCCAGAATCTTTTGCTCCACCGTCGTATGCGCTTTGATTGTCGGCGGCGTCAGGAACGGCGGGTTCTTGAAGTCGAACATCTCCATCGGCGGCGTCGCGTTCGCATCGCGCGCGGTCAGCGCCGGCAGGTTGAACTTGGCCTCGATGAAGCGCAGCAACGACGTGTGGTCGTAGATGGCGTGCGACACGTAATGCGCCTTGGCGTACGGCGACACGACCGTGAACGGCACGCGGAACCCTGTGTAGTCAAAAGCGCCGGGCAGGGGCACGTTGTTCTTGACGTCGAGCGGCGGCCAGTCGTCCGGCTTGCACGCGGGCACGGGCGGCACGTGGTCGGCCATGCCGCCGTTCTCGTCGTACACGATGAACACGACCGTATCCTTCCACGCGGGCGACGCCATCAGCGCGCGCAGGATGCCCTCGACCCACATGCCGCCGATCTGCGGAATCGCCGACGGCCCTTCGTCGTCGTCCACATTGAACGAGCCGACCTCGCTGCCCATGACGTACGCCACGTCAGGCAGCGTGTTGTTGGCGATGTCGGTCATCAGGTCGCACTGCACGTTTTTCATGTTCGGCTGCGCGTCGGGGGAAAAGCCAAAGACCGGCATGAAGAGCACCTGATGCGGCCCGTCGGTGTAGTCCTTCCACGTATGGCCGTGTTCCACGAGCGAGCGGAAAATCTGCGGCACGGGCGCTTCCGCGGTCTCTTGCGTCACGATGGAATTGTCGCCATTGCCAAAAGAAGTCGCGGCCATCGCGAAGAGGCGGTTCGGCCACGTGGACGTCATCACCGACGCAAAGTAGCGGTCGCCCATCGCGAACGTACTGGCCAGCGCGTAGTAGAACGGAATGATGCTGTCGTCTTCGTAAATGAACGGATCGGCGTTGCCGGTGGCGACGACAAAGCCGTCGTTCTTGCCGCCGTTCCACGACGTGTGCATGGGCCCCCAGCCGTGCTCGGCCGTGTAGCAGAACTTGGTGTCGGGGTGACGGGTGACGGCGTTGCCCTTGGCGTCGAGGTTGGACCAGTTGGCCGCGGGCACGTCGACCTGATCGTGGTGCGTGAAGCCAGAACCGCCAGCGCTGAAGTCGCCGCCCGCGTAGTAGCCTTGGGCGACCAGCTGGCCAAAATAGTTATCAAACGACCTATTTTCCTGCATGAAGACGATGATGTGTTTGATCGGAATCGCGTCGCCCTGGGGCATGTCGGCGCCGAGCGTTTCCGCGGGCAGGGCGCCTGCGGTGAACTTGCAGGCCTGACGGTCCGCCAAACGCACGCCATCGGTGGGCGTTGTTGCAGCCGCGACATCCACGGCGTCGACCGCCACGTCCGCCTCCGCTTCCGCGTCTGGTGTCGTTGTCGCCGCTTGTCCGCAGGCGGTCGCCAGCATGAGTGTCAGAATCCATAACCGAATCATCTTCAACCTCCCGTTTAGAACCTGGCGCGCTACTTCAGCGTTCCCGCCTGCAACTGCTTGACGGCTTTCTCCATGGCCTCGGCGGTCATCGCGCCGTTGTACGCCCGGCCGTTGAAGTAGAAGCTCGGCGTGCCCCGCACCGTCGCGTCCTTGGCGTCCTCCAGATCTGCGGTCAGCTGCGTTTCAAACCGGCCCTGCGCCACAAAATCCGCCGCGCGCTTGACGTCCATCCCGACTTCCTTGGCCCACGACGCGAGCGTGTCGTTCTCAGCGGCACGCCGTTCCTCGATATCCCCTTCCTTTGGCATCAGCGACACGTAGTTCTCCAACACGCGCGTCACGAACGGCCAGAATTTGCCTTGAGCGTCGGCGGCGATGCTCCATTGCGCCGCCAGACAAGCCGCTGGGTGCATGTCCCGCGACATCTGCGGATTACACTGGTTGGAGAGCGGAAAATGCCGCATCACGATGCCGATCTTGCCGTTCATCCGCTTGTTCAGGTCTTTCACGAGCGGCAGAATCTTGGCGGAGTACGGGCACTGCATATCGACGAACACGGTCACCTGGGTCTTGGCCTTGCGATCCCCCAGCACGGGCGACCCGCTGTTGTGCAGCTGCGCGCCGCGGGCATCGAGCGCCGGCGGCGGCGTGAAGACTTTGCCGCCCGCGACCGTCTGTGCGTACACCTGTTTTGCAGGAATCCCTTGCTGAATCAGTGCCTCTGCCTTGGGCAGCTCCTCGGTCAGCAGCGCCTCCAGCACTTCCGTCCCGCGCCCATTCACCAGTTTGCGACCTTGAAAGTAGAGGCTCGGCGTGCCGGTTACTGCCACTTTCGCCGCCTCGTCTTTGTCCAGATCGATCGCTTTGGCTGCCTTGTGCTGACGCAAGCACGCCGCCAGAGGTCCTGACGCGACGCCGAGCGCGACGACAGCCGGTTCGAGCGCCGCTATTTCGAGCGATCCCTGATTCGCGTAGATGTGCTCGGCCACCGCCGCGTATTTCCCCTGTGCATGGGCGCACATCGCCACTTCCGCCGCACCTTGGGCGTTCGCGTGGAAGGACAGCGGAAAATTCTTGAACACGATCCGAACCTGACCGGCGTGCGCCTTCTGGAACGCCATGAGTTCCTGGTTATATTTGCCGCAAAACGGGCACTGGTAGTCGACGAACTCCACCAACGTCACCAGCGCGTCGGCCGGACCGACAAACGGCTCATCGCCGCGAACCGTCACGCGCCACAAGGTTTTGTCGTCGCGCGCTGGCTTGGCAGGCTCCGGTGGCGCAACGTCCTCCGGCGGCGTGTCGTGGCCAAAGACCAGACGCAGGATGTTGTCCGCCAACGCAGGATTGTTGGCCTTCAACGCTTTGGCGTGCAGATCGGCGCCCAACGTCGCGCCGGCTTTGAGCAGGTCATTCGCTTGGGTGAGCTGCGCGTCGATCACCTCTTTGAAAGTCGCCAGCGGCTGTGCACCCGCCACGAGCACGCCGTTGACGAAGAAACCGGGCGTTCCCCGGACGTTCAGCGCCGCCGCGACCGCCGCGTCCCGGTCCACCCGCGCGGCTGTCTGCGGGTCCTCAAGATCCTTGGCGAATTGCGTCATGTCGAGGTGCAACTCTTGCGCCCATACGGTGTAATTCGCCTCCGAAAGGGCGCCGAAATGCTGAAATAGTTTCTCCTGCATCTCCCAGAATTTGCCCTGTTGGTGCGCCGCCATCGCCGCCACCGCGGCCGGTTGCGCATTTTGATGAAACGGGAGAGGCAAGTTCACAAACACGAACCGCAGTTCGTCACCGTAGATCTTGCGCAACTCCTGCATCGTCACGAACGTGCGGCTGCAATATGGACATTGAAAATCGGAGATCTGGATGATCGTGACCTTCGCCGTCGCCGGTCCAAGCGTCGGGACTTCGCGCGGATCCGGGGGCAACGCGTGCGCGGGCAGCGCGCCCAACAGGGACAGCAGAAGCGTCAGGAGCGGGAGAAGCAACTTGGTCCGAGGCGACATGAGGACTCCTTGCGATAAACACGCGCCTCGGCGGGCGCAAACGACGGCGCTTGTGGACACGGCGCCAACCCGACCGGCTCTGCCGGAGCCGCCGCTTGCGGGCATCGCATTGAAGCACAATCACCAAGAGGTACGCTAGACTTGCCCACTCCCCAAGTCAGGCCTCGCCGTTGACAATCCAAGTCCACCGACTACGCTCACTCGCCGCAAGTGGACTTGCTGTCACCGGCTCCCCAAATCCGCCTGAATCCGGTGAATTCCGCATCCGCCGCCATCCCCGGTCTCACGCCTCCACTGCAGGCCGCGTCTTCGCGTTGCGCCGCCCGACGTTTCCCGCGCGCCTCTCCTTGGCCTCCC
>CAITYF010000104.1 GCA_903896545.1 uncultured Myxococcales bacterium | reverse complement strand
CTTCTTGTCGGCCGCGAGCCGCTTTTCCTCGGCCTTCCTGGCCTCTGCGGCGGCTTTGGCGTCCGCGGCCCCTTGGTCCGCCGTTGCCGCAGCGTTCTTGGTTGCGGCGCGGGCCGCTTCGTCCGCCGCGCGCTTGGCTGCCGCCGCTTCGGCGTCCGCCTTGGCCTTGGCGTCTGCCGCGGCTCTTCGGTCAGCGCTCAAGCGCGCGTCTTCTTCCGCTTTGGCTTTGCGTTCTGCGGCCGCGCGCGCATCGGCCGCCGCTTTGGCCTCCGCCGCGGCCGTTCGCTCCGCTGCCAGACGCGCGGTCTCGGCCGCCTTGGCTTCCGCTGCGATGCGTGCTTGCTCGGCCCTTGCGGCGTCGGCTGCTGCCTTGGCTTCTGCCGCGACGCGCGCTTGCTCGGCCTTTGCGGCGTCGGCTGCTGCCTTGCGTTCGTCCGCCGTCAGGTCCAATTCGGCCTTGGTCACGTAAGACGGCTTCAAGCCACCGTCCTTGGGGAGCGGATGCCCCTTGGGCAGGACGTCCAGCTCCACTTCACGAGCGAAGGTCAGCCAGCGCCGCGCCACGCGCTGAATGTCGGCAGGCTTGACGGCCAGGTAGCGCGCCAACAGCCCGTTGGCCTTCTGCGCGTCGCCCTCAAAAAGCTCGGCTTGCGCCAGGAATTCTGCCTTGCGCGCCAAAGACTGCGTGCCAAATACCCAGCCCGACACGAATGTCTCTTGCACGCGCCGCAGTTCCGCCGGCGTCACGCCGTGTGTCGCGATGTCAAAAATGGCCGATCGCACGCGGCGCTTGGCCTCGTCCAGCGGCTGGAGTCCGGGACTCGCCATTTCGACTTGCACCTGAAACAGGTCGACGTCGCGCCGACCGTCAGTGCCCGCGGCGTACTGCGCGGCCAACGGCAGATCGCGGGTCAGTAACTTCTCCAACCGACTCGACGGACCGCCGCCCAGCACTTCCGCCAGCAAATCCAACGCCAGCGCGTCGTCTTGCGGACTTGCCGGCACGCGCCACGCGAGGTGGAACGCCGGAGTTCGCGCGAGCAGTTCATCGTGGCGTGCGTAGGCGTGCTGCGTTTGCTCTGGTTCTGTGAACTTCGCGTGCGGCACCTCGCCTCGGCGCGGCACTTTGCCCAGCGTCGCGTCCAGAACGGCGTGCGCTTCGTCCGGCGTGAGATCGCCCGCCAGCACCAGGACGATGTTCTCCGGCGCGTACCACTTGCGCCAGAATTCGCGAAACGCTTCGAGCGGCGCGCGCTGCAGGTCGCCCACTTCGCCGATGGTCGAGTGTCCCAGCGTCCAGGTCGAGAACGCGGTTTCATCGAGCTGGAGGTGTGCGAGACCGTAAGGTCGATTTTCGATCCGTTCCCGGCGTTCTTCCAGCACGGCCTGCCGCTGGTTGTCGACGTGTTCCTGATCCACGCGCAGCGCGACCAGTCGATCCGCTTCCAGCCACAGTGCCAGTTGTAGGCCGGGCTTGGGCACGACTTCGTAGAAATACGTGCGATCGGACGACGTGTTGGCGTTCACTTCGCCACCCAGCGCCTCGATCTGCTTCATGTGCTCCATCTTGCCGACGTGCGCGGAGCCCTGGAACATCATGTGCTCAAAAAAGTGCGCGAGACCGGAGCTGCCTTGCGCTTCATCGCGCGAGCCCACTTGCACCATCATGCCCACAGCGACGAGCGGCGCGCGGTGGTCCGTTTGCACAACGACGCGCATGCCGTTATCCAGCGCAAAGCGGGTGATCGGCAGATCCGGCGGCGTGTGCAGCGGCTGCTCGACTTCCGCCACCGGCGCAGGCAGCGGCTTCTGCGGCGGACGCGCGAGCGCGGGCAGCGTCAGACCGACGCTGAGAAACGCCAACAGCAAGGACTTTTGGGTCATTTGGACGTGTCGCATGGCCACCATGGGCGATCACGCGCGATCGCCCCTTCCGCGGCAACTGTACACGCGCAACGCGCAGTTGTCAGGCCCACGCGCGACCCGTACCATGCACATCCCCGGCCACTGTGGCCGCCACACGTGTAAGGTTGTCATGGCGATTCTCGGTCAGTTGCAGCGCAGTCAAGTCAATGGAAGTTTTCGTCCCGACGCGGTCGGCAAGGACGTCGTCGTCTTTGGTTGGGTGCAGAGCTACCGCGACCACGGTGGCGTTGTCTTCATCGACCTGCGCGACCGTTCGGGCTTTGTGCAGCTCCGCTGCGAGCCGACTCCTTACGCGGACGCCCATCGTCTCGCGAATCTCGTGCGCAGCGAGTGGGTGATTGCGGCGCGGGGCAAGGTCATTTCGCGCGGCGAGAATGTGAATCCGAAGATTCCGACGGGCGCGATTGAAATCGCCGTGGAAGAGCTTGAAATCTTGTCCGAAGCGCAGACGCCGCCGTTTGAAATTCGCGACGGCATCGAGACCAACGAGAACACGCGACTCACCTACCGCTACTTGGACTTGCGCCGCCCGGAGTTGAACAACAACTTCGTTTTGCGTTCCAAGGCGTATCAGATCACGCGCCAGTACTTCACGGGCGAGCAGGGCTTCATCGAGTTGGAAACGCCGATCCTGATGAAGTCGACGCCCGAAGGCGCGCGCGATTACCTGGTGCCCAGTCGCGTGCATCCGGGACAGTTCTACGCACTGCCGCAGTCGCCGCAGACGTTCAAGCAGCTCTTCATGATCGCCGGCATGGACCGCTACATGCAGATTTGCCGCTGTTTCCGCGATGAAGATCTGCGCGCGGATCGTCAGCCGGAGTTCACGCAGCTGGATCTCGAGTTCAGCTTTGTAACGCCCGAAGACATCTACAGCGTCATGGAAGGCTATGTGCAGCTGATCTGGCGCGAGATGCTGGGCTACGACCTGACGCTGCCGATTCGCCGCATGACGTTCACCGAGGCGATGGACAAGTACGGCTGCGACAAGCCGGATCTGCGTTTTGACCTGCCGCTGACGGACCTGACGCCGACGTTGAAGGACCGCGTCGAATTCCGCGTGTTCGTCGACGCGATCGCCAAAGGCGGCATCGTCAAGGCGCTGCACATTCCGAACGGCGAGGTGTTCAGCCGCAAGGATTTGGACAAGACGTTCCCGGAAGAAGCCGCGCCGCATGGTGCAAAGGGCGTGGCTTGGGCGCGTGTGACGGCAACGGGCGAATGGACTGGACCCGTGGCGAAGGGGATTTCCGAGGATCTGCGCAACGACTTGAACGCGCAAATGGGCGCCAAAGAAGGCTCGCTGATCCTGTTCCTGGCCGACAAAGCGAGCGTCGTCAACGCGTCACTCGCGCGGTTGCGGCTTGTCGCGGGCGAGCGTCTGGGCTTGATTGACCAGAAGCAGTGGGCGTTCCTCTGGGTGACCGACTTCCCGATGTTCGAATGGGGCGAGGAGGAAAAGCGCTGGTATGCGATGCACCATCCGTTCACCAGCCCGCGCGCGGACCAGTTGCAGAACCTGGAAAGCGATCCGGGCAGCGTGCTCGCGCAGGCGTACGACCTCGTGGTGAACGGCATCGAACTGGGCGGCGGCTCGATCCGCATTCACCGCAGCGACGTGCAGCAGAAGGTCTTTGGCCTGCTGGGGCTGAGCGACGAGGAAGCGCAGGCGAAGTTCGGCTTCTTCTTGGACGCGCTCAAGTACGGCACGCCGCCGCACGGCGGTATCGCGCTGGGCATGGACCGCATGATGATGTTGCTGACGCACTCGGCGAGTCTGCGCGACGTGATCGCGTTCCCGAAGACGCAGAAGGCGACCGACCTGATGGCGGATTGTCCGAGCGACGTGGACGACAAGCAGTGGGCGGAGCTGCATATCGCGAAGCGGCGGGTTTGACGCTTTACGGCGTCACTTTACACCCCGAAATCCCAGCCTTCGGACAGCTCACGTAGTACGTGAGGCTCCCCGCCGGGGCCTTCCCGATGTCCTCAGCGAAAGTCTTCAGCGCGGTTGTCGCGACGGTGCCTGTGCCCTGGAAATAGCCGATCAGCCGGCCATTGCCGTTGTAGCCAAACACGTCGTGCTTGCCCGCCGTGAGCACACTGCCGTCGGGCATCGTCGCCGTGTGATTGCTCCACAGGTCCATCACGACTGGCACCTTCGTGTGCGTGTAGAGCGCGTCGGGCTGGCTCGGATCCACGACGTAGATCGTCTTGAATTTCGAGGGCGTCGTGCTGTCGGACACTTGCGTGAGCACGTCGACCATCGCCAGCGACGCGGCGCTCCAACCGGCGACCATCGCGACAATGACGTTTTGTCCCGGCCATTGTGCAGGACCGACCTGCTTGCCGTGCGTCGCGCTGTTGGGATTCGTATCTGGCAACAGCCAATCGGGAATTGTCGACGTCGTCACCGGGCCCGTATCGGCGTCCTTCGCGTCGGTGGTCTCACCTGTGAAAGCGTCCGCCGCGGGCTTGCACGCCGCCGCGTTGGTCGAGAAGCAAATGAGAACCTTCTGGACTTTGGCGGTTGCTTTGGCATCGTCTGTCGTCAACTTGCCGCAGGTGTTCTGGCACGTGAAGTCGCTCGCTTCGCAGCCTTTGGCGCACGTCAGCCAAGTCGCGCACGCGCCCGTACACGCAGTGATTTCCGCCGTGCACTTGCTGGTCAGGCATGCGGTTACAAAGGGATTGGTCGGTAAGCCCGTGTCTTTCGGCTCGGCGTCCTGAACGGCGTCAACAACTGCCGTCACGTCAGCCACAACGTCGGTGACCGCCGTGACGTCTGCCGCAACGTCCGTGGTTGCGGTTGCGTCGGCTGGGTCGGCGCACTGACCGGCCACACAGACTTGGGGTGAGGTGCACGAAGTGTCGCCGCACGGAATGCTCGGATCCGGAACGCCGACGTCGGGATCGCACGCGGTCAGGGCCAGGGAACCGAGGACGAGGCAGGCTGCGAGAACTTGGCGCATCGGAATCCTTGGGGCGGAGCTGCGAAAGTGACACACGAGGTCACCCAATTTCGGCCAACCAGTATCACGCCGCCGCACGCCGCAAGCAAGTTGCCGTCGCGTTTCGCCTCGCTGAACTCAGTGCCGACACCCGCCGCCGTGGTAGCTGCCGCCGTGGCCGCCGCCGTGGCCGCCGCCGCCCCAACCGCCGCCGACTGGGCGCGCGGTCACGGTGCGGTAGCTGTAGTTCGAATAGCCGCCGCCGGAGTAGCCGTAGGGTCGCCCGCCGTAGCCGTAGGTCGACAAGCAGCCGGTCAAGGAAGTTGCGGTGATGACAAGGATCGCAAGCGCTTTGAAAGTCTGGCGTAGCATGGTCGCCTCCCGCGGGTCGCTTCATCGCCCGCTTGTGGAGGAAACGCACGCCTCGACTGGGCAATTCACGGCAGGAACCGCGCGCGTTCCTGAGGCGTAGGCAAACGGCACAGTTCGTGCTTTCCAAACCAGGCGTACCGGTTCCGCGCGATGAAGTCGTACAGCGCGTCGCGCAGGGGGCGCGGCAGAAGCCAAAAAATCAGCAGCACTTGCCATAAGCCGCCGATGTGAAGACAGATGCGAAGCGCCGCTGCGGACTTCTCGTGCCGACCGGCGGTGTCCACCAGGACGATGGAATTGAGCGTTGCCTCGCCGAGGCGTGCCAGCGCGGTTTCGCCCTGCAGCGGTGCAAAAAGCAGGCGATTGCGCCGGTCCACGCGGAGCAGCGTGTCGACGACGCCGTTGCAGAGACCGCAGACGCCGTCGAAGAAGACGATCGGGCGAGAATCGTCGTGAATCTTAGTGATCCGACGCGGCGACGTGCGCTTCATACGCCGTGGCGTCCATCAACGCCGACAGGTCGCCTGCGGGCGCGATGCGGACGATCCAGCCACGACCGTACGGATCGGTGTTGATGAGTTCCGGCTCGCCGTCCAACTCTGCGTTCTTCGCGACGACCGTGCCGCTCACGGGCGCGTACAGTTCGCTGACGGACTTGGTCGACTCAATCTGGCCAAAGCTGCTGCCCGCGGTCACGCCGCCGCTGGCGGGCGCTTCCACGTAGACCACGCCGCCGAGCGACGACTGGGCGAAATCGGTGATGCCCACGGTCACGGTGCCGTCGGACTCCAGACGGGCCCATTCGTGGTCGTGCGTGTAGCGCAGGTTAGCGGGAATGCTCATGGTATCCTCTGATCGGTTGGAAAAGTTGCGGAGGCTAGTTGGCCGTCAGGCCAGTGCGCACAAAGGGGTAGGAGACAACTTCTGCTTTGCGGGGCTCGCCGCGCAGTTCGACGTTGACGATCGTGCCAAGCGTCGCGAGTTCACTCGGCACATAGGCGAGGGCGACCGCGACCTTCAAGGTCGGCGAGTGCGTTCCGCTGGTCACATGGCCAATCTGCTTGCCGTCTTGCACGATCGGCGCGCCTTCCCGGGCGATGCCGCGATCGACCATCTTCAGACCGACCAGCTTGCGCTTGACGCCGGCTGCCTTGAATCCGGCGAGCGCGTCGCGACCGATGAACCCACCGGCTTTGTCCAGCTTGATGGCCCACGCGACCTTGGCTTCATAACCGTTGGTCTCGTCGTTCAGTTCGTGACCGTACAGCGCGTAGCCCATCTCCAAACGCAGCGTGTCGCGCGCGCCCAGACCCACCGGCGTGATGCCGAGGTCCTGACCGCCGGCCATGAGCGCGTTCCACAGGTCGGCCGCCAGTTCCGGCGGGCAGTAAATCTCGTAGCCCGGCTCGCCCGTGTAGCCCGTCGTCGCGACGAGCGTGTCGGCGCCGCGGAAGGAATGCACGCGAATGCGGTTGCGCGGCAGGCTCAGCGCCTCACCCGGCAGCACGCGCTCCATGATTTCCAGCGCCTTGGGGCCCTGCAGCGCGATCTGCGCGAAATCGTCCGAGCGATCGTGCAGCAGCTCCGGCTTGGCCGCGTGCGCCTTCATGTAGGCGTAGTCCTTGTCCTTGTTGGACGCGTTCACGCACACGAGGAACCGCTCCGGCCCGAGGCGATACACGAACAGGTCGTCGACCGTGCCGCCGTTCGCGTGGCAGAGGAGCGCGTAGCTCGCCACGCCTTCTTCCAGCTTGCTGATGTCGTTGGTCACCAGCGCGTTCAACGTCGCCGTGGCGCCCGGACCTTCCACGATGATCTCACCCATATGGCTGACGTCGAAGAGCCCCGCGGTCGTGCGCGTGGCGAGGTGTTCGGCAACGACGCCTTTGCCCGCGTACTGCACCGGCATTTCCCAACCCGCAAAAGGCACCATCTGGCCACCGGCCGCAACGTGTGCCGCAAAAAGCGGTGTGCGCAAAAGCTGTTCCGTCATTGTTAAACTCCCGTCCCGCGCCGCCCTTGGCACGCGCTGACTGTGTTGGCCATGAGCATGGCAATCGTCATCGGTCCGACGCCGCCTGGCACCGGTGAAATGGCGCGGGCGCGTGCGCTGGCAGGGCCAAATTCCACGTCGCCCGTCAGCTTGCCGTCGTCGCCGCGGTGAATGCCGACGTCGATGACGACCGCGCCTTCCGCGATCCAATCGCCCTTGACCAGATGCCGCTGTCCGGCCGCCGCCACGACGATTTCTGCCTGACGCACCGCGCCCGCCAAATCCGGCGTGCGGCTGTGGCAAATCGTCACCGTCGCGTCCGCGCCCAAAAGCAGCAACGCCATGGGCCGACCCACGGTAATTGAGCGACCAATTACGACCGCCCGTTTGCCGGCAACGCTCCAGCCGTGCGGCTTGCCCCAGCGCTTCAGCATTTCCATCACGCCCCAAGGCGTGCAGGCCACGAGCCGCGGTTTCCCCTGCGCCAATCGGCCGAGGTTGTCTGCGCCAAAGCCGTCCACGTCCTTGTCCGGCGCGATCCGCTCAACCACTGCTTGCGTGTCGATGCCCTTGGGCAGCGGAAGTTGCACCAGAATGCCGTCCACGGCGTCGTCGGCGTTCCACTCGTCGATCAGCGCGAGGAGTTGCGCCGTCGTCGTTTCCGCCGGCAACCGGGCCTCGATCGAACGAATTCCGATCTCCTTGCACGCCTTGATTTTGCCGCCGACGTACACAGCCGAAGCCGGATCTTCGCCGACGAGCGCGACAGCGAGACCGGGCCGCGTCCCGTTTTCCGCCAGCCGTTCGACTGTCTCGCGCAGCTCGCCGCGAATGGCAGCCGCCATCGCCTTGCCGTCGATCAACTCAGCGCCGCCAGGAGCACGGGACGACGCAACTGCAGCAGAATCCGTCATGACACCCGCGCTATTTGCAGTGGAAAGTGATGCGCCATTCGGTTTCAGCGCGCGTGGTCTGGGTGCCGTTGACGCTGTACCGGTTGTAGTTTGTGTTCGTGCTGGTCACGGTGCCGACCTGCGCCTCTTCTTCGCGGTCGATCAGGAAGCCGTTCGGGCACTTGTCGGTCATCATCTTCATCGCTTTTTCACGCGACGATTCGTTGTTCGCCGGCATGGCGATCACGCCGCCGTTCCCGTCGACGGTGATGAAGCGGGCGCTGCCGCAAGCCAAGCCCCAGAGGCCAAAAGTAACGGCGCAGAGTGCGATAAAGCGTCGGGACACGGTGGGCATCACTTCCTCCAACCAAATCAGGGCCAGAATTGTCGCGCTCGGCCTCGGCGGCTGTCAATGCGCGCGGCACCTGCGGGCAGCAGATCTGACAGAGTTGTGACTTGAGCGATCAGTTGAGCAGATCTGCCAGCGTCGTCCAACCGAGCATCGGAAGGACACAGACGCGCGGTGCGGAAGGATGCGCGGCGACCTCTTGCAAGAATCCCGTGAGGTCGTTACTCGGAATCTGCCGGACTGGCGCGTCGATTGGGCGCCAGAACTGGTCCCAATGACACGGCACGACGACCTTGGGCGCCAGCGCGTCGAGCAGACGGTGCGTGAAGTTCGGCGTCGCGTGACGGCCGATCGTGCAGGCGAGGACGACGTCGGCCTGCAAGCCGTGAAGTTCCGCCTCCAGCAACGAGGCAGAGCCGACGTGCGCGATGCGAAGCGGCCGTCCAGGCGCGACTTCCGCCTCCACGTGCGGGATGAGCACTTGACCAACGCGCCATTGCGACGCGTGCGCCGGCACAGCGAACGGGCGCGCGATGTTGCCTGACAACGGCACCTGACCCAACGCAAAAGGACTGTGTACCGAGTGCCGCGCGCCAATCGTGAACGGCCCCAAGTGGTGCGTTGCGCGATCGCCGGCGAGGAGGTGAAGCTGCGCTTCGGGCACGCCATAGCCGCGGCAATAGTTCAGCGTGTCCTCGGCGCCGTAGACCTGCGCGCCAAAATGCTGTGCAAGAACAGGCGTGTCGATGGCGTGGTCGAAATGGCTGTGGCCAATCACGACGCCGTCAGCTGCGTCCACGTGGGCGAGAACGCGCTCCTTCACTGGCGAAATGCGGCTGAACAGCAGTTCGGACAGCGCGTGTCGACTGAGGTGCGGATCGAGCCACAGGTGCTTGCCCTGGAACTGGACGCGAAAGCCTGCCGTACCGAGCCATTGCAGGGCGAACTGCTGGTCATCGCCCGGTCGCGCTTCCCGGTGAAAGGGAATGCCCGCCAGCGACGGCGACAGTCGTTGCGTGAGATTGCGGCGCGGAATGAGGTTCATCAATGCGCCTGCGCGTACTTGTAGCGCATCGCGAAAGGCTCCAGAAGCTGCGCGGGGTCGGTCGCGTTCAGCTGCAGTTCGCCGACCGCCTGACCTTTCAGGACGTACGACACCGGATGCATCAGCGTTCCGACCGCTTTGCGCGCCAGGTAGCCGAGATCCTTCAGGTCGTCTTCTTTGGACACTTGCTTCTCCGCGTCCAGTCGGATCGCAGCGCGGGCATCACCGCGCTTGGCCAGAATCGTCACGCGCCACGGCACCTGATAGTCGAACTCGCTGTCCACATGCTCGTTTTCACGCGACTCTTTCACGACTTCACCGACGAACGTGCGGCCCTTCTGACTGATCGCGGCAAAGCCCAACGTCCTGCCACCGCGCTCTGCGGGTAAGTCGATATAATCGATGACGGCAAAGGTCGAGCCGCCGATGTTGTGTACTTGAATCAGGCGGTCGTAGATCTTGTGCGCCGTCGCGTTGGACGCTTCATGCACGACAAACCCAGCCAGGGTCGAATCAAAGGTGCGCGTGCCGTCCTGGGCGTGTACGGTCACGCGGGCGATCGGCGCCATCACGTCGCGCACGATGAAATCCCCGCGCCGATCTGCGACCGTGAGCGGCGAAACCAACGTCACAACGTCCACCGTCGCCTTGATCGCCCCGAACGCGACCGTCGCGATCAAGTGGCCATTTTGCACTTCCAGGCTGTGATTCCCCGCTTTGATCGACAGGCGGTCCGTCGCGACCGTGTAGTCGTCGCGCGCGAACTTCTGTTCGCCGTAGTACGTCCCACCAGGCGCTTCTTGGCTAAACGTCACGGCCAGTTCGCCGCGTTTGAAGCCAGCGTTGGCCATTGAAAATCGCATGAACAGATCCTGACCCGCGGCGTTGCGACCGTGAATCGTGATCAGTTCGACTGCTTGGCTGTCATCGTTGAACGACGAGCGCGCCCAGTAGAGCGGCGCGTTCGGCACACCGGCGAAGGCGGCGGTTGGCAGCAGCGAGGCGACGAGGAGGCAAAGACTCAAGATGCGGGTTTTCATCGGATGCTCGTTCCGGCGTTTGCGCCGTCTAGTCCAAGAACGCGGCAGGTCGCGCCGCGATTCACGCGTGTTTGGCGCGCGCCAACCGGACCGCGCGGCGTTCCAGCGCTTCGGCGTGCCGCTGGCGATCGGCGTCGTTGTCCAACAGCAGTCCCGGGACCTCGCGCGGCTTGCGTTCCGCGTCAACCGCCACAAACGTGACAAACGCGGTGTTGGCATGCTCCGTCGCGCCGTCGTAGCGCCCGCGTTGCACGTCGACCCAGACTTCCATGCTGGATCGACCCACGAGCGTAATCCTGGCGCGGATCGTCACCACATCGCCCAAGCGGATCGGCGTCACAAAGTGCACGTCGTCAAACGCGACGGTGACGGCCGTACTGCGCGCGTGGCGTCCGGCACAGATGCCTGCGGCGATGTCGATCCAGGAGAGAATCTGCCCACCAAAACAGGTACCCAGCGCGTTCGTGTGCTGTGGCAAAATAAGTTCCGTCATCTGAACGGTACTCTCGTCGGGGTGGCGCGGCGGCAAGTGGCTCATAGTGTCCTCCGTCGCGCACTGTCGCGCCGTGGCGAGGGAATGGCAAGGAGTCTCAGTCAGGCGTATGCTCGGCAACAGGCCAAGTGGCCGCAGGTCAGTGGATGTCAGTGCCGTTGCCTCCGGATCTCGCGGCTCTCGATCTGCAGTCGCGCGCCTCGCAGTCACAGCCGCTGGAGCTGAGCCTGGCTCAGGCCGTGGCGTCCGCGCCCATCATCGTCGTCGCGACCGTGCTGGATCCGCCCACGCTCCGGTCGTCGATGCCGGTCGCGTGTCGCACGATGCTGCCCAATCCGCTGCACGCTTTCGCGCGTGTTCAGTTTCGGTATCAAGTGCAAACTCTCCTGCGCGGTGATTTGGCCGGTGAGGTTCACGTCGACTACGCGCTTTGGCAACGTCACTTGGACGCCCACCGCAAGCGCATGCTCCAGCATCTTGACCTGCCGGTGTCCGTGCCGCGTGTGTTGGAAGGTCTGGTGGAGTCGCCGTTGCCGGGTTCACAGGTGCTGTTGCTCTTGCGTCAGACGCGGTTCGGTCTGGAATTCGCCGCCCAGAACGCGGTGCTGCACGTGGAGCTGCTGGACGTAATCCGCGCGCTGATCACTTCGTCTTGAACACAAAACCGTGGCGCACGCGCGTCGGTAGTCCCGTCGGCGCCGCCGGGAAGTGCCAGTCGCGAATCCGCTCGGCAATGCACGCCTCCGTTTCGGGCTGGCGCAAGGCGGATTCCTCGACGCGCGCCTGCATCACGCTGCCGTCCGGCGCGATCACAAACGCCACACGCACACGTCCGTTCAACTTGTCGCTGCCCAACATCCCCAGTTCGAGGCAGTGCCGCAGTTGACCGTGCATGCGCTGGATGTAGGTGTGCACCGTCTCCGCGTCCAAACCGTTCCCTTCAACCACCGCCGCGCGCGGCGATTTGACCTGCACCACGTCTTGGTGACCCGGATTCAAGTCTGGATCGCCGTTCGTCGCGATCTTGCGCGGCCGCGGATCGCCGAGATTCGGCGCATCCGGTAGGTCGTGCCGCTGCGGATCGCCGGCAATCTTGGCACCGTGATCCACGTCGGTGCCACTGCGCGCCGGATCGCCCGTCTGCGGATCGCCCCACAGCTTCGTCCGCGGCGTCTGCGGCGTTCCCAGTTGATCCACGTGCGCCAGCGCGTCGCGCGGATCCTCCACACCCACGCGCGTCGGCGACTGTCGCGGCTTGGGCATCGGCTCGGACGGCTTGCCCGGCGTCGGCTTGGTCAACGGCGGCGATTCTACGATCTCGATGGGCACCTTTGGCGGGCGCGGGAGATCCACGATCGTCGGCGGAAAGGTGAACGACCGCTCGCCGTCGTCCACCACTTGCGGTTCGCGAGGCGGCTCCGGCGGCTGCTGCGCGTCCACAAAACGCGGTACGGGCACGACCGCGGCGAGTTCTTCCTCAGGCAGCATCACCTGAATGTGTAGCCGCTCCGTTTGACCGCCCAGCCACAGCGGCATCGCGACAAGGCCGATCGCCAGCGCCATCGCCAAGCCCAAGTGCGCCAGCTCGCGCGGCCATGCGGCCGGCAAGTGCGCCGGTTCCCGTTCCGCCAGCACAAACTGCACAAGAAAGTCGCCAAACTGCTGCGACACCTCGTGGTTGAGCGCAACGGCGCGGCCATCCGGATGCAGCCACGTGCCGTCCGCGTGGGTCAGCAACAGCACGCGCGGCACGCCCAGTGCCTCGGTCGGGATCACCAGATCACCGGCTTCACCCAGCCAAATCTGCCGCGGCGTGTCCAATCGCTGCGACTGGAGGCGTTCCTCGTTCCACGTCAAAGTCAGCCAAATTTGGGTCTTTTTCGCCTGCATCGCTGCCTCCAGTCGGCGCGCAACGAGCGCACGCCGTTGGGGTTGAGACGCAAGAAAGTGCGGAACGATCTGCGGCAGATTGCGGGCGCATACGAATACACGCTAAGGAGGTGGGCGATGGAGTTGCGACCGTACCAAAAGAAGGCGATCGACGCGGTGCTCAAGGCGCGCAAGGCGGGTGTGCGGCGGATGGTCGTCTGTCTGCCGACGGGTGCGGGCAAGACGGTGATCTTTGCGGCGCTGGCGTCGATGGCGAAGAAGCCGGTGCTCGTGTTGGCGCACCGCGATGAACTGCTGACCCAAGCGCGGGAGAAACTGCAAACGGCGTTGGGCGTGGACGGCATCGTGGCGATTGAACAGGGGCCCAATCGGGCGCCGGACGGCGCGCGGGTCGTTGTCGCCTCGATCCGCTCTTTGCACGAGGAACGGTTGACGCGCCTGCTGCGCGCGCGGCAGTTTGGCCTCATCATTTACGACGAATGCCACCACGCGACAGCGGACGACAACAAGCGCGTGCTGCGTGACCTCGGCGCGTTTGACGAGAACTGGTCGGGCACTCTGCTGGGCGTGACGGCAACGACCCAGCGGCGCGATGGAATCGGGCTTGGCGAGGTTTTTGAAGAGATCGTGTACCAACGCGGACTGCCGGAGATGATCCGCGAAAAGTGGATGGTGCCGCTGCGCGGGTATCGCATCGCGACGGCGGCGGATCTGGCGGGCGTACAGGCAGCGGGTGACGATCTGTTGCTCGAACCACTGGCGGAAGCGGTCGATCTGGAGGAGCGCAACGCGCTGGTGGCGCGCTCGATCCAGGAACTGGCGCGGGATCGGCGGACGATCGTGTTTTGCGTGACGGTGCGGCATGCGCGCAACTTGGCGCACGCGCTGAACGCGATCGGTGTGCCGTGCGGCATGGTGCACGGCGAGATGAAGCGCGACCGGCGGCAGGCGGAACTCGCGGCGTTTCGCGAGGGCAGGGTGCGCTGCCTGACCAACGTGGCGGTGTTGACGGAAGGCTTTGACGACCCAGAGGTGAGTTGCATCGCCATGGCCCGGCCAACACGGTCGCCGATGCTCTACGCGCAGTGCGTCGGCCGTGGCGTGCGGTTGGCCCCCGGTAAAACAGACTGCTTGGTGCTGGACTTTGCCGACGTGTCTGAGTTGGAGCTGTGTACGTTGCCGAGCCTCTTGGGGATGCCGCATCAGCTCGATCTGCGGGGTGAAGACGCGCTGGAGGCCGAGGAAAAGTGGCAGGCGATCATCGACGCGAATCCAGGTTTTGAGATCGACCCCGGCACGATCACCCTCGCAGAAATCCAGGATCGTGCCGCGCACTTTGATCCGCTGAGCCGCCGCGTTGATCCGGAAGTCCGCGCGATTTCACCGCTTGACTGGTTTTCCCTCGGCCGCCACGGCGTCGTCTTGCACTGGCAGCCGAAGCCAGGCGTCGTGAAGGAAGCGCTGATTCGCGTCGTCGGTGCCCGTGGTCGGCGCTGGCGTGTCGAGATGGATGGCAAAGAACGCGCGCGGTTTTCCCAGTTGGAAGAAGCAGTTGCAGCGGTTGACTGGGAAGTGGAGCAGGTCGGGCGCTTGACGTGGGCGAGTGCACTTGCCGACGCCGCATGGCGCAAGCAGCAGCCGCCGCCGGGAATGCAGTCGTGGTTAAAGGGAGTTACGGGAAACCGACAGGGGCCAAAGACGTGGAGTGAGGCCCTGCGTTTTGAGGCGTTGTGGCGTGTGGAAGGTCGCGGCAGATAGGTCGCCGGTTCACGTGTTTTCTCTGCTTGACCCCCACCCCCTTGATCTTTACACTCCGCGCCCCTAACGGAGACCCGTGTGGCGGGGCCGTCGTGTTCAGCCCCTGACGTCGCCGCGTTGGCCGCCGTTCAACCATCGTCCCAGCCTTCTCCGGCGCTCGCGCCGACGGCCTTTCTCTGGTGATGTTCTTAGCCAGAACGGGAGGTTTCTTCTCATGGCACGTGTCCTCATCATCGGCGCTGGTGGCGTCGGCAATGTCGTCATCAAGAAATGCGCGCAGTATCCGGAAGTTTTCTCGGACATCCTGATCGCGAGTCGCCGTATTTCAAGTTGTGAGAAGATCGCCGCGGAGATCAAGTCTACCGCGCGCGTCACGACAGCACAGGTCGATGCCGACAACGTCCCGGAGACGGTCGCGTTGATCCGCAAGTTCAAGCCGGACCTCGTCATCAACGTCGCGCTGCCGTACCAGGATCTGACGATCATGGATGCGTGCCTGGAAGCCGGTGTGAACTACCTCGACACGGCGAACTACGAGCCGCGCGACGTGGCGCACTTTGAGTACTCGTGGCAGTGGGCGTACCAGGAGCGCTTCGAGAAGGCCGGTTTGATGGCGCTTCTGGGCTGCGGTTTTGATCCGGGTGTGACCAACGTGTTCACGACGTGGATGCACAAGCACCGTTTTGATTCGGTGCACACGCTGGACATCATCGACTGCAACGCGGGCAGCCACGGTCAGCACTTTGCGACCAACTTCAATCCGGAAATCAACATCCGCGAGATCACGCAGAAAGGTCGCTACTGGAAGAATGGTCAGTGGGTTGAGACGCTGCCGTTGGAGATCCACCAGCCGATCGACTACCCGGAAGTGGGTCCGAAGGAGAGCTACCTGCTGTTCCACGAAGAGCTCGAAAGCCTCGTGAAGCACTTCCCGGCGATCCAGCAGGCGCGTTTTTGGATGACGTTCGGTCAGGCGTACATTACGCACCTGACCGTGCTGCAGAACGTGGGCATGACGCGGATCGATCCGATCAAGTTCAAGGGGCAGGACATCATCCCGCTGGAATTCCTGAAGGCTTTGCTGCCGGAACCGGGTTCGCTCGGCGCCAACTACACGGGCAAGACGAGCATCGGCGTGCAGTTGAAGGGTGAGAAAGACGGCAAGCCGACGACGCACGTTGTGTACAACGTCTGCGATCATGCGGAATGTTGGAAAGAAGTGCAGGCCCAGGCGGTGAGTTACACGACCGGCGTGCCGGCGATGATCGGCGCTGCGTTGATGCTGACGGGGCAGTGGAAGGGCGCGGGCGTGTTCAACATGGAACAGCTGAACCCGGATCCGTTCATGGACATGCTGAACCGTTGGGGCCTGCCGTGGCAGGAACTCGCTGGCGTTGAGCTGGTGCCGTGACGATCCAGACGCCGCCCGTGGCGGTTAAGCAGCAGTCCCAGCCCAGCCCGATTCACAAGCCCGCAGCGTCCACAGGTCCGACGGTAACGCCGGAAAACGAAGTGGATTTCAGCCTTGTGCCGTCGCCGAGCTTTGTGCTTGACGAGGCGCGGCTGCACGCCAACTTGCAGCTCCTGGCGCACGTGCAGGAACAGTCGGGCGCGACCATCATCATGGCGCTGAAGGCCTTTGCGACGTGGAGCGCGTTCCCGATCGTGCAGAAGTACCTGCCGGGCGCGACCGCGAGCAGCTTGAACGAGGCGTTGCTCGTCCACAACGAGATGCCGGGCGCGCAGCTACACGTCTATGCGCCGGCGTACTCGCCCGATGAGTTCGCGGGAATCCTGCCGCTCGCGAGCCACATCACGTTCAACTCGTTCTCGCAGTGGCAGCAGTACCGCAAGCAGGTGCAAAGCGCGCCGCAGCGGGTGTCGTGCGGCATTCGCGTCAACCCGGAGCACGGGGAAGTGGACGTGGGCGCGTATAATGCCTGTGTGCCAGGTAGCCGTCTGGGCGTGACGCAGAGTCAGTTCAAGCCAGACCAGCTGGAGGGCATCGAAGGGCTGCACTTTCACGCGCTCTGCGAGTCGGGCTCCGAACAACTCGAGCGCACGTTGGCGGCCTTTGAAGCGCGCTTTGGTGCGTGGATCCCGCAGATGAAGTGGGTGAACTTTGGCGGCGGTCACTTGATTACGCGCGCCGACTACGACGTGCAGAAGCTGATCGACCTCGTCCGCGGCTTCCGCGCGCGCTGGGGCGTCGAAGTGATTCTGGAGCCCGGTGAGGCGATCGGCTGGCGTACCGGCTGGCTGGTGTCGACGGTGTTGGATATCGGCGACAACCAGATGAAGTTCGCGCTGTTGGACGTCTCCGTGTCGGCGCACATGCCGGACTGTCTGGAGATGCCGTATCGGCCGATGGTGCTGGGCTCTGGGCAGCCGGGAGAGAAGGCGTTCACGTACCGTCTGGGCGGAAACACGTGCTTGGCGGGCGATGTGGCGGGCGAATACTCCTTTGACCGACCGCTGAAAGTGGGTGACCGCCTGATCTTTGACGACATGATCCACTACACGATGGTCAAGACGACGTTCTTCAACGGCGTCAAGCATCCGAGCATCGCGCATCGCGCGCTCGATGGCAGCGTACGGGTGGTGCGGACGTTTGGGTATCAGGACTTCAAAGGGCGGCTCGGTTAGCCCTACGCCGCGACGGTTTGCCGCGCCATCCGCTTCTGAATCACCTTCGCCATCTGCTGCGCGTCCCACACAGGCCCGGCGACAAACGACAGCGGATCCTCGGCGAACGCCGGCGCGTTCTTCTCAAACTTGCTGTGGCCGACCAAATTCAGCGCCCAGCCGCCGACGAACGCGCCCGCGGCCAGAAACCACGGCGGCGAATAGCGCGGCGTGGCCAAAAGCCCGACAGCGCCACCGACGATCAGCGGAATGCCGGCCATGTGCAGCGCGCGATTGGTCGGATCGGCGTGGGTCTGCTCGTAGAAGGACGTGGATGCTGCCCAGCGCGCCTTGAAACCGCCGTGGAATTCAGGGTGTCGCGCCCGCCACTGCTTCTCCAAGCCGTACACACCGCGACCGAACATCGCGACGGCGGTCAGCTTCTGGCCAGTGAGCAGCGCCGCGAAACCGGCCGTGGCCATCGCTTGATCGCGCTTTTCTTCAGGAACGAACGTCACGAGTTTCTGCAAAATGGCCATGACAAGAACCTCCAAACGAACGGACCGAGAGGCTAACACGCCGTCCGTTCGCCCTCAATCGGGAAAACGCCTGCGACTTGTCCTCGTGGGCACACCCTGTACCATCCGGTGCGGCGAACCAACGCCTCGCAGGATAGCCATGCGCACGCTCAGCATCTTTATCTTCCTCGCGCTCACGGCGTGCGGCACCAAGGCGACGACTTCCGACGACGACGCGGCGATTGCGGACGGCGACGGCGCGTCCGACGTCACCCTCGCTGACACGGCGACTTCCGAAACTGCGGACGGCGACACAAGCGTGGGCACGGACGAAGCGCCACTTGCACGCGCGGTCAATCCGTTTATCGGCACGAGCTTTGGCGGCGGCAACGTAGGCTCGCTGTACCCGGCGGCAACGCGTCCGTGGAGCCTGTGCAAGGTCGGTCCAGACACGCAGAACGACGGCGGCGCGAATGGCACGCTCCACTGCAGCGGTTACCAGTACATGGACCCGTACATCTACGGATTTACGCACAACCGTTTGGAAGGCACCGGCGCGCCGGACTACGGCAATGTCGCGGTGATGCCCTTCACGACGCTGGACACGCAGTCGACTTCGCGCAAGGGACGCAACTCGACGTTCAGTCACGAGACGGAGAAGGCGGAAGCGGGCTACTACGCGGTGACGCTGGACAAGCCCCACGTGCGCGCGGAAATGACGGCGACGACGCGGTGCGCGCATCACCGGTACACGTTTCTGGATGCGGACGCGAAGGGTGGCGTGCTGATTGACCTTGCGACGTCGATTGCCAAAGGCGTGACCGGCGCGGCGAAAGTCGTGCTGAACCCGAAGACCAACGGCGTAACGGGAGAACTCTGGAACATCGGCGACTTTTCCAACCGCTTTGGCGGCTTCCCCGTCTTCTTTGAGGCGCGCTTTGACCGCGGGTGGCAGGAAGCCGGCGCGTGGAATGACGGCGTGATTCAGATGGGCGTGGACGCGACGGCGACGACCGCGGTGCCGTCGAACATCGGGATGTGGGCCAAGTTTGCGGATCTGACCAAGCCGGTGGAGCTGCAAGTGTGTATTTCCTATGTCGATGGCGCAGGTGCCAAGAAGGCGCTCGCCGCCGAACTGCCGAAATTCGACTTTGACGGCACGCGCAAGGCGGCGCTTCTCGACTGGCAGAAGGCGCTGAGCGTGATTGAAGTGGATGCGCCAACGGACGACGAGCGGACGATCTTCTACAGCGCGCTGTATCGCGTCATGCAGATGCCGACGATTTGGACCGACGTGGACGGGCGGTATCGCGGCTTTGACGGGCAAAATCACCAGGCGGAAGGTTGGACGTACGTGACGGATTTGTCACTGTGGGACACGTTTCGCACGGAGAATCCGCTGATTGTGCTGTTGTGGCCGACGATGGGGCGCGATGTGGCGCGGTCGATCTCGGCGATGGCAGTGCAGGGCAAGAAGCCGCCGCAGTGGGCGCTGGCGTCGGGCGATACGGGGAGCATGATCGGGTTTCACTCGGCGTCGGTGGCGGCGGACGCGATCGCGAAGGGCGTGACAGATTTCGACGTGGAGTCGCTCTACGACGGGCTGCTGGCGCAAACGGCGACGGAGACGACGACGTTTGAGTGCCTGGCGACGTACCAGAAGGTCGGTTACTGCACGCGGGAAGCGGACAAGGGGTCGGTGTCGGAGACGCTCGAATACGCCTTTGGTGACGCGTGCCTGGCGACGATGGCGAAGTTCCTGAAGCGCGATGACGATGCGGCAAAGTTTGCCAAGCGGAGCATGAACTACAAGAATCTGTGGGACGAGAAGACGCAGTTCTTCCGCGCGCGGCACGAGGGCGATGGCAGCTTCACGGAGCCGTTTGTG
>CAITYF010000103.1 GCA_903896545.1 uncultured Myxococcales bacterium | reverse complement strand
GGTCGTCTTGATGTAGGCGTCGACGCTCGCGAGCGTACCCGTGTGGGTCGCGACCAACGATTGCACAACGAAGTTCGACAGCGCGTTGCCATTGCCGCCCGTCGCCGCGATGGCCACGTCGATCGCCGGTCCGCTGCCCGCGCTGCAATTGTTGTCCTTGCCGTCGCAGATCTCATTGCCGCCCGGGTTGGTGTTCGGGTCGTTGTCATCGCAGTCGCCGCCGCCCAGGACGCAGACGTTCGGCGCGCCGACGACGGTCATCGCCTTGTCGCAGAACTTGTCGCCGTCCTTGTTGCAGCCTTCGTCGACCTTCGCATCGCAGTTGTTGTCGATGTTGTCGCACTTCTCAGGCCACGGCAGCGCGATGGTGCTCGGACGCATCGCGGCGTTCGTGTCATCGCAGTCGCCAGAGACCGTCGCGGTGTACGGCGCGACCGACGCGCAGGTGCACGCGTTCACGTTGATGCCGTAGCCGTCGTTGTCACCGTCGTAGTAGCGGTTCGTGCAGCCGCTGGCGCCGTTCTCGTCGACGTTGCCATCGCAGTTGTTGTCTTTGGTGTCGCAGATTTCCGTCGCGCCCGGGTTGATCGCCGAGTTGCTCTCGTCGCAGTCGCCGATCTTGGTGGCCTTGTACGAGCCCGACGTCGTGCACAGGCACTTGCCGGTCGAACCGGTCAAGCCCCACGAGTCGCTGTCGCTGTCGAAGTAGTAGGTCGTGCAACCCGCGGCGTTCTGGTCGTTCTGGCTGCCGTTGCAGTTGTCGTCCAGGTTGTTGCCGCACACTTCGGTCGCGCCCGGATTCTGGTCGCTGTTCTGGTCGTCGCAGTCGCCGGAGCCCTTCGGGCAGATGTTCGGCTGCGGGCTGAGCACCGTGTACGCAGCGTCGCAGTAGCCGTCCTTGTCGTCGTCGCAACCGTCGTCGGTCTTGCCGTTGCAGTTGTCGTCGAGGTTGTCGCACAGTTCCTGCGCCTTGCCCTTGAACACGTCTTTGTTGTTGTCGTTGCAATCGCCGCTGCCGTTCGGGCAGATCGCGACCGGGCCGGTGAACTTCATGTTCGCGTCGCACTGACCGTCCACGTCGTCGTCGCAGCCTTCGTCGATGGCGCCGGTGCAGTTGTTGTCCAGATTGTCGCAGATTTCCGCGGCAGCTGGGTTCACAGCCTTCTTCGAGTCATCGCAGTCCGCGCTGTTCGTCGCCGTGTACGCACCGCTCGGCGCGCAGAACTTGGCCGAGAACGCCGAACCGTACGTGTCGCCGTCGAGATCCTGATAGAACGGCACGCTGCCGAGCGCGTCCTGATCGTTCTGGCTGCCGTTGCAGTTGTCGTCCTTGCCGTTGCCGCAGACTTCCGCTTTGCCGGGGTTCACGTTCGGGTTCGTGTCGTCGCAGTCGTTGATGCCGTTCTTGCAGACCGTCGGCGTGCCCACGATGACCGCGCCGGTGTGGCAGTAGCCGTCGCCATCCGCGTCGCAGCCTTCATCGATGACCTTGTCGCAGTTGTTGTCGATACCGTCGCAGATTTCCGGTGCGGCCGGGTTGATCGCCGGGTCGCCTTCGTTGCAGTCACCCGGATTGATCGCCTTGTACTGGTTCAACGCCACGCAGAGGCACTTGCTGGAGTTGGTGCCCCACTTGTCGCTGTCGGAGTCGAAGAAGAACGGCGAGCAGTCCTTGGCGTTCTGGTCGTTGTTCGACCCATTGCAGTTGTCGTCGTACACCGTGGCGCAGTCTTCCTGCACGCCGGGGTTGATCGAGGGCGCGGTGTCGTCGCAGTCATTGCCGCCGAGGGGGCACGCCGCGGGCTTGCCGACCGTGTAGATGTTGGCGTCGCAGTAGTCGTCGCCGTCATCGTCGCAGCCTTCGTCAATCTGGGCGTCCGAGTTGTTGTCCTTGGCGTCGCAGATTTCCTGACCGGCCGGGTTGATGTTCACATCGTTGTCGTCCGTGTCGCCGGGGCCCATCGGGCAGATCAGGATCGGCGTCGCGTTGGCATCGTAGGTGATGTCCACGTCGCAGTACTTGTCGCCGTCGTCATCGCAGCCTTCGTCGATCTGGCCGTTGCAGTTGTCGTCGAGGTTGTTGCACTTCTCGGGCGAGCCCGGATTCACGTTCGCGTTGGCGTCGTTGCAGTCACCGGGCTTGTCAGCCGCCAAGAGGCCGGACGGCAGGCACTGACAGGTGAACGGCGACGTACCGTAGCCGTCGGAATCGATGTCCGTGTAGAAGTTCTTGCAGCCGATGGCGCTCTGATCGTTCGCATTGCCGTCGCAGTTGTCGTCGAACGGCGTCGCGCACGTCTCCAGAATGCCCGGATTGACGTCGATGTTGGCGTCATTGCAGTCGCCGGACTTCGTCGCCTTGTACTGGCCGGTCGCCTGGCAGAGGCACTTGGAGAGACCCGCACCGAACGTGTCGGCGTCGACGTCGCGGAAGTACTGCACGCAGCCGTTCGCGCCTTCTTCGTCGTAGCCGTTGATGCAGTTGTCGTCCTTGCCGTTGCCGCACACTTCCGGCATGCCGGGGTTGATGGTCGAGTCGGTATCGTTGCAGTCGCCCACGCCGGCGAAGCACACGGTCGGCGCGCCCTTGACCGTGTAAGCCGCATCGCAGTAGCCGTCCTGGTCGTCGTCGCACCCTTCGTCGACTTGGCCGTTGCAGTTGTTGTCGATGCCGTCGCACAGCTCAACCGAGCACGCCGGGTCACCGCAGCAAGACGACGTATCCGCGCAGTCCACGAGGTTGTTGTTGTTGTTGTCCAACGTGTCGTCGCAGATTTCGCCATCGCCGCAGGTCACGCCGATGTCGAAGGTTGCGCCTGCGGTCTCACCCGCCACGTCGACGACGAAGAAGTACTGCTGATCCTTACCGGCTGCGAACGTGACGCTGTTGCCCGTGCCGCCAAAGCCCACGCAGCCATCGGGGTCGCAGCCCTTCGAGGTGGCCTTGATGACAAAGAGGCGCGCCGTCGGGTCAGAGACGTTCGAAATCGTGACCGTGACCGGGCGCGATTGCGCGCTCTTGTACGTGAACGCGACTTCGTGGCCGAGGTACGTGTTGGTCGGGTCACACGTGTACGCCGTCACCGCGTTGGTGGACGAACCACCGTTGGTCACGATCTTGGTCAGGTTCTCGCCGCAGCCGATCGCAATGTCACCGCCGCAAAGGCAGGTGTTCGAGTTGGTGCATTCGCCCGCCGTGCAGGTGTCCGCGGTGCAGCCGTTGCCGTCGTCGCAGTCGCTGTTCTTGACGCAGGTGCCAAAGCCGTTGGTGAAGAAGCCAAGGATGAGCTTCATCAGCGCATCCGGCGTGTCCGTCGCGGCAGTGACGCCGGCAAACGGAACCGACGACGCGACCGTGCGGTACTTCGACGTCAGGTCATCGTGACCAACCATCGCGGTGAACTTCTCGACGCCCGTGTTGATCAACAGATCACGCGTGCGCTGCACGGAGGTATCCGAAGCGATCTGATCGTTCAGGTTGTCGTAGGTGGGATCCTGATTGAAATTCCACGACGGGTGCTTGGACGGCGTCACCGTGTTGTCGGCGAACGCGGAGTAACCGGTCAGCGGGCCCGTCACGCCGTTCGGCGCTTCATCCAGCACGCCCTTGGCCTTGAAGAACGGGTGCAGCGTCGTCTTCGGGTCGTACATGAACGTGTCGCCACCTTCCATGTACACCTTGCCGCCCTGCGCCAGATACAGCTTGAGGCTCGTCGTTTCGCTCTCGGCGAGAACGTGGTTGTCCGGGTAGTTGCCCAAGAGCACGAAGACCGAGGTGAACTTGTTCAGCGACGGATACAGCGTGAGGTCCGTGACGACCTGCGAGATCTGGCTCTGCTTGCCGAGCGCTGCCTTGACCGTATCACCCATAATCGCCGGCACTTCAACCGGGCGCCACACGAGGACGCCGCCCTGATACGTGACGGTCACCTTGAAGGTGCAGGTGTGGTACAGGTAGCCGTCGGAGACCTTCAGACCGATCGTGTATTCGCCCACGTCCGGAACGCCGGTCGGCGCGATCGTAACCGTGCCGTTCCAGCTCTTGTCGACGAAGTAGTAGTTCAGCGTCGACATCGTGACGAACGACGGCGCGTTGGTGAGCGTCGCGGTGAGGATGTCCGTCGCGTCCGGGTCCTTGACCTTGATCGGGATAATGACCTTGGTACCGGTCGGGACGACCTGGTTGGCCGGACACGCGGAGATGACCGGAGCGCCACCCTTGGCGACGCAGACGTTGTCGATCGCGTACGCGGAGAGGTTGAACGTCGACGCACCCGAAACGCAGAAGGCGAGGCGCAGGCCGTTCGAGCCGACCAACGACGGCGGCAGCTTCAGGTCGACGGTTTCCGGGCCGATGCCAGTCGTCGTCGTGAACGAGTCGATAACCGTGGCGGTCGTCCAGTCGGCATACGTGCCTTCCAACGAGCCGAGGACGCGGATACCGGTTTCACCCTGGTTCGGAATGAATTCGCGGTCGTACTGCAACGTGATGTTGCTCGTGCCCGATCCGAGGAAGACCGGCGACTGCAAGCACGTGTCATAACCAACCTGCGTCGGCGTCCAGGAGAACTTGGCAAAGCGATCCGGACCGAGGTTGCCCGCCGTCGCCGTGGACCAGTTGCCCTTCGCCGTGCCGCTCAGGTCGCCCGGGTCCCAGCCCAAAGTCGAGAGGTCCGAGCTCTGGCTGAAGTCCTGACAGTAGCTGAGGTTCACCGTGCAAGCAGGCTTCTTGGTGGCCTGACAAGCCAGCGTGCCGTCCACTTGGGCCAAGCACTTGCCGTCGGTGCAGTCGCTGTTGAAGGACGCGCACTCGGTGGTTTCATTGATCGGATTGCAGCAAACGGAGACGCCGCCGACCGCGTCGGTGTGGACGCACGCCTTGTTGACGCAGGCGTCCGCGGTGCACGGCTTGCCGTCGTCGCAGTCGGTTTTGTCGATGCAGCAACCGGAGATCGGCGTGTAGGTCGGGAGGCCGCCCACGCACGCGTCGGTCGTGCAGGCGTTGTTGTCCGTCGGGACGGGCTGACCCGGTGTGCACACCGAGCAACCCTGCGGCAGCGTGTACTGGCAGGTGCCCGTGGGTGCGCCGCCGACGATATTGCACTTGTCCTGCGAACAGGTGACGCCGTCATTGCAGCCCGCGTCGTTCACGCAGCAGCCGACCGGCGGAATGCTGTGGCGGCACTGGTTGTTCTGGCAGTATTCCACCGTGCACGGATTGCTGTCGTCGCACTTGGTCAGCGCGTCTTTGTCGTTCAAGCAGCAGTCGCCCTTCTCGGCGATCGCGCAGAAGTGCGTCGCCAAATCGCACGTCGCCGAGTGACAAACCGCGGCGTACGGGCTGTTTGCCTTGTCTTTGGCGATGCAGAACAGGTCGGATTCACAGCAGTCGGCGACGAGCGCGTGTGTGCAACCGCCGCAGCCATTGGCGCCCACGCCGCAGCTGTCGGTGGTGCACGGCTTGCCGTCATCGCAGTCGCTGTCGAACTTGCACGCGTACGGGTCGGCCTTGTGCGAGCAGAGGCTGCTCGTGTCGCAGGTGTCCAACGTGGCGCAGTCGCCGTCGTCGCACTGGGCAACCGTGTCACAGCATTCAGTGACGCCGTTGGGGACGTTCACGCAGGTGTTGGTCGTCGTGTTGCACGAGTCGATGGTGCAATTCTTCTTGTCGTTGCAAACCGACGCCGCGTTGTTCGCATCGCAGCAACCCGCGACCGCCAAGCCCAAGCACTGGTGGTTCACGCACACGTCGCTCGTGCAGACCTTGCCGTCGTTGCAGTCCGTGTCGACGTCGCAGCAACCCGCATACAGCGGCATGTGCTTGCACGTGTTGATCGGCACATCGCAGTAGTCGTTGGTGCAGTACGCGTTGTCATTGCACTCGGTGTTCTTGTTGCAGCAGTCTGCGACCTGATCGTGGATGCACTTCTGATTCGGCGCGTCGCAGGAGTCGTTCGTGCAGAGGTTCTGGTCGTCGCAGTCCGAGTTGATCTTGCAGCACTCTTTGTCCTGCGTGTGCGTGCACTTGTTGTTGATGCAGGCGTCCTTCGTGCAGGGCTGACCGTCGTCGCACAGATCGATCTTCGCGTCGCAGCAGGTCGGGTCGCTGACCGTGTGCTTGCACTGCGTCCAGCCGCCGGGCATGCCGGTCGAGCAGGAGTCCGTCGTGCAGAGGTTCTTATCGTCGCAGTTGTTGTTGGTCGTCGGGGAGCAGCAATCCGAGAACTGCTCGTTCACGGCGTAACGGCACTGAAACGCAACGCAACCGCCGATTTTGCAGATGTCGTCAGACGCGCACTCGCTGTCCGCGCAGCACGCGCCGATCGGCTGAACGTGCGTGCACTTGCCAGTGCCGACGTCGCAAGCGTCCGTGGTGCAGGGCTTGCCGTCCGAGCACGCGTCGCTGATCTTGGTGCAGCAGTTCGGGTCGGTCTTGATGTTGGTGCAAACGCCCTTCGAGCCGGAGAGATCGCACTTGTCGGTCGTGCAGCTGTCCGGATCCGCGCAATCGGCGTCGGTCAAGCAAGACGAGCACTGCGAATTCGAGGTGTTCGGATTGATGCACTTGCTGCCCGCGCTGCAGTCAAACTTGGACGTGCAGCAGTTCGGGATGACCTGCACAACGCACGTGCCGGCCTGGCAGTATTCGCCCGTGCAGGCGTCGCCATCGGCGCAATCCGCGTCGTTGCCGCAAGGGGCGACGATCTTGACCTGACGCGACGCCTGAGCGGCACCGGTCGGATCGACGATGTCCTGACCCGTCGCGTCGAGCAGCACGCAAGCCAGCGTGTGCCCGCCTTTGCCGAGGTCGGTGAAGGAGACGGTCGAACTCGGCGAAGTCACCGTAAACGTGCCAAAAAGCACGCCGTCGGTGTAGCAGTGAACTTCATTGCCGGTGTAGTTCGTCGTCGTGAAGACGTAGTCGACACTGGCTTTCCCGGCGTTCGTGGCCACGGGGAAAGAGGCGAGGTTCGCGGGCGCCGTCACGGTGATCGTGGGGCTCGTCAACGCAAACGTCTCGACGCCGAACTCCGCATCAACGCCAATCGCCACATCCGGCGTTGCCGGCTTGTCGTTGGAGGGCGTTTGACCTGCGCAACCCGATAGACCCGCAGACACGGCCGCAAGCGCCAAAAACGCCACAAAACTGGTCAAGCCAGTTCCGAAGCGTTTGGTCCGCTGCTGGTCCTGTGTGCGGTGGGCAGTCGAGAGCCCCGGGCTACACATGCGCGCAATGTGCTGGTTCCGCATCGCATTCCTCTTGACGACAGATTCCGGCAGAGGGCGGGCGTATTCGGCAGTGGTACAGCCGGGAGGCTCTTGCGGGTTTCGTTCGTGAGGCATCACTTGATGCTACCGGTTCGATTCCCGCTGGTTCTTCAACCTGTTACGTCTCTGGCGCTGCCGCCTCGTCGTGGTGGCTGCGTTGTGAGTCGCAGCCCAGGTATCAGTAACCGCTCCCTGCACTCGGTGAACCTGGATCGAATCCGCGGGATGGCCTTTCCCTTGGCTTGTTCTCGATCGTCGTTCAGCCGCACTTGCCGTCAGCCCGTCGTCTGCCTCCGATATGGAGACTTCTGGCGGACCTTTTGCGCCCTTACTCGTTGGAATGTCCTGTCGTATCGGCACTGTTGCAGGGGGATCGCAACCGTAACTCGTTCCGTCGCACGATGCCGTCAGAAGTGGCTTGGCAGCCGGGTTCTGCTTCATCGTCGGCAGCGAATTCCAAGGCGTCCGCTGGGGAGGCGCACGACGATTGAAATCGTCACGCGCCGTCGAAGCGCCATCTGCAGTCGTCGTTGAAACCCCGTCCAACGGTCGACCACACGGAATTCGGTATTTGGATGCTCGCCCACTTCTACCTGGGGGGGTGAAGCGGCAAAGCCCGTCGCGCTTGCGGATCAGGCAGTTGCGACGGTGACCAGAAACATGGCGCTCACGACGCCGAGGTCCGGCCCTCCATGGTGGACGTTAGCAAAGCAACTACCGGAACGCAAGCAGAAGCTACACATCCATGTGAGTCGCGCAGTTGGAACGGGTTGGGGAAGACGTAAGAAACGCGATCAGGCGATTTCAGGCGCGTCGGTTGATGGGTCGGCAAGTCGCCAGTGCTGCGCGAGATTTTGCGCCCAAAAGGCCAAATCGACGTTTTGATCCAAGGCGTGATCCCGGAGATTTGCAAAAGTAGTCAAAGGCTTGCCGCACAGCACGAGGCCGCGAGCCAAACGCCGATCGACGGCATAATTCAGCGCAATCCCGTGGTGGGCCACTTCGTCCCGGACCCGCAGACCGAGACTCGCTAGCTTCGCGTCGGCGATCCAAACGCCCACGTCGTCGCCCAGATCGCTGCGCGCTTCCGCGCCCTGCTCTTGGGCCAACCGTGCAATTCCACTCAGAAGCTCGGCGCAAAGGCGGCGGGCGTGAAGCCGCGAACAGGGCACCGCCAGAAATGCGACGATCTGGCCAGGTGCGTGCAATGTGCCCAAACCGCCACGATCGACATCGACGATCGCGATGCCGTTTGCTTGGCACGCGGCGAGCGCGTCCGCGATCTGTGCGCGCCCTTGCGGGCCCTGCGCCCGACGGCCAAGCGCGTAGACGGGCTCGGCGGGCTCAAAAAGCGTCACTTCGGCCGGTGCACCCGCAGCGACGGCGATCGCCTGCGCCTGATTCTGCGCAACCATGGCGGCAAAGGATTGCCGACCCAGCCAACGCCACTTCGTGCCAGCCAACGGCGATCCCGTGGCGGTTAGTGGAACAGCAGCCATGCGAGGACCACGGGCGCAGCAAAGAGCACGCCGTCCAAACGATCGAGGATCCCGCCGTGACCGGGTAGGAGGCCGCCGGAATCCTTGGTGCCCGTTGCGCGTTTGAAGAGCGACTCCGCGAGATCGCCGATCTGCCCGACGACGCCACCGGTCGCGCCGAGGAGCGCGCCTTCGATGACCGTCAGTTGCGGCAACAACAACCGCTGCGCCAACAGGCCGCCAAGAATGGACGCGATCAAACCGCCAGCCGCGCCTTCCAAGGTCTTCTTGGGGCTGATGAGCGCGTAGAGCTTGTGCCGACCAAACGAACGGCCCGCGAAGTACGCCCCGGTGTCGCCCGCGAATACGACGATGAGGAGCGTCAGGACGCCGCCGCGACCGGTGTCGAAGGTCGCGCTGGCGGCGGAAGTTTCGATGCCGAAGATTTGCGCGATCACACCAAACAGCGTCGCGACGTACGCGAGACCGAGCATGCCGACTGCGGCGCGTTTGCCAGCCGCTTCGACCGTGCCTGGGCGAACGAGACACCAACAGAGCCACGCGACGGGAATGACGCTGGGAATAAGCCAGTAGGCGTGAAAAGCGACGGCACCTGCGGTGAGAATCGCGAGCGGCGCGAGCACCAACCGGTCCTGTACCCGCACTTCTTCGTACATGCGGACGAGTTCATCGACGCCTTGCGCCGCGGCCGCCGCAATCAGCGCAAAAAAGACCAACTTGGGCGCGTAGAGCACGATGAGGATGATGATCGGCGCCAGAATCAACCCGGTAATGACCCGCTGTGCCACGCCAACCTCCGAATCACGCTCTCGCTACGCGTCGTCGCGGGCTGGAGCCAAGCCGCCAAAACGCCGTTCCCGGTGTGAGTAGTCGCAGAGCGCGGCGGCAAAGGCAAGCTCGCGGAATTCCGGCCACGGCGTGGGGACAAACGCCAATTCAGCGTAAGCGCTTTGCCACAAAAGGAAATTGGATAGGCGCTGCTCGCCCGACGTCCGGATGAGCAGATCGGGCGGACCGCCCAATGGCGCCGTCCACAGCTCCGCGTCGATCGCCGCTTCATCGATCTGCTCGGGTTTCAACTGTCCCTTGGCCACGCGTGCGGCCAAACGCTGCGTCGCCTGAACGATGTCCTCGCGGCCACCGTAGCTCAGGCACAGGCCAAGCTTCATCGTCTTGTGCTGCGCGGTCGCTGCGAGCGTCGTTTCCAGCACCATGCGGACCGAAAGCGGCAGGCGCTGAAGATTGCCAAAAGCCAGCAGCTTGATGTCGCTCCGCTTCAATTCATCGATTTCCGACGCCAGATACTCGACCAAAAGGCCAAGCAGCGCATCGACTTCTTCACGCGGGCGCTGCCAGTTCTGCTCGGAAAAGGCGTAGAGCGTGAGCGACTTCAAGCCGACTTCGCGCGCCAATCGCGTGACGGCGCGAACGGAATCTGCACCCGCCCGGTGGCCCTCGCTGCGACTCTTGCCAAGGCGCTGCGCCCACCGCCCGTTGCCATCCATAATGATCGCCACGTGCTCCGGCAAACGACCGGCGGCAGCGAGCTTGTTCAGAACGTCACGCGTGTCCGCAGGTACAGCTGCGAGCCCGGAAGGCGACGGTTGGAGGGACGATTGATTCTGCGCCACGGGTTGCACTGTGCCCTCTATGCGCCTGTCGACACAGGCAATTCAGGTTCAGCCGGCCACGAACGACCGCGCCACAACACCCAAGCCGACCACGCCAAAAGCGGCAGACTGATGAGCTGAGAAGTTGTGACGAGCCCAAACCATTCCCCGCGGTCATCCGCCCGCAGGAACTCCACGCTGAAACGAAACAGCGCGTATAGCAACATGAAGAGGAAGAAAATTTGCCCCTTGAAAGCAGGTCCTATGCGGTAACGCCAGAGACACACGACGAAAATCACGGCGCAGGCCGCCGCTTCATAGAGCTGTGTCGGGTGCACGGGAAGCGATTGGGCCGCACTTGCGGTGATCTGATGCAGGTGCAATTGCTTGTCCCAGGCCGGCGAATACTTGGGAAACGCGAGCGCAGTTGGGCCGTTGTCGATCTCGCCAAAGCAACAGCCGGCAAGCAGGCAGCCGGCGCGACCAAAGACGAGGCCCAACGCGATCGCCCATCCGGCGAGGTCCGCGACTTGCCACATGGAGACGCGGCGACGGCGTAGGAACCAGAGGCCAGTCGGCACCGCGAGCAGGAAACCGCCGTAGTAGGCATAGCCGCCGTACCAGATTTTGAAGACGCGCAGACAGTCCTGTTCCTGACGACACAAACCGGAAGTCGCCTCGCAGACGTCACCCAGCCCGGCGCGAACGCATTGCGCGGCGTCGGCGCAGTGCACGCCAGAACCCAACGCCAGGCCCGGTACTTGGTCGGGATCGGTGCACAGGTGAACGTAGTCCATGAACTGGCCATCGGCCACAACGTGAAGAACGCGCGCGCCGATGAGACCCGCCGCCAGCATCAGGAGACCCAAATCCAAGATCGTGTTGCCGTCTAAGCCCTTACGAACACCTTCTGCATGTGCGAGAAGGATCGCCAGCGTAAAACCGACCATCAGCAGCGTAAAATACGCGGGCAACTGAATAAAGCCGAGGTCAAAGCTGGGATGCACCGCGTACCTCGATCACGCTTCTGGCGCGGGCGGCGGCGTCTTGGGCTGGCGCAGCGAGTCAAGTGCGATCAGGATGACGCCAACGGTGATACCCGCGTCCGCGATGTTCCAGACCGGCCAGCCGTGCAGACCGGGACCAAAGGTCTTGCCCCAGAAGCTGGACTCGTCAAAGACGACATAGTTGAAGATGAAATCGACTACGGCACGGTAATGCACACGGTCCACGAGGTTACCGACTGCGCCGCCCATGATCGCCGCGAGCGCCCATGTGGACAATGGGGTCGTCATCTTGCGTTTCCAAAGCGCCCAACCCATCAGAATGGAAGCGACCGACGAGATGGTCACGAACAGCAGGAAGCGCACGATGGGCGGCGACGTCGCCAGAAACGACCACGCCGCGCCAAAGTTCTCGGCGTAGACGAGCGAAAAGCCTTCCGTGATACGAATGGTGTGGTCGCGCACGGCAATCAGTGTGTTGTCCGGGATCGGTGCGGCGGCGTCTTCGACACGAGCCTCCGCGCGCCAGCTGTGCTGGAGAAGTGCGGGAACATCGGCCGCATCCACGCGCCACGCCGCGGCGAGCGCGTCATCCAGAGGCTGCCCCAAGTCCTGTGGCAACGGCCGCCAGCGCCGCGGGGCCAGCAGACCGGTGCCGTTCAAGACCACGAGGTCCAGCGTCAGATCGGAAGCTTCCAGCGTTTGTTTCGCATTCAAACCATGCACCGGCACGTAGCGCGACACTTGGCCACCACGCACCGCATCGCTGATTTCATTCGTATTCCAGCCGCGCGCCTGCAGAGCAGCTTGGACCGAAGCGCCGTCGGCCTTCTGCAGCACGATCGGATGCACGCCCGAAGCGAGCGTGTTCGCCGCCCACTGCTTGCTGCCCAGATCCAGCACGAGAACGATCAGCATCAACACGAACGCGCCGGTTCGCGGCAGGAGCTTCTGGGTGGAATCAGCGCGCGTCATGGGGGTCTCCGGCAATCGGGTTGCGCACAATAGGTGGCTGGGCAATCCACGTCAACGTTGCAACCGCGGGTGGCGCGCCCTACGCTTGCTGTTCTGGAGGTTCCTGTGCACGTCCTGACTGGTAGTTCCTGTCCGCACCCGAGTATTTCCGCAGCCTGTCCGATTTGTCGGGGGACGGATGCGCCGGGGCGTAGTGCGCCGCTGGCAACTGCAGACGCAGTCGTTGGCGCGCTTGATCTGGCGAAGGGCCAGCCGGAGATCCTGTTGCGCGACGGCGATCTGCTGACGCGGCCGGAGGCGCTGGAACTTCTGGAGCACGCGCGCAAGCAGAGTAAGTCGGTCGAACTCTGGACGTCCGGGTTAATGCTCGCGCGGCCCGGTGTGGTCGAGGCTGTGCTGCGGGCGGGCGTGACGACTATCGCGCTGCCGCTGTACGGTGATGCCGCGGAGTCGCACGACTGGGTGACTGGTCAGCCGGGGCACTTCCAACGTGTGATCGCGGGCCTGAAGCGTGTGCGTGCGCTGGGCGGTAAGACTGCCGTGATTGCCCCGCTTTTGCGACCAACTTTTCGGGGCCTGCCGCTGCTCGTGCAGAAATCTCAAGCGCTCGACGTCTCTGCATTTCGCTTTGTCGCGCTGCCGGGCCCAGATCGCGTGTCGCAGCCGCTGCTGCCGTCCTTGGAGATGGTGGCGCCGTACCTGCGCCAAGCGCTGGCGATGACCACGGCCGCCAAGCGACGGGCCAGCGTGCTCGATGTGCCACCTTGTCTTTTGGGCGACCGCGCCGTCGACCTGGCCAAGGAAAACGCGCCGACCGTTTTGGCCGAGGGCGCGCAAGCGCACGGCCGTGAGCACGGCCCCCAGTGCGACGCGTGCACGTGGCGAACACAGTGCCGCGGGCTGCTGGAGACTACGGCGCAACGCTTTGGTTGGGCAGGCCTCACGGCGCGCACCGATCTGCCACCGACTGCAAGCGCGTTGAAATAGACCATCTTTTCGCCCATAGCTTGCGATACGGGGCAAAAGCGCCAAACTGCAAGGCGCGACCAGCCCGTCCCCCCAGGTGTCGCGCGCCCCAGCCATTTGTTCGCAAGCGAGCCACCCATGCCCGACAACCAGACCCGCGGTGACGCGACGACCCTCGAAATCGACATCGACAAGCTGGTCCGTGACGGCATTCTGAACCGCGACGAAGCCGAAGCGCTGCGCGCGACCGAGTTGGCCGAAGGCACGCGCATGGAAGCGCTGCCGTCGGGCGATGGCGAGAACAAGGACGCGGTCAAAGAAGCCGCGATGAAGCACAAGCGCCACTGGGTCCGCGTCACGCGGCTGTGCAACCAGCGCTGCACGTTCTGTCTGGATTCGATGAACCAGGACGGCACGATGATCGACGTGGAGTCGCTCAAGGCCTACATCGCGCTGGGGCGGCGCATGGGTCGCGAGCGGCTGATCCTGTCGGGCGGCGAGGCGAGCGTGCATCCGCAGTACGTGGAGCTCATCCGCTACGGCAAACAGCTCGGCTACGACTGGATCCAGACGATCACCAACGGCATGATGTTCAGCTACAAGCGCTTCGCCAACGCGTGCGCGGAAGCCGGTCTGAACGAAGCCACCGTGTCGATGCACAGCCACACCGCGCACGTGCATGACAAGTTGACGGGCACGCCCGGCGCGTTCGTCACCGGCATCAAGGGCATCCAGAACCTGTGGGATACCGGCAAGGTCGTCGTCAACATCGACGTCGTGATCAACAAGCAGAACTACAAGCAATTGCCCGAGATTTTGGAGTTCTACTACAACCTCGGCATCCGCGAATTCGATCTGTTGCACATCATTCCCTTTGGTCGCGGCTTTGACGAACACCGCCACTCGCTGTTTTTTGACCTGAACGACGCGGTGCCCTACTTCCGCAAGGCGTTCAAGCTGGCCGATCGCGAGGGCGTCTACCTGTGGACCAACCGGCTGCCGGTGATGTACCTGGAAGGTTTTGAGCGGCTGATTCAGGACCCGCACAAGCTGCTCTCGGAGTTCGACGGCGGGCGTCACAACTTTGAAGGCTTCCTGCGCAAGGGTCTGAAGCCGGACTGCTGGGGCGAGCGGTGCGATTACTGCTTCCTCGACGGGCCGTGCCGCAGCACGATGTTCCCGTACCGCGAGATGCTGGAGGCACACACGTTCCCGCTGGTGCGCGTCGATAGTCAGCACGTCTGGCAGGGAACGGAAGCCCGCGCGAAGTTCGAGGCGCAGAAGCCGCAGCGACTCTGGCTGACGGCGCGCGATGCCGAAGATGCCAGGGCAGCGCTCACGCGTGCGGTGCACCCGGAGGCGGCGGTGACGCTGCAACTGGACGCCGGCGCCGATCCTCAGCCGCTGTTGAAACAGTCGCCGCGGGCGATCGAGCGGTTTGTCGTGACGACGGTGGAGGATGCGGCGCGCTACCTCGTGGGCGCACACGCGGTGCCGGCTCCGACCGAAGTCGAGGTGATGCTGACCCGTGAACTGTCGACGTGGCTGCTGGCGCGACCGGCGACGCTGAAAGCGTGGGGTACGCGGCTCATCGCGACCTTGAAGACGCACGAGTATTTGTCAGAATCGCAGGCGGAAGATCCGGATCCGGCGACGCTGCGCAAGTTGGCCCAAGCCGGACTGCGGCTGCGCAACGTGACGCGCTGCGTGGCGGGTGCGGAGACCGATCCGGGCGACACCAAGTTGCTGGACGCGACGCTGCTGGACGGCGCGGGCTTCTTGAATCTGGATAAGTACGTCGGCCACTACGTGGAACACGCGTACTACAGCAAGTCGATCCGCTGCGGTCGATGCTCGCAGTTTGACACCTGCCAAGGCACGCACATCAATTACCTGCGCAGCCACGGCTTTGCGATTCAGAATCCGCTGGATGAAGCCGGTCAGCCGCTGCCCGACGCCGCGAGTTTTGACCGCTTGACCGAGCAGCTGGCCGAGGCGAACGCCGCGCGCACCAAGCGCGAGCAGCAGCGGACGATTGGGCTGCACAAGCCCAAAGCGCTGGGCGATTTGTCGATCGGCCGCGACGCCGAGTAGTTCACGGCCAGTTGTCGTCCGCCGGCCAGTCGACAAAATGAATCCCTGGCGCCCAGTGCTGAAACACGACGCGCTTGCCGATGCACTCGGCGACCGGCTTGGGGACTTGGACGTCGGTCATCGCAAAGACTGTCGCCTTCGGCGTACCGTTCACGTGGCTGGTCTCAATGCCAAAGCTCATCGGCCGTTCGGTCGGGTAACCGCGCCCGTGGAAGCAGGAACGAAACGGCCGCATCTGTTCGCGCGTCATCGTCTCGCCCGACACGCGCGGTTGGGTGGGTTCGGGCACGAGCGGTTGCCCAAACTTGTCCGTTTGCACCTGGTCCGGCTGCACATCGCCGAGCACGTCGGTCGGTGCGGTCGGTAAGCCGGGCGGCACCACGCGAACTTCGGGCACGACCGGCGGCGCCTTGTGCGGCAGCAACGCGATGAGCTTCTCCTCGAACTTCCTCGACTCGCTCAGGAAGAGGAATGTGCTCCCCGCCATGAAGATGCCGATCGCCGCCGCCAGCACAGCGCAGCCGCGACCGCGCCCCTGAGTCGACGCGTTCTCCTGCGTCGCCTGCCCGTTCTTGAACCGCTGACCCAAGCGCTTCTGGAGCGCGGCTTCAATCGCGGCTTTCTTCTCCGGCGACAGGTTCTGCGCTTTGTCCAGCCGCTGACGAATCGCCTCTTCCAGCTCGTTGGACGCCGGATTGCCACGCGACTGCGCCGGACTCGCGTCCACGCCCGCATTGCCCAGCCCGGCAGCGACGCCAAGCATGACGCCCCCGCACGTCTGGCAGTTGCTACGGGAAAAATCGTTTTCCGTTTTGCAGCGCGGACACGTTCGCGTGGCGGGCATGAGCACCTCCAGCCGTAGTCGGCTGGGCAAAATCTTGCACTTCTGCATCCGCCGCGGTCAAGGTCAGTTCAGGTCGACAAAACCTTCCGCCCGCAGGAGGTTGATGTCGCCAATCAGCGGCGCCTTCAGACATTGCCCCGGCTGTTGCGGGTCACAGGTCTGCAAAATCGCGTCCAGCGTGCCAATCAAGTGCACGTACGGCACGTCATCCGCAGCTGCGACCATCACACGCGTCTTCTCGCCCTGCCCTGACGCCTGCATCAACTCGGCCAACACGCGGCGCAGCCCTTCGCGGTCGTACCGCTTGTAGGTCTCCAAGGTCCCGCGACAGTCAGCCGCCGAACCTTTGCCGCGACACGACTGGTAGGTTCCCGTCGTGGGCACCAAGCGCACGTTCTGCAATTCCGGACGCGGCGCAACCAACTTGTCCGCATTCCAGAGGTTGATCCGGTAACCGCTGGGCGTAATCGCCACGTTGATCTTGGGCGGCGGGGGCGGCGCGGGCTCGGTGCGCGGGCGCTCGCTGATCCGGGGCAATGCCTGCTCGACGTCGATCTTGGACAAGTGGGTCCACACCGCAGAGACAAGCAGGAAGCAAATGGTGCAGGCCAGCAGATCGATGAAAGGAACCACGTTGAGCGAAGCGTCCGCGACGCCGCCTTTACCAGAAGTGTTGCCGGACATGAGCGCCTCCCTGTGGCCGCAGAAACAGCAGCCTTTCCGTAGGACGCGTGAAGCGCGCAAACGATCTGCTCACCCGCGGCTGCCGTTAAGATTTGGCGAGAAACCGCACACTTGCGATAACTTGCAGCCTTTGACGTGCATCCCGTTCGAGAATCCGGCACACTGGACGCTCGCACGAAAGGGGGAGGTCCATTCCCCGGCGTTCGCGCGCACGGAGTCGTTTCATGGCCAACCTCGGCTACATCCAGATGGTCCGCCACTGCAACCAGAATTGCGGCTTCTGCTCCAATCCGGAGACGCCGTTTTTTCACAACATGGAGCAGATCGAGCAGATCGTCGGCGACTTTGTGAGCCGCGACTACTTCGGCGTCATCATGACGGGCGGCGAACCGACGCTGTCGCCGATCTTGCCAGAAGCCATCGCCTACGCGCGGAAGCACGGCTTGCACGTGCGGATGATCACGAACGGGCAAAAGCTGGCGGACTGGGACTATTGCAAGTCGCTCGCGGACGCGGGCTTGCAGCACGTGCACGTGTCGATCCACAGCCACAAGCACAAGCTGGAAGACTTCTTGACCGGCACGCCAGGCTCATTGGATTGGGCGGAAAAGGCGCTGACGAACCTGGGCAAGACGAACATCGCGGTCAACATCAACACGGTCATCAACCGCTACAACTGCGACCACTTGCACGAGAACATCGAGTGGTTCATCAAGAACTTCCCGTTCATTCACCATTTTGTGTGGAACAACCTGGACCCATCGATCGGCCGCGCGACGAGCAATCAGTACTTCACCGCGCGCATGCAGGACATCGAGGTGAGCCTGTCCAAGGCGATGCGCATGCTGGCGGAGACCGGGCGTTCGTTTCGCGTCGAGCGCGTGCCGCTGTGCTACATGACTGAATTTGCGCACTGTTCGACGGAGACACGCAAAATCGTGAAGTCGGAAGAGCGCATCGTCCACTTCCTCGACAACAAGGGCACCGTTCGGCAGACCGAGTGGGGTCACCTGTACGCGGACGCGTGCAACGTCTGCTCGTTGCGCTCCATCTGCGGCGGACTTTTTGACCGCGGCAATGCGTACGATCCTGCGGAGTTGTCACCCATTTTCAGCGATCCGAAGCCGATTATCCAGCGCATCGTGCAGGACCTGCAGTCGGATCCGGCGTGGCGCATGGCGAAGTTCAAGAATCTCGCTGCGGTGCCAGCGGCACATCAGGGCAAGTCGGGTGTGCAGCAGAGCGTGGCAGGCGGCGAAGTGTCGCGTCCAGGGAAAGTGCAAGCGCCGACCGGTGAACGTCTCGTCGAGATGGCGATGGACCCGAAGCGCAAGACCGATCACACAGCGCGTGACTGGACGCCGGAGGCTGCCGGATGGCATCCGTCGGACGACGAAGACGATGTGGATGAAGGCCTTGTCGTGCCGCCCGAGCCCGTTGCGACAGGCCGGGTTGCGTTGTCGCGCCTTGAAGTTCGATCGGGACAAGAGTAGAAGCTTCGGCGCACGTGACGTCGGCCGCCCCCCGCCGGAATTGCGTTCGCCCGCCCGCATCTGGGACATTTTGCACCACTGGAGTACATCAGCATGGGCCACCCGCACATTGAAAAACTCGATCCGAAAACGCACACGATGACCCTGTCGTTGGACATTGGTCTCTACCCGGCTGACGTACTCTACGCCGCCGCCTACGTGTTCCTCGACCGCGCCTACGTTCTGCTGGATCGCGCCGGTCCGCGGTATGAAGTGCACCTGCGCGGCAAAGGCGAGCTGACCGAAGCACAGCTGACCGCGATGTCGGGCGAGTTCGAGAACGAGCTGCTGGCTCAGGCGTTGCGCCGCAAAGTTGTGAAGGCGAACCAGAAGATCATCGAAGACATCACGAGTCAGGCGATCGCGGGCGCTGCCGGTGGCACGCTGCCGACGGACTTCCTCGCCGCGGGCGACGATGGGATGGACTTCCTCGACGACCCGCTGGGTATCGCTGTGCCGTGGGAAGACAAGTTCAAGAAGAAAAAAGACGCCTAAGTCCGTCCGACAAACGTCTGCATTTCCCTTCGGTTCCGATATTTTTGCGGAGTTCATCCCATGAGCCATGTCAAACATCAGTCCGTGAAACTGCACCGCACGCTGTACATGCAGCAGGCGGTGAAGGACGCGGCGACCACGTTTGCGGATTTCGCCTCGTTCACCATCAAGCGCGACGGCGATTACTACGCGGTGGACGTCAAAGACATCGACCCGGACGTTGACGGCGACGTGGTAGCGGAGTTCTGTAATTTCGCGCTGGCCAATACGGCTGGCCGCAAGAAGACCAAGAAAGCCTGAGTCAGCAGGCAGTCCTACACGCAGACCGAGGTTCGAGATCACCCGTCCTCGACCCGCGGCGTGCCACTGAAAGTGGTCGCTCGCGGTCCCATTCCGAGATCCAACCGGTCTGACCCACGACGTTTGATGTCGGACTTGGGTCAGCATGTCTAGAGGAGCGACCACGTATGTCAGCGACCACGCTTCAGACCAAGAGCCAGAAGCACGATCTGCTGCCCAAAGGCAAACAGGTTGATTTGACGAAGATTTCCAGCCCCTCGCGCTGGAAACCGGAATTTGCGGTGCCGTTCAACCAGCGGCAGCTGGGCAAGAAGATTCTGATCTCCAACGACATGGGCGACTGGGATCTGCTCACGCAGGACGAATTTCGCGACTTTATCGAAGGGCGTCCGCAGCCCGGCGAGCCGCTGTACGAGAAGCTCAAGAAGGGCAACTTCATCGCGAAGGAAATCGACGTTGCGGCGCAAGCGGAACGTTGGAAGCGCAAGAAGCAGTATCTGTTCTACGGTCCGACGCTCCACGCTTTTGTGCTGACACACCGCTGCAACCACGGCTGCCAGTATTGCCACAGCTCCATCGTGGGCATGGACCGCAAAGACACGGACATGACGATTGAGACGGCGGAACGCGCGGTCGATCTCGTGTTCCAGACGACGAGTCCGGGCATCACGATTGAGTTCCAGGGCGGCGAGCCGACGGCGAACTGGGAAGTGCTGCAGCACGTCGTCGAGTACGCGCGGCAGAAGAACGCGCTGGCGAACAAAGCGCTGTCGTTCGCGCTGGTGACGAACCTGTCGCTGATGGACGACGAGAAGATGGAGTACCTGCTGGATCGCAAGGTCCAGATTTGCACGAGCCTGGACGGTCCGGAGGACTTGCACAACAAGATCCGCATCTTCAAGGACGGCAACAGCCAGCAGAACCTTTTGCACTGGATGAACAAGATCAACGCGCGCTACGGCGAGCTGGGCTTGGACACGAACCTGTACCGCGTGGAAGCGCTGCCGACGATCACCAAGCCGAGCTTGCACCGGTGGAAGGAAATCGTGGACACGTACGTCGCGGCGGGCTGCAAAGCGGTGTTCCTGCGCAAGCTGGACCCGTTTGGCTTTGCGGAACGCACGGCGAAGACGCTCGGTTATTCGATGGACGACTTCCTCGAGTTCTACGCGCACGCGGTGGACTACATCATCGAGCTGAATCGCGGCGGTACGCAGGTGATGGAGCGCCACGCGTCGATCATGCTGAACAAGATCCTCGCGGATCAGGAGCCGAACTACCTGGACCTGCGGACGCCGGGCGGCGCGTGCATTGGCCAGCTTGGCTACGCGCCCGATGGCGGCGTGTACTCGAGCGATGAAGGTCGATTCGTGGCGGCGATGGGCGACGACATGTTCAAGATCGGCACCGTGGACAACACGTACCACGAGCTGATGACCAACGCGCAGACCCGCGCGATGGTGATGGCTGGCCTGAACGACGCGCAGCCGGATTGCGTGAGCTGCGTGTACAAACCGTGGTGCGGCCAACAGGTCGAGTACAACTACAAGACGCAGGGCTCGCTGCACGGCCACATGCGCGACAGCGTGTGGTGCAAGAAGCACAAGTCGATCTTCGACTACCTGATGTACAAGCTGGAAAACGCCGACGAGAAGGACATGGAAATGTTCAAGCGTTGGACGACGAATCGGCAGCTCGAGCACTTCCTTCAGGAACGCGCACCGCTGTAACCGACGACGTCGACAGGCGGGACGGGAAGCCGCAGCGGGTTTCGGAACGCTTACGTCTTCACCCGCGCTCGCTAGGCAACCCACCGCCGCGCTTCGAACGGCTCAGTGCGCACGTCTTGCCCTTCCGGGCGCTTTCGGGCTCAATTCGCGGCCAACTGCGCGGGCGCGGACCGGTTGAACATGCTGCTTGGCGCGAAAATTCCGGGGCTTGAAATCCTCAGCGTCCATCGCGGTCTGTCCGTGCACGCGTTGGCCTACGACCGCGTCTGGGCGAGTCGCGGCGGTCGCTTGTACACCCGCGCCCTGGCGGGTGGCCCGTGGCAATTGCAAGACCGGTTGCCAGAGCCCGCGTGGCAGCGGCTGGCGGGGCGGTCCGCGTTCGTGGGCCAGACACTGCGTCTGGGAATTCACGGCGTGCTGCCGCTGGCCAATCGCGCGCAGCTCGTCGTCGCAACCGGCAAGCTCTGGCGCGTGCAGGACGGTCGGTGGCAGGACGTGCTGCGCTTTGACTTCCGCAAGCCCGCGCGCCTGGGCGTCCTGCGCACGCGCGAGGGCAAGGTCTTGTGCGCTGAATACACGCTCAACCCGCGCCGCGATCGGCCGATCCGGCTGTGGCGCTCGGACGACGACGCGCGGTCCTTCCGGCAGGTCTTTGCCTTTCCCGCGGGTCAAGTCCGCCACATGCACTTCATCCAGCAGGATCCGGTCGACGGCGCGCTCTGGCTCGGCACCGGCGATCGCGACGCTGAAAGCGCGCTGTGGCGCTCGACGGACAACGGCGAGTCCTGGCAGGTCGTCGGCCAAGGCGACCAGAAGTGGCGCGCCATCGGTCTGGCGTTCTTGCCCGACAGCGTCATCTGGGGAACTGACGCTGGGAGCGACGCGGGCCGTTTCCAGAATCTCGCGCTGCGTTGGGATCGACAGACCCAATCTCTGACTACGCTGGGCGAACTGCAAGGCCCCGTCCACGGCGTGACCGACCTGAGCGACGGCCGCGTGCTCCTCTCGACCGGCTGCGAAGGCGGCGTGAACGAGCTCGATCAGCGCGTGCACCTGTGGATTTTCGATCCCGCAACCGGACTGCGCGAAATCGCCAGCTTTGCCGCCGGTCTGCAGCCCAAGCGCGCGCAATACCCGGTGTTGCACTTTGCCCAAGGCCAGGCCATCAGCGACCGCATCTGGCTCGTCGGCCGCGGCTGGCTCGCGGGCGCGCTGGTCTCTCTCGAAGTCCGCGTGCGCTGAAGTTCGCGCTTTGGCACAGATGTGTCACAATCGCCGCGGAGGTGAGAAGTGGCTTATCGTGCAGTGGAAATCATCGCAAAGAAGCGGGACGGGCAGCAGCTGGACCCCGCGGAGATTCGCTGGCTCATCGCCGCATTCACCGACGGCACCGTGCCCGACTACCAAATGGCAGCCTTCGCGATGGCGGTTTTTTGGCGCGGGATGAAGGCTGAAGAAACCGCCGCGCTGCTGGACGCGATGGAACGCTCAGGCGACGTGGTGCGCTGGCCCGATTTGCAATGGCCAACCGCCGACAAGCACTCGACCGGCGGAGTGGGCGACAAAGTCTCGATTCCGCTCGCGCCCGCAGTCGCTGCGTGCGGCGTGGCCGTGCCGATGATCTCCGGCCGCGGTCTAGGGCACACAGGCGGTACGCTGGACAAGCTGGAGTCGATCCCCGGCTTCAACGTTCACCTCGACCTCGCCGCTTTTGACCGCATGGTCCGTGACATTGGCGTCAGCCTGATTGGCCAAACGGAGCGCCTGGTGCCGGCGGATAAGAAACTCTACGCGCTGCGCGATGTGACCGCGACCGTCGAGAGCATTCCGCTCATTACCGCGTCGATTCTGTCGAAAAAGCTGGCGGAAGGCGTGGGCGCGCTGGTGATGGACGTGAAAGTCGGGTCCGGCGCGTTCATGAAGAACCGCGAGTCGGCGCTGGCGCTGGCGCAGTCGCTGGTCGGCGCAGGTACGGCGGCGGGTCGGAAAGTGACGGCGTTCCTGACGGCGATGGATCGGCCTTTGGGCACGCACATCGGCAATGCGTTGGAGATCGTCGAGTCCGTGGAGATTCTGCACGGCCGCGGTGCGGCGGACACGCGCGCGCTGACGGTTCGGCTGGGTGGCGAGATGCTGCGGCTGTGCGGCGTGGCAACGTCGCTGGAGGACGGTGAAGCGCGCATCGCGGCGTCTTTGGATGACGGCAGCGCGTTGCAGAAGTTCCGCGTTCTAGTCTCCGCCCACGGCGGCGACGCGCGCGTCTGCGACACGCCCGAAGCTGTGTTGCCGCAAGCGCCGTTGGTGACACCGCTGCTGGCCTGGCAGGACGGCATCGTGACGCGAATGGACGCCCTGCAAATCGGTCTGGCGGCGGTGCACTTGGGCGCAGGGCGCAACACGGCGGCGGACAAGGTGGACCCGGCGGTCGGTTTTGTGCTCGCCAAGAAGCCCGGTGATGCTGTGCGCGCGGGCGAGCCGCTTGTGTACGTTCACGCGCGCACGGACACGCAAACGCAAGCGGCGCTCGCCGAACTTCAGGCGGCCATCGCCATTGGTCGCGATCCACCGACGCTCCTGCCGCTCTGGCTGGACGTCGTTACGGCGTAGCCCTACACTCAACCAGCAGTTCGAGCGCCCAAGTCCTCGATCCGCGACGTGGTGCCCGATGTGCGCGCTCGCGGTCTCCGTCCAAGATGCAGCAGGTTCTCCTGAAGAGTCTTGACAGCCGACTTCGGTCAGAACCCTAAGCGAGGCCCTCATGTCGGAAGCAAAGCCCTATCTCAGCGGTACGGCGATGGCGATTGCGGAGATGCCCGAGCGCCTCCAGCCGTTCCTCCTGCCGACGTCGCCCGTACCCACGCGGCTGCGCGCGGCCGGTGGCACGCTGCCGCTGCCGCCCGATCAGCTGGTGCCGGTGCTGCTGTTCCTGACGCTGGACGGTGACGAGATGGTGCGCAAACGCGCGACGACGTCCCTGCTGGAAATGCCAGGTGATCTCGTGCAGCCGGTGCTCAAGCAGCTGCAATCCCCGGCAGCGTTGGACGCCGCGGTGCGAACGTTCCGCAAGAACGACGACATCGCACGCGAACTGGCGATGAACACCAAGACGGCCGACGACACCGTGCGCTGGCTGGCTGGTTCGGCGTCTGCGACGGTGTGCGAAGTCATTGGCCGCAACCACGTTCGCGCGCTGCGTACGCCAGCGATTGTCGAAGCACTGTGGCTAAACCCGCGCGCGGCGCAGGGCGTTGTGCAAGGTCTTCTGGAACTTGCGGTGCGTGAAGACCTGCCGCTGGAGCACATCGCCGGCTTTCGCGAGATGAAGGCGATCCTGTCCGGCGAGGAGAAGGATTCGGCGCAGGAAAAGGGCCTCTCAGATTCTGAATTCGCGCTCGCCATGGCGTGGGCGACGCAGAGCTATGAACGCGAGCACGGTAGCACCACGCCCGCGGCGGCGACGCCCGAGGAGGTCAAGACGGAGGACGACAAGACCTCCACGCTGCAGTCGCTCATTACCAAGATGTCCGTTTCACAAAAAGTGCGACTGGCGATGGTCGGTGACGCCAACGTGCGCAAACTCTTGATCCGCGATCCAAAGAAGCTCGTGGCGCTGGCGGTGCTGCGTTCGCCGCGCATCACCGAGGGCGAAGTCACGACGTTCGCCGCCAACAAGTCGCTTTCCGAGGAGCTCCTGACGACCATTTGCCGCAACCGCAACTGGGTCAAAGACTACGCGACGCGCAAGGCGCTGGTGTTCAACCCGAAGACGCCGATGGCGTTCGCGATGACGTTTCTGCGGCAGTTGTCGCCCAAGGATTTGAAGGACGCGTCGGGCAGCCGCGATGTCAACCAAGTCGTGGCGCGAACGGCCAAGCGCATGATCGCCGAGAAGCAGGGCTGATCGCTACTCCCGGTCCAGCTCGCCCGCCGCCACAGCTTCCTGAATCACGTCGGAGAGCAGCGCCGTTTCGCCGCACGCGTTCTTGTCGTCGGCCTTGAAGACCTTGCCGTCCAAGCATTGGTGCTCGCCCAACTGCAGCGGCAAGTAGCTGCTGCCACCACGCGCCAAGTAATCCAGCGTCGCGATCGTGTACTTCTTCCCCGGCACCAGCGGCTGACCGCCGACCGTCACATCTTGCGCGCGGTCGCCGTGCTGCTCGATCGCCACCGGCTTTTGCTCCACGTACTTGTAGCGCGCCGGACTCCGTGCCACGTCACAACGCGCTTGGACACCCCAGAGGATGCTGTTGGCGCCGTGCTCCAGGTTCTGCGCGTGGCCACAAGCGTGCTCCAGCACGTCCTTCAACTGCGCGCCCGTCAGCGTGACCAGCACAACGCGATTGCGAAACGGGTGGATCGCCGACACTTCCAGATTGGTCACCGCGCCCGGCGGGTAAATCGTGTGGCTGCGAAAGCCGCCGGTATTCAAGAGACCACCGTCCACGTGGAGTTTGCGCGTGCGCTCGGCGTACTGCGCCACCGCGTGCGTCGCCCGCACGGCGTACTGCGAATGCGCGATGTCCATCACGTCCCACGCGTACGCGCGCTTGCCGATCAGCTTCTCCGGCACGAGTTCCGCCAACAGTTTGTCCGTCTCAGCCGCTATCGCCGCATCCGGCTGGTGGGCATCCAGCACCTCCAGCGCGTACGTCGTTTGCGCGTCGACCAAACGCCCGTCCGCGCCCACAGCGAGGTCAACGCGCCCCAAGCGGTCAAAGCGCGCGCCCGTCTGCGTGATCCAGGTCCCGCCCACGTGCAGCGCCTGCTCCAGCCGCGTGTGCGAGTGCCCGCCGATGATGACGTCGATACCGGACACGTCACTGGCCAGCTTCTTGTCGTCGTCCACACCGAGATGAGACAGCAACACAATCGTCTCCGCGCCCGACGCCTTCAACGCCGCGATGCTCGCTTTGGCGGTCTCCTCCAGCGGCTTCAGTTTCACGTCACCGAGATCGGAAATGGTGCGCGTGCTCGGCGTCAGCAGTCCAAACAAGCCCACTTTCACGCCACCACAATCGGCCAGCGCCGTGGCGCCAAAAAGCCCTTCGGGGCGGCCCGGCTCGGTCGGATCGAGGGCGGTACCCGCACCATCGACGTTCGCTGCCAACAAACGGAACTTGCGCAGCCCCAGCAGCGCGCGCCGCACCACTTTGGGACCGTTGTCGAACTCGTGGTTGCCCAGCACGCCAAAGTCGTAGCCCGCCGCCTCGTAGATCGGCCAATTGTTCACCGCACCGCGGGCGCGATCGCCATCTTGCCGCTCCAGAAAACGCCCCTGCAGCACGTCGCCGCCTTCCAGGAGCAGCACGCCGCCCGGACGCGCCGCCACCGCGGCTTTCTTGGCAGTCGCCACGCGCGCGATCGGATACGTGTAGGACAGCTTGCCGTCCGCCGCGCGAATCGCGCCGTCAAAGTTGGACTCGCTGTCGTTGGTCGTCAGGAGCAAGCAACGCCGCACCGGCGCGGTTGTCGTCAGAGCTGTCGCTGGCACTTGGGGCGCACTGCAGGCCAACGTGAGGAGGACCGGCAGAAACTTCAGATGTCGCATGATTTACCTTTTGCTGCGCGCTTCGGGGCCGAGTCCCGCTTTCTTTCGCGCGTCCAGAAGCCGCGTGAGGTCCGGCTGCGGCAGCGTCGTCACCCGGCCGATTTGCAACGCGCGCAGTTGGATGCCGGCGAGGTGCTCGACGAGTTCCGCCCGCAGAAACGCCTGCTCCACATCATCGCCCCACGCCAGCACACCGTGGTTGCCCAGCGTCAGCGCGTCAAACGTCAGCGCGGCTTGCGTGAGCTGGACGATCTGCTCGGCACTTTGCGGAAACGCGTACGGCAAAAGCGGAATCTTCGCACCCAGCGAAACGACCGATTCCGCCAGCATCCGCGGCTCGACAGCGACACCCGCTACCGCCAGCGCTGTCGCGTTGGGCGAATGCGTATGCACCACCGCGCGGACATCCGCACGTGCCGCGTACACAGCGCGGTGCAGCTTCAGCTCGGAAAACGGCTTGCGACCACCTTGCAGCACGCGATCCTTGGCATCCAGCACGAGCAGGTCCGCCTCGGTCAGCACGCGCTTGGAGAGCGCGGTGGGCGTCGTGAGCAGGTGCTCGCCGGGCAAACGCAACGTCACGTTTCCGTCGTGGTTGGCGACCCAGCCGCGGCTGTGCAGCTCCAGGGCGATGGCCAAAAGCTGCCGCCGCGCGTGTGCCAGCGTCGGTTCGCCCAAGTGAATGCGGTGCAGCGGAGCGGCCATCAGTCGATCGCGGTGACTGCGTCGACGACGCCGACGATCAGGCAGCGCACAGGCGACTTGGAGTCGCCGAGCAGGTGGCGGATGCCGTTGCCCTCGCGCAGGATCACAACGGTGTCGCCGGGACCGGACTGCGCGTGGTCGACGGCGAGAAACGAGTCGCCGCTGTCACTGCCGTCGGATTCGATCGGCTGAACGGCAAAAACAGGTAGACCGCGCAGGCTTGGATGCTTGACTGTGGAGACGACGCTGCCCACGACGCGCGCGAGGATCATGGCGCCCTCCGCGGCGGCACGTCGATCGCGTCGACAATCGCGATGATCGCCGCGTCCACCGGCACAAAGGGATCCGGCATCGCGATGGCCGCTTCACGCGACGTCGTCAAGTGCACCGTGTCGCCTGGCCCCGCCTGCGTCACATCGGCCGCACAAAGTGGCTTGCCGCGGTCCGCGCCGTGCTCGTCGATCGGCTGCACCATGAGCAGGCGAATGCCCTCCAGCCCCGGCGTTTTGCGGGTTGCGACGACATTGCCGATGACGCGGGCGAGCAGCATGGGCACACTCTCGCATGCGCGCGGGCCGTCGACAAGACCTCGCTGCCACGCCGGAGGTTCTCGATGCTGCAACGCGACGACATTCATCACGAAGTAGAAGTGCTGCAGAAGCGCCTGGTGACGCCGCAGCGACGGGGACGTCTGGTGCCCTACCGGCGCCGCGGCGTGATGGCGATCCCGGCGTTCAAGATGCTTGCGGGCGGCGATCCGGCGGTGGACGGGCGTGCGCAGTCTTGGAAGCTGCTGCAAAAAGCCACGGAAATGCCGATCGACTGCTTCTTCTACGATCTGGAAGACGCCGCGCCCGATCAGCCAGAGTTCAAGGCTTTTGCGCGAAAGTTCTGCGCCGAGGCACTCCAGCATTTCGATTTTGCCCAGCGCGTCGTGGCGTTCCGTCCCAATGACGTGCGCTCGGCGTATTTCGAGGACGACCTGGTCGACGTGCTCACCGCGGCGGGCCACAAACTCCACGCGATCGTGATCGCGAAAACCGAGGATTCGAGCGAGATTTCAGCGATCGCCCGGCTCATCGCGCAGATCCAGCGGCACGCGGGTCACGAGAATCGCCCGCTGTTGGAGGTGCTGATCGAGAGCCCACGCGCGTTTCAGCAGGCCCAAGCGATCGCGTCGCTGCCTTGCGTGGCGTCGTTGACGTTTGGCGCGTGGGATTTTGCCCGGCTTGTCGGCGGCGAAGTGCGCGCGGAAACGTGGCTGACCGATCTGGGCGCGGTGCGACAGTTGTTGCCGGTTATCGCCGCGAGTGAAGGCAAGGACGCGGTCGACGCGGTGACGGCGATGTTGCCGATTCGGCCGACCGCTCAGGCGGGAACGGCCGAGCACGCGGCGCAAGCAGAAGCCCGCGCGCATGCGCTGGCGTTGGCCGCGCGCGATGCTGAAAATGCCAAGATCTTGGGATTTGCCGGCAAATGGGTGCTGCATCCCGACCAAATTGCGCCGATCCAAAATGCCTGGCTGCCCACGCGCGAGCGGGCGCTGCAGGCCCTGGGGCTGGCGGTCCAGTACGCGCGCGCCGCACAAACGGGGTCCGGCGCGGAGCTCGCCGGCACGCAGTTGGCGGACCGCGCGGTCATCGGCGCGGATTGGTGGCTGGTTGAGGACGCGCTGCGCGGCGCGGTGTTGACGGACGCGGACGTCGCGGCGACGGGGCTGGAGCTGCGGGCGCTGCGGGCGATCGCGGGCGTGTAACGCTACAAGCTAGCAAAACAAAGCGAAGGCCCACACTTTCCCGAACCGCACGTCAGCCCCACGGCGCAGTCGGCGTTCGCCTTGCACGCCGCGCCCGCCTTGCCGCCATCGGCCCATGGCTGGCACAAGAAGCCGCTGTCGCACTTGAAGCCCTGCGCGCACGTGTCGGAGAGTTCACAAGTCGTGTTCGCCTTGCCGCATTGGGTGGCGCGCGTCACTTTGGTGTTCAGGCAATCCAAGTCCACGCTGCACGGCGCGCCGAGGTTGCACGCGTCGCCATCCCCGCCGGCTTTGCGGCACGCGTAGGTGTCCGTCGTGATGGGGTCGCAGCGGCCGGCAAAGCTGTCACAGCCGACGGGCGCCGTCGCCGTGCACTGATCGCCCTTGGACGCGACGTCGTGCCACGCCAAGAGGCACTGGCGCCGCGCGGCTTGCAGGCCAAGGTAATCGCAGTTCTGCGCCGCCGCATCGAGCGCCACCTGGCACGCCTTGGCGCGCCCAGCGTCCAACTTGACCACGCCCGCCGCACTGGCGTCGTCGATGCCGGCGAAGCCCGCCTTCATGCACGCCTCAGCCTCGGCACTTGCCCAGTCGCCCGCGCCCAAGCTCTTACAGCAGGTCTTGGCGGCATCGGCGATCTGCTTGCCAATCGCCGCGCACATCTGCGCCGCTGGGCTCAGCTTTACCGCGACATCCGCTGGTCCCGTATCCGCGCCCGCGTCGTACACCGTTGTCGTGGGTCCCGTCGCGTCGCCCACGGCGTCGTCCACAACCGCAACATCTGCCGCCGCATCCGTCGCGGGCGTCGCATCTTCAGCCGCCTTCGTTCCACAAGCCGCCAGCAGCACCAGCGCCAGCCCAGTCAGGTTCTTCATCGCCGACTCCGTCAGACCTTGCCGCCGTTGTTGATCCAGCGCTGCGTGAACTCGGCCGCTTGCGCGTAGCTCTTTTCCACGTCGGCCAGGATGCCCTTCTCAATGATGCTGTTCAGCATGAAGTTGATCGACACATCCACATTGCCGTCCACGCGCCGCACGACCGCGCTGCCTTCCTGGCGGAACGAGAACGTGCCGCTCGATTTGATCTTGTCGGCCATGATGCCGGAGATCGTCTTCCACGTGCCGCGGTAGGTGCCAAACGTGTAGTCGCAGTGCTCGACGTAGACGATCTTGCTCGTGCCGATGACCTTCGCGGCGGGCGCGGGCAATTCGCGGTCGGGGCAAACGCGCACTTCGCGGTGCAGCTTGGGCGCCTGTTCGTCCAACTTGATCAGGTCGCGCTCCAGCTTGACCGACTTGCACAGCGCTTCGTTGAACGCCTCGTTGAAATAGAGCTTTTCGTATTCGGCGACCGTGATGCCGGTGAAACGGTGTTCGACTTGAAACTGCATGGGACCTCCAGAGGTGTCAGTTGGGCGGTTCAGCCTCGCGCACTTCCACGTGCAACTCGGCTTGCAGACCGTCGGCGGAACGTTGGATTTCCAGCGCCATGGGCGTCTGACCGGGACCGCAGGCGTTTACAAAGGGCCGGATACCTTCCGCGCTCGTGCCGCACGCGATGCCTGCGGCTGTGAGCAGCGCATCGCTCGGATCGTGAATGAGCACGTTCAACTGCGCGAGCCCTTCGGGCAGCAGCCACGCCGAGATCGCCAGCGGCGCGTCGAGTTCACGCAGGATCGCCCGACGCAGCGGCTCCGGTAGCGTCTGCGCGCCCAGCGCGTCAAAGAGCACAAGCGTGGCGCCGAGCTGCTCGTGGGCCATGCCGTCAGGCAGCGGCAACGTGATCTCCGTGTACGGCGCTGCAGCGTTCACCGAGCGGCGCAGGCTCAGGCACTGATCGATGCCTTGATCCGCCGCCCACGACAGCAGACCTTCCAGCGCGTCACTGACCGGCAAGAGCGCGGCGATTTCGCCAATGAACATCGGCGACGGCAGGAACCAGCCGCCATCCACACCTTGCGGACCGACTTCCAGCCACGAGCCCAGCACGATCGGATCCAGCGTCTCCAACGTCGCGTCGAGCTTGGCCAGTTCGTTTGGATCGCCGCCCGCGTGTTGCAAGAAGGCCCGCGTGGACTGCGCCATCCGCATCGTCGCGCCGGCCGCGCGCAGCGTGAGTCGCCGTTGGTCCAGCGTCACGCTGGCGGCAAGCGCCATGTCCGGCCACTGCCCCATGAGCGGCGCAGGCAGCGCTTTCAACCACACGTCGATCGCCGCGCGCTCCGACGTGGAATGGCGCGGGAGCAGCGCGATGGCGTTCAGGAGTTCTTGGCGTGGATCGTCGGGTTGCAGCATGGGACGGGGAGCATAGCGGTCATGTGGGATTCGCAAAAGACCTGGAGGGTCTGCCCAACATGCCACCGCGCAAAATCAGCACACCTTCAAAAAGTAGCAGACCCAAAAGAATCAGGATCACGCCCGACCACGCCGGCGACTTGGCCACGTGACGCGTGGACTTGCGATCGGCAGTGTCCGCTTGCAGGAGCGCGCCGGTCTTGGCCGGCACAAGGCGGCTTTCCCGCAGCGGCGGGACGGTCACGAGCATGCGAGAAGTAAGCGCAGTGCCAGCCTTGAGCTCCGTCGCCGTGTAGCGTCCCGGCTCATCCAGGCCCGTTACCTGCCACGAATGGCCACGTTGCGCCGCCGCGGGGAGCGCCAAAGTCGCGGCGGGCGGACCAAATGGCCGCGAATCCAGCTTCACTTCCAGATCGGTCGCCCGTTGGTCGCGCGCGAGCACAGCCACGTCGCTCACCTCAACCGCGCCGCGACGCTCCAGACCGCGATCACCCGCCAGCGCACGGACCATTTCTGTCACGAGCGGGAGGAAGCCGGGCTGAAGCGCCAGATCGGCCCAGTCCAGATCGATGCTCGTCGTCAGAAGGGCAACCTGACCACGCCCCTTGGGCGACATCAGAAGCGCCGGCGCGCCGTCGGCGTAGCGCAGCACGGTTTGATCGGCCAACGACGCGGACGGTTCCACAAGCGCGTGGCGACGCACGGTCACGGCGCCCAGCGTGTCGCCAACGGAGGAATCGAGCGCTTCCCGCAGCCGCTGCACCGCGGACGTCACGGCGGAGTGGGGACTCGTTGGCTCCACGCGCAGTGCAGTCGTCGGACGCTGCCGCTGGCTGGCGCTCGACTCCGCAGCGCGCTGGCCGTACACGCGGACCGGCAAGAGCCCCGGCAGCCAACTTGCTGGATCAGCCGGCAGGTTATCGCCCACGGTCAGGAGCAGGCCCTTGCCCGCCTGCACCGACGCTTCGATACCCGCGGACAGCTCAGCCGAAAGTTCCGCGACGTTGGCCAACACGAGCACGTCATAATCGCGCAGCGCTTCGACCGACAGACTCGGCAGCTGCAGCGTGTCGGCCGTCAACGCACCTGGACGATCCGCGCTCAACTCCAGCGCCCGGGCCAGAAACCACGCTTCGTCGTCGCGCGGAACCGGACGCGGTGCACCGTTGATGATCGCGACGCGCACACCAGTCGCGCCGTCCAACCGCACTTGCCGCACGTTGTCGACGTCGAGCGCGTCGTCGGGCAGGCGAATCTCCGCCAGCGGCGCGGACGCCGTCACCTGAAAACTCCGCTGCGCCGTGCCGCCTGCGGGCAGTTCCACGAGGCTCTTCCACTCGCGCTCCGCCACTTTCACCGTCAAGTAGCCGCGGTAGGGCTGCTCACCAAAGTGTTGCACCGTCACGTCCAAACGCACTTGATCCGGACCGCGCTCGGTCTGCGGCGCGACGACGGCGTCCGTAATCGCGGCGTTTTCCCGCGAATCCGGCTCCACGCGGTCCACGCGCACCCGGACAGGCGCACCCGCACGGCCTTGCGACGGGAGCGCCACGCCTTGCCAGCCGCTGGCTTGCAGATCGGTCAGGACCAGAAGCCGACGATCTTCCAGATCGGCCACTTGCAGAACGCTATCGGCCAGCGCAAGCGCGCGGGCGGCGTCGTCTTTGCGCGGACGGTGCGGCAAAAGGCGAATCGCGTCCAACACGGCGCTGCGATCGCTCGTCAGCTGCCGCGTGAGGACGCGCGCGGGAAAACCTGAAGCGACGACGGCGACTTTGGATCCTGCCGGGAGGCGTTCCACCGTCACGAGCGCGCGGGCACGGAGCCGATCAAAAACCGTCTCCGTGCCGCTCGTGCGCGCACGCGTCGACATGCTGTCGTCAATCACGATGACCGCAGCCACCGGTCGATCGCCCGTGTCGATGCCTTCAGCCGTCGCGCCAGGCAGCGCGATCATCGGCCGCGACAACGCGATCGCCAGAAGCGCCACCGCCAGCGCACGCACAGCCACGAGCAGCCATTCGTTCACCCGCAGCGCGCGCGCTTCACGCGGATGACTCGCCAAGATGAAGGCGAGCGCGGCAAAACGGATCGTCGGCGCGTGTCGGCGACCAAAAAGATGCAACCAGATCGGCACGCCCGCTGCGAGCAGGCCGATCAGCATCCACGGGTTGCCGAAGTCAATCATGCGGGCTTGCTATCAGCCCAAGTTGGCGTTGGCAAATTCCCAGTTGACCAAGCTGTCGAGGAACGTCTCCGCCCACTTCTGCCGCAGGTTGCGGTAGTCGATGTAGTAGGCGTGTTCCCACACGTCGATCGTGATGATCGCCTTGTGGCCAGCCTTGAGCGGCAGATCGGCGTTGGACGTCTTGGTGATCTTCAGCTTGCCGCCGTCGAGCACGAGCCACGCCCAGCCGGAGCCGAACTGACCCATCGCCGCGGCGATGAATTCCGCGCGAAACGCTTCGTAGCTGCCGAAATCGGCGTCAATCTTGGCTGCGATGGCGCCCGTGGGCTTGCCGCCGCCGGCGGGCTTCAAGGAGTTCCAGAAGAACGTGTGGTTCCACACCTGCGCGGCGTTGTTGAACACCGGGCCGTCCGACGAGAGGATGATCTCTTCAAGCGACTTGCTACCGTCCACTTTGCCGTCTTCGATGAACTTGTTCAGGTTCACGACGTAGGCGTTGTGGTGCTTGCCGTAATGGAAGTCGATCGTCTCAGCAGTGAGGTACGGCACGAGCGCGTCTTTGGCGTAAGGAAGCGGGGGAAGAACGATGGCCATGGAGGACTCCTGTAAGGGTGGGCAGAACCGGCGCAGGGTGTAGGGCAGGCGCTCTGGCTTGGCAAGGGCTTGGGTGAAAATGTTTGAATTTGCTACGATTCACTCGGCGATTGGCGTGGAAAACGCACGGCAAGCGTCAGTAGCTGATGCGCGGCCGCACCTTCCACGTCTGTCCGCCGCAGCCGAGGGAAAGCGTGTCAGCGCCGCCTTGCGTAGCCGCCGTGCCGATCCACGTGCGCGTGCAGACGCTGCCTTGGCAGGTCACAGGGCCCTGCCATTGGCCTTTAGCCCCAGGCGCGAGTTCGATGCTGCACTGGGCTGGGCTCAGCAACTGCCCGTTGGCGGCAAACTGGCGCGCCTGAACGGTCACGGGCACTTTGCCGTCCTTGGACCAGCGTGCACTCAGACTGAACAGCTCCGGCTCGTCCACCTGCAAGAACCCCGGCTGCGTGACCGCGATTTGCGACGTCCAGCCGCTTGGCCACAAGACCTGGAGCGACTGCGGCTTCTCACCCGCTTGCAGGGAAAAGTGACTCTCCGGAAGTGCCATCGACTGCGGCACGGCTTGCACGGAGTGCTCCATCGCGAGGGTCCTGAAGTTCGTCTTCAGGCTGAGGCGAGCCAGCAACCCCCACGGATTGGACGCGTGACCGCGCAACCGCACGCGCAGGTCGGTGCCGCCGTGCACGATGTCGTTGCGGAGCACGCGCGGGGCAACGCCTTGGCCTCCCAAGACCAGATCGTCGTCGCCGTCGCCATCCAGATCGACCGCGAGCAGCGTGCGTCCGTCGTGTTGCGGCGGCAAATTGAAGGCAGCGCTTACGTCAGTAAAGTGCTGCGTGCCGTCGTTGCGAAAGAACACGGGACGCATCGATCCGGCGGCGCCCGATGTCCAGCCGAAAAGGTCCGAGGCGTGACTCAGCACCAAGTCCAAGTGACCGTCGTGGTCGAGGTCGCTCCAGACCGCCGTCCACGCAATCATGGGCAGCCCCGATGTACCCAGCGGCGCCCAGAGCCCCGCCTGCAGACCGGCCAGCTTGCGACCGCCGCCCGGCTGACTGAGCAGGAACTGATTGCTGAGCGCGCTCGTCAGCTTCGGATCGCTGGGGTTGAGGTTCTTCGCGTCGCCGCCTTTGTCAACGTAGTCGCGGAGTTCGATCTCCGCCAGCAGGTAGTCCAGCACACCATCGCCGTTGACGTCGGCCGCGCTGCCGCCCATCGGCGAACCTGACGGGCTACCCGGAGCCGTGAAGACCGGGGGCACTTGTGTGAGCGTGAACGGCGCTCCGCTCGTGGAAAACGCCTGATGGCGGAAGAAGCCAACGCCCGGCGCGGGCTCGCAACTCTCCGTAAGCGCGATGAAGTCGCCCAAGCCGTCGCCATCGTAGTCCGTGTTGAAATGGGACCAGACCGACGCCGTCAGGTTGAAGCCGAGGACTTTGCTCGCCTCCTCGTACTGACCGTCGCCGCGACCCAGCCACACGTAAGCGGCCGGATACAGCGGCGAGCAGGAAAAAACGCCGGCGACGATGTCCAAGACACCGTCATCGTTGACGTCTGCGGGCAACAGATGACGAATCGTCTGCGTTCCGGGCAGAACGACGATGCCTCGTGCGGCGGCAACGTCGACAAATTTCCCGGCCGGGTTACGTTCCAGAAGGAGGACGCCACTGCCACCGACGAGAAGCTGCGCCGCGGGACCGTCCTGAAGCGCGGCCAGGGCCGGGAGGCCGCCCACACCCGACTGCAGAGAACTCGGCGTGAACTGCCAAGGCTTGGTTTGCGTCCAGAGCCAGATGCCATCGACATCGTCCAGCCAGATCAGGTCCAGATCACCGTCGCCGTCGACGTCGAGCGCCAGCGGCGTCGAGCCGTCGGGAACCGCCGTCTTGCTGCCTGCATGGAGCGGCAGCGCCGCGATGGGCAGCTGCTTCGAGACGTCGACAAAACCGCCCTTCGCTTGAAGCGGACTGACAGACGCACCGGGCAAAGCCAGCACCGCGGAGAGATCGACCTGTGACCCACCATCCGTCGTGGGCACGCTGCAATCGGCTTGAGTCGGAGAGATGCAGACAACCTTGCCCTTGCCACACGGCGTGCCCAGCGGCACCGGACCTTGCGGGGATTGGGCAAAGAAGCCTTCATCCGTCGTGCCGTCGCAGTTGTTGTCGACGCCGTCGCAGCGTTCAACCGAGGCCACGCACGCGGCGACGTCCGCAGCGAACGTGTCGGAGGCTACGTCTGGCAGAACGCTCGTCTCGGTTTCCGCGGCCGCGTCTGCGACACCTGTCTGATCCGCAAGAACCGTGTCCGCACCCTGCCACGCGTCCGTCACGCCGTCGACTGCGACAGGCGCTCGACAGGCACTGAAAGCAAACGCCAAAGCAACCCACGTCCGCATGTCGAGCAGAGCTTGGCCGGCGCTAGGCATGGAAAACCTCAACAACTGCACCGCGCGTCAACCGTCTACCCTTCATCGGCGAGCAGCACGTCGGTGTCCACGCCGCCATCGCCGTAGGCGCCAGCGTCCAGCACCGGATCAGCGCGTTTGCGTAGGCGTGCAGTCGCGCGCAGGACTTGACGCATGACGCCGCGGGGGTCGATCGACGTGTCCACTTGGAGATACCCAAGCCCGCCGTGCGTGGTCAGTGTGCGCAGGCGGTCACAGTGCTGGGACATCAAGCGTTGAAACGCCGGCTTGGTCAGCCGCGGATCGGTCAAGCGGCGATCGTCAGTCTCCGGGCAGACGAGCGTCGTGGGACCGTGAAAGTCCAGGTCGCGTTCGCGCGGGTGCAGCGTGTGCAGGAGCAAGACGTCCAAACCAGTGCGCTTCAAGTCGTAGAGCGGCTCGACGGCCATCTCAGGGGCCACGAGCGCGTCCGTCGCCACGACCGCCACGCCGCGCCGATCCATGCCGCGCCAGGACGCCGGACCGAGGTGGTCGAGACCCGCCTGCCCCGACGGCGCGATCCCCTGGAGGCGTTCACAGACCTGGCTGAACTGTCGCAGACCAGAACCGGTTGGAACGTTCAGCTCCGGATGGCCGATGACAACGAGCGCGACCGCGTCGCCCTGCCGCACAAGCACCAGCGCCAACACCGCGAGCAAAAGCCGCACGGCGTCGAACTTGTCACTCTGGCCATCAGCGAAACCCATCGACGCGGACGCGTCCAGCACCAGCGTCAAACTCGCGTGCACTTCCTGCTCGTAGCGCTTGATGTAGTACCGGTCCGTGCGCGCCCAGGCCTTCCAGTCGAGGTGGCGCAGGTCGTCACCGGGCGCGTACTCCTTGTGATCGCTGAACTCCACGCCGCCGCCTCGCCGCAGCGAGCGGTGCAAACCACCCGGTTGACCGTCATCGACCTGCCGCGCGGGTAGCTGCAGCGGTCCAAGTCCGGCAAGCACCTCAGTCGCGCGCTGTGCCAGCGTTTGCTGTTCCGCGGCGTCATCGGCAAACCAGTTGAGCTGGGCATTCCAAGCTTTTTCATGCAGCGCGTCATGGCCGCGCGGCGCGGGCATGCGCTCGAGCCGGCCGCGGTCGCGTGGCTTTTGCGCAGGCGCTTGCGGCGCATGCGCGGGACGTTGGCGCGACTGCAGCCAGCGTCCCAGACCGCCGCCCAGGTTGCCAAAGCCCGCCATCGGTTAGCCCGTCACGGCAGCGGGAATCTCCGCCAGCAGCCGCTCGACCAACTTGCGACCGTCCATGCCCTCGGCTTCCGCGCGGAAACTCGGCACGACGCGGTGCGCCACGGTCGCAACGGCCAAGGCGCGCACGTCGTCCAAGCTCACCGTCGCGCGCCCCATTAGCACCGCGCGCGACTTGGCCGCCAAGATGATGCACTGCGACGCACGCGGGCTCGCGCCGTACGCCAGCAGGGGCCGCAAACCGGCCGGACACATCGCGTCGTCGGGACGCGTCGCGCGCACCAAGCGGACCGCGTACTGCAGCACGTGGTCAGCCACCGGCACCGCACGCGCCAACGCTTGCACGCGCAACACTTGCGCCCGCGTCAGCACGGGCTCGACGTTCGGCTGTTCGATACCCGTCGTGCGCCGCACAATTTCCAGCTCTTCTTCCCAAGCCGGATAGTCAAAGTGGATCGCCAGCATGAAACGGTCCAACTGCGCTTCCGGCAGCGGATACGTGCCGTGCTGTTCAATCGGGTTCTGCGTCGCCAAGACCAGAAACGGCTCGTCAAGCGGGTGCTGTACACCACCGACTGTCACTTTGCGCTCCTGCATCGCCTGAAGCAGCGCTGCTTGGGTCTTGGGCGGCGTGCGGTTGATTTCATCGGCGAGCAGAATCTGTGCAAACACCGGCCCCGGAATGAACCGGTACACGCGATGCCCGGTCGCGCGTTCCTCTTCCAGCACTTCCGTGCCTGTGACGTCGGACGGCATCAGATCCGGTGTGAACTGAATACGACCGAATTTCAGTTGCAGCGTCTCCGACAGCGTCTGGATCAAAAGCGTCTTGGCCAAGCCCGGCACGCCGATCGAGAGCGCGTGGCCGTTGGCAAAAAGCGCGGTCAAGAGCAGATCAATGACCTGATCCTGTCCGACGACCCGCTTGCCGATCTGCGCCAACACGCGCTCGCGGGCCGAACGCGCAAATTCAAGCGCTTCCAGATCGTCCATCGTGGCTTCAGCTGTCGTGAAATTTTCCGTCGTCGCGGCGCTATCCACAGCGGGCCTCAAGTTGCGGTGCTCACGAATCAGTGGCTGCCAGGGCGCAAGAGCACGCCCAATGTCAGGCCGATGACTTCCGTGGTTGTTTGGCTGCCAAAAAGCGTCTGGCTGGCGATTTCGGTGAAGAAACCCACGCTGCGATCCGCTGGACGCCAATGATAGCGCAACGCGGGCGCGAGCGCACCGACAACGCTGTCATTGCCCGTGTCCAGCGCGACACCGGCACCGAAAATCAGGTCCAGACCGTGGTCACCCCAGCGCGTGCCCCATCCGGCGCGAACGAGCGTGAAAGGGTTCCAGCGGTAGACGGTGTGGTCGGGGCGCTGCCAGCCTCCGGTGAGGATGCCGGCGCGAAAACCGTGCGGCAGGTCGAGCTCGATGCCCAGCGCGAGGCCCAAGTGTGCTTGCGGCGGGCCCCAATCGTTCACGGTGGGCAGTGACCCATGCAGCCCCAACAGGTACGTGATGCGCTGCGGAAGGTCGCTGGACTGCCGCTGCGGCGGTGCGAATCGCGGCAAGTCCGACGGCGTGACGGCAACCGGCGGCAACACCGGCTGATTTTGCACCTGCGGTGTCCAGTCGAGCGCGTCCGTCTGCGCGGCGAGCAGCGCGGCGGAGTAGTCCTGAAAGATTCCCGGAGGCGTCGTTGCGCGTTCCAGACGATTCTTCGGCGAAGTTTTGACCCAGGCGGCAAAGTGCTGCCGCGCGGCGTCGTGTTGGTCCAGGCGGGCAGCGGCAAAAGCGAGAAGGCGAAACTTCTCGGATTCCTGATCCGGCGCAACGGCAGCCGCACCGAGCACGCGCAACACGCACGCGAGATCGCCAGCGCCGTAGCAGACTTGCGCCTCAGTCAGCGCATCGCGCACCGGTGGCTTCGCGGCAAAAGCGGACGGGGCCAGCGCGCCCATGCCCAAGAGCAGGAGCGCGCTAGCCACTACCAGAACGCGAAAAGCGTGGGCCATTTAGGCCGGGAACTCGTCGGACACGGTCTTGTCCAGCTTCTGCTGGATCATGCCCTTGGCCATCTTGGCGGCGAAGCCCTTCAGCTCGATCTCGGCGTTGATGGCCGAATCGGTCACGCCGAACTGCGCGGTGAACATCTTGCCTTCCGCGGTGGCGCTGCGCTTGTCATCGGCCCAGGTCACGGACTCGATCATGTTGCCGTACGACTCCTGGAACTTGCCAACCAGCGTGTGCAGCTTGGCGGTGGCGACGTCGGACGGAAAGCTGTGGCTACGGGTCAGATTACAATCGGCCATGACATACTCCTCAGGTGAAAATTGCCGGTGAAAAGACAAACGCCGGACCAGACCGGCTTGAACGCTGCGGCTAACTGCCGGTCACGTCCTCTGGCAGGTGTTCTGCATCACGAAAAAGACGAAAGAAACCAAGATTTTCAACGCCGCGCACAACGTCGCCATAGAAAACGGCTTCGCCGACGTGGCCTTTGAGCGTGCGCACTTCAGACGGATCGGGATTCTGCGTGCCCGTGTCGCAATTTGGCCGGTTCGCATCGTAGGTGAGTGTCACGCGGCGGTTGGGATCGACGTCGACGCTGCAAACGGTGAACTTGGCGAACGGGTGGCCGGGCTCGCGCACTTCAAGCCAACCCTTTTGGCCATCGTCCTGCAGGTGCAGCACCAGCGGGTGTGCGGTAACGGGTCCGCGGTCAAACGTGCCATGCCACGTACCCGCCATCGGCGCGCCACAGGCGGCAAACAGCGTGAGTGGCAGGATCAGAAGCCAAGAGCGGGGCATGTGGACCTCGACACCGGAAAACCGGCGCGCAAAGTGTAGCACGCTCGCGGGGAGCGGGCCAGAAGGCGCATCGGCTTTCCGCTTTGCGGCCAGCCTGCTACGCTGCTTCGCGGCGCAACACGCCGGGGAGATACGCATGACACGACGGATTGGCCTTTTGACGGGTGGCGGCGACTGCCCGGGCTTGAACGCGGTCATTTGGGCCGTCGTGCGCACTTGCGCGCAAGCTGGCGTGGAAGTACTCGGTATTCCTGACGGCTTTGAAGGTTTGGTCGAACCAGGCGAGCTGCGTCATCTGGGCGTGCCAGAGGTGCGCGACATCTTCTCGCGCGGCGGCACGGTGCTGGGCAGCACGAACCGCGGCAACCCTTTTCGCTACGTGACGCGGGTCGATGGCGTCGAAGTGACCGAAGACCGTAGCCTCCGGGCCGTCCACAACATCAAGAACTTGGGCTTGGACGGCCTCATCGCCATCGGCGGCGACGGCACGCTCACCATTGCGCACGAATTGAACCGGTTGGGCGCGAACGTGATCGGCGTCCCAAAGACCATCGACAACGATCTGGGCAGCACGGACAACACGTTCGGCTTTTACACCGCGGTGGAAACGGCGATGGAAGCGCTGGACCGCCTGAAGACGACGGGCGAATCCCACGACCGCGTGATGATCATGGAAGTGATGGGCCGCTATGCCGGCTGGATCGCGCTGGAAAGTGGCCTGACCGGCGGCGCGCATATTATCCTCGTGCCGGAGATCCCGTATTCGGTGGAATCGGTGCTGGCGCGAATTCGTCGGCACTGGGACGAGGAGCATCGCAACTACACGCTGATCGTCGTGGCCGAAGGCGCATTCCCCGCAGGTGGCCACGTGCAGCACATTGAGGGCGGACGGTCGGGAAGCGTCGCCCGCGTAGGCGGTGCTGCTGCAACGCTGGAAGCGGCGCTGCGCGAAGCGATGGCGACGTGGGATCGGCCGCGCGGCGCACCGGAAGTACGGACGACGGTTTTGGGGCACATTCAGCGTGGTGGATCGCCCTGCGCGTACGATCGGTTCATTTCACTGCGTTTTGGCGCCGAGGCCGCAACGCTCGCATTGGCCGGCAAGTGGAACCGCATGGTCTGCCTGCGCGGCACCGCGATCGAGAACGTACCGCTGCTTGAGGGGATCGATAAACCGCACAACGTCGACCCGGCAGGACAATTGGTGCAGCACGCCCGCGCCGTGGGCATTTGTTTTGGAGACTGACATGACGCTGCACTCGCCAATCGCCAAGACCGCAGAGCGCGTCCGCACCCCGATTCCCGACCGCGTGGACGTCGCGATTGTCGGTGCCGGTCCTGGTGGCTTGATGGCCGGCGCACTACTCGCGCAAAGCGGCTTGAAGGTCGCGATCTTTGACCAGCACTATGTCGCCGGCGGTTGCGTCACGATGTTCGAGCGCGGCCGGTCCGACGCGCGCTGGCGCTTCGACGTCGGCCTGCACTACATCGGCGACTGTGGTCCAGACGGCAAAATTCCCGGCCTTTTGCGAAAAGCCGGCGTGACGCTGGAATACGCCCAGTTGGATCCCGACGGTTTTGACACGATCGTGCTACCGGGCATGCGCTTTCGCGTGCCTGCGAGTCACGAAAAGTACCGCCAGCGACTCTACGAGTACTTCCCCAAGGAGAAGAAAGGCATCGACCGGTACGTGCAACTCCTCCTCGAAATCGACCGCGCGTCACGCAAAATCGACTCGGCGGGCGGCAAAATGGGCTTTGGCATGGCGCTGGACACGCTGCTGCACGGGCGCCTGCTGATCCGCTACCAAAATGCGACGATCGGTCAGGTGCTGGACGACTGCACGCAGGACAAGATGCTGCGCGCGGTGCTGTTGGGGCAGTCGGGCGACTACGGCGTGCCACCGTCGCAGGCGAGCGCGTTCCTTCACTGTGGCTTGGCGAACCACTATTTTCACGGCGCGTACTATCCCAAAGGCGGCGGGCAAGTCATCGCGGACGCACTGGCGGAGAAGATCGAAGCTGCGGGCGGCACGGTGCACTTGCGCTGCGGGATCGCCAAGATTCTGGTGGAAAACGGCAAGGCGGTGGGTGTGCTGACCGAGCCCGTGCGCGGCGAATCGCATCAGGTGCGAGCCAAGTTGGTGCTGTCCAACGCCGATCTCAAGGCCACGCTGCTGAAATTGGTGGGGCCGGAGCACTTGCCTGAAGGCTGGGTGCAAAAGGCCGACGGCATGCAGATGGGCGGCGCGCTGTTCCTGGCGTGCTTTGGTCTGGAAGGGACGCCGGCGGTCAACAGCCTGAGCGCGACGAACTACTGGCAGTTTGACGACACCGACGCGGAGCGCTTCTACAGCGATGCCGCCGCGGGCTTGCCGCCGCGTGGGTGTTACGTGACCAGCGGGACGGCGAAGGATCCGACGACGGCTGGACACGCGCCCGAAGGCATGACGGGGGTGGAAGTCATGGCGCTTTCGGCGGGCAAGCCGGAGATGTGGGGTGTGACGCCGGAGTCGCTGTGGGATGACACCTATCGGAAGAATCCAACGTATTTGGCCAAGAAGCAGGCGATCGAGGACGATCTACTGCGACGTCTGGACGCGCTGTGTCCGGGTGCGGCGAGCCGGGCGGTCTTCAAGGAATCGGCGACGCCGCTGACGCACTCGCGGTTCACGCGCGCGACGGACGGCACGGGGTACGGACTCGCAGCGACGCCAGGGCAGTTCATGCGCAATCGGCCGGGCTACCGCGGGCCGCTGGGCGGGCTGTACTTTTGCGGCGCGTCGACCCGCGCGGGCCACGGGGTGCTGGGCGCGCTGATGTCGGGCGAGCAAGCGGCCAAGCGGATCTTGGCGGATCAGGCGGGGCGGGCGTAGGGCTGAGAGCTTCCCGTCTACTGCTTCAACGCGTGCAGCGGATGCCCCATCGCGCCGTGGGCCGCTTCCATCAGCGCCTCGGCCATCGTCGGGTGGGCGTGCACCGTCAGGGCGATGTCCTCGGTCGTCGCGCCCATCTCCAGCGCCAATCCGGCCGACGCGATGAGCTCCGACGCCTCCGCGCCGACAATCTGCACCGCCAGAATCGTGTCCGTCTTCTGCTCGCTGATGATGCGCACGAAGCCATCGCCCGCATTGGCCGTCATCGCGCGGCCCAGGGCACCAAACGAGAACTTGCCGATCTTCAGCGGCTTGCCCGTCGCCTGCAGTTCGGCCAGCGTCGGCCCCACCGTCGCAATCTCCGGGTCTGTGTAAACCACGTTCGGAATCGCGATGACGTCCATCGCCGTCTTTTTGCCTGTAACCGACTCGGCCGCCACTTCGCCGTCCTTGGACGCCTTGTGCGCGAGCATAGGCCCCGGCGTGATGTCTCCGATCGCCCAAATGTTCGCCGCCGTCGTTTTCAGTTGGTTGTCCACCGCGATGACGCCGCGCTTGTCCGGGGCAAGGCCCACAGTCTCCAGCCCCAGATTCGCCGTATTCGGCCGACGACCGACCGCGACCAGCACCACGTCCACTTCCACCGCGTCTGGCTTGCCCGCGACTTCCACGTCCACGCGCACGCGACCGTTCGGCAATTTCGCGGCACCCAGCGCCTTGGCGCCTTGAAGGTGCTTCACGCCCAGTTTGATCTGCTTCTGGTAGACGGGACGCGCCACGTCGGCGTCAAACATCGAGAGAATGCGATCGGCCGCCTCAATGACGGTGACTTGCACGCCCAGCCGCGCGTACACATCCGTCAATTCCAGACCGATCACACCACCGCCGATGACCGCCATCGCCTTGGGCAATTCCGTCAGCGCCAGCGCGCCGGTCGAGTCGATGATCTGCTTGCCGTCGAACGCGAAACCGGGAATCTCGATCGGCGAGGACCCGGTCGCCAAGACGAGCTTGCCGTAGGCGACCGTCTCGGTCTTGCCGTCTGCGCCCGTGACGACGATCTTGCCCGGTCCGGCCAACTTCGCCGTACCCGCGATGTGCGTCACGCCGTTGCCCTTGAAGAGCCCGCCAATGCCGTTGGACAGCTTCTGCGTGATGCCCGTCTTCCAAGCCTGCATCGCCGTGACGTCGACGTGGATGTCGTTGGCAATCACGCCCATGACCGCGCCGTCCTTGGCTTTTTTGTAGACTTTGGACGCGTGGATGAGGGCCTTGGACGGAATGCAGCCGACGTTGAGACACACGCCACCGAGCGCGCCTTTGTCGATGCACGCGGTTTTCAGACCGTATTGGGCGAGGCGAATGGCGCACACGTAGCCGCCGGGACCGGAGCCCAAAACGATGACGTCGAACGTGCGAAGGGAATCCGTGGCCATGAAATTTCTCCCGTTACGGCGTCAAGAGCCGCTTCAACATGCGATCGACGGCACCGCGGTAGGCGCCTGGTCCGTTCTTGATGCCGTTGTAAAAGACGGCGAAGACGTAGGTTTTGTCGCCCGCCTCGGCATAACCAGCCAGTCCCACGACGTCGTCCAGCGTGCCGGTCTTCGCCTGAATCTTGCCCTGCGTCTGCGGGTCGTGCAGGCGCCCGCGCAGCGTCCCGTCCACACCCGCGATCGGCAGCGTCTTGCGCCAGTTCGCGCCCGCCGGGTCCTTGTGCATCGCGCGCAGGAGGTCCACAACGGTCTGCGACGTCACCTTGTCGGCGTGGTACAGACCCGACCCATTGCCCAGAACGCTGCCATTCCAGCGGATTTGCAGGGTCTCCAGCGTCTTTCGCACCGCGGCTTCGGCCTTTTCGTTCGTCACGGGGACCTGCCCCTGACCCGCAGCGGTCTCGCGAAACATCGTCTCAGCGTAGCCGTTGTGCGACTTCTTGTTCGTGACGCTGACGATTTCCTGCAGCTTGGGCGAAGCGCGCGACGCCACCAGCGCCAGATCCGGGCTTTTGCCAAAGCTCGGTGCAGGCGCGGCCACACCGTGCTTCAGCAGCGCCTGCTGAAACACCCAGCCCGCGTAAAAGCTGCCATCGGCCACACGGCGGCGACCTGAGCCGATCGGCGCGTGCTTGGCGGCGATCGTTCCCTGCACGACCACTTCGGTCACGCGCCCATTGGGCCGCGTAAACACCGTCAGCGCGTCCTTTTTGCCCGCGATTGTCTTGGCTTCATTGACGACAACCACCGCGTCGCCCGCCGCCGGTCCCACTTCCACAAGCGGCGGCGCGCCCACTTCACCCGGCTTGACGGCTGCGTGCACGGTCCCCGCCTCGCACTGCAGACCGCCCACTGGCGCACGAAACGCCGCGTCCGTCTGCTTCTCGTCAAACCCCTTGGGCAGCTTGTCGTCAAAAATCGTCGCATCGACGATCAGCTTGCCGATCTTCGTGATGCCCTTCTTCTGAACTTCCGCCGCCAACTTGGCATAGTCGCTCGCAAACATCGTCGGATCGCCCGAACCGATAATCGCCAGCGTCGCCACTTCGCCGTTTTTCACCGGGCTTGCGCGCACTTCCGTCAGGAACGTCTTGTCCGCCGACAGCGTCTTCATCACGGCCGACGTGGCAAATAGCTTGGCCACGGACGCCGGATGCACCAGCTTCTTGCCGTCCAGATCGAGCACAACCTCGCCAGTTGCCAGATCGACAACGGTCGCCACAACGGTGACCTTGCCACCCGCGCCCGTGAGGATTCCGCGCAGCGCGTCTCCGAGCGACGTTTTGGCAACGGTCGGCACCACGGGCTGCGCGAGGACCGTCACCGGCAACGCAAGTACGCAAAACAGCGAGAGATTGAGGATTTTCGCGAACCGATTCTGCTGCAACATCGCCTGCCAACTGCGCGAGCGCGCCGGCGAAAGGTAACGCGGAAACGGCGGCGACGAAAGGAACGCTGCGGCAATTTTGTAACCCCGCAAAATTTTGCGCACTTAGCGGCGCATCGGGCGCGGACGAGATTACCCAGTCTGCAGGCCAAGTTCCAAGACAGTCGGCGCCGAGCGGTGCCGCTCCACGTCGCCGGGATGGTTGGGTTTTTTGCACAAGTGCCGGGCTCAGCTTAACGTGAAATCAGGGCGAAGGAGGCCCACCCCATGGAAGCTGACCCGGAACCTGCTGTGCGTTCTGCTTCTGGTGCCCGCGTTCCCGCGCTGGCGACGGTGTTCTTCCTTCTGGCGCTGGTCGCGCTCGCCCGACCCGCCGCAGCGCAAGTCCACGCGGACAAGGCCCTGCAAAATGCCGGTCTGCTGCCCGATGGCGGCGAAAAGAGTTTGGCCCTCGATGATTTCTGTGGCCCGCCGCCACGCGATTGGGCGGGCGGCACGCCACCACCGCCGCCGTTCGGCGCGTGGTCAATGGCGCCCGGTTACGTGCGCCGCGAACCGAAGATGGCGGCGCGACTGACGGGCGTCCTGCAGCGCGGCGACACCGTGAATGTAACCGCCTGCGTGCCCGACTGTAAGACACCAAAAGCGTGGGCGATTCTGGGCAACGATGGTGCGGTTCCGCTGCGCTCCTTGCGCGCGCTGCCGGTGCCACCGGAAGCGTACGGAACTTCCGCCGCGGCGCGGTACGCGTATGGTCGGCCCGTCGGTGGATCGCCGCTGGTTTTTGCCGCGCCGTCCAACAAGTCCAAGGTGCTGCGCAAGGAGAAGTCGGATTTTCGTCTGGCGTTCGTTCCGAACCCGGCGCAAGCGCAACGCGGCTGGCTGCAGCGACCCGATGGCGGCTGGATGCGCGCCAAGGAGATCAAACTCTTTACGCCGTCCAAGTTTGAAGGCGTGCGTGACGGCGGCCAAGGCGCGTTCGTCTTTGTGCGGCGCAAAACGGTGATTCAGCCGCCACGCGATCCCAAGGTGAAGGTGGTGAAGCCGACGGCCGAACAGATCCTCGCGCGCACCGTGAACCGCTACGACCATTTGCCGCTTTTGGGCGAGAAGAATGGCCGCGTGCTGGTGCCAGGTGGTTCGGTTTCCGCGAGCGTGGTCCGCGTCGTCCGCCCAGTGCCGCGTCCAAAAGGCGTGGCGGCGGCAGATCGCTGGGTGCATGTCGACCTGCACGAACAGGTGCTGACGGCGTACGAGGGCGACCAGCGGGTCTTGGCAACGCTGATCTCCAGCGGCAAAAGCGACAACAAGTCGCATATGACCCAGGAAGGCACGTTCAAGGTCTACGCCAAATCCGTCCACACCTCGATGCGCGGCAAGCCGTGGGACGACTACTACGCTGAAGAAGTGCCGTGGACGATGCACTATGACGACGGACGCGCGCTGCATGGCGCCTACTGGCACGATCAGTTTGGCATCGAGAAGTCGCACGGCTGCGTGAATTTGTCGCCGTCAGATGCCGCGTGGCTGTTCCAATGGATCCCGCCGCACTTGCCGGACGGCTGGCATTCCGTGCTGCCCGTGAGCGGCAAGCTGCAAACTGCTTGGGTCATCGTCGAGGATCCGAGCAAGGCGGGGCACAAGCCTGTGCGCCACGTCGCGGCGGTCGAAAAAGGTACGCTAGCAAAGAAATAAACGCCTACCGTGCAGCTTGCAGGGCGACGAGCGTCGCTTGCAGTGTCACTTTGCCGTTGTGCACGTTGCGTTCCAGCCTGACCACGGCGTCAACGCGATCGCGGTCGCGGAATTCGCCCAGCAGCATCCGCGCGCCAAAGAACTCGACCCCGCGACGCGCCCATGCTGGCTGCGTTCCAGCTTCCAACAACACGCCGCGCGCCCAGTCCTTGTCCTTGCCCATGAAGATCGGCCGGTGCACTTCCACGCCGCGCAACAGAAATTGCGGACGTTCGTTGCCCTTGCCACACGGCTCCAGCTGTTCCAGCAGATCGACGATGGAGAGCTCCAAGTCGGCAACGGCCAGCTCCGCGTCCACGCGCACGGCGCGATCCCGCTGCGCGTGTGGCAGCGTTTGTGCGACGTGGTTTTGCAGCCGCGCGCGAAACGTCTCCACGCGATCCGCGCGAATCGTCACGCCCGCGGCCATCGCGTGGCCGCCAAAGCGCTCAAACAGCCCGTCCTCGTGAATCGCCCGCAGTCCCGCGACCAGGTCATAGCCAGAGATAGAGCGCCCCGATCCGCGCGCCACGCCGTCTTCGCAAATCGCCAGCACGAACGTCGGCACCGCGCACTCGTCTTTGACCTTGTTCGCCACGATGCCAACGACGCCCTGATGCCAATCCGCGTGCGCCACGACCACCGCGTGCTCGCGACCTTCTTGCACACGCGCCTGCACGATCGCCACTTCCGTCGCCGACGCCTGCGCGTCCTTGCGGCGGTTGTTCTCCAAGTCGATGAGATCGGCCAGCTCCAGCGCGCGTTCTTGGCTGCGCGTCGTGAGCAGCTCAAACGCGGTCTGCGGGTCGGCCATACGCCCCGCCGCGTTGATCGGCGGCGCCAGATGAAAACCCACCCGGTCCGCGCTGATGCTCGCGATCTTGGTGTTGCGCGCCGCCAATCTCTGCACACCGGGCCGTTGCGACTTGCCCAGCAGGCGCAGCCCATGCCAGCACAGAATCCGGTTCACGCCGACCAAGGGCGCCATGTCCGCGATGGTCCCGAGCGCAGCAAGCTCGATCAGCTGCTTCAGTTCCACCGGCGCTGTCCGGCCGCGCGCGTGCAGTTCGCGCCGCAGCGCTTGCGCCAGCACGAGCGCCACGCCGACCGCGGACAGCCCGCGATCCGGGTACGTGCACTCCGGGCGCTGCGGATTGAGGACGACGTCCGCGTTCGGCAGTTCAGGACCTAGCGCGTGGTGGTCGCAGACGATGAAGTGACGACTGCGATCGCGCACCGCCTGAATTTCCCGCACAGACGTCGTCCCGCAATCCACGGAGATGAACAGCGCGATGCCGTCGTCGCAGAGTTCTTGTAGCCGGTCGTAATGCAGGCCGTAGCCGTCGCGGAAGCGGTCAGGCAGGAACACCCGGACTTGGTGACCGAGGCTGCGGAAAAAGTCGTCCAGAAGCGCTGCGGCGCTGATGCCGTCGACGTCGTAGTCGCCGTAAACGCAGATTTTGTCGCCCGACGCCAACGCATCGGCGATCAAGCGCGCAGCGTCGACGACGCCCGTCAGCAGCGTCGGGTCGGGCAGGTCCGCGAGCGGTGGTTGCAGAAACTTTTGGGCCTTTTCCGGCGTCTCGAAACCGCGCAGCACCAAGATTCGTGCCAGCAGCGGCGCAAGCCCGTCTGCCACCAGCGCCGCAACGTACGCGGCATTGGGCTCCAGCTGTTCAAAGTGCGCCGTCACGGCGGGCACTTACGCCGCGGCCGAGGGCTCGTGCGACGGCAGGCGAACCTTGCGGTCTTCAAAGCGGTGGTGCAGCCAGAGGAAGATCGGGCTGGCCACGAAGATCGACGAGAACGTGCCGACGATAACGCCGATGCACATCGCGAACGCGAAGTCGCGGATCAGACCGCCGCCGAAGAGGAAGATCGACGCCGACGTCAGGAACGTGGTCAACGACGTCAAGACCGTGCGGCTCATCGTCTGGTTGATCGCGCTGTTGATGAGGACCTCGATTTTCACGTCGGGATGCTTCTCTTGCATCTCGCGAATTCGGTCAAAGACGACGATGGTGTCCGTCACTGAGTAACCGGCGACCGTCAGCACCGCGGCGATGACGGGCATCGAGAACTTCACTTGCGCGACCGAGAACGCGCCGATGACGAGGATCACGTCGTGAACCGTCGCGATCAAGGCGCCCGGCGCGTAGCGAACGTCGAACCGCAAGATGATGTAGAGCACGATGCCGAGAATCGCGTACAGAATCGCGACCAAGCCCTGGCTCATCATTTCACCGGCGACGGACGGCGAAACCGCCGTGGACGACTCGACGGCGATGAAGCCCTTGCCGTACTTGGCGCGAATGCCGTCTTCCAGCTTCGCTTTGAATTCTTCGATGACGACGGTGAACCGCGCGTCCGACTTGTCCGCCAGATCCGTTTCCTTCTGCGCGCGCAGCTTGGCTTCTTCCGCAGCGATCTTCGCCGACGTCGCTTTGGCCGCATCCGGCTTGACGTCGCCCTTGCCCGACTCCGCTTCCAGCATCTGCAGCGAGCGGAACATGTTCACGTCCAGCTGCACTTCCAGATCGCTGCCCGCCTTGGTCTTCGGGAAGCCGGCATCCGCGAAAATCTTGGTCAAGGACGCATACGTCTCCGTGATCTTCTTGGGTTCGGTCAGCGTCACGAACACGCGGTCTTCGCCTTCCGCCGCCCATTCGACGTCGATCTTGTCGCCGAACTGCGCCTTCAGGTTCTTCTCAATGCCGTCGCGCTTGGCCTGCGTCAACATCGAGGTCAGTTCCGTCACGACCGCGAAGTGCTTCTTGCCCGAACCGCCGCCGGTACCGGTGTCGAATTCCTGCACTTCCACGTCGCCGATGCGGTCCTTGGACGCGCCGAGCGCGCTCGTCAGGATGCCTTCCACGGTCTGCTGCAAGCTCAGGCGGTCAACCTTGGCGGCGGGATCAAAAGCGACGATCTGCTTGGTGCCGCCTTTGAAGTCGATGCCCTTGTTAAAACCCAACGTGCTGAGCGCGATGATCGACGCCAAAATGCCGATGCCGGTCAACGCGTAGTACACGTGACGACGACCGACAAAGTCGTAGTTGGAATCGGGATTAAAGAGCGTGAAGTGCTGGTGGGACATGATCTTGTGTGCCTTCAGGGTCCGCTTACTAGCGTGCGCGGTTCCACTGCATTCGAGAGGTCGAAAGGTCAGACGGAGAGGTGCTGCAATTTGCCCTTGGAAATCAGGTAGTCGTACATCAAGCGCGTGGCCACGATCGACGTGAACATCGAGGTGCCGATGCCGATGAGCAGCGTCACCGCGAAGCCGTAGATGGGACCCGACGAGTACATCATCAACACAGCGCCTGCCATGCCGGCGGTGATGTGCGAGTCGAAGATCGTCCAGAACGCGCGGCCATAGCCCAAGTCCAAGGCGTTGCGCGTGGTCTTGCCGGAGCGGAGTTCTTCACGAACGCGCTCGAAGATGAGGATGTTCGCGTCGACCGCCATCGCCGTGGTCAGCGTCAGACCGGCCATGCCGGGCAGCGTGAGCGCCGCGTTGAACGACACCAAGCAGGCGAGCTGCAGCAGCAGGTTAAACACCAGCGCGATGTCCGCGATGATGCCGCCCTGGCGGTAGTAGAACACCATGAAGGCGACGACGAGGAGCACGCCGACCATCATCGAGATGAGACCCGAACGGACCGCGTCTTGACCGAGCGACGGACCGACTTCGATGTCGTGGACCTTGATGACGGGCGCCTTGTACGCGCCGTTGTTCAGCACGGTCACCAGCGACTTGGCTTCTTCCAGCATCGCTTGGTGCGAATTGCCCTTGCCGAGCGTGATTTGCGCGCGACCGCCGTGAATCGGCTCGTTGATGTTCGGCGCGGAGTTGATGTCGTCGTCCAGCATGATGGCCATGCGGTTGCCGACGTTCTTCTCGGTCAGGTCGCCAAAGATGCGCGCGCCACGGGCGTCAAACTCCAGATTCACGACCGGCTGGTTGCCGTGCTGCGAATCGTAGCTCGCCGCCGCGCGCGTCAGGTTGTCACCCGACAGCGGCGCCTTGGCCGTGAGGTTGTGCGTGCGCCAGTAGCTGGACTTGACCGAACCATTGGCGGCGCGTTCTTCAACCAGCTCGTAGCCGATCAGGATCTCGTCCGGCACGGTGATGGTGCGCACGAAGCGGATCAGCTCGGACTTTTTGTCCGCCTTCAGGTACGAACCACGGCTGTCCGGCACCACGGCAAGCGCCTTGGACACGTCTGCGTTGTCCTTCTTGAAGGTCTCCAGCGCCGCAGCCTTGTCATCAAAAACCTTCGCCGCGACCACTTCCATGCGGAAGGTCAGCTGTGCCGCCTGACCGATGCGCTCACGCACCATGCGCATCTGGCGCTCATTCAGACCCGGCAACTGCAGGTCGATCTCCGCTTCACCCGACGCGCGGACGTCTGGCTCCACGAGGCCGAACGCGTCGACACGCTTGCGGATGGTCGAAAGCGTCTGGTCGACGATGTCCTTACGCAGTTCAAGTACGCGCTTGTCCGGCAGGAACAGCGTCGCTTCCGTTGCGTTCACCGAACGGAGCTGGAAGCTCGAATCGACCGTCGCGACCATGTCCGACGTCAGCAATTTGGCGTCGTTGGCATCCTTGAACTTGACGCTCAGGTCTTTGAACGCGCCCGGCTGCAACTTCACTTCCCAGCGCGCGAGGATGTCGTCGCGTTCCTTGTCGGTCAGCGTATTCCAGTCCTTGCCCTTGCCCTTCGCGTAGGCGTCGGCCAAGCGATCCGAGACGGAATCGCGCAGGCGCAGCGCGTTATCGCGGATGGCCTTTTTGTAGTCAACGGTGTAGCGCAGTTCCAAACCGCCTTTGAGATCAAGACCGTAGCTGATCTGCTTCTCAAAGATATTGGTGTAGAAATCCGGCAGGCCTGGCAGGAACGTCGGCAGCAGCTGCAGAACGCTAACGATCAAAAGGGCGATCGTGAACCAGGCTTTCCAATTGCGTTTCTTGTCCATGTGGACCGTCTCCTAAGAACGAGTCAGGGGCTGCTCGCAATGCGCGATGCACCGTTTGCTGGGCGTCTAGCGACCTTGAGCGCTATCCACCACGTCGGCCGCCTGCGATTCCGCGCCAGCGATCTGGCTCTTGAACACGCGAATCACGACGCGATCCGCGATCTCCACCTTAGCCGACTCGCCGTCGATCGACACGAGCTTGCCAAAGATTCCACTGCGCAACACCACGCGATCGTTGGGCTTCAAATTGGTCAAGAAGGCGGTGTGCTCTTTGGCGCGCTTGGACTGCGGCCGCATCACGAAGAAGTAGAACACGACGAACATGACCACAATCATGCCGATGTTCAGCAAGCCACCGCCCGCGGCGCTCGGACCACCACCGCCACCACCGCCAGCAGCCGCGGCCGCCGGACCGGGACCTTCAACTTGGGCGAGGAGATTCGCCGCATCCACCAGTACATTTTGCGCCATCAACCACGCGGACATATGCAAAGCCCTACCCACTGTGGCGTCGCGATCGGGCTTCTGGACAAAAAGACCGGAAGACCGTGAAACGACGCTGAAATAGCTCGCGTCGCCGACAAACAGCCGTGCGCGAAGCCGCGGGGGTATAGCAGACAGGCGGGAGACGGTCAACGAACTGTGCAGGCTAAACGCAGACCTGATCGATCCTCACCGCCAGACGCACCCGTCACGCTCACTCGCCCCCCGCATCCCCGCGCGCAGCCGAAGCGCCAGACAGATCTCACCCGTGGAATC
>CAITYF010000102.1 GCA_903896545.1 uncultured Myxococcales bacterium | reverse complement strand
AGCTTCGGCACTTCGTACTTCTCGCTCTGACGCCACACCTGCTCGGTCTGGGGCTGCACGCCGCCCACCGCGCAGAAGAGCGCCACCGCGCCGTCCAGCACGCGCAGCGAGCGCTCCACTTCAATGGTAAAGTCCACGTGTCCGGGCGTATCGATGATGTTGATCGTCTTGCCCTTCCACTGGCACTGGGTCGCGGCCGACGTGATCGTAATGCCGCGCTCCTGCTCCTGTTCCATGAAGTCCATCGTGGCCGCGCCATCGTGCACTTCGCCGATTTTGTGGAGGCGACCCGTGTAGTACAGGATGCGCTCGGTCGTCGTCGTCTTGCCTGCATCAATGTGAGCCATGATGCCGATATTGCGGAAATTTGCGAGCGCTTGTGTACGAGGCACGGGGAACTCCAGATTCGATACGGGAACGAGTCAGACCAGGAACGATGCGGGAGCGACTACCAGCGGTAGTGCGCGAACGCCTTGTTGGCTTCCGCCATACGGTGCACGTCTTCACGCTTCTTGACCGCGGTACCGCGGCCAGCAGCGGCGTCGAGAATCTCGTTGGCGAGCTTCTCTTCCATCGACTTCTCACCACGAGCGCGGGCGGCCTGGATCAACCAGCGAATCGACAGCGCGTTGCGGCGTTCCGGGCGAATCTCGACGGGCACCTGGTAGTTGGAGCCACCGACGCGGCGGGACTTCACTTCCACGGACGGGCGAATGTTGTCCAGCGCCGTGCGGAACAGCTTCAGCGGATCATCTTTGCCGCGCGACTCGACTTTTTCGAGCGCGTTGTAAAGAACGGCTTCAGCAACCGACTTCTTGCCGTCATACATCAGGCAATTGGCGAACTTCGCGACCAGTTGATCACGGAACTTCGGGTCCGGCGTGATGGGGCGCTTGGGTACTTCGCGGCGACGTGGCATGGGAAACTCCTCAACTTCTTACAGAATCGTGTGGTTCTTACTTGGGACGCTTCGCACCGTACTTCGAACGGCTCTGCTTGCGACCCGCGACGCCCGTCGTATCCAGGCTGCCGCGCACGATGTGGTAACGCACACCCGGAAGGTCTTTCACACGACCGCCGCGGATGAGCACGATGCTGTGTTCCTGCAGGTTGTGACCGACGCCGGGGATGTACGACGTCACTTCCATGCCGTTGGACAGACGCACACGAGCCACTTTGCGCAGCGCCGAGTTCGGCTTCTTGGGCGTGGTCGTGTAGACGCGGGTGCAAACGCCGCGCTTCTGCGGGCAGGCCTGCAGCGCCGGGGCCTTGGTCTTGACGTGCTTCAGTTCGCGTTGGGCGCGTACCAGCTGGTTGATCGTCGGCATACGTAGTCTCTCCGTGTCCGAGAACAGGGTGTTCTCGCTGTCAGTCCAGCGGCCGCGTTTGCGAACCGCCCTGTCCCGGCCCGGCAGTCGCCAAGGCTTCGGTCCCGCCCGGCAATCGCCAAGAAGGACGCACGATCTGCGTACGGTCCAAGCCGTACATCTAACGGACCACTGCGCGGGACCGACTCAGCGTACGAGAGCGCCGAAAGGAACGCAGGCGAAACCGAGAGGGCTCCAGCCTGAATTCCCGTCGCGGGAGGCACCTCTACCGACGCGACCTAAGTCGCTCCGGCGATGGGCGCCTGCGCGCTCGCTACCCACTGAGGGGATAGCGGCCATCGTGCCTTCGCGGAGGGAACGGCTGTTATCGGCAGCTGTTCCTCTTGCAGAGCGGCCGTGAGGCTGAACTGCGAAGGCTCCTTTCCCGATGGCGGGACACGGATTTTGCAGGAGGCGTCCGGTCTTGCGACCTTCGGCTTCCAACCGTGGGGGCGCTATTGTGCGATCAGTTGGCGCCCATGTCAAGCGGTTTCCCATGGCGACCCGTGATTTGCTGCCGGCAGCGCCATTCCCGTCGCGACAGGCCGGCATTTGGGGAGCTTCCGAAGCGCGCGCAGTGAATCGAAATTGCCTAAGGCTTTGTCAGATCCTTGAACTTGCAGAGGTTTGTGACAGTTCGTCCACAAGTTCTGTCGATTCGTACCCGCAGGACGACGCTTTGATCGCCGACGCGCCTCACGAGCGAGTGGCCGATCTGCGTAGCCCATTCAGACTTCGACAGCGTCACACAACCCGCGATCGTTTCGCCCGTCGTTTCGGTATCCGCACACGCGATCGGTTGAGAATCCGGTGCAAGCGCCAGGCACAAACAGCCCGAAGGCGACTGGCTACCCCCGCCTCTTCAGCGCGCCCGCAGTTCGCGCTGAGACCTGTGCCACGTGCCAGCCGGGATTCGTAGACGCGGTCGATTTGGGATGCGATCCAAGGCGCGAGGAACAAACAGCCCGAAGGCGACTGGCTACCCCCGCCTCTTCAGCGCGTCCGCAGTTCGCGCTGAGACCTGTGCCACGTGCCAGCCGGGATTCGTAGAAGCGGTTGATTTGGGATGCGATCCAAGGCGCGAGGAACAAACAGCCCGAAGGCGACCTTGACGGTCGTCGAGGGCGGTTTGCGACGAGCAACGCCGGAGCGCGCCCAAAGCGGCCGCGTCTACTCGCGCCAGATGAATTTCCAGGGATGCCGTTTCAAATCCTTGAGCATCAGCTTCAAGTCCATGAACAGCTCATTATCCATCAGCAAGCCGCCGATCGTCCCGCGGCCTGTGCGCGCATTCTTGGTCACTTCCTGCACGTCTTCCATCGCGCCGTCGACGCGATCGAGCACCTTGATAACCTTCTGGTGGCCGGCATCGCCGAGCAGCACTTCGGTCGTTGGGTTGTCGCGCAGCTTCTCGGACAACGTCCGCAGATTCTTGGCGATCGTCTTGGCGTCCTTCAGCACTGGATCCGCTGCGACATCGACCTTTTCCGTAATCGACTCAGCATGTTTCAGCGTTGCCTTGATCTGTTTTCCGTCGCCCACGGCGCCTTCCACGGCGGCGATGAGCTTCTCGATCTTCTCGCTTGTCCGGTCCAGACGCTCGATCACGCGGCCTACCGCTTCACGATTGTCGAGGATGATTTTGTCCGCGTCCTGAACGGTTTTCTTGGCTTCCAGCACCGTTTCGTCGGTGTGCACCAGCACGTTGTGCACCACGTCTTCGTTCTTCTCCAGGATGCGCGTGATCGATCCTGCGACCTTGGTCAGCTGCCGCCCGAGGATTTCCATCCGCAGCGGCGGTTCGCCCATCGCCACCGCGCCAGTGCGCAGGAACGGCTGTTCGTAGGTGCCCGGATCCACTTCGATGTACTTCTCACCGAGGATGCCCTGAGTCGAGATGAAGAATTCCGCGTCTTTGTGCAGCGTCGCACCCTTGACCGGGTCGAGGTTCAGCGTGACGCGGACGATGACGCGGCGGCCGGTTGCCGGATCCTTCTTGCCGCCCCAGTACTCGATCGCCTTGATCTTGCCGGCGTTGACGCCCGCGATCTTGACGGGCGCGCCGGGCTTGATGTCGCTCGCGGTCTCGTAGTCGACGCTGACGGTGAACCCGCCGGAGCCACCCATGTCACCGAGGACAAAGATGAATCCAATGAGCAGCGCCGCGCAAACGAGCACCAGTGCGCCGACCTTCACCTCGATGGACTTCTCTTTCACGCGGCTCCTGACAACAGAACGGGCGTACCGTCTACAACACCATCGGGCCTTCGGCAAGCCCACGGATGAACTGCTGGACGATCGCATCTGGGGTTTCACGGAACGTATCTGGCGTTCCGTCCAAGCGAATCTCGCCTTGGTAGATCATGGCAATGCGGTCGGCGACTGTGAAGATCGACCGCAGATCGTGGCTGACGACGATCGACGTCACGCCCTGCTCGTCGCTCAATTGCCGGATCAGCTGATCGACGTTGGCGGCGGCAAGCGGGTCCAAACCCGTCGTCGGTTCATCAAAAATCACGAATTCCGGCGACAGCGTCAGTGCGCGCGCGATCGCCACGCGTTTGCGCAAACCGTCACCAATGTCCGACGGAAACTTTTCCGCCATGTGGTCCATTTGCACGCGTGAAAGAAATTCCATCGCCGACTTGCGGCATTTCTCGCCTTCCATGCCCATGTGTTTGCGCAAGGGCAGCATCACGTTCTCGACGAGCGACATCGAGTCAAAGAGCGTCGAGTGCTGGAACACCATCGCACAGCGCTTGCGGACCGGGTAGAACGCTTTTTCTTCCAAATTCGTGATGTCCTGGCCGTCCAGGATGACCTGCCCGCCGTCGGGCCGCATCAGGCCAACGAGGTGCTTCACGAGGACGGACTTGCCCGCTCCGGAAATGCCGACGATGAACAGGATCTGCCCGGAATCGACCGTCAAGGACACGTTGCGCAAGACGTGCTTGGAGCCAAAAGACTTGTAGATGTTTCGGAATTCGATCATGAGCCTTCAGGAACTGCGCGGATCGGGCGGCGTGGGCACGTCGGACGTCGGACTGTGCGCCCGCGGGGAGCGACTTGACCGCACTCGCGCCGCGTGACACGAAGCGAAGCGGACGACAGGAGGGTAGCATGACGCAAGAGCCGAAACGTATCAATCATCTGGGTATCGCCGTGAAATCGCTTGAAGAAGGGTTGGCGGTGTGGCGCGACGGGCTGGGGCTGAAGGTCGAGAAGCTGGTCGAGATGCCGGAGAAAGGCTTGAAGATTGCGTTCCTTCCGTGCGGAGAGACGATGATCGAGCTGTTGGCGCCACTGGGCGAGCAGAGCGAGATTCAGGCGTTTCTGGACAAGCGCGGTGGCGGTCTGCACCACGTTTGTCTGGAAGTCACGGACGTGGGGGCGGCGACGGCGCACGCGAGCGCGCAGGGGTTTGCGCTGCTGGGCAAGGAGCCGACGATGGGCGCGGAGGGCTACCCGGTCCGGTTCGCCCACCCGAAGTCGACGGCGGGCACGCTGGTGGAATGGCTGGAGAAAGCCTAAACAGTCCGACCTTTGTCCAACACCAAGCTGTGTGGGTCAAGGCTGTTGCCCTCTCGGACTGGACCGCGAGCGTGCACCTCCGGTGGCACGCCGCGGTTCGGGCAGGTT
>CAITYF010000101.1 GCA_903896545.1 uncultured Myxococcales bacterium | reverse complement strand
GGGCGGGTCAGCAGCATGGCGATTCACGGGCGCAGCGCGGCGAGGTGGTCCCTAGTTTGTGGCGGTAGCCTGGTCCCATGCTCGTCGCGGCGAAGCGCCTGAGGTGGTCCCTTTATCGTGGCGGCGGACAGTTCATCCGTTCGTCGATGTCCGCGGTGAGGTTGTTCTCCACCATCTCATCGAGTCCATCGGAGCGCGGTAACTGCGCACTCAGGTCTTCCATGCGTCCGGCGTCAATCTGGTCCAAAAAATGATCCAGCCCGATTCTGGCACTCATCCGCAAGATCAGTTTGTCGCCGAGTACCTCGCCACTGCCCATTCCATGTCGCAGCATTTCCGCGAACTTCCGGAGCAACGCTACGCGACCCAGAATGTGAAGAAAGGTTTCAGCACTCGCGCGTGTGACGTTGGTGCTTGCGCCGAACGGGATTCCCCCCATCTCCTCGAAGCGAGGAAGAAGCAGGCATACCGCCAAGTTCCAACCTCGGAGCATCAGGTCGAAATCTGGATAGGAAATGAGACCGCGCGGATTTGCTGAGTATGCGAGTCGCACGTGCCAACTGTCCAGGACCCGGCAGCACTCAATGAGCGTCAACGCACACTCTGCAGGCGAATAGGTGCCAACAGTAGCAGCCATCTCGGTCAACGTCGCATCCGCGAGCGAAGTGAGTCTGTCTGCAATCGGGTCGCCCTGCTTGATCATTCAAACCCATCCACCGCGTATCAGGTTCTGTCAGAACTGAAACCAGTTTGGCGTCGAGCCGGTGGCGAAGTCAATCGTGGGCATTGCGCGCAGACGTCACCGCAAAACCAAGGCGTATTCGTGGGATAAGCCTTGTGACGGGCGACCACGCCCTCACACGTGCCTTTTCCCAACACTGTCAGGAGCTTTAACATCATGAACATCAAAATCCTCCGCCTCGGTCACTCCGCCCGTCACCATGAAGCCGCTGCCGGTGCAACCGTCGGCGAAGTCCTCGACGCCGTCGACCTGTCCGCCCAAGGCCACGCCATCTCGGTCAACGGCCTCGGTGCCAGCACGACCACCGGCCTGGCCGACGGCGACGTGATCTGCCTTATTCCGAAGGTGGAAGGGGGGCTGCTGTAGTCCAACTCACCGTCCCGCAACACGATTCGCCCGCTGGGCCGCTTCCCGGTCATCGGGGGCGGCTCGGCTGGCGGGGAGGCAACATGCATCACTGTGACCAGACGATGGCCGCGTACCTGCTGGATTGGCAGGCAAAACTCGGCCTGACCATCCGTTACCAGCGGTGGTCGGCGCGCTACTCGGATCCGGCGCCGTTCCGTCGCGAGATTGAACTGCTCGGACCGATCACGGGCGCGGCAACCGAGTGCCGGTTTCCGTACAAGGACGGCGTGGCCGTCGTGGACCTCGTCAATGGCCGACCGCACACGGGCGAGCCCGTTGAAGTCATCGTTGGCGACGAGCACTTCGTCGTGGCATCCGTCGAAGGTCGGCGGATCCGTCTGGCCTTTGACCTGGAGAAGCTGTTCGAGCAGCCAGAGGACATTCAGCCGGGTCGGGTGTTGGAGATGGTCCTGGGCGCGGCGCTGCCTCTGGCGGCGACGTACGTCCAGGACTACGACTGGCAGCGCGAGCGGGCCGAGTTCTCTACTTGGATGGTTTCCAGCGTCGACGGGATGGTCCGCAACTGGAAAAATGCCATTCGGGACAACGAGTACGAGACCAACCGGCTGACCAGCCAGATCTCCGGGCTGGTGCGCAAGAACGGCGAGCTGCGTGAACAGATCGTCGCCTTGGAAGCCACGACCCGCCCGGCGCAAGAGCAGAAGGCGGTCGAGGAGTTCGGCGCGCTGGTCAAGATGATGCCCTCGCCTGTCGTGTCGGTCGAGGTCGACTACGGCAAGCTCAGCATCGTCATGGAGCCGCTCACGCTGGAGCACGACGGCGTCGACTACGAGATGGGCCGCTACACGTTGACCATTACGGCCGACAAGGTCCACATCTGGAGCGACGGTGGCTTCAGCTACCCGCACCCGCACGTGTCGTCCGACGGTGTGCCGTGCTGGGGGAACCTCGGCCCGGGGATTGGCAAGATGCTGGGTGAAGGCCAGTACGCGGCGCTCGTGGCCGTTATCTGGGAGTTTCTGCACAGTTACAACGAACGGGACGCTTACCGCCACATCGAGACTTGGGACCCCGATCACAACAACGACGACGACGATTAGCGGCGGCGCGGACAGCATCGACAAGCTGCGGCCTCGGGCCCTTTCCACGGTGGAAAGGGCTCGGGGTCGTGGCGTTCTTGGAGACGAACATGAAAGTGAAACAGAACCTGCGCGTCCGCATCGACGCGGATGCGATGGAACGCATCTGGCACTGGACGGATCTGGCGGCTGGCGAGTTCTCGTGCCTCGGCACCGTGAGCGACGACTTGGCCGTCAGCAACGTGCAACTCCATGACCAGGTGAACACGGCGGCAAGCACCGAGCTTGATCAGGACGCACTGGCCAAGTTCCTCGTCACGCACCCGCTCCCCGAGCGTGTGCGGGCGTGGATCCACAGCCACGGGCGGCTGGGCGTTTTCTGGAGCGAGCAGGACGAGCAGTGCATCGAGGGTCTGGCCAACGACACGTATCTGGTCAGCATCGTGGTCAACAAAAAGCGCGAGTTCAAGGCGCGGATCGACGTCTGGCAGCCCTTCCGGCTGACGTTCGACGACCTGCCGCTGGAAATCCGCCTGCCCGACCAGAACCTGCGCGGCGAGTGCGAACGGCTCTTCAACGCCCACGTGGTTGAGATGGCGCCGTTGCTCATGCCGGACTGGCGGAGCGGCAAGCCGCTGCAACCGGGGCAACAACCGCAGCAGAGCCACCGGAATGGTTTCGGTTGGCCTGACTTCGACGATGACTATGCGGACTGGAGGTGAGGCATGAATTTTCACAGGCAACTTGACGTGCTGGACACGCCGCGGCTGGCGCGGATTCCCATCACGGTCATTGGCGCGGGTGCGGTGGGCAGCTTCACCGTTTTGGCGCTGGCCAAGTGCGGCGCGACGGACATCACGGTGTGGGATGACGACAGCGTTGAGAGCCACAACCTGCCGAACCAGTGGTACCGCTTGGCGGATCTGGGAAGGCCGAAGGTGCAGGCGCTCAAGGCGCTCGTGACAGAGATGACAGGTGTCGAAATCAAGGTTGTGCAAGAACGCCACCAAGGTGACGGCGCCAGTGAGCTTGTCATCGCCTGCATTGACAGCATGGACGGTCGTATCGCCCTGTGGAGGCAGCTTCATCCACGGCCAGCGCTCTACATCGACGCTCGCATGGGTGCCGAGGTCGGCAAGGTCATGTGCGTGGGCGCGTTTGGCTCTTGGTACGAGGAAACGCTGCACCCGAGCAGCGAGGCGTTCCGTGCGCCTTGCACGGCACGCGCGACGATGTACTGCGCCAGCGGTCTCGCCGCCTTCATCGCGGGCCAAGTGGCGAATTACGCCAGCGACCGGCCCACCCGCGAGGCCATGGCCATCGATTTTCGCAGCGGCCTGATCCTCTAACGAAGGAGTTCGCATGAAAGTTTGGATGAAGCTGCTCTACACGATCGCAGGCTTCTTGGACTCGATGATCGCGCTCGCGGTCACCGTGGAAAAGATCCTCGCGCACCTTGCGGCGTAGCGACGACAACTTGCGAGGGTCAGGGCTGCCGATGGTCGGTGGCCCTGACCTTTGCGCTTTTGGCGAGGTGACTGATGAAACCACTTCCGCAAGCGGCGGGACGCGTGCTGGACGCGCTGACAGCGGGTCTGGCCATCGGCGGCGCCCGCAAGGTCGACAATGGCGGCGGCTACATGGCCGTGCACGTGGACCGGCTCAGCGCTGCCACGTACAGTATCGC
>CAITYF010000100.1 GCA_903896545.1 uncultured Myxococcales bacterium | reverse complement strand
GAATGGGGTGCTGGGCGATGGGCGGCCCGGCCTGCGAGCGCGTGTCCGCGGCAGGCCTCCTGCTGTCAGCTGGGTCGCCAGGCGCGCCCGCCTGCGGCGATACGCGCGGCGACACGGGCTCGTGCGCCGATTCGGCAACGGTACCTACCGCACAGAGGCCGCGATGCTAACGCGCCGGCTCCCGAACACCGATTTGGACCTGTCCGTCATTGGAATGGGGTGCTGGGCGATGGGCGGCCTCTGGTGGGGCGACGACGTCAGCGACGCGCGCTCTACTGCCGCTGTTGAACAAGCATTGGCGAGTGGGATCAACTGGTTTGACACCGCGCCGCTGTACGGTCACGGGCGTGCTGATGAGGTGCTGGTGCGGGCTTTGGGCGCGCGCAAGCACGACGTGATCATCGCGACAAAAGTTGGCGTCCGCTGGGACGGCGAAGGACAGCATGCGCGCAGCGAGTTGACGCGCGAATGGATTCGCCAGGACGTGGAAGCCAGCCTGAGTCGGCTGGGCATCGAGCGGATCGATTTGCTGCAGGTCCATTGGCCGTGCGAGTCGGATACGCCGCTTTCCGAGTCGATGGGCGAGCTGGAAAAGCTGCGAATCGAGGGCAAAATCCGCCACGTCGGGCTGTGTAATTACGATGTGGCAGGGCTGACTGCGGCGCGGCAGTACGTGCCGATCGTGTCGCTGCAATCGCCGTATTCGATGCTGCGTCGCGAGCTGGAGCACGAGTTGCTGCCCTACTGCCAGCGCGAGCAGCTGGGCGTTCTGGCCTACGAGCCGCTTTGCCGCGGGCTGCTCACGGGGAAGTTTTCCGCCAACAAGCGTTTCCCGGAGAGCGATTTGCGGGCGCGCGATGACCGGTTTCAAGGTTCGCGTTTTCTGCGGGCGCTGACCATCGTGTCGCGGCTGGAGCTGATCGCCAAGCGCAAAAAAGTGCCGATCGCGGCGTTGGCTCTGGGCTGGGCGATTCGCCAGCCGGGCATGACGGCGGTCATTGCGGGCGCAAAGGGCCCGGATCAGGTGCTGGAACACGCCCGGACCGTGGAAATTCTGGACGACGATGCGCTGTGGGGCGAAGTCGATCGCGTCGTGGCGGCCTATCGCGGCTAGCGCACGATTGGAGAACCTAGTACCCGCGCTCCGAAGTTCGCACCGCATTCCAAGCTTTCGTCGCGCAGGCACTAGGCTTTTGGCCAAAGATGGGGCGCGCCGCCCCAAACCCCGCGCCAGCACGCAGCCGCGTGCTTCCAGTACGGCGCAACAACCAGTTTTTGATGTGGTGCGAACTTGAGAAGCGCCGTACTAGTCGGCGACGATGCAGCGAACGGCGGCTTCTCCGTCACCTTCCACGTGCACGAGCGCGCCGGTTGCGAAGTCCACACCCCAGTGCACTGAACCGTCAGCAGCCGTCGGCGTGAGGGCTTGCATGACGCCTCCACCTTCGGCAAAGACCACGTAGTTGATCGGCGGATCGCGTTCCGGGTCCAGCAAGCTCACGAGTTCATTGATGCTCGGCGTGCGAAAGTGCAGATCGTCGATGTTCAGCTTCACGCACCAACCGTTGGCGTAAATCAGCGTTCTCGGCGTGGTGGGCGCTGTGCCTTGCCAGCGCAGACCGGTCCACGCGTCCTTGACGACACCCGCCGGCGACTTCTGAAAGCGCGGCATCGGCGGCGTTTTCACCGGCTGCGCCGTCCTGACACACCACGCACTCGCAACGGCCGTCGTTGCCTGCCGAATCAGTTGTCCTTCGGATGTCTGCAGTACCCAGCCCGCGCCACCGCGCGTCACAGCTGTCCAGAACGCTTGGTCCGGAGTCGGTTCGAGTGGCAGTCCAAGCGCCGGATTGTGGCGCGAAAAGTCGACGGCGGTCAGCGCCTCCGCGACCGTCGGCAACCGCCAATCATCGCGTCCATCTCGCGCAGACTTGCGGCACGCACTCCACGCGTCGGCCTGGTTGAACGCGCCACTCAGGGCTTGCAGGTGCCAGGCCAACCCCGTCCGCGTGTCCAGAAGCGTCCCATCTGCGCCTGTCTGCGCGGTCGCCGGCGCGGCATCCGCGATTCCCCACACAGGACCTTCGGCGGCACACGACGTGCGGCCCGTGTCATCCAGCGTGAGCGTCACAAAACCGGGCAGTCCACAGTTCGGATCAACCGCCACTTGGACTGCCGCAGTGTCGGCGGTCGCGTCAGCTTCCACGTGAGCTGGAACATTCGACGTTCCACACGCCACAAACCAAAACGCGCATGCCGCTCCGCTCAGAGGCTTCATGCGCCTTCCCCGCGACGGTATTCCGTCAGCGCGCGGTCGCCGATGCCCGCGCGTTCCAGCCACCGGTAGATTTGCTTGCGATGGCGGCCAAAATGCGCCGCCACTTTCTCGACGTTGCCATGGTAGCGTTTCAACAACTTGTGCAACGCCTCACCATCGGGCGAATTCCGGCTCGATTGTTGCGCCAAGGTCAGTTCCAAAGCGTCCTTCGGCCGTGACGGCTGCTCCGGGAGCGCATCGGCACCCAGCGCGGCACCGACGTACTGCCGTCGCAGGTGCCGGAGTACGGCCAGCAACTCGCGGAGATTGTCCGGCCACGCGCGCAGCAGCATCGCCTCGACAGCGTCGGGTAGGAGGAAGCTCGTCCACGGATCGCCCGTGGGTGTCACCAAGAGCGCGTCCGCGAGTTCAAACAGGTCTGCCGCACGTTCCGCCAGCGGCGCGACACGGATGCGGTGGCTCAGGAAGCGCGCAGCCAGGTCCCGGCGCACGCGGCCGTCTTGCACTTTCTCTTCGAGCGCGTCGGACGCCGTCGCTATCCACAGCACGTCGTGGACATGCGAGCCACTTGGCGCGTGCGTGGGCACACGACGCTCCTCCAGCGCACGCAGCAGGACGGGCTGCCACTCGGCATCGAGGTCGTCGAGACCGTCCAGCAGCACCGCCCCACCGGCCGCGGTCTGCAGGAGTCCGGGTGTCTGCAGCGTTCCAAAGACCGTGGCGGCGGCCTCGGTACTGGCGATCGACGCGCCGTGGATGCGGACAAGCGGCCCTTCGCGACCGGCGCGTCGGTGAATCTCTTGAGCGGCGAACTCCTTGCCGGCGCCAGTTGGCCCGACCAGCAGCACCGGCGTCCGATCACGCGCCGCGCTGTCCAACGCCGCGCGAAGTCGACGCGCGACCACCGACCGTCCAGGAACATCGGCGGTCGGTGTCGAAAACGCCAGCGATTGGCCAGCATCGCACTCCAGGACGGCCACGGAATCGCCGAAGCGCAGGACGGCGCCGTCGCCGATCACCGCGGTCGTCACGCGCACGCCGCCCCGCAACGTGCCATTGTGACTGCCCAAATCGCGCAACCTCACGCCGCTGTTGTCCGGCAAGGGTTCCAGTTCAAGGTGCTGCCGCGAGAGCGTCGAGTCCGCGATTTGGCTCGAAGTCCCTTCCGGTGCCACGCGCCCAATGCTTGTGCCCTGCGCCGGCAGGTCGAGAATGCGGCCGCGCCACGTGCGATCGGGGCTCGAAAGCACGTGCAGGCGCCACCGATGCGGTTGTGTGGACTTGCTCGTAACGATCAGCTGTGGGGCACTGTCAGTCGTGTCGACGTTCACGGAGCCTCCTCAGCCCGCGGTGCACGCGCCGCTGCTGCTGTTTCTGAGCCCCCGCGGGGCTCCGTTGGTGAGAGCAACCACCAGCCACCAGCGAGGAGCGCGGCGACTGCTACGCTGCCAACCACGCCTGACCACGTCCAGCGCGCGTTGATGGAAGATTGTTGCGTGATGGCGTCGGCTTGTGTGATCTGCAGAAGGTTGTACCGGCCGTCGGCCATCTTGTTGCCGTCCAACGACGACTGCGCGTTGTTCGCGGACATCGCCAAACCGACGGCGACACTGGCTGCGGCAACGCCGAGCGCGGTGGAAGTCCACCCCGCCGGACGCCGCCACTCCCCTCTCGCGGCCACCGGATCCGCGCGTCGAGGCGGTAGCCGCAGCACGTGGGGCGCGACCGGATCGGCGTTGACCGGCAACGCTTCAGGCGTAGGAGACGCCGGAACGATGACGGGCGAGGCAACGGACTGGGGCGGCGCCACAGTTGGCGTCAGCGCGACCGGCAGTTCGACCACCACTTCGGGCGGCGGTGCCAGCGCGTCGCCGGCGGCCAGCGCCTTGGCATGTAGCGGGTTGGTCGAGGCCGTCAGCGTCACCACGCGGGCAAAGTGTTCGCGTGCATTCTCGACGCGTCCAGACTCGCGTTCTGCGCGTGCGGCGCCAAACCAGAATTCCGCGACGTCGGGCTCGGTCGTGGCGGCTTTGAGGTAGAGCCGCGCGGCGTTGGCGAAATCACGGCGTACGAACGCATGGAGGGCCTCACGCGCCAGCGCCATCGCCTCGGTGTGCGCGCGATCCGTGACACGCGGTGGTGCGGCAAAAGTCGCCGGTGTCACGAGCGTCGCGCAAAGAAATATCGTCAAGAACCGCAACGGCATCGGCTAGTCCGGCGGCAAAATGGTTTGGGGATCTTCCGGGCGTGCGCTTCGGCGATGCGCGACGTGTCGGCGGTGCGTCCGCAGCGGCACGGATGACTTCGCCGTCGCCGCGGCGTTTGGTTCGGCGTGCGGTGGCTCCGGGGGCGTTGCTGGCGTGGTGACGACCGGCACTGCGAGAACCGGCACTGGGGAGAGCGGTGCCAGCACGCGTGTCGGCGTCGCCGCAGCAGGCTGAGCCACTGCGGTCGGCGTCGCCGCGGTCGATGACTGCGACCGTCCCGCGATCAGCGCGGCTACGCACAGCGCAGCGATCACCCAGGGCACCGCCGTCATGCGCGTCACCCGCGATCGATTTGGCGGCGCCTCGTCGGGCAAAAGCTCAGCTGGCGGGCGAACCGCAGGCAGCCGCAGCGGCGACACGGTGTGGGTCGTTGCTGAGCGAACGGGCGCGCCATCGGGCGTCTCACCGGCACGTTCGAGCGCCTGTCGCATCACAGCCGCATCCAAAAACCGCTGCTCCGGTGCTTTGGCGAGTGCGCGCATGACCACGTCGACGAATCCAGCCGAAACTGCTGTCTTTGCCACGGATGCCAGGTCGCGCGCCGGTACATTGACGTGGTTGTACATCACCGTCAGCGCGTTTGGGTCATCAAACGGCGAACGTCCCGACACGCAGCGGTAGAGCATCGCCGCCAAGGCGTAGAGGTCGGTTCGCCCGTCGAGCTCCAGCCCAAGACACTGCTCCGGACTCATGTACGTGGGCGTCCCCATCACTTTTCCCGTGGCGGTCAGCGACGATTCCTGCGTCTGCGCGATGCCAAAATCCAGCACTTTCGCACGGATTTTGCCGTCGCGATCATCCAACATGATGTTGCTCGGCTTGATGTCGCGGTGGACGAGCCCCAACGCGTGTGCTTCGGTCAGACTGTCGAGCACCTGCACCGCTATGGCCGTCGCGTCGGCTTCGCTGAGCACCTCGCCATTGTCTTGACGGTGGCGCAACGTTGCCTCCAGCGAATGGCCGTCGACACGCTCCATCACCAGAAACATCGTGCCATCGGCGCTCTGACCCCGGTCGAAGACGCGCACCGTATTGGGATGGTGTAAACGCGCCAAAATGTCGGCTTCGCGGAGAAAACGTCGGGAATGATCGGTATCTTCTTCCGTGCGCGCCAGCAATTTGATCGCGACTTCCGCCTGCGTCTGCGTGTCCGTTGCGCCGAAAACCAGACCGTGGCCGCCGCGACCTAGCAGTTGCGTCAGCTTGTAGCGATTGCCCAACAGCGTGCCAGCGCGCTCAGTCGGCGGAGGAAACGGCTGCAGTCCATCGCGGGCCGTCGTCGTGTGCAACGTCGGTGCATGGAGCGCGTCCGTCAATCGGGATTTTTCGGTTATCAGCGGAAACGGCATGGCCCCTGCTACACCTCTTTGTCCAAGGTTGCCACGGTGGCGCGGCGGCGCGCAAGGAAAAACGTTGGCATTTCCAAGGATCGGGTCCACGGCGTGCAAATTGGAAGCGAAACGTGTCACACCAAGGAGGCGTGGATCACGTGCCATACACGCTGACCGAATTTCAACGTCACAGCCGCCGGCACCGCGGCGTGCCACCGGAGGTGCACGCTTCGCGGTCCCAGTCCGGAGTGCAACAGGTCTCACCCCGTTCAGTTTGGTATTCGAATTGGGCCAGGATTCGTACATCGGAAGGTTGGTTTGATGTGACATGTGACAGTTCGTGTCGGTCGATCGTTCTGCTAGTTGACACCCCCCCGCCACTGCGTAAAGTCGCAACGGGCGCTGCGCTCTGGGGTTCAACGTGCACAGGTCGGTTATTTCGCACCACATTTTCTGCGCAATTGCCGTCATTTGTTTCGCCGCGTGCCGCCCCGTTCCGAGCGACGACCAGTTTGGATACCCCGACGACGCGCTCGGCATCGGCGACGCCAGCATCGGTCTGGCGGAGTGCGGCACCTCAACGTGTGAGGGTGACGAGTCGTTTGCCAAGTGTCCCAACGATTGCGCTGCGTTCGCCATTCACCTGGCCGCGCCGTGCACAGCGACCGGCACGCAGGACACGTGCGGCCGCGGCTGGTTCTGCGTGGACCGCGCGGCGAGCGCCGGTGGCCCCGTCTGCGTCGCCGACTTCCCGACTTGGCCACCGTTGGCCGACACGCGCGCAACTGAGGATTTTGCCGAGCAAGCGGATATCATCCTCGACAAGGCGACCGGCCTGACGTGGGCGAAGAATTCGCTGCGGGACCTGAGCTGGCGCGATGCTATGGTCGCATGCACGCAGCAGAAATGGGCAGGGCAGACCGACTGGCGGATGCCAACTCGCGCGGAAATGCGCTCGCTCCTGGACTTCTCCGTCGAGAATCCGGCCGCACCTTTTGTGCACTTGGATTGGAATCCCGCGAGCCTGCGTTACTGGGTCGTGCTGCCTGTGCCGACAGAGTCGGGGCACGGACCGGAGGCGTTCAGCGTGAACTTGGGCGACGCGAAGCTCGGCTCTGAGCGGACGGATACGCCGTTGGCTGTGCGTTGCGTGCGCGGGGGCAGGCAGGTAAACGGCAAAGTCGAAGGGCGATTTGTGCTACGCGACGGCGGCGCCACGGTCTTCGATCGCATCACAGGGCTGAGTTGGCAACGCGGCGCGCCGGGCACGCCGCTTGGCTGGCCGGACGCACAAGCCTACTGCGCGACGAACGCGGCGCAGTTGTCAGGTACAGGATGGCGCCTGCCGTCGCTGCGCGAATTGGAAGGCCTGATTGAGATCGGTCCGACTACGCCAGCGCTTGACCCGCTTTTCGCGGTCACCAGCGAAGTGTGGCAGTGGACGTCGAGCGTGATGCCCGGTAACCCCGGCGCGATGTGGATGCAAAGCTGGATCGTGGGCCCCGACGCAGGCGGCAAGGGCGACGCGCGTCAAGTCCGTTGCGTCCGGTGATCAGTGCCCCAAGCTCGCGTGCATCCGACCGGCCTCATGCGCCGCCGCTTCGGTCCCGTCCTCCATCACGCCATCGTGAATCCGCACCACGCGACGCGCGTGCTCCATGACCCGCGGATCGTGGGTGGAGAACAGGAAGGTCACGCCCATCTCCGCGTTCAGCTTCAGCATCAGGTCAATGATCTGGTCCGCGGTTGTCGAGTCCAGGTTCGCCGTCGGCTCGTCCGCCAGCACCAACTGCGGCTCCGTCACCAGCGCTCGGGCGATCGCCACGCGTTGCCGCTGACCGCCGGACAGTTCGTCGGGCTTCTGCTTCAGGTACGGCATCAGCCCCACTTCCGCAGCGATCTTCAGCGTGCGCTCGCGCAGCACCTTGCGATCCTCGCCGCGAATCACGCAGGGAAATTCAATATTTTCGACCACGTCCAGCACAGGGATCAGGTTGAAGTTCTGGAAAATGAAGCCGATCTTGCGGTTGCGTACTTCAGCCAAATCGTTGAAGTCGCGGTGGCCAATCTCCTCACCATCCAGCTTGTACGACCCCGCGCTCGCGCGATCCAGACAGCCGATGATGTTCAGCAGCGTGGTCTTGCCTGAACCGGATGGTCCCATGACGACGGTGAATTCACCCTTCTCAATTGTCAGATCTACGCCCTTGAGTGCGACGACTTCCGTCTTGCCGAGCTGGTAGGACTTCTTGATGCCTTGCAGTTGTACGAGTGCCATTTGCTTCTCCTTGCCGTGTCTTCTTGTAGCAGATTCAGACTGTGTCGTCCGGTGGTCAGTAAAAAACGCGTGCGCTGAAGAACAGCCGCCACATCGTCGGCTGCATCCCGTTCTCCGTATACCGCACGTCGCCGACCTGGGCGCCCAGCGACTTGACGCCGGGAATCGTGTAGAGACCGCCGAGCGTCAGGTTCAACCACTCGCGGGTCAGCCAGGTCACCTGCGGCGCGATCTGCCCGCTCAGGTCTTCCAAACCCAGCAGCACAACGGTGTTCACGTTCCAGTCGTCGGCGATCATCGTGTGCAGGTAAGTGAAAAACGCGTAGTGGCGGCGCATCGGTTCAAAAGTGAACTTCTGCGGCGCGCCGGAATCCGTGTTGGAGGTCGGCGACAAAAAGCTCAGCGCATTGCCGGGAAGGCTGACGTGCGCGCTGGCGAGCGTGTCCATCAAACTCAAAAGCTGCGGACGCAGGCTGGCGACTTGTGCGAAATTGCTGAACTCTTGGGAGTTGTAGCCTTCCCCGTTGTACAGGTACTCAAACGTGAACGACGCGTTGTCGCCAAACTGCCAGCGACCGCCGGCAAGCGCTTTGACGCGGACGCCCGGATCGTCGATCTGCGTGTAGCCGCCAGGTGTTTTGCCCGCCATGCCGCAGCCCTGAAACGCGGAGACGCTGCCGATGCAGGAGCTGTCGAAATAAGCCTTGGACGAGCCCGTGTAGCCGACCGCTTCGACGTGCAATTCCAGCGCGTTGAAGAAGACGTGCGAGGCTGAGAGACCGACACGGTTCTTGTAGTTGAACGCGTCGTTGTACTGCTGCGTCTGAAACCAGTAGAGATTCCAGTCTGTTTCCTTCCACAAGGCGTACGCGCGAGCGGCAAGCGCGTAGTGCGGACGGGTGTCATAGCCGTCACTCTGGGCGTTGCCGTACTTGTCGTACTGCGTGGCGGGATGCGCGTCGGGGTAGTAGACGAGTCCGCCCGGAATGCCGCCAAACTGCCGCGTCACCTTGCCCGCGGCGACAAAACTCAGCGTGAAGAGATCAAACGGCGCCTCCGCGCGCACCAACCACGAGCCGGCGCGCTGCATCGTCGGATCGGTGGGGTCCTTGGCCGGGTTGAGCAAGTCCGTCGGATTGTTGGCCAAGCCGGGCCCCCAGACGATGCGCTTTTTGCCCACCGTCAGGTTGAAGTGGTCGTGGAAGTTGTAGGTCCCATAGAACTCGCTCAGCACCGCCGAGGGCCGGTACATCGAGACGTCGTGATCCGCCAAACGCAGCCGCTCGCCTGTCCCGTCGTTGCCGTAGTACAGGCCGCCTTTTTGGAACAGAAACGACGCGTCCGCGACGCCTGTTCCTTTGTCGCCCCAGTCCAGCTTCAGCTGAATGTTGCCTTCAGTCAGGTTCGCCAGATGCGCGACGTCGTCCGCCGGCAGCAAGTGCCCGACCGACGCGTACGCGCCTGTCGTCCGCGTGTCCAGAAACCCGTTGGCGCGCACTTTCACCAGCGGTTCCGCGGGCGGTGGCTCTTCCGGCATTGACGTGTCAGGCGTCGCCGCATCGGGCGTCACCGCATCTGCCGGAACGACCGCGTCTTGCGCCCACACTGGCATCGCCAGCAACAGACAGCCCATTATCAGCGCGAGATTGCGCATCGCGTACTCCTGTTCCGTCTGGAGGCCTGCTTAGCGGCCCAAATCGTCCAGCACGAACTTGCCGCTCGGTGGGTTCACTTTGCTGTCCATCGCGTCCCACGTCATGGTGCTGTAGCGCTGCGTGGCGAGCATGTTCTTCATGCTGATTTTGCCTGGCCGCACGAGTCCGCTGAACGGCTTGAAGTCGCTGAATTCCGCCGCGCGCAGCATCTTGCCGGACGCCGTGTAGTACTCGCCCTTGACTGGCTGCGAGTCGGACTTGCGCATCCACAATTTGATCATGTCGTACGCGGCTTCCTTGGTCTTCGCGTGCAATTCGATCAGCCACGCGTCCGCTCGCCCGGAATCGGCAATCACTTTGGCCGAGTAATCCGCCTGATAGTTGACGCGCAGGACGTCGGCGTTGTTGAAGTCGCCGCCCTGAAACGAGTCGCGGTTGGCCAAACGCACCGCGCGCTTGAGGTTGGGCATGTAAACCCACAAATTGTCGCCCTGACGCAGCATCTCCTGGCCGCGCACAGCGGCGGGTTCAGCAAAGGTCGCGCGGAACTTGTCATCGCCTTTCTTCAACATGCTCATCTTGTACGCCCGCGTTGTGCCGTCATCGCGGTGCGCGGTCATCAGGATGGTTGCCGAAAAATTCTCCGGTCCCATCACGCTGTCGTACTTTTTCAGCAGTTCTTCGGCGGTCGGATCGGCAAAGGCGACTGTCGGCAACAGCACGGTCATCGCGAGGGTCAGAAGCGTGGTACGAAACATGGTCAAATCCTCCAGGTGAGAGAAACGAAGCAGAATCAGGTGGAACGGAGCGCGTCCACGGGGTTGAGGCGCGCGGCACGCCAGGAAGGGTAGACGCCGGCCAGGACGGTGCCAAAGAACGCGGCGAGAATCGTCGGCGCGAGGAGTCCAAACGGCACGGCGGGTACGATGTGGTAGACGGCGGTGCTACCGGGCGCGTTGGCCGGAACGCCGCCCTTGGCCGCGATCGTCAGGATGATACTGAGCGCGATCGAGAGGCCGCTTGCGGTGCCGATGAACGCCAGCGCGGCTGCCTCCCACAAGAAAAGTTCGGTAATGCGGATGCGGCGCATGCCGACCGCCATCATGGTGCCGATCTCACGCGTGCGCTCCAACACCGACATCAGCATCGTGTTGATGACGCCGATGATGGCAATCACAAGGAAGATAAAGCAGATCGCCGTCAAGATCAGCCGCTGAAAGTTCACGACGTCGTCCACATTGGGGCGCAACTGCTTCCACGTCTGCACTTCGTACTCCGGTCCCAGCGCCACGCGGATCGCCGCTGCCACGTCCTCAATGCCGTCGCGGTCAACGGTCTGCACGGCGAGTTCGGTGATTCGCCCCTCCATGCCGAGCAGGTCCTGAGCCCACTTCAAGGACACGGCGACGTTGCGCTTGGACTCAAACGCGTTGCCGTTGTTTTGCGTGCCGCGCATTTCAAAGTCGAGCGCGTTCTGCTGCCCCGACTTGGCCGCGGCTTGCAGCGTGCCGCCGGAACCACTCTTCAAGTCGAGCGCGTTGGCCAGATCCAAACCGAACACGGCGCCATTGGCGACGGCAGGGTCCAGCGGCTTTCCTTCCAGGAATTCGTTGGCGCGCGGCAGCGTGCGGTATTCAGCGACCGGATCGAACGCCGTGGCGACGATCATTGTGGACTGCGAACCGTTGGCGGCGAGGCCAGAAAAAACCAAGCGCGGCGAGACGCTGACGACTCCGGGAACGCGCATCACCTTCGCGACGACATCGCCTTTCTCGGCAAAATCCAGATCGAGCGGCTGGTTTTCACGCACGTCGTCGTAGCCTTTGCGGTGGACCTGCAGCGCGCCGACTTTGCCCTGCACGACGTCGTCGATCATCGCGTTGCCCAAGCCGAGGACGAACGAACCAAGGAACAGCGTCATGAACACCGCGAAGCCGATCGCGCCTACGGTGAAGCCAGCGCGGCCTTTGTTGCGGAGTACGTTGCGAAATGCCAAGCGTAAAATGGGGAACATGGGAACCTCGACACGAACGAAAGAAAGGGAGATCAGCCGCCAGCGAGCGCTTCAACGGGCCGCAGGCGGCTCGCGCGCCAGGCCGGGTAAATGGCAAAGAGGAGGGCGCCCATACCGGCGAGCGCGACGATGCTGATGAGGTAGCTGGCGCTGACGTACGGGTGAATGGTGAACGGGACGTTGGAGCCGGGGAACGTGACGGAGATGCCGCGGGCGTTGAGCGCCAGGACGATCACGCTGCCAACTGCGCCGCCGACGATGCCGCCCATCGCGCCGATCGTCGCCGCTTCCATCAGGAACAAGCCCAGAATCTTGGAGCGCCGCACGCCGACGGCCATCATCGTGCCAATTTCACGCGTGCGGTCGAGCACGCTCATCAGCATCGTGTTGGCCACACCCAGCAGCATGAGGATCATGAACACGCCCGCGACGAGCGACAAAATCATGCTCTGGCGCTGCATCGCCTGCTTCACAAACGTCGCAATGTCCTCCCACGTGCTGACCTCGTACTCCTTGCCCAGCGCCTTGCGGAGTTCGGCGGCGACTTGCGGAATGTTCTCGATCTCGTCCACCGCCACGATGTACTCCGTCGCCCGACCTTCCATCTTGAGCAACCGCTGCGCCACGCCAATGTGCACCATGCCGACTTTCTTTTCGCCGGGCATGTTCAACTTCATCACGCCGGTCAGCGTCACGTTTTCACCCGAAAGCGCGCCGTCCTTGTCCGGCGCCAGAATCGCCGCCGGTGCGTCTTTGGGCACCTTGCTGCCCTGCAGAGCGCCCTGCAATTGCTCGGTAACGACCATCGCGTCCAGCACTTTGCCGCTTTCCATCAGGCCCTTGTCGCCCATCGTCGCCTGACGCAGTGGCACGACCTGAAACTCGCGGATCGGATCGATCGCCTGCACGCCGAGGAAGATCGTCTGATCAGCCACGTTGATCATGCCGGCGAACAGGATCCGCGGCGAAACGGCCTTGACGTGCGGCACACTGAGCAGCTTCTTTTCAAAGTCGGCGTCCTGCGGCATGTCCAGAGACAGCGGCGACGACAGCACGTTCTTCAAGAAGCCCGCGCGGTGCACCTGAATGGCGCCGGTCTGACCCGACACGACGTTTTGCACGAGCGACCGTTGCAGGCCGTTCAACGCGCCGCGGATACTGACCATGACGCTCACGCCGACGAGCAGCGCTGCCAACGTGATGGCGGTTCGGCGTTTGTTGCGCATCACGTTGCGGATGGCGATTTGCAGGAGACTAAACATGGCGACCTCGAAGAGCTCAGACGCAGGAGAAACGAATCGAACGAACGTTCTATTCCGGACGCGGCACGACGCCGCGCAGAAATTGGTCGACGCAGTGGCGCGCGAATTCTCGCGGTCTTTCAACCCAAATGTGATCAGGCGAGATACCCGTCAGTTGCCGCCACATGAGCAGCGGCGCGATAAAGCCCAGCGCAGTCAGTTCCGGATCGGCGCGGCGCACAAGATTGCGGTCCATCAGGTGCGCCATCAGGTCGATCATCGGCTTGCGCGCGCCGAGCATGCGATCAAAGAGGTTCATCTTGCCGTCGAGCGCCAGCCGCGGGCCGTCGGACAGAAAGATGCGAAAACGCTTTCGTTCACGTGAGGTTGCGAAGCGCTCCATGGCGTGGACCATGATCTTCTCGAGGTACACGTTCAGTTCATCCGCATCGCCCGTAAACGGCGGTGGTTCGCCTGGACCGAGAGTCGGCTTGGAGCCCACGCGCGCGTCGCCAAAGACCACGGCCTCAAAAAGCTCTTCTTTGCTGGGAAAATGATGGTAGAGGGCCGACACGCCCACGCCCGTTGCGCGCGCCACGTCGCGGATGCTCACGCCGTAAAAGCCTTTGTCCGCAAACAGTTCGAGCGCGACGTCGAGGATCTCCGTCCGGGTGTCTCGCGCTTCACTGGCTTTAGGTCGTGCGGCCATGACGTTTCGATGCGGCTCCCGCGCGGTAGATGCGCGGCTGGTCTTAATGTAACGAACGTTCGGTTTGTGTCAAGGGCAAATCGGTGTGGCCGAGTGTGAAGGCCCCGTGCGGTACACGCTTGTCGCTTGACGTCACTCGCGAGTTGCGGACACTTTGAAAGGCAGGCGATACCGGCCGAGCGGCGACACCGATGCGTTGGTTCCTTTCAATCTGCTTGGCATTTACGGCTGTTGCGTGCGGAACGCCCAGCGTCGGAGGAGCGTACGTTCCAGACGCTGCGGGCCAGTTTGACGACGTGAAGCTGGTCTTTGGCAAGCAGGACGGGAAGTCCGACGCGGACACGCCGGCCGATCAAACTGCGGCGGATGTGATCGGTGACGTGAAGGCAGACGCCGCGGACGGCGCGATCGCAGATGGAACGCACACCGACGTGGACGCTTTGACCGACGCGAAAGTGGACGCGCCGGATGTGCAGATCGACGCGGCGATCGACGTCCAGGGAACAGACGCGGCAAGCGATTCGGGGCAAAAGCCCGACATTCCGGGCTGCAAGGTGAAGCCGGAATCGTGCAACGGCGTGGACGACGACTGCAACGGCCTCACCGACGAGAGCTGCGACGACGGCGAACCGTGCACCGTAAACGACAGCTGCAACATCAGCGACTGTTCCGGCACCTTGATGAACTGCAGTGATGGCGACGCGTGCACGGCCGACGGCTGCCAAGGCGGCAGTTGCCAGCACACGAACTACCCGTGCAATGACAACAATCCGTGCACTGCAGACGCGTGTGACCCTGCGACAGGCTGCATCCATCCGCCGTTGACCGACGCGTGCGACGACGGAAATGCGTGCACATCGGGCGACAACTGCAGCACCGGCGTCTGCGCGGGAACGCCCAACACCTGCGACGACAGCAATCCGTGTACAGCGGACGCGTGCACCGCGGCTTCGGGTTGCACGCACACGAACAACGCAGCGGCGTGCGATGACGGCAATCCATGCACGCCCAACGACCAGTGCACAGCCGGCGCGTGCGTGGGTTCTGGCGGCCTCTGTGACGACGGCAACGCGTGCACAGACGACACGTGTGACAGCGGCAACTGCGGACACAATCCCAACAGCGCCACCTGCAGCGACGGCGACGGCTGCACGACCGGTGATGCCTGCACCGGTGGCAGCTGCGTGGCGGGAACGCCGACGAATTGCGACGATGGACTCGCATGCACGGCGGACGCCTGCGCTGGCGGCACGTGCAGCCACACGGACACGTGCCCCAGCGGCAACAAGTGCGATCCCGCGACCAACGCGTGCATCACCGCTGGCTGCGCGTTTCCCGCCAACGCGTGCACGAACGGCAGCCAGACGCGTTTTGGCTGTGGGAGCGCGCGCGTGATCGGTCGCAGCGTGGCGATGAACGGCGGCTTCAAGATCTCCGACAGCACATGCGACAGCTATGACAACATCGAGTTCTGGAGCAAGTGCTACAACGACGCCTCTGACCACACGTACCGGATCTTTTTGCGCCAAAACGAGCAGATTTCCATCAACTTCTCTGGCTATATGGACACATGGTGCGGTTTTGCCGACATGGGCGGGTCCGTCACGAGCTATTGGGTCATCATCCAGTCGACGGACGGTTGCGGCGAGCCATCGGGAAGCGCGTGTCCGGCCAAGTCGAGCTGCGGGTCCAAGTCCAGCACGACCTACACGGCGCCGGCGGAAGGCTGGTACATCATCGTCGCGGACGGCGAAACGTGGAGTGGCGCGCAGGGCTTAAATTACACGCTGACGGTCAAGCTGAACGCCGCGACTTGCCAAGTGCCCGGCTGCGAGTGCCCGTAGCCGAACCTTGACAGCACCGGCGGGAAAAGAGTCTCCTGCGCGTACTGCGCCTGGGGCGGCGGCGGTTTGGGGCGACGATGACAAAGTACGCGGTGTGTCTGTGCGGCCTGATGGCTGTGGCGACGTGGGGCTGTTCGAGCGCGACGGAAAGCGGTGGCGGCGGTGTGGCCGACGCGAGTGACGTGGCGCTGGGCTTTGGCGACACGACGGCGGGCACCGACGCGAAAACGGCCGATGCTGTGCAGGACGCGCCGACGGACGCGATCGCGGACACGGTTGCCGACGCGCTGACCGACGCGACGGGTTCCGACGTGGACTTGCTGACGTGTCCCGGCGCGTCGGGTTGCTCGTGCAGCAGCGCGACGGACTGCACCAACGGATTGTGTCTGGACACGCCCGACGGCAAGCGGTGTGCGACGCCGTGCGGCAAGGGCTGTGGCAAGGGCGAGACGTGCGCGTCGTTGACCGGCGCAGGGGGCGCGCTCCTTCAAGTGTGCGTGCCGACGTGGGGCAAGCTCTGCTACCCGTGCGCGGCGACCAAGGACTGCGAAGTCCCGGGCGTCACCGGCAGCCTGTGCGTGGACGAAGGGACGTTGGGCAGCTTCTGCGGCGCCTCGTGCACCGTGACCGCGGACTGCCCCGATGGGTACGCGTGTCAGGTGGGGCAGTCGCCCGAAGGCCCCAAGTCGTTGCAGTGCGTGCGCGTCGCTGCGGACGGCAAGTCGCTGGGAACCTGTCCTTGCACACCTGCGGCGAAAGCGTTGGCCTTGTCGACGCCGTGCTTTGCGGAACAAAAAGACCTCTCCGGCAAGGTCGTCGGCAAATGCGGTGGCACGCGAATGTGCGGGCCCACCGGCTTGGGCGCGTGCACGTTGGTCGCGCTGAAACCAGAGGTCTGCGACGGCATCGACAACGACTGCAACAACACAGTCGACGACCAAGCGTCCGGCTGCGACGTGGGCTCCAGCTGCGTGGCCGGCAAGTGCACCGCGGCGTGCACGCCCGTCGACGGCGGTTGGTCCGCGTGGGTCGCCGGCACCTGTTCGGCAGTCTGTGGCGGCGGCACGTTGGTCTCCACACGCACCTGCGAGAGCCCGGCGCCTGCGTGCGGCGGCGCGACCTGCGTGGGCGACGCGCAGAAGTCCGAGATCTGCAACGCGCAGGCCTGCACGGGCGACACGTTGCCCATCGGCACGACGACCTATTCCGCTGGCGGGCAAATCGTCAAAGGCAATGTGCCCGCGGGCAAGACCAGCTTGATGCTCAACATCTGGGGCGGCGGCGGCGGTGGCGGCTATCCAGGCAACGGCGGTGGCGCGGGCTTTGGTCAAGTCACGGTGCCGGTCGTCGCGGGCGATGCGATTGAGCTGCGCGTGGCCGAAGGCGGCGCGATGAACGGCGGCGGCGGGGCGAGCTACGTCTTCCGCAACGGCCAGGCCATCGTCGTGATTGGCGGCGGCGGCGGCGCGGGCGTGGACGGTTGCTTCGGCTGCAACGGTGGCGCCATGGCAGGCGCGGGTGGCGGCGGCGGTTCGATCGGCGGCGACGGCGGCCCCGGAACCGCCAACAATTATGTCAACACCAACAGCGGCGGTGGACAGGGCGGAACGCAGGCGGCTGGCGGACCGGGCGGCAAGCAGGGCAACTTGTCCGCCTACACCGGCTGCACCCAGAACGGCATCACGGGTGAAGCGCACACAGGCGGCGCGGGCATCGGTGGCTACATGTGCAATATCCCCAGCGCCAAGTGCGTCGCCAGCTACGAGAAAGGCGGCTTTGACTGCCCAAAGAACGGCGGCAGCGGCGGCGGCGGCGCGGGCTGGTTCGGCGGCGGCAGCGGCTCGGCGATGTACACGTACACCGGTGGCGGCGGCGGCGGCGGTTCCTCGTGGGCGGCCAGCGACGTCGCGATTCTCAGCACGGATTCTGGCGTCGGCATCAGCCCCGGCGGCATCTTCATGGCCAGTTGGCTGAATCAGGCGGGCATGGGCGGCACGGGCCTGCAGTCTCCGGCCTCTGGCGACCCGCTCCCAGGCCGACCGGGTCAGATGACGCTGACGCTCTGACTTCCGCCCGCCGACGTCGGGTCGCGTCTACTGCGCCGTCGCCAAACTTTCGCGCGCGCGCCGCATGATGTCGGCCGTCGTTGCGCGGAAGTTGCCCGCCGCACGCAGCAGCCGCAGATCGCCGGCGATGCCGACAAGTGCGCGGTAAAACATCAGGCTATGCTCAGGCGGCCGCGACTGTAGCGCGATGGCTGGGTACTGTTGGCTCAACTTGCGGACGTCCACGGCGATCTGGCAGGCGCCAAAATCGTAAAAAGACTTGCGGGTAGGTTGCTCGACAATCGCCGACAGCGCTTGCAGCCACTCTTCGGTCTGCACGGGATCGGCACGCAACTCAAAGCCCGCGCCCAGCAGCAACGGCTGCAGCGCCAGATGTTCGTGCGCCATCCCGGCGTCAAGCACCTTCCAGTATGCATCCACAAATAGCGGATCCAACTGCCGTGTTGCGCCAAAGTCGAGCACGCCCAATCGTCCATCTGGACACACGATGTAGTTGCCAGGATGTGGATCGGCGTGGATGAGGCCGGTTGCGAGAAACGGCCCCCAGGAGGAAATCACGAGTTGCTCGGCGACGCGAAAGCGCGCTTCCGGTGACTGCGTCTCATCGTTGGCGAATTCCAGGAGCGTCGGGCCGCGCAGGCGGCTCAGCGTAATCACGCGCGAAGAAGAAAATTCCGGGAAATGCTCCGGCAGCGCGATTTCCGGCCACGGCGCGGAGGCGCGGGCGAATTCGGCGAGCTGCTTGGCCTCCTCGCGGTAATCCAACTCGCGGCGGAGCGTCATCGCGATTTCATCGTAGTAGCGGCGCGCGTCAAACATGCCACCCGCCATCGACAACGCTGCGGTCATCGCGCCGGCATTGCGCAGATCGGCCTCGATCGCTTTGTCCACGCCTGGAAATTGCACCTTGACCACGACGTCACGGCCGTCGCGCAGCGTGGCGCCGTGGACTTGGCCCATGGACGCCGCGGCGAAAGGTTCGGGATCGAACTGGGCAAAGAGTTCATCGGGCGGCGAACCGAGCTCGTCCAGGATCACCTGCCGCGCTTCCGCGGGACTCAGGCGCTGCGGTGCTTGGTTCAAGAGCCGTTGGAGCGCCTGCCGCGCTTCGGCTGGGAACACTTCTTGATCGACCAGGCTGATGAACTGCCCCATCTTGGTCGCCGCGCCCTTCATCGAGCCCAGCACCTCCACCATGCGTTCCGCGGTCGGCCGCAGGGCCTCGCCCACGTGCATGGAATCGCTTTGCGTCAGCACCTGCTTGGCGCGCGCCGACGCCAAGTCTCGCGTGGTGCGCGCCGCAAGACCCGCGAGTCGCGCCATGCGTTGGAAACGTCCGCCTTCGACCTCGTGTGCCATCTTTGTGCCTCGGTTTCCCCGCTCACTCAGATGATAGCGCACGTGCGCTGGATTCGCTGCATTCTCGCTACAATGTTGTGCGAAAAGTGTGAAGAAAACTGCATTGACCGTGAGCCGCGGGATGTGCAGACTCCAGAGAGGATGCGTGCGCGCGGGCGCTGTTCCTGCGGGAAAGTGGAGGGGTTGCGTGGCTCGATTGGGACCGTCGCAGTGTTGTCGTGCCTTGGCGTTCGTCGCGGTCGCATGGGGCTGTGGCTCGCCGGCAACCACTGAATCCAGCGCGGACACGTTCCAGTGGGCTCTCGACGTCCCCAAGTCCAACCTGGGCGATTCCAGCAAGTTCGACACGCCAAGCCCTGACGCACTCGTCGACGGCACGACTGACCCGATAGACAGCGTCATTGGCAGCGACACCGAATCCAGCGACGTTGTCGCACCTGAAAACGACGTCGACACGGGTGTCCCAGAACTTCCTTTCAGCAACTGCGCGTTTCCTGTGCAACCGGCCAAGGGCGAGCCTGGTTCGTCGTGCGCGACCTCGGCCGACTGCGATACGGGACTTTGCGTCGATAGTCCGACGGGCAAGATCTGCACGATCAACTGCACCGACTGCTGTCCGAGCGGCTTCAAGTGCGCGACGTACAAAGGCGGCGTCGACCCCGTCCTCGCGTGCCTCGCGGCGTGGACCGACTTGTGCAAGCCGTGCGAAGCGGACGCCGAGTGCGCCGCAGATCCCGGTGCGTTGTGCGTGGCATATGCCGGAACGGGCAGTTTCTGCGCGTCGCCTTGTGCAACCAGTACGGATTGCCCCGATGGCTTTGCGTGCATCGCCTCGCAGGGCACCGTGGGCGCTGGCAAGCAATGCGTTAAGCAGACCGGCGAGTGTGGATGCTCGCCTGCCGCGACGAGCGCAGGCGCAAAAACCCAGTGCAGCATCACGAACGACGCGGGCACGTGCTCGGGCGTGCGCAAGTGCACACTCACGGGCTTGACCGCGTGCCCGGCGAGCACGCCAGAAGCCGAAACGTGCGACGGCGCGGACAACAACTGCGACGGGGTGACCGACGAAGTCGGGGCGCTGGGCTGCGTCACGGGGTACCCCGACGCGGACGGCGACGGCTTTGGCAAGATCGGTGGCGTGGGCAAGTGCCTGTGCACGGCGATCGGCAACTACACAGCGAGCACAGCGACGGACTGCGACGACGCGAATCCCGCGATTTACGGCGGCGCAGCAGAGCAGTGCGACAACGTCGATAACAACTGCAACGGCTTGACCGATGAAGGCTGCGATGACGACGGCGATGGCTGGTGCGATGGCAACTTTGTCGTCACGGGCACGCCGATCGTCTGCCCCAAAGGGCAGGGCGACTGTGACGACGCGATCGCCGGCGTCCATCCAACGCAGCAGGAACTCTGCGGCAACGGGCTGGACGACAACTGCGACGGTCAAACGGACAGCGGCGGCAACGCGACTGGCTGCGTGGCGTTCTACCTCGATGGCGACGGCGACGGCTTTGGCAGCGGAAGCCCGACCTGCGCGTGCGGCGCGAGCGGCTTGTATACGACCACCAAGCCGGGCGACTGCAACGACGACAACCAGAACGTGAACCCGTCGAAGTCGGAACTCTGCGGCAATAGCGCGGACGACAACTGCAACGGCCTCATCGACGAAGCCGACGCGCAGGGCTGCACGCCGTACTACACCGACGACGACAACGACGGCTATGGCGTGGGCACGCCGCTCTGCCTTTGCGCGCCCGACGCGACGCACACGGCGGCCAAATCCGGCGACTGCAACGACCAAGCGAGCGCCAAACACCCCGGCGCCGCGGAAGTGTGCAACGGCACCGATGACGACTGCGACGGTGTGACCGATCAAGCGGGCGCGACCGGTTGCACGATGGTCTACCCCGATGGCGATGGCGACGGCTACGGACTTACGCCGGCCGGAACGTGCCTCTGTGCAGTGCCGCCGACCGGCTACGCGGTGCAAAGCGGCGACTGCAACGACCAAGCGAGCGCGGCACATCCCGGTGCGGCGGAGATTTGCGACGGCGTTGACAACAACTGCAACGGCCAGATCGACGAATCAGGCGCGCAAGGCTGCGTGCAGTATTTCCTCGATATCGACGCGGATGGATACGGCGACGCGAGTCAGTCGCAGTGCACATGCGCCACGACGGGCAACTTCACCGCGACCAAGTCGGGCGACTGCAACGACCAAGCGTTGGCGATTCACCCCGGTGCGCTGGAGTCCTGTGATGGGAAGGACAACAACTGCGACGGCCAGATCGACGAAGCGGGCGCGCAAGGCTGCACGATCTACGCACCGGACAGCGACGGCGATAACTTCGGCGCGGTTGGCGACACGCAGTGCCTGTGTACGCCTGGCGCGGTCTACAACAACACCAAGGCGACGGACTGCAACGACCAGAACAAGGCGATTCACCCCGGCGTGGACGAGGTCTGCGACGGTGTGGACAACAACTGCGACGGCGTGACCGATCCGAACAGCAGCGACGGCTGCAAGAACGGCTACCTCGATCAAGACGGGGACGGGTATGGCACGTACCAAGCGGTCCCGATCTGCACCTGCAGCCCCGCACCCGGCTACGCGTCCTTGGGCGGCGGCTGCAACGACGGGAACGCGATCGTTCACCCCGGCGCGACCGAGATATGCAATGGCTTGGACGACGACTGCAATGGCGCCATCGATGGCAACGGAGCGGGCAATTGCGTCACGTACTACAACGACGCGGACAACGACGGGTTCGGTGTCGGCGCAGGCTTCTGCATGTGTGCGCCGTTCGGCACGCTGTCGGCGACGGCGGGCGCGGACTGCAACGACAACAAGGCGGCGATCTACCCGACGGCGCCAGAGGTGTGCAACGACGTCGACGACAACTGCAATAGCCAGACCGACGAAGGCGTCAAGGCAACTTACTACGCGGACGGGGACAACGACGGCTACGGCGTGGGCGTGGGCTCGGTGCTCTGCGCGGCGAACGGGACGTACAAGGTGACCGCGAATGGCGATTGCAATGACGGCAGCGCCAATGTTCACCCGAACGCTGTGGAAACGTGCAACAGCTTGGACGACAACTGCAACGGCCAGACCGACGAAGGACTTGCGGGCAGCTACTACGCCGACGTGGACAAAGACGGCTATGGCACAGGCAATCCCGTCACGGCCTGCAGCGCCGGCGGTCTGTACACCGCGGTTTTGGGTGGCGACTGCAACGACAACAACTTGGCGATCTACCCCAACGCGAACGAGGCTTGCGACGGCTTGGACAACAACTGCAACGGCCAGACCGATGAGGGAATCTCGACGCAGACGTACTACTTGGACGCGGACAAGGACGGCTACGGCGTCGGTGGCGCCATCAGCGCGTGTGGACCTTTGGGCAGCAATACCGCGACGCAGCCAGGCGATTGTCTGGACAGCAACGCGGCGGTGAATCCGGCCCACGGGGAGGTGTGCAACAACGGCTTGGACGACGACTGCAGTGGGGTGGTGGACCAGGGCTGCGCCTTGTGTTTGAACACGAGCTACAACATGCACTCCGCCTCGGCGGCCGGGGCAGCCAACTGGAAGCTGTACAACAACGCGGCGTTTGACAGCGCGGCGGATGGCATCGACTTGGTGCCCAGTTCCAACAACAAGCGCGGGCAAGTCTACTACACCGCCGGTCGCATCGCGGCAGCCAAGACGCACATCGAGTTTGATTTTGCGGTGGACCAGCCCGGTTACGCGGACGGCATCGCGCTCAATCTGATTGACGTCGCCAACCTGGCGGCCTTGGAGACCTACATCGCCGCAACCGTTGCCGCGAACAAGGGCGAATGCATCGGCTACGGCGTGGCGGGCGTTTGCGGTTCCGGCAGCGTCAGTGGTTTGCACCTGAAGCTCGACACGCACTACAACAGCCCAGGCGACAAGATTTCAGGGAGTGGTGCCGGATACGAGTTCGCACTTACGCAGAACGGCGATCCGGAAAACTACGTACCGAATGGGTGGTTTGACGCGTGGAACGGTGTACCGGGCGACATCGAAGACTGGACGTATCACCACTACATTGTCGACATCAACGGCACGTCGTTCAAGGCCACGATCGACGGCAACACGGCGCTCAACCTGACCTTGCCCAGCGCGTTCAAGGGCGGCTTCATCGGCTTCTCTGCGGCGACGGGCGGCAGTTCGACGATTCACGAAGTCGGCAACTTCACGATCACCCAGACGAACTGCCCCTGAAAGCCTTGCGGCAGCTGGGGTGTGTGCTTTCCTGTCACTAGGTGCGGGCGCACACGCTGCCCCCGCGCGCGGAGGGACCTCGTGGAAACCGCGACCCTGATTGGTTATGTGGGCGAGGGCGGTGAGCTTCTCGGCGTTGGCGTCATCGCGACAGGCATGGTCGCTGGCACCGTGCGCTACCTCTGGCGGCTAGCGAAGCGCGACCCGGAAGCGTATCCGGATTATCGACACACCACGGCGCGGACGCTGCTTCTTGGTTTGGAAGTGCTTGTGGCGGCGGACGTCATTCGGACCGTTGCGGTGGCGCCGACTTTCCAGAATGTTGCGGTGCTCGCGTGCATCGTGGCCATTCGGACGTTCCTCGGTTGGACATTGCAACTGGAGATGGAAGGGCGCTGGCCGTGGCAACGCGCACAGGTGCCGCCGCCCGCAACGATCGCGCCGCACAACGGCGAATGACCGCAGGAGAGAGCAATGTGGACAAAGTTGCGCTGGATTCTTGTGCTGGGCGTGCTCGGCTGCGAGACCATGGGCAGTTCCGGCGACATGTGCACGCTGATCGGCTGCATGGACGGACTCTCGGTCGACTTCACGCGCACGACCTGGCCGGACGGCAGTTACAGCGTGGCGGTCAGTCTGGACGGCAAGCCTGCGGCGACGTGCACAGCGAAATTGCCCTTTGAGCCGTCGGGCAGTTCGGGCAAGTGCGACGTGTCGACCTTGATCCTGGGCACAAGCGGGCAGGCGTTGCCGGCGAGTCTGCAGGCGATTACGGGGCTGCGCATCAGCGGTACGCCGGCGCACGTGCAGATCGCGTTGCGTCGGGACGGCGTGCTGGAGCTGAGCGCGGAAGTGACGCCGACGTACCAGACGAGCAATCCGAACGGGCCCAACTGCGGGCCGACCTGTACGCAGGCCAGCGCCAAGCTCACGATTCCGTAGCGCAGCTACTTGGCGACGCACTTGCCAGCGACGCAGATGGGATCGCTCGGCACGGCGCACTTGCACGTCGAGGGACCGCACGCCTTGGAGAAGCCGCCGTGGATCGCCTGCAAGGTGTCGAGCTTGGCGTACTTGTTGATGAAGAGGCCGCCGCATGGCAAGTCGGCCACGGGGCAAAGCGCGGTGCCGAGCGTGGTGCAGTCGTCGGTTGTGCCACACCAGTTGGCGGCGTGGGCGACGCTCGTGAACGCGCTGGTCATCTCGTCGCACGAGCCATCGCAATCGGGCGGGCATTGGCGGCATTGGCCTTTCAAGCAAAACGAAGGGACTGAAGTGTCGCAGCCGCAGTGAAAGCCCTCGCAACCCGCGGCGCTCGCTTGGCTGGCGAGGGATTCCAGCGGTGCGGTGTCGCTGCCTTGTGCGACGGGCGTCTCAAAGCAGCCAAATGAGTTACAGATCGGGTACTCAAAGGTTACACAGCCCTTCTGCGGCGTGCATGGCGTCAGGGTTGGCTTCAGTGCGTCGATCTTGGCCTGCAATTCGCTGCATGTCGGTGCCACGTCGGTCGTCGTGTCGGCGCTCGCCGCGTCCGTTCCGCCACTGTCGGGCGAGGCTGCGTCCGTTGCCGCGTCAACCGTGGCGTCGGTTCCGGCGACTTCGTCGGCGACTGCGTCCGTTCCTGGAGTGCTGGCGTCGGTTCCGGAGGCCACGTCCGCGTCCAGCGTTGCCGCATCCGTGCCTGTCGCGGCACCGGTGCCGCAAGCGGTGGCGAGGAGTAGGGCGAAGAGGGTCACGGTGAACAAGCGCATGGGAGGCCTCCGCGGGGAAGCATAGCAGGATTGGCGGCAGCTGGCAGGCGCCGAGGCGCGTCCGCCGAGCAATCGCAAGTTGGCGAGCGCACGCTTATCGACGTGAGGGCGCAAGGACCTGACGGTGCGACTGCCCCGTGCTCTTGCAGGTCATCACGGCGTGACCGCCTGCACTTGCACGTTCCCCGTCAGTGTCCCCGGCGGATCCAGCACAACCGTATACGTCCCGGACATCGCCGTATTGGGCACGCCTAGCGTCACGGTCCCGCCCATGCAACCCGATGCGGCGAGGTCCGTACCGTTCGGATCGCGAATGCGCGCAATGAGACTGCACGCGCCGAACTCGCTGTTCAAAAGAATCTTGATTCCCTCGCCTGCAGTCACGTCCAAGGTGAAGACGGCATTTTGGCCAAGATTCAACAGCGCGGCCTGTACTGGCGGGCCATCCCGAACCAGCTTGCCGGTCAAGTCCGGCGGAACGCTGATCAACTGCTCGGTCACCGTTCCCAGCGTGAGTCCGGGCGGATCGATGACGAAACTGTACGTCCCATCTGCCGGGATCGTGTACGTGTCAAACTGAAAGCCGACGCCCGCACATCCGGTCGCCCAGATCGGCGTGCCCTCAGGACTTCGAAACGTTTGGGTGAGACCGCACTGTGACAGCGTCGTGTCGGTCATGAAGTAGAACCGCTGCCCAGCGAGCGCTTCCAGTGACAGCTCTGCGTTTTGGCCAATTTCCTGGATCGAAACGCTGACGGGCGGTCCGCCAATGGCGATGGAAGCCTTTTGGTTGGCCGGAACCGCGTAGACTTCGACCGTTACGTCTTTCACGTTCAGTCCCGCTGGATCGAGGAGAACGGTGTAGGTGCCTTCGACCGGCAAAGTCAGCAATTCGGTGAACGCGTCGCCGCCAAAACAGCCCGACGCGTACTGCACAGCGCCGCTGGGCTGCAGCAAGTACAAGGCCAGCTCGCACTGCGAGATGAGTGTCTTGGTATGGACTGCGATCCGATCGCCGGCGCTGGCTGCGTACAGCAGGCGCACATTTTGCGCCTCGTCCGTGTTCACAAAGGTGTGCGGAATCCCGTCAGGTAGAACCGGGACTGTCACGTCCGGCGCAACGCTGTAGAGGCGGATCGTTTCCGTCCCGACGTCGATTCCATGCGGGTTGGCAAAGATCGTGTAGGTACCGGTTGTCGGCAGTGTGATGACGTCCGTGAACGCCGCACCGCCAAAGCAGTCGTGGTTAAAGAGTACGTTGCCCTGCGGATCCCGAACTGTGAGGCTGAACGCGCACTGGCCAAACTCCGTCGCACTCGCAATGGCGATGCGCGCGCCCGCTTGTCCTTCGAACGTAAAGGCCATGTTCTGACCCGGCACCGTGTTGGTCAGCGCCGTGGGCACTTCATCCGCCTGGACGGGCGAGGTCAGATCCGGAGGTACGAGATAGAGTGTCGCCTCAATCTGCGCCGCCGTGAGCCCGTTGGGATTGATCGTCACCCTGAGCGTGCCATCTTGGGTCAACGTCAGCACGTCGGTGAACTGGGTTCCCCCGGCACATCCGCTCGACTGCAACGCGACGCCGGACGGGTCCGATACCACCATCTGGACGTCGCATTGGCCCATCGGCAAGGACGTCAGGAGCCCCACGCGATCGCCCGCCTTCCCCTCGTGGCTCAACTCCACGTTCTGACCATACGCATTGGGTCCAAAGGAACGCGTCACGCCGTCCGCCCAAATGGGCGCTTTCAGGTCCGGCGGCACCGTCCACAGCTGCACAGTTGCGGTGCCAATGGCCGCCCCCATCAGGTCGAGCCAGTAGTTGTACGTGCCTGTCTCCGGACACGGCACACGGTCGATCACTACATCGTAGAAAAAGCAGCCCGTCTTGGTCACCGTCGCATCGTCGGGCCCGACAACGGACACGGCCAACTGGCAAAGACCCAGCGACGATTGCACCAACGCGATGTAGGACTTTCCGGGACCGCCGGGGAACTGGAAATGCATGTTTTGGCCCGGCACCGTGGTCACGAGCGTGAGCGCGGGGCCATCTGGAGTCAGCACGCCGACAGCATCAGGCGGCACCGCGTGGAGGTAGACGATTCCGCTGCCCATTTCAGGATTTGTCGCCGAGATATGCAACGTGTAAGTTCCCGTCATCGGCAAGGTCAGGGTGTCCACGAAACCGGTGCCGTTGAAGCAGCCGCCGCCCCCGACAACGCCCTGTGGGCCGACGATTTGCACCCACACGCCGCACAAACTGAACGTGTCTTTCTCTTCAAACGAAATGCGCTGGCCTGCGACGGCGGCAAACGTGAACTCGGTCACGCCGCCTGGGAGGTCGATAACGTACGGAAAAACAAGGTCCAGATCGCACCCGCCGCTGTGGATGCATCCGCCGCCCACACACGCGTCCTGGGTACACGTGCTGCCGTCGTCGCAGTTCTTGGACTGTGCAACGCACGTGGCGCTCAGGCAGGTGTCGCCCTCAGTGCAGGGATCGCCATCGTCACACGTTCCGTCGACCGGCACGTGCGGGCAGCCGCCGATGCCGTCGCAGGCGTCCTGCGTGCAGGGGTTGGCGTCGTTGCAGCTGTACGCGGCGTGCTCACAGCCCTGCTTGGGGTCGCAGGCATCGACTGTGCAGGCGTCGCCATCGGGGCAGAAGGTGGGGTCCGCCGTGTGCGTGCACGTCCAGGGACCGGTGCACAAATCGGTCGTACACGCGATCCCGTCGCTGCAGCCGCCGGGACATTGCGAGCCGCAGTCCACGGGACAGCCGCCGGACTTTTCGTTCAACGCCGGACAATTGCTGCAGATCAAGTCGCCGCACCAGCCGCAGTCCACGGGACAGGTCAGCCAGTCTTCGGCCCCTTCGCAGATGCAGTTGCCGCACGCCTGCGCGCAGTCGTTCGGGCAGCCGCTTGGCCCGCCGTCGGATGGTTCGCAGACGCCGTTGCCGCAGACTTCATGCAGGCAGTCTTCCGGACAGGTCGTCGGGTTTTCGCCCTTGTTGCAGATCAGGTTCCCGCACGCGTTTCCGCAGTCTACGGGACAAGTCGTCGGCGATTCGCCGCACGCGTAGCCTTTGCACTTACCGTCGCCGCAGCCGCCGCAGCAGTCGACGGGGCAAGCTTCCGGTCCTTCGCCGGGCGAACAAACGCCGTCACCGCACGCCGCACAATCGCTGGCGCACTTGAGCGCGTCCTCGTCGCACGCGCAGGTGCCGTCGCCGCAGACGCTGGTACACGTGGCGTCGGCATCGGCGGCGTCGCCATGGCCAGCGTCCACGTCCGCTTCGCTCACATCGGTTCCGACGACCTCGGCTGAACCGCCGGCGTCCGCGTCGTCGACGCTGTCACTGACGACCACGTCGGGGCACGTGCCGCTGCCGGTGCAGACGCCTTGCCAGCACGTGTCGCCCTGAGTGCACGGGGCGCCATCGCTGCACGGCGAGGCATTCCACGGGTTGGTGCAGCCGCTCAGGACGTTGCACAAGTCGTCCGTGCAGGCGTTGTTGTCGACGCACAGCGCCAAGTTGGGCAAGTGGGCGCAGACGCCGTCGGACGCACAGGTGTCCGTGGTGCAGGCCACCCCGTCGTCGCAGCCGCCGGCGCAATTGGGCGCCGGGCAGTCCTTGGGGCAGCTTCCGTACGTCTCATCCAAGCCGCTGCACGGACTGCACACGCCGTCGCCGCACCAGCCGCAGTCCACGGGGCAGGTCAGGAAATCCTCGCCCTTGTCGCACAGGCAGTTGCCGCACGCTGTGCCACAGTCGTTCGGGCAGAGCGCGGGTCCGCCGTCGGCCGGTTCGCACACGCCGTTGCCGCATGCACCGACCTTGCAGTCGATCGGGCAGATCCCCGGCGATTCGCCCTTGTCGCAAATCCCGTCGCCGCATGCCGTCCCGCAGTCGGTGGGGCACAGCTTCGACGATTCGCCGCAATCGTAGCCTTTGCACTTGCCATCGCCGCAGGTGCCACAGCAGTCGACAAAGCACGCGCTCGGCGATTCCCCCGGTGCACAGATGCCGTCGCCGCACGCCAGACAGTCACCGGGACAAGTCGCCGCGGTTTCGCCGCACGCGGGTACACAGGTCCCGTCGCCGCAGAGGCAACTCACTGCGTCGCTGCCAACGTCCGCTGCGCTATCTGCGCCGCTGTCGCTCACATCGGGCGCATCGCTGCTTGTATCCTCGACGGTATCTGGGCAACTGCCGCTCCCCACGCACACGCCGTTGACGCACACATCTCCGACGGTGCACACGTCGCCATCGCTGCAGCCGCTCGTGTTGAACGTGTGCGCGCAACCGCTCGTCGCGCTGCAGAGGTCGTCCGTGCACGGGTTCGCATCGCTGCACGCGCTCGGATCGCTGCCGTTGACGCAGCCGGTCACCTCACAGGTGTCCAGCGTACACGGGTCGCCGTCGCTGCACTGGGCGCTGTTGGGCGTGTGGGCACACGTTCCAGCGCTCGTGCAAATGTCCACCGTGCACGCGACTCCGTCGTCGCACGAGCCGCACGTCACGGTGCAATCGGCGGGGCAGCTGACTGCGCTCTCTTTGGCCGCACCGCACGCGCTGCACGTGCCGTCGCCGCAAAAACCGCAGTCGACTGGGCACGAGCTGGCGTCCTCGCCTTTGCCGCACACGCAGTCACCACACGGCGTCGCGCAGTCCACGGGGCAGCCGATCGGTCCGCCGTCGCTGGGTTCACACACGCCATTGCCGCAGATTTCCGTGAGGCAGTCCGCCGCGCAGTTGCCCGGCGTTTCGCCTTTGTCGCAGACGCCGTTGCCGCACGCCGTGGCGCAGTCGTTCGGGCAGAGGTCGGGGGTTTCCTTGCACAGCCCGCCCTGGCACTTTCCATCGCCGCATACACCGCAGCAGTCCACCGGGCACGTCAACGGGGACTCGCCGCCTTCGCACTTCGCGTCGCCGCAGTGCGTGCAATCGGCGCTGCAGGTTTGCACGGTTTCACCACACGCCGCATCGCAGGTTCCATCGCCACACGAACACGCAGCGTCTTTCTCGTCGGCGGGCGTATCCAGCTCCGCGCTGGATGTGTCGTTGGCGGTGACATCTTGAGCGACGATTTCTGCCGCCTCCGCGTCTGAAGCCACGGCGTCGGTTGTCGCATCAACCCCTTCCGGTGCCACGTCGGCGATTTCCTGCCCAGTCGGCGACGTGCACGCGCACAGGCCACCCACAACCATGAAGCCGAGCAGCCATCGACACATTCGCCCTCCGTTCGTACCCGCCATAGTGTGAAGACGGGGCCCTGTGCGTCAAGGGGGGCACGAGCGCGGCCAGTTCCACACCAACGACGCGACGCGTGAGATCCCTTGCCTCAAGCGCGCGCCCCCGCTACAACCGGCGTCCCATGTTGCGCGCCTTGACCAGCTTCACGTTCTTCTTCTGCCTGACCGGCTGCTTTGGCTATGGCGACATCGGCGCGCCCTGCACCAAGCGCACGGACTGCCGCGGGGAGCTGGTCTGCCAAGGCAAACAATGCAGCAACCCCGAAGGCTGCCGAACGCGCCACGAATGCGTGTATGACGGCCTCTGCACCGCGTGGGGCAAGCACTGCGTGGCGGAAACCGACCGCGACTGCGAGTCGTCCAAGGCGTGCGGCGACCACGGCTTGTGCAGCGCCGCGCGGTTGACGTGCAAAGCGAAAGACGACGCGGACTGCGCGAAATCGCTCGACTGCCGCGACGCCGGACGGTGCCGCGCCGACATCGGCTTGTGCGCGTTTGGCGGTCATTCCACCGAAGCCAATCACCTCGCGCATTGTGGCAGCCAGTGCCTTGTCTACGGGCGCTGCACCATCGACGGCGAGGGCAAGTGCATCGCCGGCAAGGACGACTGCCCGCCTTCCTACGCGTGTACGCACGAGGGGCTGTGCAGCCTCGAACAAAAGGACAACACCTGCCGCGCGCTCACGGACGCTGACTGCGCCAACGCCGCGGTTTGCAAGGAGGGCGGCGCGTGCCGCGCGTTGAACGGCGTGTGCGTGAAGACCGGCGACACCTGGTGCAGCACGCAGCCACAGTGTTTGAGCGAAGGGCTGTGCACGGAGATCCAGGGCGTCTGCCGCGCCGTGTCAGAACGCGATTGCCAAGGCACGCCGCTCTGCCACCAGATCGGCCGCTGCACGGCGATTGGCGGCAAGTGCGTGGTCGGCGACCACCTGGACTGCGAGCGCTCGGTGGATTGCCGCATCGACGGGCGCTGTGTCTCACGCGATGGGAAATGCATCGTGGCGCGCGACGCGGACTGCGAGAAGTCGACGCACTGCAAGACGTGGGGCTTCTGCAGCGTCATCGGCGACCGCTGCTTGGCGCGCGACAAGGCGGACTGCGTGCAGAACGACTCGTGCAAGAAAGAAGGCCGCTGCACGCCGCGCAACGGCTGGTGCGTGGTGGCGAGCAGCGCGGACTGCCGGAAGTCGGAGCTGTGCGAGAAGGACGGGCTGTGCAGCTTGCGCGAGACGGTTGTCGAGACCCTTGACCACACGGTGCCCAAGGTGATGGAGCTGAACGCGCGGATGGACTTGAGCTGTGGGGCGATGAAGGGCAAGGACTGCAAGAAGTCGCGGGCGTGTTTGGTGGAGGACAGGTGTAGCGCGGAGGGCGGGGTTTGTGTGGAGATGGCGGGGGATGTGAGTCCGGCGCGGCGGTGAGTTTTTGCAGCGATGCTGCGGGCAGATGGCCGCTCGTGTACGAGGGCTGGGATCGGGGCCGCTGCGCTTTGACTACGCCCGCGGCCCCAATCCCACCGGAAACTAGATCTTCCCATCCGTCGCCGACCGGAAATCCCGCAGCTCCACCGCGCCAATCCCAAACGTCGCTTCCGCCTGCCGCACCACCTTCGTGCGCTTGGCATTCGCGGACTTGGCCTTCTCGCGCAGCTGCTTGGTCAGCGCCACCAGGTCCGCCTTGAGCGCCTCCTGCTTGGTGTTCAGCACACCCAGCTCGGCGTTCTCCTGCTCCAGCCCCTTGACGACGACCTGAACTTCCTTGGGCAACTGTGCCGCGTGCTTTTTGGCACCCGCGGCGGCGAGTTCAAACTGGGCCCGCTGGTTGGCGAGCGACTTGCTGGACTTTGCCATGACACTGACCTCCTGACGCAAAATGGGGCAAGACTGCCCACGGACACGAGATTACGCCTGCGTGGGCCGCGTGCAAATTTTGCGCGGTCGCGGATGCTGCGCAGTGGTGATGAGCGGCAAAGGAGTACTGCGCAGGCGCAGAGGAGTAGTGATTTGCGGTAGAGGACTCGTGCGCGACGGCTGCGCAGTAGTGATTTGCGGAAGAGGAGTAGTGATTTGGCGTGGAGGAGTAGTGATTTGGCGTAGAGTAGTAGTGCGCGACGGTTGAGGACGACTGTGCGCCCCTTGTGTCCCGTGCGTGGACGCGCCGCCGGTCGGCAGAGCGCTTGAGCCCAGCGCAACGGCTACGCCTACCCACCTTGTCTGCCGCGCGACCAGTCTGGGATCTTGCCGATGTGGAACCTCATGGTTTTCGGCGATTGCCCCACCGATCGGGCGGCGACGACCCAACGGCAGCGGTGCGTTGTAGCGGGGTCGGCGCGTACATGGTCGTTGCCGTGCAAGTCGGCGGACGTGACTCCAAGGTGGCCGACGCGGGCGGCACCGATTGCGGTAGACGCTGCCGGCGGTATTGGCCGCGCGCACGAAAACCGGGCAAACTGAAGCCACTGCGGGCGTTCGCCTGCCCGCGCTGCGAGAAACAGCATGCCCCGAAGCTACTCGGTCATTCGCGCCGGTCTGGTGCTTTTCACCGGCGCGACCGTGTTCGCGCGTAGCGCCGTCGGCGACATCATCGTGCCGCGCAACCCGGACGAAGACCTCTTCATCGAAACGTGCAAACCGGAACTGCAGTGTGACAAAGCAAAGACTTGCCGGGACGACGCGTGCGCCATGCTCGACAAGGCGGATTCTGGCTACGTTGCGCGCTGCGTACTGGAGCAGCACGGACTGATGAGCGCCGACTGGCTGTACTGCCCCAAGGATGCGGCTACCGCCGAAGTGTGCACGGTGGCCTCCCAGTGTCCGCGCCACGGCATCACGTGCGCCGAACGTGGGGAGGAGCACTTGAAGTGCATTCGCGCCGCCAACAAGAAGCTTCTGGGCGACCGCTACATCAAACGCTGTAGCGCTTGGTCCGCGACGCCGCCTCAGACTATTTATTGCGAGGCAATGGAGCTGCCAGCCCCGACCACGGTGACGCCGCCTGAGGCGCCGATCAAACCGCCGCCGCGCACGGCCCTCCACGTGGCCATCGTCGCAGGCCTTCTGGCTGCCGGCGGCATCGGCACCTGGCTGATCCGCTCGCGTCGTCGTCGGAATCGCAAATCCCCATTCGACGCGAAATAGCACGCCCGCGCGAGCCAGCAGCAAAAGCCGCGCCGCAGCGTGCAGCGCGTGACAGGGCAGGACGGGCGCGGGGGGATTTGCGTGATGTGAACCCAACTCGGCGGTGAGTTTTGCAGCGATGCGCAGCGAGTTTCTGCCGCGGCCGTTGCTGCATCGCTCCACGTGTTCGCGCTCAGCGGGCTCGCTGGCCGCTCCTGTACGAGGGCTGGGATCGGGGCCGCTGCGCTTGGACGGCGCGGCACAGGCAAGAAACCCGCCGATTCGCCCTTGCGCCAACATGTCAAATCCGACATGCTGACAGCAGCGCACGAAGTCCGCGCGCAAGAGCTGCCCATGAGTCCGACCGACAAGCCGCTGGTGTGGCTGCACGGCGAGATCAAGACGCCGCCGCTGGGCGCGGATGCGCGCGTGGAGGCCGGCTACCTGCTGCGGTGCTTGCAGTCGGGCGAGCTGCTGTCGATGCCGGAGAGCCGGCCGATGCCGGTCATTGGCGCCCGCGTGCACGAGCTACGGATTCGCGACCGGGACGCGATCTGGCGGATCGTTTACCGGCTGGACCCGGACGCGGTGGTCATTGCCACGGTGTTCCAAAAGAAGACGCAGGCCACGCCGCCGGGCGAGATCGACACCGCGCGCCGCCGTCTCGCGGCCTATGATGCCATTTGAAAGGAGGTTGTGATGGACCCGAACAAGCAAGCCCGCCTCGCCGCCGCTGGTTGGAAAGTGGGTGATGCGGCTGATTTTCTGGCGCTGTCTCCGGCAGAAACGGAGCTGGTGGAGATTCGCCACCGCCTCGCGGAAGCCGTGCGGACCGTGCGCGCCGAACACCAGGTCACTCAGGCGCAGCTCGCGCGGATTCTGGGCTCCAGTCAGTCGCGGGTGGCGAAGATCGAGGCAGGCGACCGCTCGGTATCGCTGGACCTGATGGTGCGGGCACTGCTGGGGCTGGGATTGGGGCATCAGGAGCTGGCGGGCTGGCTGGGCGCCAAGTCGGCGGCGTAGCTGAGGCCACAGCGCTTGGCTCGGAAGAACAAGGCAGCGCCCGTGGCATTCCGGGACGCCGGCGCATCACCCCGCCGTCGCCGCAGCCAAGCCGCTCGTAGACAACCACACCCCGCAACCCTACGCTTTCTCAGGCCACAATCGCGTGGCGAGGTGCCCATGACGCACGCGCAGTCCGAAAGCCTCGCGGCCCTTTGTCGTCGGCACCACGGCCGGCGGTTGGCACTGTTTGGCTCGTACGCGCGCGGCGACGCTCTGCCGGGCACGAGCGATCGCGACTTTGCCGTCGAGTTCGCGCCGCTGGCCCCGGTGGACCACAAGACAGCGTATTTCGGACTGCTCGCTGGGCTGGAGGCGCTGTTTGGCTGCCGCGTGGATCTGGTCGAGCGTTCGGCAATCCGGAATCCGTATGTGCGCGCCCGTGTCGAGCGTGAAGCGGTGGATGTCTATGCCAGCGCAGCGTGACCTTGGTGCGTTCTTGTGGGACATCCACGAGGCGGCGGAGCATGTGGCGCGTTTCGTGGCCGACAAGTCGCTGGACGACTAGCGACGCGACATCCTTTTGAAATCGGCCGTCGAGCGCCAGCAGAGGCGGTGCTCCGTCCCCACCTTCCGGGGATGGATCCACATCGCGGCGAAACGGACTGCCTGAAGCGTACAAACCCCTCGTGCTGAGCTTGACTTGGCGGCCACGCGCAGCAAAACTCCGACAAAGGGGCGATTTTCTACAGTCAGGCCGTTCCGTTCCGCCTCCGCGTGTTCGGCGGCAGGCGGCGGACGGTCCGCTGCTACGGACGATTTGAATGGGGTCGGGACGTTCATCAGGCAGACGCGGGCAGAGTTCCGGCGCGCCTGATCCCGTACAGACAAAATGGAGTGCTGATGCCTAGCGAAGCGAGTCCGCCCACGGTTCCAGACGTCAACCAAGCGCTGCGTCGCTTTGCCAAGACGGGCGACGCAGGTTCGATTCGTCCCCTGATTGTTCGCGACGGCCCGCTGGTCTTGGGTCTGTTGACGTCCGGATCGGATGCAGTCCCGCCCGATGCTTTTGCCGACGTCTGGGCGCACGCCGCGCATCGTGGCCCGCGCGGCTCGACGGCGAAGTGGCAAATCGCGCTGCTCGCCGAAGCCGCCTCACGCCTCGGTGGCCAACACGTCGGACGCAGCGGACTGTGGCTCGCCTCCCATGCCGGTCTGACGATGACGGCGTTGGCAGCGGTTTTTCGCACGCCCCGGGAAACGCTCGTCGACGCGATTGAGAATGAAGCGCTGGCGCTCGCGGGAATCGCACCGGGTGCCGCGCACGTTGGCTTGCACCTGAGCGACAAGACCGTCGCTGGGTTGTGCTGCGGGACGCTCGGACCCCATTCCCTGCCGTTGGCAGCTGCGCACGTCGCGTGGTGTCCAAGTTGCCGGACACGCGCCTCGGAGATTGGCGCCAAACTGAGTGAATTCGCATCGACGCCGCTTCCGGAGCTGGATGGCCAGCAGATCGACGCGACTGTCGTTGGCGCCCAGCAGTTTCGCCTCCGTCATCGCCTCCTGCCGCGGTTCATGCGGTTTCTGGGCTTGTCGACAGGAGCACGCTTGCGGCCCGTTCGTCTGGCCGTCCTCGCTCTGGTCGTGCTGGCCGGCGCCGCGACGCTGGCTGTGGGCATTCGCGCGGACCGGATGGAAGCGCGTCACGTCCATTCAGCGCTGCGTTTGCGCGCAGTACCGCACTTCATCGCAGGTGCGTCGACCGCAGTTGGCGTGGCCATCCTGGACGGAGAAGCACGCGAATCAGCGAACGGCGACGGCGTCAAAGTCGAGGTGCAGCTGCGCAATGCCGCCCACAAAGTGCTGGCCAAGGGCGTGGCCACAACGACGCACGGCGGCACGGCGGAAGTCAAACTCAAGCTGCCGATGCAGAACGACGCGACCGCCGACGCGACCTTGCACGCCGAGGCCACGGTCGCCGGCGAGCTGCGGAGCCTCGACCTTCCGGTGCAGATTGAGCGCAAGATCCGCCAACATCTATCGAGCGACAAGCCAACCTACCAGCCTGGCCAGACGATTCACCTGCGCGGCCTGAGCCTGGATCTGGGCAGTGGCAAGCCGCTCGCGGACCGTCCCGCCTTGCTGGAACTGCGGGACCCCCGTGGCAACCGCCTGACCCGCTTGCCGGTTACCGTTTCGGCGATGGGCATTACGTCCGGCGACGTCGAACTTTCACAAAACGCCGCGTTTGGGACCTACACGGCCCGGCTGGAAGTGGACGGGATGGCGAGTACGGCCTCGCTCAAGGTCGAACGCTACACGCTGCCGCCGTTCTCCGTGGCCGTGCATCCAAGCGTGGGCGCGACGGACGGCAAGGCGCCGTTCGACGTCGAGATCTCGGCGAATTTCACCACCGGCGTGGCGTTGGGGAGCGGCAAAGCGCGGCTGACCGTTGATGCGGGCGGATCGATGATCTTCTCCCAAAACCAGCCGATTAGCGGAGGGAAGGCCAAGTTTTCCGTGCAGCTGCCGGACTATCTGATTCAGGGCCGACGCAGCGTCGCCAGCACCATCTCGTTGCATGCCGTCGTACGGGACCCCGCTGGACGCGCCGAGGAAGGACGTGGCGGCTTGGTGCTCGCAGGCGACGAGATGGCGATCACCCTGGTCAGCGAGGCGCCGTCGATTCGCCGCAACTTGCCGCGCGCCAATCGTATTCTGGTTCGCGCTGTGCGGCCGGACGGCAAACCGGTTGAGACGGACGTGACGTTGTTCGCTCCTGGCGACGGCGCTCGCGAAACCGTTGGATCGGGAGAGCAGCTTGGCAAGGCACGAACAGGAGCGGATGGGCTCGCAGCGATGGATCTGCCGCCCGCCTATTTTGGTCGACCGCTGGCGGTGCTCGCCGTCGATCCGTTGGACAAGAAGCAGTACTGGACGTCAACCGACGCTCCGCCGATGCGCGAAGGCAACCTGGTCCTGCGCTGCGACAAGTCGCTGCTGCGCGCGGGCGAGCGGCTGACCTGCCAGGTCTTTGTGCCGTCGCGGACGCCAGCTCTCCTCCGCGCCGAGATCGATGGCCGCGTCGTCGCACTGGCTTCAACCGCCGGTAAGCAAGGCATCTTCGACGTTGTCCTCGCGGTGCCGGACGACGCGACAGGGCTGCTGCGGCTCAGTCTGGACGGCGCGCCCGAAGAGGACACCGTTCTGGCCTTGGCCGCCCCGCGCGACGGACTGCGGGTTGAATTGACCGGTTTGGACCCAACGAGGCCGGGCGACGAAGCGACGCTGCGGATGCGCGTCACCGATAGCGCGGGTAAGCCAAAGGCGAGCGCGGTCGGCATTGCAGTTGTGGATGCAGCCGTGTTCGCTCGTGTGGCCGGTACGCCGCCGCCGCAAGTCATTGAAGCGCTGTTCGCGATGCCAGATCTGGCCGTGGGAACGATGGCGCTGCTGTTTCCGGATGAACCGCCGGGCGCAGAGGGTGGCCAAGGGAAATGGACAGCGGCGCAGCAAGCCACGGCGCGTTGGCTCCTTGCCCAACAGAAAGTGCCGATTGCCCACGAAACCACAGGACTTACGCTCGAAGACGACCGTCGTAAGCTCGCAGACCAGAACGCTGACGCGCGCGAATTGGCGGGCAAGGTGCGGACCGTGGGCTGGATCGTTTTTGGCCTCGCCCTGGCGTTGGCGCTGCTGGTAGGCATCTTCTGGCTGCGCATCGGCGTGGCGGCGGCAAGCGCTGCGCTCGCGCTGGGCTGGCTGGCCTCGATCCTGCTGCAGGACTTCCTCAAGATGCGGGAGACGACGTCCGGGCCTGTCGTCCTGCTGCTCGCCATCGGCATCTTCGCCGGGCTGTTGTTCTGGGTCCATCGGCAACGGCAAGCCGAGCAAACTGGCGAGGCGACGTCGCATCCAGGTCAGCGGCGGGCGTTGCGCGTCGTATTGGTCGCAGGACCCTTGATGCTCGCTGGCGCTGCGTACCTGAGTTCCCATGTTTTCCGACCAAGTTCCGGACGGTTCCTTGACCGAGATGTGAGCACAGACGAGTCCCACGCGATGTTCGAGGTCCAGCTCGAGGAGAAAGACGCACCCTCGGCCCGGCGGGAGAACGCGGAGAAAGCCGCTTCGGCCCGCCCCTCTGTCGATGCCGAGGAAGCCAACCGAAATGCACGTGACTCCGTCGTGAAGAACACGGTCGCCGGCTCGCTTGTTGGAGCGAATGGCGCGGCCACCAAGCTGTTTGCCAACGACGGCGGGGACGGCGAAGGGACGGTCACGGCGAAGTTCGGCGGACTTCAGCTCGACGACAGCAAAGGCGGCGGGACGATGGAGAAGGTCAAAGGCGGCGGCGGGCAGGCGGAAGCTCCTGTCGCCGTGCGCAAGGACTTCCCGGAAACGCTGTACTTCAACCCAGCGGCGGTCGCTGGCGAAGATGGCATCGCGCAGGTGCAATTCCGCATCGCCGACTCGATCACGACGTGGCAAGCGCAGGCGTTGGCGAGTGACGCGGGCGGACTCCTCGGCGCCGGCTCCGGTGACCTCGTCGTCAGCAAGGACTTTCACGTCGATCTCGATGTGCCGCACGACTTGACGACTGGCGATCAAGTGTCTGTCCAGATCGCCGCGCAAAATGAACGGCCAACCGCCGCTACCGCGACGCTGACTGCGACCACCGACGCGGGACTGGAGATCGATGCGAGTCAGCTGGCTGAGCCCGTGCGCGTGGCAGCCCGCGGCATCTCCGGGATGCAATTGCCTGTTACGGCGCTGAAATCTGGACAGCATTTCGTGTCGTTCGCCGGCGAGATGCACGGCCAAAAGGACGCGTTGAAGCGGGTGATCGAGATCTCCCCGGACGGTCGCGAAGTGCTGCATGTCGATGCGGGGCTGGTGGTGGATACGGTTCAGCGGCCGTTCAACGTGCCGGACGACGCGCTGCCCGACGGCCGTTCGGTCGTGCTGACGCTGTTGGGGAGTCCGCTGGCGCAAGCACTGGACGGCCTGGAGCAGATGACCGACAGGCCGCATGGTACGTTCGAGCAGGAAGCGTCCACCGCGTACGTCAACGCGCTCGTGCTCAAGGCGCTGCGGGCGACCGGCGGTCTGACGCCCGAACGCGATGCCGCGATGCTGCGTATTCTGCGGCTCGCTTACCAGGATCTTTTGGCGTACGAAGCGCCCGGCGGTGGCTTCAGCGACTTTGGCGGACCGGACGGCGCCAGCCAAACCAAAAGCTACCTCACGGCCTATGGTCTGATGGTGCTCAGCCAGCTGGCCTCTCTGGTCTACGTGGACGAGGAGGTTCTGGATCGGACGCGCGCGGCGTTGAGTACGCGTCAGGATGAACACGGCGCTTTCGGCCCACCCGCGGAGAGTGCCTACGTGGCGCTTGGATTCCTCGCCGCTGACCCACAGTGCGCGGCAGGCATCGATGCGAAGTCTCCAGGAAGCGTCAACGTGCAGAAAGCGCGAACGGCTTGCGCGAAGGTCGTAGGCGTGCTTGAAGCTGCGTTCGTCGTCACCGAAGGCGTCGACAGTTACGTCCTGGCGCTCGCGGCGGACGCCTTGGTGAACGGGGGGCCGAGCCACCGGGCGCGTGCCGAAGCGCTGCTGGACGAGCTGGATCGCCGGGCCGCTGTCGTCGGGACTGGCCGCGACCGACGCGTCACGTTCCTGCCGCGTTCTGGAAGTCTTTACGGCGGATACGGAGACGCCGGCGAGGCTGAGACGACCGCGTTGGTCGCCCACGCGCTCGCAACGCACGGTGGACGTCCCGACAAGGCCCGCGAAGCGATGCGGTCGCTCCTCGTGCTGCGCGATCCAAGCGGAGGCTTCTATTCGACCCAAGGCACGGCGCTGGCCTTGCGAGCCATGCTGGCGGCGGCGGCGGCCGGACAAGACGGCGGCAAGGCGGTCGTCACCGTCGACGGCGCTGAGGTCGCGACGGTGTCCTTGGACGCCAAAAGCGCCGCGTCGCCGGTGCGTCTGGACCTGACCGAAAAGGTGCATGCAGGCTCGAAGCTAACGATTTCGCTGGGCGGTTCTGATGCCGCGGCGGATGTCGGCTACCGGGTGGCGAGCAAGTACTACGTGCCGTGGAACCGGCCACTGGCACCGCAGGTCCAGGTTGCCGACGGGCAAGAGCCGACGCTGACGATTGAGCAGAGGCTCGATGCGACAACGTACGGCCTGGGCGACCGCGCTTCGCTCGGCGTCCACATCTCACGCGGCGGTGAAGGTATGGAGCGCGGCGTGATCCTCGCCCAGATTGGCCTGCCCCCCGGATTTCGTCCCGAGGACAACGTGTACGACGGCTTGCTCGACAGCCGCGTTCACCGCGTCGAACCGTACGCACGAGGGCTGGCCATCTACATGGACGATCCGGGGCCGGGAGGTGAAGTCCGTGTGCACATTCCGCTCGTCGCAGCGCGTGCCGTGCGAAAGGTCCTTGTGCCCCGCAGCGCCGTGTACTTCTACTACCAGCCTCAGGTGTCCGCTCAAGCACCGCCGATTCCGGTGATGGTGAAGGCGCGTCTAGGCAAGCGAACCGGCGGCAGAGCGAATTCGCGAAATTTTGGTCGCGACGATGGGTTCTGAATGCGCTGCTTCTTGTTGCGCAATCAACTGACTCCCCATCCAACCATCGGGTAGACACCGTCGTGGACTTCTCCCCGCGCTGCGGCGAACGACGGGTACAGCGGCGCGAGCGGGGCCGCCACCTGTGACTGTTGCGTGCGACCGCTGCACCCGATGCGGACTGCTCGAAGTCGCTCGACTGCCGCGACGCTGGACGGTGTCGCTTCAAGATCAGCTTGTGCACGTTTGGCGGCTACTCGCTGGCTGTGCGTTGCGCACGGGGAAGTGCGTGGTGGTGCTCGTCGCCGACCGTGCGAAATGGACGCGTTGCAGGAGTTGGGATTTTGCTGCGCCTTCGGCGGCCTCTGCGTGGCGCGCGATAAGGCGAACTGCGTGCAGAAAGAGTCGTGCGCGAAGAAAGGTCCTGTACGCCTACCCGCCTTGACTGCCGTGCGCGCCCAGCCAGCGCTTGCCGCTGCGAGGCCGCGGCCGATCGATAGGTGCGAGGAATGTGCTCCAGGACGGGATCGGTGGGGGCGTGACCGTGGCGGGCAAGTGAAACAATCAGTTGTGCACCAATGAGGTGCTCATCAATCGGGCAAGCGTCTACCGGTTGACGGTTGGAGGCAGTACCGCACCTTCGAGTTTCCTGAGCGGATTCGAGCGAATCCGCTTCAACGTCGGTCGACCAATTCCAGACCGTGCGGTGCGCGGGGCGAGCGCAGGTCCCGATTGACGCTCAGCTCGCCAGTACTTTGCGAAGCCAATGGCGAGTCGGCATCTCCACCCGGTACAGCACCAGCACGGACACGGGTACCAAGAGCATCACGACCATCAGCGGCTTTTGGAAATTCAGCCACGGATTCGTGATCCCGCACAATGACGTCAGGTAGAGGGCCAAATCCCTTACCGGCGCTTGCAGAATGTAGAGGGAGTAGCTCGCCTCGCCGAGAACCACCACGTGTCGCTGTGACAGCAAAGCACCGAGCTTGCCGCCCGCCGTCGCTAGCCCGAAGACCAACACGCCAAAAAGCGGAACGAACGTGCCATTGTGGATGAACAGGTATTCGATGCGTCGCGAGCGGGTGAGGATCGCCAAGAGCGTCAGCGCGGCAGCGAGCGCGTACCAAGACGGAACCGGACGGCTGCCCCTCAGTCGGAAGAGCTGGCCGACGCCCATGCCAGCGAGGAATTCGGGAAAGCGAATGAGCGGGTTGAATTTAATCACGCTAGTCCAGACATCGGTGGACCAGAGCTGGCCTGACGCCGGGTCGGTGTTTAGAGCGAGGTGTAACGCCGGAGCGACCAAACCAAGTGCGTACGTCATGGCGAGGAACCGCCAAGTCTGTGAAAACGTCAAGCGGCGTACGTAAGGCAGTACGAAGGGAAACACGAGGTAGAAGAACGCCTCGACAGAGACTGACCACGCGGGGAAGTTCCAGGCGGTCGCCAAAGAGGGCACCCACGCCTGCACGCCAAGCAGGGTCGGCCCCAGAGCAAGGAAATCGATAGCGGGCGGATGCTTCAAGAGAACGACGGGGATCCACAGAAGTGCGGCGAGAAAATACGCCGGATACACGCGGGCAACGCGCGCGCCCCAGAAGCGACGGCGACCGGCGCGATCGAGGTCGGAGCTGCCGTAGACGACCGTCAGAATGAAGCCGGAGAGGACGTAGAAAAGGCCGACGGCAACGTAGCCGCTGCTGACAATCGCGTTGATCCACGGAACTTTGTCGTGGAGTAAACCGGCCCAGTAGTGGAATAGGACGACGTGAAACGCTGCAACAAAGCGCAGGCCAGTCAGCGCGTCAAATTGCAACGTGCGAGGCGCGGAGGCGGAGGCGGCAGCAGACATGGACTTCGCGTAGGGATGGGGACGGCAAACCGGCTGGCGCGACTCGAAAACCCGAGCGCGCGGGGCAGAAGAATCGCACATCCCGGTTGACCGTCAAGCGAACACCAAACCCCGAAGCGTGTACGTGATTTGCACCGGGTGGCCGGGCAACGGAACGTCCGTGTCACCCACGTCGGCTTGCTTCATCCAGCCCAACGGGAGAATGCCCTGGCGTAGCGAGTGACGGCGCGTGACGCGGCCCGTCCGCTCGAACGGACGGATTCGCCAGGCACACCAGGTCTCACGACGGGCAGACGCACCCCGCGGCGAACCGCTTGGCGGTTACGATTCGTGCAACACTGCGAAGATCGGCCGACAGAGCCTCAGTTCACACGAGAGCTTCCCGCCTGCTGCGTCGCGACGGAAAGTTGATTTCGTCCTTGCCCTCTGGCCACATCCCGCGCCTAGCACTGAAAGTGCCAGCGCCTGAATGCTCCGACCGCGACCGCCGCTCAATCTTCCGACCGCAACCGGCCTTCCACAGCCTCCCCGGAGTCTTGCCGCGTCCGTTCGCCGCGAGCGCCGGTCCACACGCCCGCTCGCGCTCTGGCGTTTGCGCCTCTACGGGGCGTCTTCATCGAAAAACGGCCGGTCGACCTCGGTGTTCATCGACGGGGCAGGATCTTCCTCGCAATCCCACCGCTCGGAGTGAGTGCGATCACCTCGCGGCGGCCGCCGGGCGCTCATTCCAGCACGTTTAGCCTACAGGTCCGCCCGATCTGCTTTGGTCAGCGGAGCCTCGATATCGCGCGTCTGGGCTGCGTGCCGTCAGCCGAGCCCAGAGCGCGCGTCCGTACGTCACCGCCACGGCGAGCCAAACATAGAAAACAAATTCGACGTCGAAAACGAAGCGCTGGCCTTCGACACCATCGGTCAGCACGTGGGTCGCCAAGTGTGCGAGCAGAAGGCCGGACGCGACTGTCAACACGTCCAGACGGCGCCAGCGCTTCAGGAACAGCAGCCCAAAGCCGCAAATCAAGAGGACGGCGAGCACGCGCGTCTCCATGCCCTCAGCGCCCAAGGCCGGATTGGCGAAGGCAAACGTCCGGGTCAACCAGACCGCGTTGAAGGCGTCTGCATAGGCGTTGAGCGCACCCCGGTTCTCCAGAAACAGATACTTGTCGGGCGGCGCAAGGTACGCTCGGAGGTGGCGTACGACATTGCGGGCGTAGCGCGGCGCGCTTACGGCGGCGAGGAACCGGCTGCGGTAGAACCGCGAGAATTCCAGCGTCACGCAAGAGTTGTAGTTGGGATAGCCATCCGCCTTGCGCAAGTCCCGATCGACCGCAGCGTGGAATTTGCAGCGCGCCATTTCGGGAAAACGCTCGACGACCTGATCGGGCGGCGCGAACGGTGCGAGGCCAAGGTTGACTTGCGTGGCTGAGGCGAGGTTCAGCGCCGACCAACTGGAGGATCCAAAAAAGCCATAGATCGCCAAGTTCTTCACCGGAACGACGGTCGCGCCCAGCAACATGAGCGCGACTCCGCCGACAAGCGCTGCACGGCGTATCCGGTCGCGGTACATGTACGCAAACGCGCCGTACATCAGCACCATGTGCACAAGTGTGAAGCTGGTCCGCAACAGGCTCAGCGACAGCAGACTTGCGACCACCAACGGGTGCCCGATGCGGATGTGTCGCTCGCCGAGGACGAAACTGTACACCAACGTCACGTAGAGAAAAGCCGTCATCGTCGGATAGAACGGATACGCGGCGTTCAGCAGCGTCGCAGGCGCCAGCAGGTACGCGGTCGCCGCGGCGCCCGCAGTCGCAGTCGCTACGCGCAGATGGCGCATCACGTGGAACAGCAGCACGCACGACACGCTGACCAGCGCGCAGTTCAGCTGCACAAACGCGTCGTTCAGCTGCCAGGGCAGTTGGCTCAACGCTGCCACCACAGCATTCAGGAGCGGCGGCTGGGAGTGCTGGTAGAGCAACGAAGTGAGCGGCCGCTGCTTGAGTTCCCGTAAGTCGAGGTACTGCCAGTGCTTGTGTAGCGACTCGCCCAGCGTGTCGAGGCCGAGCCCGTAGATGAGAACAAGGAGCGCGAGATAGGCTGCCAGAAGGGCTGTGGCATTCCCGACAACGCTGCGCCGATGCGAGCCGACAGGTCCAAGCAAGGTGTCGCGCCGCATCCAACCCTCCGGATGGCAGCCGCGTAGGCCACTTGCCCACACGGCGATCGCTGTGGTGGCAGTCTGAACGCTGCCCCCGATGCCGTCAATCAAGGCACAAACATGCTGTGCACAAGTCGTCGTCACCGATTCGAGGCGACACGTTCCGTGCATCTCGCCGCTCCTACACGAGCGGTAGAATGGGGGCCGCTGCGCTTTGAATTCCCCGAATGGATTTGGCTGCAGTCCGTTCCTGCCAATCAGCATTCCGCCTTGGGACGCGTTCGAGGGAACTCCTCGCGGGCAGTGCGCTTGAATGCCACGTCAAGCGTAAGGGGGCGCCGCGCTTCAGGTGCGCTCGTCCGTGGCCAGGACTCGCGTTCAGCGGTGCTACGCGCATTTCACTGTTCTTGCACGAAGGCTGGGATGGGGGCCGCTGCGCTCCGAACCCACACGCGGCCCCTTCTTGCCTGACTTGGATCTTCCCATCGGCCGCCGACCGGAAATCCCGCAGCTCCACCGCGCCAATGCCAAACGCCGTCTCTGCCTGGCCCGCCCCGGGGGCTTCGGAAGTCGCGGCCGATCTCCACATCTTTGACATTCCCGCCCAAACGCTCAAAATCGCGCCCAGTCAACAGACCACGGAGGTGTCTTATGTTTCAGCGTATTCTGACCCCCATTCTCCTCTCGTTCTCCCTCGCCGCGTGCGGCACATCGACAAACAGCGATGGCGGCGGCGGTAGCAGCGGCATCGCCGCGACCGACTTGGCCGCAGCCACGATCGACGCCTTCTGCACCAAGCTGATCAGCTGCCCCGGCGCTTTTGACGGCATGTCCATCGCCACTATGGACGGGTGCAAAGGCATCCTGGGCTCGGAGCTCGACATGAGCGGGATCTCCAAAGGCATCGCTGCGGGCACGGTCGCCTATGATCCGGCCAAAGCCAGTGCGTGTCTGTCGGCGATGACCACAACGTGCGACTTCCTTGGGAACAACGCGCAGCCGCAGGCGTGCAAGGAAGCGATCGCCGGCCTCGTCGAAACCGGCAAGGCCTGTACCACTTCAAACGAGTGCAAGAGCGGCACGTGCGACAAGAAGGGCGACTGCCCCGGAACGTGCAAAGCCTTCATCGCCGCGGGCGGCGACTGCAGCATGGGCGGGATCTGCGCAGAAGGCTTGCACTGCATCAGCGAGAAATGCACCGCGACTGGCTGGGGCGGCAAGGACGGCGCGTGCAGCAACACGCAGGATTGCGACGCGACGGCGTATTGCTTGTTCGCGGCCGGGGGCGGCAAGTGCACCGCGCGTGCGGCGGCCGGCGAAAACTGCGGGGGTTCGGCCACCTGCGTCGCAGGCTACCAATGCGGCAAAGGCAGCACGTGCGTCGCGCTCGGCAAAGTTGGCGACGCGTGCGAAGGTCTGAAGACCTGCGGCGACGGCTTGCTCTGCGCGATGGCGGCAGACGGCAAGTCAGCTTCCTGCATCGCGGCGGTGGCTCCGGGCGGTGCCTGCACATCGACCAGCAAGTGCCGCGCGCTCGACAACTGGTGCACGGGCACGGAAGGCGCGAAGACGTGCCAAGCGCTCCCCGGCAAGGGCGCTGCGTGCGCGACGGGCAACGATCAGATGCACCCGTTCACCTGCAATCCGCCGTCGGTCTGCGACGGCACAACCTGCGGCGATCGGCTGCCCAAGGACGCCGCGTGCGTCGATGTGGGCGGCCTCTTCAACCCGTGCGCGACCGGCCTGAAGTGCACCAAATCCAAGTGCACGCCGCTGCCGGCTGAGGGCGAAGCATGCACGGGCACCTGCGCCACCGGCTTGACCTGCGACTTCACCGCCGGCAAGTGCATCAAGGCGGTTTGCCAGTAGGTCAGTAGGCGTGAACGGCGGGCGCGACCTTCAGCCCGTCGTTCACGCGCAGGCCAAAACCGCCACGGTCGCGTACAACCGCGCTGCTGCTTCCACTTCGCGCAGCGCAACCGACTCGCCCGGCGCGTGTGCAGCGCTGAGTGCGCCCGGTCCACAGACGACGGTCACGCTGCCGCGGTCGACAAACAGCCCGGCATCGCTGTGCGAGGGGAACACGCCCGGCAGCCACTCGATATTCTGCTGTGCAAACGCCGCGCGCAGCGGCTCCAAGCGCGGTTCGTCCTCGGCATGGGCAAATGCGGCGGCCTGAAAGAGCGTCTCGCTGGTCAAATTGCACGCCGGATGGCCCCACAGCGCGGCTTCACGGGAGTCCTCGACGCGCTTGAGCACGTCCGCGGCTTCCACGCCCGGTGCCCAGTGCAGGTCCAGGAGCGCGTCGCAGCTGTCCGCCACGACAAAGAGCGTGTCACCGCCGCGGATGAGGCGCGCATTGGCGGCGATGGTGCCAGCGGGATCAGAGCCCGGCATGCCATCCAGCACGGCGAGCAGCCACGTCAGCATCGCGTGAATCGCGCTGCCGCCAGCGCCGGAAAGTGCCGCGTGCGCGCGCGTGCCGCTGGCCGTGAGCCGACATTCCGCGTAGCCAAAGTGCGACGTGCAGGGCTCGAGCGACGTCGGCTCGCCGACAAGACACAGCGGCGCGAGAAAATTCGGCGGAAGTGCGACAGAACCATCGCCGTACTCTTCCTCGCCCACGACAAGCGCCAAACCAACACCGCGTTGCAGCTGCACGCCGCTCGCCGCCAGCGCCAGAATCGCCTCGACCGCCGCCGCGCAGCCGCCTTTCATGTCGGCCGCGCCCAAGCCGGTCAGAATATCGTCCGCGATCGCCGCGCCGTGAAACGCCATCGCGTCCTGTCCGCCGGGGATCGTGTCGACGTGCCCGACCAGCAGCAGTCCCAGCGGTTCCGGTCCCAGACGCACGAGCAGGTTATGCCGCGGCGCCTTGTTGTCGGGATTGGCCACGGGCTGGCGCGTCACGTGCAAACCGTGGGCTTGTAGGAAGTGGGCAAAGACCGCCGTCGCTGGCTCTTCGGCATACGTCGGGCTGTACGCGTCCACAGCCGCAGCCGTCAGCGCGCGCACCCGACCGGGATTGATGCAGCCCAGCACCGCCGCGAGTGCCGCCTCAGTGGCCATTGCCTCCACCTTTGCCCTTTTTTGCCGCGCGTCGATACGCCCCACGCACACCGCCGGGGCGATCCGCCACCCGACCTTTGCGGTGATGCGCGATGTAATCCGGGTGGTACGTCAGGTTCTTGGAGAGATACACGTGCTCGCTGTCCTCTTCAAAGCCTTGCGCCTCGAAGAACGAAATGGCCGCAGAATTCTCCGCGTCCGTATCCGCCATGATCATGCGCGCGCCAAGCTCGATAAACACGTCCTGCAGGTGCCCAACAAGCTTCGCGCCGATGCCGCGCCGGCCGCCGTTCGGGTCAACGCCCAGCCAAATCAGGTAGCCATACGTCCACGCGCTGCCGGGCTTTTCAAGAATCGATCCGACGGCAAAACCGACGAGCTTGTCGTCAATTTCCGCCACCAAACACGTCTCGGAGTCCGAAGCAAAGTGTGTCGCGAGCGCGTACTGGTCCCACGTGCGGTACAACGACGGCCAGCGTTCGGCGGTAAACAGCTCTTCGCCTAGCGCAAAGACGCCGCCCAAGTCGCCAATTTCCATTTCACGGATTTCTACAGGGGAACGTTCAGGATGAGTCGGCGCGGCCACGGTTCTTGCCTCTTCTAACGCTGCGTCAGCAGCAGTCCTACCGTTCCATGATAGCCGTGGTACGCCGAACGTGCCACCACAGGCGTTCTACGCCGCGCTTTTGGCCTTCAGTTGTCCCGTGGTCCGCGCCAAGATGCTGGCGCCAACGACGACGCCCAGACAGCCCGCGACGTTGTACCAGAGAAAGCCAATGTCGCTGGTGAAATAAAGCACGATCACAAGTACTTGTGAGGCGGATGCGGCCCAGAATACGGCGTTGCCTCGCAGGCGCGGGAACGCGAAAGCGCACACAAAAATGCCGAGAACCGCCCCGTAAAACAGCGAGCCCAAGATGTTGACGGCTTGGATGAGGTTGTCGATTAGCGCGGCGAAGGAGGCGAAGCCGATCGCGATAGCGCCCCAGACGACGGTGAAGACGCGTGAAGCGCGCAGCGTGGCGGTATCGCTGGCGTTGGGATGGACGAGGCGGCGGTAGTAGTCGACGACGCTGGTGGCGGACAGCGCGTTGAGCTCGCTGGCGGTGGCGCCCATGGCCGCGGCGAGGATGACGGCGACCAAGAGGCCAACCAGACCGTGCGGTAGCCAGCGCGTGACAAACGAGATGAAGACGTAGTCCGTGTCCTTGGTTTCCGCGCCCGGCACCGCGCGCTTGGCCAGCACCTTAGCCTCCGCACGCAACGTCTGCACCTGTGCTTCCGTTTGCCGCAGCGCCTCGCGGGTCGACAGCTGGTCCGCCACAAGAAATTGCCGTGTCTGCGTTTGCTTCTGCGTCTGCAGCACATCCCAACGCGTCTCCAACGCCGACCACGCGGGGGCTTCTGCGCTCGCCTGCACCTGCGCGACCAAAGGTCGGTTGAACAGCAGCGGCGGCGCGGTGAACTGGTAGAAGACAAAAACCAGCACGCCAATGAAGAGAATCAGGGCCTGCATGGGGATCTTCAACGCGCCATTGAAGAGCAAGCCCATCCGACTCTCGCCGATCGAGCGGCCGTTCAGGTAGCGGCCGACCTGACTTTGGTCCGTGCCAAAATAGGAAAGCGCGAGGAAGAAGCCGCCGGCGAGCCCGGACCATACGTTGTAGCGGTCGTTGAGCGAGAACTGGAAGCTCACCGGATTGATGCGACCATGCACACCCGCGAGCGCGACGGCTTTGGAAAAAGACACGTCGTCGGGTAGACGCAGCACGATGACCACGGCGGCAACGAGGATGCCGCCCAGCATCACGACCATCTGCTGCTTTTGCGTGGCACTCACTGCGCGCGAACCGCCGATCAGCGTGTACGCGGTGATGAAGACGCCCAGGCCGACGACCGTGGGCTGCAGCGGCCAGCCGAGGATCGCCGACAAGATGATGGCCGGCGCGTAAATGGTCACGCCTGTGGCCAGGCCGCGGTGAATCAGGAAAAGCGTCGCAGCAAGGAGGCGCGTCTTCAGGTCGAAGCGCGTCTCCAGGTATTCGTATGCCGTGACGACGCGCAACCGGTAGTAAATCGGGATGAACCACGCGCTGATGACGACCATGGCGATGGGTAGGCCAAAGTAGAATTGCACAAAGCGCATGCCGTCTTCGTACCCTTGACCCGGAACCGACAGGAACGTGATGGCGCTGGCTTGTGTTGCCATCACCGAGAGGCCAATCGTGCGCCAGTTTTCGCGATAGCCGCCATGCAGGTATTCCGCGGTTGACGTCTGCGCGCTGCGCGTTTTCCACAAGCCGAAGACGACGATAGCGAGCGTCGTGGACAGGAGCACAAACCAGTCGAGCGCGCTCATGCGTAAGCCGCCGAAAGGCGCCAGAAGATCAGAATGAAGCCGGCCAGAATGGCCAATTCGGCGATGTAGAGGTTGCGCCAGCGGCCCAAAATCGGCGCGGCATCGTCCATCTCAGGGCGTTGTTCGTCACTCATGGCGTCATCACGTTGGCCAGCAGGCGGTAAGCGCCCGGCACGCCCGCGGGCAACTGCCGGAAGAACGCGAGCCCGGTGTAAACGAACGTTCCTTTCCCGTGCTTGGCGACCAAGAGCCCGCCCTGCAGCGGCGCCTCACCCAGATCGTGCATCGTCAGCACCGGCCGCCAGCGCGCGTCCCACTTCTGGGCAAAATACAGACCGCGCTCCTGGACCCAGCCAACAAAATCGTCCGCGGTCAGCTTGTTCGGCGTCTGCAGCAGCGGCTCGTTCGCGTCCAGAGGCGTCATTGCGGCGTTCTCGTCGGTCACACGCTCACGGCCAATCTCCAGCGGGTACGGGAAGATGTCCGCCTTCAGCGGTGCCAGCTTGCTCTGGGTCTGGTACTGCACCACGATTCGCCCACCGTCCGCGACGTACTGCAGCAGCTTTTCCTTGTGCGCCGCCAGTTCCGGTCCCTGATTCAGCGCGCGAATGCCGACCACGATCACTTGAAACTGCGCCAACGGCTCACGCGCGAGTTTATCGGGCGGCAGCAACGTCACGTCGTAACCCACGGCTTGCAGGCTGTCCGCCACGCGGTCGCCTGGACCTGGGATGTACCCCACGCGCTGCACGCCGCGGTTCAGCGTCAGAGACACCACCTTCTGCCGCGCCTGCTGCCGCACCGTCAGCAGCGGCACGTGGTCGTAGCGCACGGTCCGCTCGGTCCAGCCTTGCACGTGCGACGGCGGCGCCTGACCGCCCTGCACCATGACCGCCTCGCGCGGCACGGGTACCGTTTCCTTGGGCGCGACTTCAAACAGCCGCGACTGTTCACCGGCGACGGGGTCATTCCACACGTGGCGCACGGGGCGCGGCACCGAGAGCGTCTTGCCGCCCAACTCCACCACAAACGTCGCGCTCAACGCCGGTGGCCCCACAGGCAAGCCGCGCAGCGTCAGGTCCGGCACGTGATCCAGGCCGCCGTCGGGCGGATCGCGCAGCCAGTAGGGCGTCGTCACTGGCGCGTCCGCGGGCACCACAAGTGCGTGCGTCCGTGTCACCGGCTGGTTCAGCGCCAGCGCTGCGTTGGCCTCTGTCGCGCCATCGGGCAGCGTCACGTGCATCAACCGGGCCGCGACGTTCGAGCGGTTCACCGCGACGAGTTGCAGGTTCACCTTCCCGCCTGGCACGGCTGTGGGCTCCGCGGCGCGCGCGTCCAGAATCAGACCCGCACACGCAATGAGCAGCGCGTCGACGTCGTGCAGCTTGCGCGCCTTCCACACGTTGTCATCGGGCAGCGCCAGCAGCGCCTCGCGTACCTGCCAGAGCGCCGGGATCGTCCGCTCCGGGTGCAGCGGCGCAAACGCCTTCTGCGCGGCGAGCACCGCCTTTTGCACCTTCAGGCCGCCTGCGAAACGCTGCCACGTCAGGTCCAGACCGTCCAGCGGGTCGACTTGCGGCTTGGAGCCCGCCAACGCCTGAAAATACTCAAACGATGGCCCACGCTCCGCCGTCACGCCGAAACCTTGGCTTTTGTGCTGACTCCGGCTCGCCGCCGCAATTTCCGGCCACGAACGACCGCGCAAGGGGTCATAGCCGCCCACGTCGAGCTTCAGGAACTGGCTCAAGTCGAGATTCGGCGGCGGGTTGAACATCGGCACGTTGTGAATGAGCCGCGGCGTCTGCCAGACCGGAAATTGCGGCAATTGTTCCGGATAGCGCTTGGGGTCGGCAGCGGCTGTGAACGCCTCTGCCGCCAGAATCGCCGAAGCCGTGTGGTGCCCGTGGTTGGGCGGCAACGTGTTGAACCGCGTGATGACGACGTCCGGACGCAGCCGACGAATCGCCTGCACGACGTCGCCCAGCACCGCTTCATGCCCCCAGATCTGCAGCGCTTCATCGGCGCGCTTGGTGTAGCCCAGGTCACGGGCGCGGGTAAAAAGCTGCTCCGCACCGTCGATGCGCCGCGCGCCCAGCAGCTCGTGCGTACGCAGCAGACCCAGCAGTTCGTCCTGCTCCGTTCCGAGCAGATTCTGCCCACCATCGCCGCGCGTCAGGGACAGGTACGTCGCTGTGAGCCCGCGCGCGCCAACGAGATACGCCAGTAGCCGCGAATTCTCGTCGTCTGGATGCGCCGCCACGTACAGCACACTGCCCACGACGTTCAGTCGCGCCAGTGCCGCCTGAATCTCGCCGGCGTTGGGCTGCACCGGTGTTTGTGCAAAAAGCTGCGACGGCAGCAGACAGAATGGCAGCGTGAGCATCAGCATGAGTCGGGTACGTGCGGGCATGGTTCGCCGTGCGATTTTGCGCGTGTTGCAGCGGCGCCGTAGCGCGCGCAGGTCGGTTCTGGTATCTGGACGGCGATGAACCGTTCCTTCGCTACATCGTGGCTGGCTGGCAATGCGGATGCAACCCTGCTTCTGACAAATCCGCACCGGGATGCGCCTTTGCGCGCGGCGGCTGTGCACCAAGCGGCGCAGCGGCAGCTGGATCCGCGGGTCCACGCGGTGTTGGTCCGACAGAACGCGGCGCTGCCGCCGTGTCCACTGCGCGATCGCCACTTGGCGCTGCTTGCGCAGCCGGGAACGGCCGTGATCGCGTCCGGGCAGCAGGTTGGGCTGCTTGGCGGCCCGCTTTACACGCTCTACAAGGCGGTGACCGCGATCGCTCTTGCGCGCGATTTGAATGCGCAGACAGGCGTGGCGTGCGTTCCCTTGTTCTGGCTGCAAACCGAAGACCACGATTTTGCCGAAATCAACCACGCGCTGGTGCCGCACGCTAACGGTCCAATCCGGCTGGAAGTGCCAGACGATGGCGCACGGATACCCGTCGCACATCGCCAACTGGACGACACCTTGCAGGCGGTTTTCGCGCAACTGGAGACCGCGCTGACCGGCCTGCCGCACGCGACCGAAACACTGACGCTGTTGCAGGCCAGCTATCAGCCCGGGCGCACCGTTGTGGCCGCGTTTGCCCACCTCATGGCGACGCTCTTGCACGGCCACGGACTGATTTTCATGAACCCGCGGGATGCTGAACTGGCATCTCTCGCCGCGCCGTTGCACCAACAGCTACTGGACGAAGCCCTGCCGATTGCAGACTTGCTGACTGAACGCGTGCACGCGATCGAGGCCACGGGGCTGGCGGCGCAAGTGCATGTGCGCGCGGGATCGCCGCTGTCGTTTGTGTCGCCCGATGCCATCGATGGACCGCGCTACCGGCTGGATCCACGCGGCGCAAACACGTGGACGCTGGTGGGCCACCCGGAGGGCGCTACGGTCACGACCGCGCAACTCCACACGTGGCTGGCGAACGAACCTTTGCGCTTCACGACGTCGGCGCTGTCACGGCCCCTCTTGCAGGACCTGTGGCTGCCAACCGCCGCCTACGTGGGCGGTCCAGGCGAGATGGCCTACTTCGCCCAGCTGGCACCGCTCTACGCGCATCTCAAGCTGCGGATGCCGCTGGCGGTGCACCGCGGGCGTTTTGCGCTGGTCGACGCGCGGACGACGGAATTGGCGCAGCAGTTGCGACTCGACGTCCACGCGCTCACGGGCCCGCGCGACGTGCTGGAGCGTCGCCTGGCCGAGCACGCCCTGGCAGACGGCTTCATGTCGCCGGAAGCGTTCGGCGCGCAATTCGACTTGGATGCTGCGTTTGCTCAGGCAGAATTGCTGTTTGCGCGGCTGGATCCGCAGCTGCCCAAGAGTGCTGCGCGCACGCGCGAAGTCGTAGCTGATGCGACCCAGAAGCTCGTGGACAAGTACACCCGGGCGCTGGCGCAGCGCGACCGTGCGCTCTTGCAGCGTTTGGACCGGGCGCGGCTCTGGCTGGCACCGGAAGGCGTGCCGCAGGAGCGCGGGTATTGTCTGGCGGGTCCCGCGGCGCGGTTTGGCGTGCAGCGGCTTGTCGATGCGGTGCTTAACGGTTACACGCCGTGGGCGACGGGGCAACAGGAGTTGTCGCTTTGAGCCGCCCGCTGCGCATCGGCATCACGTGCTTTGCCACGTACGGCGGGAGCGGCGTGGTTGCGACCGAGGTTGGCTTGGGCCTCGCCGCGCGCGGCCACGACGTGCACTTCATCGCCCGATCGCTGCCGTTTCGTCTGCCGGTGGGCGCGCCCGGCGTGACTTTCCACCCGGTGCACGAGCCCGATCACGCGGTCTTGCGTCCCGACAGCGCCTACCCGATCGCACTGGCCAGTGCGCTGATTGAGGTGTCGCGTCAGCATCAACTGGACGTGCTCCACGTGCACTACGCGGTGCCCCACGCGACGGCCGCGTGGCTGGCGCGCGACGTCTTGGGCCCCGATGCCCCCGCGCTGGTGACGACCCTCCACGGTACCGACATCACACTGGTCGGCAGCGATTCGACGTATCTGCCGATTGTGCGCGCGTCGATTCTGAAGAGCGACGCCGTGACGACGCCGTCCGCCTGGCTACGTGAAGCGACGTGGCAGCGCTTGGACCTGCCGCGGACACTCCCAATCGACGTCATCGCCAATTTTGTCGACGCCACCGCGTGGTATCCCGCCGCGCAGCCTGACCGCGCGCCGCTGCGCGCCTTGTTCGCGGACCTCGCGCCGCACGAGGCGGTGCTCGCGCACGTGTCCAATTTTCGCCCGATCAAGCGCCTGCAAGACGTCGTGGCTGTCTTCGCCCGCGTGCACGCGCAACGTCCCGCGCGGCTGCTGTTGATTGGCGACGGTCCAGACCGCGTTGCAGCCGAACATCAGCTCGTTGCGCTGGGACTCTCGGACCGCGTGGCGTTTCTGGGCCGCAAGCAGCGTTTTCTGCCGTGGCTGCAGGCGGCGGACGTGTTCCTGCTGCCAAGTGAAAACGAGAGTTTTGGGCTTGCAGCGCTGGAAGCCATGGCGGTCGGTCTGCCCGTTCTGGCCACGGACGTGGGCGGGCTACCGGAGGTCGTCGTGCACGGCGAGACCGGCTGGCTGTCGCCGCTGGGTGACGTGGACGCGATGGCGCACCACGCGCTTCAGCTTCTCGCAGACCCAGCGCTTCAGTCGCGCATGGGCGGGGCGGCGCGGGCGCGCGTGCTGGCGGCGTTTCAGCCAGACGCAGCGGTGGCGCGCTATGAGGCTGTGTACCGAAGGGTGTTGGCCAAGAACGACCGACGTTGACCTGCTGTTGTTTTGGCCTTCCGTTCAGCCCTTGGTCTCGCTGCCTTCGCCTGTGCTGCGAGAAGCGAAGCGTCCGACGTGATTCGTGGGTCGTTTCAGGTTCAGCAGGCCGAAATCAAGGCTTGATCGAGTCAGCGCATTTCTGTCCGGCTGTGCACAAGCCGTTGCGACACGTGCCGCCCGTCCCGCAAGGCTCGCCGTTGGGCGCCGTATCCGTCACGCAAACGCCGCCTTCGCCGCAATGACTGGCAGAGCAACTGCTCGAACCGCCGCAGTCGGCGTCGCTCGTGCACGCAGTGCGCATGAGGACCCGGCGATCTTCTTGGCCGCTGAACGTGAAGCGCCAGGACTGCGGGGAAAGCGCGTGTACCGCGGGGTCGAGGCTGGCGAACTTGCTGTCCGCAAACACGAAGTCGCCGTCGATCGCGCGAATCGCGCCCTTGGGGAATTCCGATTCTGTGCTGATGGACGTCCACTTGTAGCCTACGCGCCATGAGCCGGACAGGCCGTTGCGGACGCGGTTGACGGCGCGTGCGAGTGCATCTGAGAACTCCTGCGGCGCCGACTTGTTGAAGCTCTCCGAGTTGATGAACTGGTACGTGCCATCGGTGCGGCAAGCCATTTCCATCATGCGCGGATCCGGAGTCTTGTACCCAGGCGCTTGAAACTGCACAAAGTGGACGTGCACAGGGTACTTCAACTTGGCCATCTTGATCAGCGTCTCTTTCCATTTCACGTCCGACGTCGCGCACTTGGTCCGGCACTTGCCGATGGTCGGGTCCTTCAACGAGACGTAGCTGAAATCATCGCTGTCCACGCAGGTGTCGGGGCCGTCGGTCACGACGACGATGTGCATCGCGCTGAGCGGGCCAAACGCGCCAGTCGGGCAATTCTCGCCGCCGCTGGCAAGGAACTGAAACGCGTTGTCGACCGTCTTCCACAACGATGAGCGGCCGGTCGCCCCGTTGCGATGCAGGTCCAGACCGTTCGCCAAGTCAGCGCGCGTCGCTTTGCTCGATCCAAACGCGAGGCATTCAGCAGCGGCTAGCCCGACGTTGTAGGAGTCGTTGGTTTGCGTGGGCTCCTGAATGCAGGTGCCCGGTGCGGGACAGGTCTCCACCAGTTCCGGGCGGCACGGCGCATTCTCAAACTTCGGGTCAAACGCCGGGTCGCCGTCGCCGGTGCAGTAGAAGGAGTCCGAAGATGCGATTCGCGGCCCGTTCTCGTCGAAGAGGTAGCCGACGACCCGGTCGTTGCTGTTCAACGCGTCGACAAAGTCTTGCGCCCTGTTGAACCGCCAGCCGCTCCAGTCCGACGCAAGCTCTGACAGGTTCGCATCGGGCTTGAAGAAACCCTCCGCGTCCTCCTTGAACGTGCCCTTGTCGACCATGCCCTTCGTCGATCCAGAGTTGTCGAGTACCAGCGCGACGTTCAATCGCGTCGCTTCAGCCTTGGCGGGATCACAGCGCCCGGCGATGTTCTTGTAGCCGACGGACGCGGCGTCGATCGTCTGCGCGGCCGATCCGCACGGCGCTTGATCAGTTTGTAGACCGACGCATCGCACGGCGAACTGGAAATTCCCCGGCACAACGCTCGCGGCGCCTGATGTGGTCACGGCCTGCAGGTTGATGCGCTCGCCGTCCTTGATGGAGAGGTCCATGTCCTCTGGACACGCTGGGTGTGACAAGCTGCTGCTCATGAAGTTGGCCGTGACTTCAAAGCCGTTGGCTTCCGCCGGGCCCGGTTCAGCCGGGAGCGACGGGTCAGCTGCGTCGAGTGGCGCACCGCACACGCGACCAATTACTTGGCCGGTCGCGTCGATCTTGGCCGGAAAGGCGGTGACCGCTTCGATCGCGTAGAACTTGCGGTCTGGCAGGGTGAGGTTCACGCCGCCGTTCGGACATTGATGACACTCAAAGCCCGCGGTGAGCGCATCGCACGTGCACTTGCCACTGAACGGTTTGCAGTTCGGTGCCATCGGGCTGATGTCGAGGCATCCGTTCTTGCCGTTTGGCACGCACGCCAAGAAAGTCTGGAACGCCGAATCACCGAGGCAGATGTCGCGACAGGAATCCGGGGAGATCAGCTGTGACGCCGTGGACGAACAGTTGAGATCGAGCTTGCCAGGCTTGCCCGTCGGCAATTCGGCGCCAGACGTCGTGTCGGTCGAGTTGGTGGCGTCACTGTACGAGGAGCCTCCGCCGTTTTTCGTCGCGGTCGTGCAGGCGAACGCACAGCAACTCAGAACCAGAATGAGGGCTTTTCTAGTGCGCATGGTGAGCCTCCGGTGGGGCGCGAGCGAGTTCAAGTTGATGTCGAGAGCGTACGCCGCAAACGAGTGTTGTCAACGAGACCCACGCCAGCGCGACGACGAAAATTCGACCGCGAGCAACTGCACAGCAAGCTGCTACCGACGCTTGACCACCGTCGAGCGTCCGGCACAATGCGCTGGCTTGGCGGAACGGCAGCGTGGCAGGCGAGGAGTCGACCATCTGCACGCTGATCGATGGCCCGCAGCAACGGGGGCACGACACATGCGTCAGATCGTGGCTGGGATCCTTTCGCTCGGATTGGTAACCTTCCTCGCGCATCCGAGCGCGGCGGATGCCGCAGAGCCGAGCATCGTTGCCCACGCGCACGCCTGTCTGCGTGGCTTCCTGTGGCGCCACCCGGATGCCGACGGCAGCTTTCAGATCGCGCGGCGCCAGCCGTCGGGCTGGGCAGTGCAGCCGATCGACCCGCTGCTCGCGACCTGCCTGCAGGCAACGCCGCTGTTGTTTGGCGAGAGCGACCATGCAGCCGAACCGGTCGTGCGGTTGCGCGTCGACGTGCCGGTGCGGAATGTCGCACCGCGGACGTGGGCAGAACTGAGCGTCAATCAGGAAACGCAGCTTGCAGTGGATTCCAAGGCGACGCCGGGAATCGGCATCCTGCTGCAGCCGGTGATTCGCGACGCGATCCAGCGCACGGCGCAGCAGTGTTGGCCACCATTGGTCTCGCAAATCGGGATCGAGCAACTGCCGAACCGCCTGCGAGCGACGCTGCGTCGGGCGACCGGGGAGCGGACGGCGGTGCTTGAGTTCGACGCGGGCGAGGGACCGCTGACCCAGTGCATCCGCAACAAGCTCGCCGACAGGATTCCGCGGCGCCTGCCAACGTTCGCGGTGCACCGAGAGGCGCCCGCGTGGCGTGTGGAGGTCAACCTGACAGCGACCGGCGGCCCCGATGCGTTCGGCGATGCCGACGTCCTCGGCCAAGCCGCCGAGCAGTTGGCAAAGTGCTGGCTGCCCAAGCAGCGCGCGGCCCGAAAGCGCCTCAACATCGTATTTTTTGGGGAAGACGGGGTGGACGTCGTCTTGGGAGCGAAAATCGACGCGGCCGGCAAAGCAGCGGACTGGCGGCCCAAGGCGTTTGACGCGTGCGGACGGGACGTTGCCAGGACACTCGCCTTTGAGCCGGCGGCAGCGCGCAGTTTCGCCGCGGTGTTGCGCGGCGTGCGCGACGAAGCTTTCTTCCTCAAACGTGAGGCAGGAGTGTTCGGGGAACAAGCCGACGAATACTGGAATTGGCGTTGGCCACCACCCCATGTGACGTTGCAATTTCCTCTTGCCCGCAGCGCGCTGCTGCCGATGGCTGCGGTGGACGTTCTTCGCGGCCAAGGCCAGTGCTTGGCGCAGTACATCGTGCCCGGCGAAAAAGCACCGCAGCAGTGGACGCTGACCGCTCAGTCCAACGGCACACGGAAGTCAGTCATGGTCACGGCGTCGCCGGACACCGACGCGGCGCACGAATGCCTGATCGAACCGTTAGAGAAGCGACCAGAGTTGTTCGTTGCCACGCCAGCGAACGTGCCGCTGGGTCAGGTTGTGCACCTCGCCGTGACAGACGGCGCTGCGACAAGGCCCGCCAAGTCGGCCTTCCGCGCGGCGGCCCGACTGCAACTCGCCGTCAACTTCTCCCCCCTGGAAGGTCCGGAGGTCGGCGAGGGTGTCAAGGCAGGAATCGCGCAGTCCTTCGCGCGTAGGGCGGGAAGCCTGAAGAGCTGCTACGAGGAGGCGATGCGCGAACGTCCCGATCCGCCGAGCCAACTTCAGATCGCCTTCACCGTCGGTGTGGGCGGCATCGTGAAAGTTGAAAACATCGATCGCGCGCAGTCGGACCTCGACCGTTGCGTGGCCTCGAAACTCGAACGCATCCGTGGCCTTCCCGACCTACCGGTCGCAACCCGATTCACGCAAGAGATTCGCTTCACGCTCGTGCCCACACCTCCGACCGAATGAGCCGATCGTGCGGCGTGGGCACGGAGACCTCGTCGTAAGGCGCGACTCGCCCAGTTTGCGTTCCCAGCGAAGCGGCCGAGAGGAAACGCGATGGTCGGTCACGCGGGCAAGCACCGGGCCGACCTGTGCGCGTCTACTTCTTCGGCCATTCCTTCAGCGCCTTCTCGACCTGGTCCTTGTAGAAGAAGCCCGGCAAGTCCTTGTCGCCCAACTCTTTGGCGATGGCGGCAAACTTCAGCGCGTCTTCGTGCTTGCCTTGGCGGTGCAAAATGTCCGCCTTGATCCAGTTGTTGAACCACATCGCGCGCAGCGCCAGCGACTTGTCGATGGCATCGGTCGCCGCCGCGTAATCCTGCTTCTTCTCGGCCAGATAGCGCGCCGTGTACGCATAGGGCCGCCACGCCGCGTCCAGCGTCGTCTTGATGCTCGCCGCCACGTGCGTGCCGGTCGCGACTTTGATCGACACCGAGACTTTCAGCTTCTCCCACTCCAGGTCCAGCGATGTTTCATCGTCCTTCGTGTTGCCGAACACAAAGAGCATGCGCTCGCGCAAGGGGATCGCGCTCGTCGTGGCACGCACGCGCACGAGCTCGTCCTTGGGATCGTACGTGTGATCCGCCGTGTTGATGGTCAGGTCTTTGTTGAGAATGATGCTCCAGCCTTTTTCACCGGGGATCGTCACGATGGCGTAGGTGCCCGCCGCGACGTCCTTGCCGCCGAAGTTCACTTCCCGGCTGAAGGTGATTTTGGTCGGCGAATTCGCGCCCGTACGCCACGCTTTGTCCCACGGCACCAGCGTGCCGAAGATCTTGCGACCGTCGACCGCAGGGCTCGAGTACTCCAGACTGACGTCGGTGATGCCGACGCGCTGTGCAACCTTGGCAGCGGGACTCGGTGCGGGCAGTTCCAGGTCAGCAAAAGCCGGCGCGGCAAGCAGCGCGGAAGTCGCGAGCGTGAGGGACAGACGACGGAACGACGGGAGGTGGAGCATGCATGCCTCAGGAGTTTCGGCGCGAAAGTGCGCGGGCGGCAGTCTAGCGGTGTGCGACCCGGTGTCCAACAGCTGATGGGAAGAATTTGGAATCAGGTGGTTTTGCGCGGTGGCCAACGCGCACGCAATAGCGCAATCTCACCGCGAAAGTCCGCAGCCGCGCTTGCCTGCGGCGCGGTCCACTTGAATACTGCCGCCACAACGCTCCGCACGGAGCTGAAAAGGATCCCATGAAGTACCTGGCTCTCGCGCTTTCGCTCTTTGCTTCCACCGCGCTTGCCGCCGATCCCAAGGTCGCTGCGCCCAGGACGGACATCACGTGGTATGGCCACGCCGCTTTCAAAATCGTCACGCCGGCGGGGAAGATTCTTTTTGTCGACCCGTGGATCAAAAACCCGGCGAACAAGACCGGGGACGCGGACTTGGCAGCTGTGGACCAAGCCGATCTCGTGCTGGTTACGCACGGGCATTTTGACCACGTGGGCGATGCGGTCGCGATCGGCACGAAGACCGGCGCAAAATTGGTCGCGGCATTCGACCTCGGCAACGCGATGGTCGGCGCAGGTTATCCCAAGGACCAATTCGGCTTGGACTCCACCGGCAATGCGGGCGGCGAAATTGAGCTTCTGGGCGGCGATGTCCACGTGGCGTTCATCCCAGCCGTGCACAGTTCGGACGCAAATGGCCACCCGGCGGGCAGTGCGGGCGGGTTTCTGATCCGAATCAAGAACGGACCGAGCATCTACCACACGGGCGACACCGACCTCTTTGCCGACATGGCGCTCGTAGCGCAGCATGGCAAAGTCGACGTGATGCTCGCGTGCATCGGCGACCGCTTCACGATGGGGCCCAAGCGCGCGGCCGAAGCGGTGAAGCTGGTCAAGCCGACGGCCGTGGTGCCGATGCATTTTGGCACGTTCCCCGTGCTGACGGGTACGGTCGAGGCGTTCGCGGCAGCGCTGAAGGCGACTGGGGCGAAGGCGACGCTGAAGGGGTTGAAGGTGGGGGAGACGATGGCGTTTTGATGCGCGATCGACCGGCGTAGTGGCAGCAGTCGGCGGGCGCGCACTTGACTTTCATGAACGATATCGCAAGTAACGGGCCGACGGCGATGCTTGACGCCACGATCACAAGAATCTTGTTGTCGACGTACGTTGGCCTGTCGAGGTACGGCCCGCGCCGCCCGGCGACGAAATTCCCGCGCTGGCCGACGAACGGCGTCTAAACGGGACGCCCGTTGTCCAAGACCAAGCGCTGCGGGCCACGCCTCTTGCCCTCTCGGACTGGACCGCGATCGCGCACGTCCGGTGGCACGCCGCGGTGTCGGCGACTGTGACGTTGGAATTCGGTCGGCGTCTACAGTTACTTGAAATAGCCTGAGTGAACGACCCAGTCTTTCAGGAGATACGCGTTTGGAGCGCGAAATCTGGCCTTTTGTTTCCCCTCGTGCTCACCCAGGACGTTGGCGCCTGTCGTGGCCCATTTTGTACCGTCGATGGTGACGGTCGCCACAATATCGATCTTCGTCAAATCGTCGACGAAGCGCCAGTCGTCGTCGGCCTTGGCATAGGAATCGTCAATGAAGGGCGACCTGACGAGCCCCAGCGGTTGCCCAGACGCGTCTTCCGCCGCCAACTTCGCGCCCAAGTCGCGCACGGCAAAGCCGTCGGGCCATTTTGGCAGTCCGCCGGTGGTAATGTTGTTATTGCGAACGAAATCGGCGGACCACGCGACATTTCCGCCAGTACCCACCGCTGGAATTCCCGCGCTGTTGGTGGCAATCGGCTGGTAGGTGGTCTTCCCAGGCGCGGCGAGATCCGTCAACGTGTTGACCTGCGTCGCATCGCTGAAGTCGGCACGGTAGGTGCGCCCATCGCCGGTTACCGTGGCGATGGTGCCGGACAACGCGGTCACCCAGACCATTTGCACGAAATGGGGTTGCTGCCAGAACTCGTAGCGGGGGTTGATGGGCATTCCCAGGCCGCGAGCCTCGGCTGCGCGGACAAACAGGTAGCCCGTAGCGCCTGCAACGCGCGTGACCGAAGTCGGTTGACGGAGGTGGGTGGGCGCGTTGTAAGCCGTTTCCGATTGGGAGTACACCCAAGGAATCGTGTAGGTCGTGCCATTGCTCCGTGCCGTGAACTCCACGGAGGTCTGGTTGGTCACCACGCGGACCGTGCCGTAGAAACCGTAGTACAGTGAAGTGGACATCGTGCGTCTCCTCGTTTGCGGGTTAGGACGTCAAGCGCGGAGAGCCATTCCCTCCGCTTGTGGACATCACTTCTTGTGCGTGCGAATGAGCCAGCTGCCGTCGCTGCCGTCTGCTTCGATCCGAACGAGCGGGTCGGCGGCGTTGTTCTGAAAGCCGAACTTGTCGAACATCGAGTGGTCCAACGCGCGCGTCGGCGCCACGATGTTGCGATTCAGGGTGAATGCGATGCGACGCAACAGCAGTTCGCCGTCCTCGTCCTCGTCAGCGTTCGCCCAAGTCGGATGCATCGCCAAACGGCACCCAAGGAACCGGACTTCCGCGCCAGGCTCAAACAGGTCGGATGCAGCACCAGCTTGCCGCGGCGGAATCAACTTGGTGACGTCCTGAAAGTTCTTGTTGCTCAATGCCAGGGTCTGAGGTGCGCCGACCGAATCGGTGTAGACGAAGACGAAATTACCCGGCGAAGCGTGGCCGACGAGCGTGAGCACGTCGATGCGTTTGTCCTTGGTCGGCGCGTGCGCTACCACCTGCCGCAGCAGAGCCGTGAGCGCCGCCTCGCTTTGGTGACCTTGGCGCACGTGCTGGGAATGGTCCACGCCTTCGTAGACCGTGTTCAGGTCAATGTCGGTCGGGTCGGTCGGATGCGCGGAAACGACAAAGACTTCGAGCCAATCCTTGCCAGTCACGCGGTCTCTGTGCAGGTAAAAATCCAAATGCGGGGAATTTGGCATAACGGCGACTCCGGTTTGCGTTTGGGCCCCTCACGAGCGCCCCATCGTCGGCCGCTGTTTCCAGCGAACCTGAAGGAGACGCCCACGCTGGACGTGGTTGATGGTTGCATTGAAAGTCAGGAAACTCGGCCAACCGTAGCACGCCAAGCGCCTCGAGGCAATTCCGTCGCCGACGCGGCGCAGACCTGATCGATTCTCCCCCGCGCCACGCCTCCACGCCCGCGCGTCCGCCCGCTCCCGGAAAATCGCCGTCACTCGGACGCAGCTCGCCCCTGGTATGCCGATCAGGGCGAATTGTCGTGCAAGCGGGGCATCTCCTT
>CAITYF010000099.1 GCA_903896545.1 uncultured Myxococcales bacterium | reverse complement strand
TAGTGCTGCTGAACCTGCGCCCGCACTTCAACGTCTTGCGGCGTACGTTCGGCGATCCGCCGGAGGATCGGGGCGAACGGCAGGCCAACGACAGTGCCGATGAACGCGCCAATGACGAGGAAGAAGAACAGCGACGCGAAGAGGCCGAGGGCCATGCCACCGCCGGTCACGATGCGCGCGAGCATCGACGGCTCGGCGGCGTTGCCAAACAGCGCGCTGGCCATCACGAGGCCCATGTAACCGCCGTACAGGATGCCCGGCACCGCGCCAAGGACGAGGTAGGTCAGAAAGCTAACGGCTGTGCCGATGTAAGTGGGGAGCAGCTGGATGTGGTTGCGACGTGTATTCATGGGGTCCTCCGGGGTTCTTGTGGGCTCCGTTTCTTTGGGAGCTGGTTATAGGAGTAAGCAAGGACCGTGCCAACTTGCGGCATCCTTTGATTTCCAGCAGTTGCGCGGCTGTCGCCAGTTCTGGATGTCGGGCGTTGTCGTCCGGATCCGCCGACACGCATGGCTGGATGTTGAGCTTTACTTGTAAAAGCAGGCTGTTGACTGGCTTTCCGGATTACTGGACGCGGTGTCGCCCGCTGCCGACAACAAACGTGTCGTTTCGTCCGAGACGCGCAATCTGCTCCATTGCGTTCCCTGAGCGCGCAAATTTTTTCGGCCGCTCCTCGGCTGAGACGCGGCGATGACAGAAATCTGTTTTGAATACAAATTGTTAGGACTATTTCTGCAATACGCGATGTGAGGCTGCCGGGAGCGTCGCCGGAACTACCTCTCCACCGCGCGCACCACGAGCTGCATGCCGATCACGCTCAGTTCGTCGATTTCCGACTGCAGATCGGCGCTGACCAAGGTGTGCTCATCCAACCAGCGCGCCGGAAACGACACCACGACCTTGCGGCCTTCCGCCTGCAGCGAGACGTGCGGTAGCGGCTGCGGGCTTCGGGCGCGGTGCAGGAGCACGGCGAGCCGCAGGACCACGGCCAGACGAAGCGCGAATTCCGACCGGAGTGGCGGCGTGTCGCGGAACAGCGTGGCCAACTTGCGGCGATGCACGCGAATCAGGCTCGAAAGCAGCATTTGGTCGTCGCGCGAAAAGCCGGGCATGTCGGAATTCGCCACGAGATACGCGCCGTGCTTGTGGTAACCGCTGTGCGCGATCGTCTGTCCGACCTCGTGCAGCCGCGCCGACCAGCCTAGCAGCTGCCGCGCCAACGGCTCGTCGCTGATCCACGTCGCGCCCACCTGTCGCAAGAGCAGCGCTGCCGTCCTTTCGACCCGCGCCGCCTGTTCCTCGTCGGCGTGCCACCGTGCCGCCAGCGCCATCACCGTGCGATCGCGCAAGTCCTCGTGGCGAATACGTCCCAGAAGGTCGTACAGCACGCCTTCGCGCAGTGCGCCCGTCGCTGCGACCATTTTGCGCACGTCGAAGGTGTCAAAAAGTGCAGTCAGAATCGCAACGCCTGCGGGAAAGACGGCGACGCGATCGGGCCGGAGCGACGGTAGGTCGATCTTCTGGATCCTACCGAACTTGATCAGCTCTGCCTTCAGTTTCTCCAGGCCGCGCGCGGTGATCCCGCGTTTGCTCCAACCCGTCGCCCGCAATACGCCTTCGATCGCTTCAACCGTACCCGACGAGCCGACGGCCTCATCCCAGCCGAGCGTGCGATACCGCCGCGCCATGTGCTGCAGTTCCAGGCTCGCCGCCGTTTCAGCCGCACGGAAATTCCCGAGCTTCAGTTCACCATCGGCAAAGAACTCACTGGTCCACGTCACGCAGCCGATCTCGGCGCTTTCAGTCTCCAGCGGCTCAAAACGCTCGCCGAGGATCACTTCCGTGCTGCCGCCGCCGATGTCCACGACCAGTCGCCGTCCGTCGGGCACTTCGAGGCTGTGCGCGACACCAAGGTAGATGAGCCGCGCTTCCTCGCGACCGCTCAGCACTTCAATCGGCACGCCCAAGGCGTCGCGCGCGGCGTTCATGAACTCGTCGGCATTCTTGGCGCGCCGCAAGGTCGCGGTGCCCACCACGCGCAGGGACTCACGTGGCACCTCGCGGATGCGCTGGCCAAATTGCGTGAGCGTTCCCAGCGCTCGGTGCATCAGCACCGGGTCCAGGCGCCGTTCAGCATCCAAGCCCGCGGCCAAGCGCGTCGTCTCGCGCATCCGATCGACGACGACGATCTGCCCCTGCAGGACGCGCGCGACCACGAGGTGAAAGCTGTTTGACCCCAGGTCAACGGCGGCAATGAGGGCGGGATCTGCCATGGTGCCTCAAGCCCGGAATGGCGGCTAGGGCGTGAGAGTGGCGCTGTGGGCGAGATTGGTCAAGCGCCATACACGCCGACCGAAGTTCGAGATCAAACCGCATCCAACCGCGGCGTGCCACCGGAGGTGCACGCTTCGCGGTTCAAGTCCGACATGCGACAGGTCTCACGCTGTTCAGTTTGGTATTCGAAGAAATCAGGATGTGCAAAACGGCTAACTCTCACCGCGACCGGCCAGCCACTCTTGCACGCTGAACGGCGGGGCGAGACCGGGCGTCGCCCGCGTGTAGGAGCCGTCGACGTCGAGAATCCAGGCCTGCATGTTGTCGTGCAGCGGCTGCGTCAGGCATTCGTCGACGATGCGCGCGCGGAGCTCCGGATTGCGGACGGGTGTCGCCACTTCGACGCGCCGTGAAAAGCTGCGTGACATCCAGTCAGCGCTGGCGAACCAGACTTCAGCGTCGTCGCCGTCGCCAAAGCGCCAAACCCGGGCATGCTCCAGAAAACGACCGACGATGGAACGGACGCGGATGTTCTCCGAAACGCCCGGCAAGCCGGGGCGCAGGCAACAGATGCCACGGATAATGAGGTCGATTTCCACGCCCGCCTGCGAGGCGCGGTAGAGCGCGGCGATGACGTTGGCTTCGCTCAGCGCGTTCATCTTGGCCTGAACCCGCGCGGGCAGCCCGGCCTTGGCGCGTGCCGCTTGCGCGTCGATCCGCGCGATGACTTCCCGCCCCAGCGTAAACGGTGACTCCAGAAGCCGATCCAGCTTGCGCGGCGTGCCCAGCCCGGTCAGCTGCAAGAACACCTTGTGGACGTCTTCGCAAATCGCCGGATCTGAAGTCAGGAGCCCCAGGTCCGTGTACGCGCGCGCCGTTTGCGGGTGGTAGTTGCCAGTGCCCAGGTGCACGTAGCGGCGAATTCCCTCGGGCTCACGTCGCACAACCAGCAGCATCTTCGCGTGGGTCTTGTAGCCCACGACGCCGTACACCACGTTCACGCCGGCTTTCTGCAATTGCGCGGCCAGATCGATGTTCGCCGCTTCGTCAAAACGCGCGCGCAGCTCGATCACCGCCGTCACGTCCTTACCGTTGCGCGCCGCCTGCGCCAGCGCTTCCACGTACGGTGAACGCGCGCCGGTGCGGTAGAGCGTTTGCTTGATCGCCAACACGTCCGTGTCGTCCGCCGCTTGCCTCAGGAATTCCAGGACCGGTGCCGCCGCCTCGTAGGGGTGATGCAGCAACAAGTCGTCCCGCCGAATGCGTTCAAAGCGGTCGTCTTCGTCCTGCCAGCCGCGCGGCAACTTCGGCGTGTAGGCCGGATAGCGCAGATCCGGGCGATCGCACAGGTCCAGAATCGAGTTCAGCCGGTTCAAGTTGACCGGACCATCGACGCGGTAGAGGTCGATCGGATCGAGCTCAAACTCACCCAGCAAGAAGTCCGCCAGCGTGTCCGGGCAGTGATCCGCCACTTCCAGACGCACCGCATCGCCGTAGCGGCGCCGGTGGAGCTCGCCTTGCAGCGCTTCCAGCAGGTCGTCCGCGTCTTCTTCTGCCAGCCACAGGTCGGCGTCGCGCGTGACGCGGAACGAGATCACGTTGCGCACCGTCATGCCGGGGAACAGCTCGCCCACGCAGGCGTTGATCACGGATGACAGCAGCACGAATTCCTGCACACCCGGTCGCCCACCCGGAATCGCCAGCACGCGCGGCAACGATCGCGGCACCTGCACAATCGCGATGCCGGACTGCCGCCCGAAGGCGTCCTGACCGCTCAAGGAAACCAGCAAATTCTGATTCTTGTTCTGCACGTGCGGAAACGGGTGCGCGGGGTCCAGGCCAATCGGCGTCAGCACAGGCACGACGTCGCGGCGGAAGTACGTCTCGACCCAGCGCGTTTGCTCCTCAGTCCACTGCGACGGTTGCACCAGGCGGATGCCCACGTTGGTCAGCGCCGGCATCAGCACGTCGGACCAAATGCGGTACTGCTCCGCGACGATCGCCCGCGCTTCGTCGTGAATGCGGTTCAGCGTCTCGTTGGGCGGCAGCCCGTCGGTTCCGCTCGCGGTCAAGCCAAGCTCGACCTGACGCTGCAGCCGCGACACGCGAATCTCAAAAAATTCGTCCAGATTCGCGCAAGTAATCGTCAGAAATCGCACGCGTTCGAGGAGCGGCACGGCCGGATCGAGCGCCATCGAGAGCACGCGCCGCTGAAAAGCCAGCGAACTGAGCTCGCGGTTAATCGCGTGCAGCGGGTTGAGAATTTCCTGCGATACCAGAAGGTTGGTGCCGGTCGTCCGTGGCGAGTGCTCGTGAGCCATGATGAGGTGGACTTTCTCGCTCCCGGCTCAACGCCGGCGGCGTCAGTTTGCCAGCATCGCATGGCGATTGCACGAAATTCGCGTGACGCTGGCGTGAAGGTGTGTTCGATTTCTTCCCTCAAGCGGACCGCTTGATTCGGCCTTTGTCGGACCATTCGCTGGACATTTGCCGCGGTTTTCGGTCTGCTTCACTTGGGAGTTAGGCTAAACAAGACTGGAGCGTTCAATGCGTAGAAAGAGTCTATGGGTCGCGCGCGGTGCGCTGGTTTCGCTGCTGGGTATTACGGCGTGCGACGATTCCGCAGCAGCGGCAGGTGGTCAAGGTCTGGCCGAGGCGGACACGACCGCGGGCGATGTGCCGAACTTGTCGACGGATACGCAGTCTGGCACCGACGCTGCTGTCGCGGGCGACACCGCCGAGAGCGAGGATTCCGGCCTTGTCGACGACGCCACGTCCGGGCTGAGCGACGCAGCAGAGCTTTCCGACGCGGTGGCGCCACCTGATGGCTTTGGTCCCAAGGACGGCTTTGGTCCAAAAGATGGTCAGGGGTTCAAGGACGGGCAGGGTCCCAAGGACGGCTTTGTGCCACCCGACGGCTTTGGCCCGCCGGATGGCTTCGGCCCGCCGGATGGCTTCGGACCACCCGCTTGCACGACGGACGCGGATTGCGCCGGAAAATGCGGCAAAAACGCGATCGGCTGCGCGTGCACGGCAAGTCCACAGGGCGGAACCACGTGCCACCCGACCTGCACGGTCGACGCGGATTGTCCCAAGATCAAGCTGCCCGGCGGCAAGACGTTGGTCTGCACAAGCGGCGTCTGCCAACCGAGCCCTTGAACCGCTTACAGCGCGGCGAGCACGGCGTTGGACAAGCTGCACGTCAGGCCAAACCCGTCCGGTTCTACATGGACGGCCTTGACCACGCCGTCGTCGATGAGCAGCGCGTAGCGCTTGGACCGCGTGCCGCCGAGGCCCAGCGCCTGAACGTCCAAGCCGACCGCCTTGGTGAACGTCGCCAGCGGATCAGCCAGCATCCGGACTTTGCCTTCCGCGTGATGTGCCGCACCCCAGGCGCCCATGACAAACGCGTCGTTGACCGAGACGCACGCGATGACCTCGACGCCTTTGGCGTGCAGCTTCTCGGCGTCCGCGACGTAGCCCGGCAAATGCGAGCGATCGCAGCCTGGGGTGAACGCGCCCGGAACGGCAAAGAGGATGCCGCGCTTGCCGGCAAAAAGCGCCGCGACGTCGATTTTCGTCGCGGGAGTGCCTTCGTGCAGTTCGATGGAGGGGAGCTTGTCGCCGACGGAAATCATGGTGGTCCTTGCAAAGAGTGGCATGTGCGCCACGGGTCGGTGAGATGCGGGATTTCGCCCGCGGATGCAAGTGCCGATGCGGCAGGTTGCGGATTTGCCGTGGCAAAGCGACGATGCGAGGCGTCTTGAGGTGCTGGTGATGTTCCCGTTTCCTTCGCGCAAGATCACGCTGCAGTCGCCGCTGAGTCCGCGGGAGGTGGAAACTGCGCTTCAGGCGCTGACCGGCGAGAAACGCAGTCGAACTTTTCGCGACATCTTCCTCGGACGCCGCAGCGAACGGCCGTTCTTGGGCACGGTGGGTAGCAGCACGTTTCTCATTCAGCGCAACATCAACTACCGCAACAGCTTTCTGCCGCAACTCCACGGGCGCATTGCATCCGGTCCGCACGGCTCGACCATCAGCGTCCACATGCGCTTGGCGTTCTGGGTGGAGCTGTACTTGGCTGTCTGGATCGGGCTCGTCGCGTTCGTCATGGTCCCCGCCACGGTTCGCGCCGTTTACGTTCCGCACGTCATGGTGGTTTTCGGCCTCGCGCTGCCGCACATCGGCTTCTGGTCCAGCGCGCGTTGGGCGGAGTGGATGCTCGTGGAGGCGCTGAAGGCGCAGCGCGATACGCCCACCACGTAGCCGCTACTTCGTCAATTCCCGCATCATCGTCATCACGTCCACGACGTCTTCCTCGCCCGGCGGCGCTGCGATGCGCTTCTCCGGCATTTCCACCGGTTCCGGTCCCCACCACGCATCGGGCAAGTCGTGCGGGTGCGTGCCTTCCGCGATGAACGCATAGCTCCGCCCGTCGTGGCCAGACGTCGCGTCCGGTCCCAGCCGCAGCTCCCACGGATCCTCCACCACAATCCGGTTCAAGCTCGCCCGCACGCGCCCCATCAGCCGCACCGACCACACCTCCGCCATCGCCGGCTTCGGCACCTTCGCCGCGCGCACTTCGTCCAGCTCCGCGCCCAGTTGCCCGCCCAACCCGCGCCGTCGCTCCAACGGCAACGGGTCGTCCAGTTCGACGCTTCGCTCCGCCCGGCCAATATTGCGCAGATTGAACTGCGGCATGTGCTCGTGCTGGATCGCTTCCAAAATGTCGCCCGGAATCTCGTTGTCCGACTTCACGCGGAACCCACGCGCGTACGTCTCCTTGAACGTCGCGTGCGTCTCCAGCCACGCGCCCAAGCGATCCGGCTGAAAATCGTGCGCCGTGAACACGCAAAACTGGTCGATCCGCCGCTTCTTGGTGTCCAGCGGCAGGTGATCGCGGGAAAAGCGCTGCTTCTGACGGATCCGCGTCGCCAACGGCCACGCCAGCGGCTGCTGCAACAAATCGCGGCCGCGCGCTTCGGTCATCGCCTAACCTTCGTCGCTCTGGCCGATCTTCACGCCCGCGTCGTTGGTCTGCCAATACTCGCTCGTGTGCTGCCGCGTCTTCACGATCCCCAGCGCCTCTTCCATCTCGCGCGTCAGCTTCTCGCAGTCGGCGCCTTTGACGCCAAGCACTTGAATCGACACTTCGCCGTTGTCGTCAATCGTGAACTGGATTTCCCGGCGCTGTGCCATCTTTCACTCTCCCCACGACGAGACTTTGACGTGAATGTGCCCCGCCGCGTCCACCGTTTCGTCTTCCAGCGTGTACCCGCGCTTGGTCACTTCTTCCTTCACCGTGTGGTAGGCGTAACGCTGCATCACTTTGCGCGTGAACTCTTCCTGGTTGTAGCCCGCCGTCGTCTCGACAAATTCCCAGTCCGCCACGAACGTCACAGCGCCCGTCGTCGCGTCCACGTTCACGCCGATGTCGTAGGTCCGCGACGCGTGAATCACCAGCTGCGCTTCAGTCTTCTGCCCCAGGTAGCCTTTGACGTGCAGTTTTTGTCCAACTTCCGCTTTGGAGAAGTTGAATTTCAGCTCCGTCAGCACCTTTTCCAGCCGAATCAACGACGTGATTTTGGTCTGCACGGTGGTGAAATGCGACACGTGGACCTCCGGTTACATTTCCAGACGCGCGGCAACTTCTGCACCCGGCGGCGCTTCATCGGGGGGCGACGCCCGGCGCGCGCGCGACTTCGACCACTCCCGCATCTCAGCCAGCCGTTCGCGCATCGTTTGGCTGAGCGGAATCACCTCGCGACACGCCGCGACCAGTTCGTCCGTGTGGATGTCGGTTTGCCCTTGGCTGACGTCAAAAGTGTCGTACAGCGCACCGACAACGGCTTCTTCCAGCTCCGAACCGGAAAAACCGACCGTCGCGTCCACCAGCCGCTTCATGTCAAACGTCGCGCTCTCGCGGTGACGCTTCTTCAGCTGGATCCGCAGAATTTCTTCGCGTTCGGCTTTGTTGGGCAGATCGACAAAGAAAATCTCGTCAAAACGCCCTTTGCGGAGCAGTTCCGGCGGCAGCTGGCTCACGTCGTTGGCGGTCGCGATGACAAAAACCGGCGAAGATTTTTCCTGCAGCCACGTCAGGAACGTCGCGAACACGCGCGCGGTCGTGCCGCCGTCCGATTGCCCCGACGACTTGGTGCCCGAAAAGCCTTTCTCCAGCTCGTCCAGCCACAGGATCGCCGGCGCGACGGCTTCTGCGGTCTTGATCGCCTTGCGCATGTTTTCTTCGGACGAACCGACCAGCGAGCCGAATACCTTGCCCACGTCCAGGCGCAAAAGCGGCATCTGCCACGCTTGGGAAATGGCCTTGGCTGAAAGCGACTTGCCGCAGCCTGGCACGCCGAGCAGCAGAATTCCCTTGGGCGCCGGCAGACCAAAGGCCTGCGCCGCGGGGGAAAACGCGTGCCGCCGCTTGTTCAGCCATTCCTTCATCAGCGTCAAACCGCCGACGGACTCCATGCCCAGCGGCGACTCGTAGAACTCCAAAATTCCGGACTTGCGGATGATGTGCTTTTTCTCCTGCAGAATCGTCGGCAGGTGAAAGCCCTTGTCGCGCACGCTCGTCTTCTGGAAGACCTGCCGCGCTTCTTGCTCCGTCAGCCCCAGCGCCGCTTCCGCGATTTCGCGCTGCAGCTCGAGGCTCTCCAGCACTTTTTGGAAGTTCTTGCCAAAACGCTGCGAACTTGCGCCGGCAAAAGCCTGATCCCGCACGATGTCTTCCAGCGTCTGGCGATCGGGCAGGTCAAAATCGACGACGACCAGATCCTTTTCCATCTCCGCCGGAATTTTCACGATCGGGCTCAGAAACACCACAGAACGCTTGGCTTTTCCGTCGGCAAAAAGGTGCGGCAAATCGCGTACGCGCCGCGCCACCATCGGGTCGTTCAGGAACGGGTGGAAGTCGCGCAGCACCACGATGGCGTCGCGCTGCAGGTTGTTGGCGATCCAGTCCAAGGCGCGAATCGGGTCGCGCACGTCGCCCGGCACGTCCATCGAGGCGCAGCGAAACCCCTGCGAGCACGACCAGTGAATCAGCTGCCGCGCCTGCCACGCCGTCACGTCCCAGCGCTCGCGCAAGGGCGTGCTCTCCAAAGACGCAAGTTCCCCCAGCCACCGTTCGACGCGTTCCTCTTCCGCGGAGACCACGTAGAGCAGCTTGTACTGGGCGCGAATGAGGTAGTGCAACTCGTCTACCGCGGTCGGCACCGGGCGGTTGGGCGACTGGGCGACGGCTTGCGCGACGGGGGATTGGCTCATCCAGCGGTTCCTTCTGCGGTCGCGACGACCGCGCGGTGCAACGCGTCAATCGTCCGGGCCTGTTCAGCCAAATCGTTGGCGAGCACGCTCGCGATGTCGTTGACCAACTCCAGCGTGTCCGCGAGCTCCGGCCACTTGGCGCGCTGCACCTGGAGGTCCTCGACGTAGCGGCGCACCACCGCTGCATTGGACTTTGCCGCAACCGCCGCGTCCAGAAGGTTTTCTACGCTGTCCGCCAGATCCGCCGGTAGCGACGCCGACTTTGGCACGGTCAGCGCAACCGTCAGTCGGGCTTCTGACTCCTGCAGCTTCTGCTCCAGCGCGTCTGCCCGCTTCTGCGCCACGGGCAACTCCGCCGCCGCGACCTTTTGCTGCGTGAGATCCGCCGTGACCGTCTCCAGCTTGAGATCCGCCTTGGCCAGATCCCGCTGCAACTGGCTCAGTTCGTCGCGCGCCCGCTCGACTTCGCGCTGTTTGGCCTTGAAGTCGGGGTGTTCCGTCACGTCGGCGATCGCCGCCGGCTTCCGATCCACGGCGTCGCGCGCGGCGTCCAACTCCGCCTTCAGCGTCTCATTTTGCCGCGTCTGCTGCAGCAGCCGATCGTTCAGTTCGTCCACGCGCCGCGTCGAGAGGTGGTAATCCTCCAGTAGCCGCCGCTTCTCGTGCTCCAGATCCGAGATGCCCACGCCCATCCGCACTTGGCGAATCTCTGTGTCCTTGTCGCGCAGGTCGATCCGCAGCTGCTCGATCAGCGCCTCTTTTTCCTGAATCACTTCCTGCAGCAGGTTGATCTTGCGTTCCAGCCGGCTCAGATCGCCGCCTTCGCGGTTGAAGCTCGACTGCAGGCTCTCGTTTTCATCGCGCGCCGCGCGCAGTTCGTATTCGAGCAGATCCAGCTGCCGCTGCAGTTCCTCAATCTGGCGATCCTTCTGCGTGATGCGGACCTTCAGCCCGGACAGTTGCTCGGTCGCGTCCGCCGCTTTCTCGCGCGCTTGGCCGATCTGCGTTTTCAGCTCGTCTACGGAACGGCCGGCTTCAAACGCCTCGTCCTCGCGGGTACGCAGTTCGCCGCGGGTCTTGTCCAGTTCCTGCGTGAGCACTTGGTTGTGCTCTTTCAGCTTGACGTACTTGTCGCTGAGGCCGTCCAACTCGACCGAATACCGCATGGAGCGCGCGTCGACCGCCTTGGCATCCGCTTCTGCCTTGGTCAGCGCCGCGCGGGCGGCAGAGAGCTGCTCTTCAAGCTGCGCGATCCGTCTGTGGGCGTCGGTGTGCTGCGGCTGTTGCGGTGGCGTGCGAAGCGGCGGTTCGGGCGTCGGTGTCACCGCGCGCGGCTCCGGGCGGGACGCACTGGCGCGCACTTCCACCTGCGGGCGCGACGGCTCCCGGTGCGGCGTCGATTGCACGGGACGCGCGTCGGTCCGCAAACCCGCGGGACTTTGCCCCAAGCGGGCCGCTCGTGCTGCCGCGACCAGCGCTTCGCGGTCCGTACTCGCAACTGCGGCAGTCGGCTGCGGCACCCGCCGCGGCGCCGAGTCGTTCATCTGCAGCGTCTTCTTTTTGGCATCGGGCAGGGCGCCCGCGCAAATACGGATCTCCAGCACTTCACCACAGCGCGCGACGTCACCTTCGTTCAACGTCCCGCGTTGCACGCGCTCGTTGTTGATGAAGGACCCGTTCGACGAACCCAAATCCTTGATGTAGTAGCCCGCAGGCTCCCAGCCAATGCGCGCGTGGTTGCGGGAAACCGACGTTTCCCTGGAATAGATACTGGACGCTGGCCCGCGGCCGATCGTCACGGCTTCCATCGCCGGATCCAGCGGGAGCCGCGCCAACTCGCCTTCGTTGTCGAGCCATTCCAAGTACATCGGTCAAGCCTTGCCCTGGTGCAAAAGGCGTGCGCATGCAGCCCGCTGCGGTGACTGTACTACTCGTTGACCTGCGGACGCAAACGGCAACTCAGGGGCCGGAATCGGCGCAATCAGAAGCCCTTGGCCATGATAGCCGGCATTCCGCGCTCGAGCTCACGCACCGTCGACGTCAAGAGCGCCAAGCTGTGGCGGTCATAGGCCTCGACCACCAGCGCGACGCCAATTTGTTCGTCTGGGTAGTCCTTCAAGTTGCCCACGTTGCCGCGCGCCAGACCATCGCCGCGCCAGACGATCTCAAAACGGTTGCCTTTTTCCACGCCGTCGTCCGCGCCTTTGTCGATGTAGACGTAGCTGAACGCGCCCGCAGCCGTCGTTTCGTGGTGGAAATCGACGATGACGCCGGCGACCTGGACCTTGTTTGGCACGGGCGACACGAGCTGCAGCGGCTCAAACACGTTCGTCAGGAGGTCACCGCGGCTGATCTCACTGTGCGAGCGGGTAATCAGCACGCTGACGAGCGGTCGCACCGTGCTCAACACCTTGGCATCGCCCAGAAAGTTGATCTTGTAGCCGACGCGCTTGCCCGTCACGGGGTGCAGAATCTCGCGTTCGACGCGGTAGAGCGTGTACTTGTCGCCGTCGCGCACGCAGGGACCGACCAAGGCCTCGTCTTCCTCGTCGTCCTTCTTGTCGTCGCGTTTGGTGTCGCCGTCTTCGCTCGCTCGGAACGCGTCGCGCTCCGCTTTGGCCTTGTCGTCCTCGGCGCAGCGGCGCGTGTTGAAGCGGATGTACGCCTCGTCCAATTGCCCCAGCATGTTGCGTTCTTCGCGGCTGGCTTCCAGCACGCCGGATTCACGGTAGTCGCGCGAGGAAATGTAGCCGACGCGGCGCACCAGCTCGATTCCGCTCTTTGGCCTCGGATCAAAGCGCGAGGCGGCAAAAGAGATTGTCTTTTCCGCCGCTGTCTGCGACGTCTTCCGGCTCAGGTAGATCTGGTCGCCGGGGTAGATCAAGTGCGGATTGGTGATCTGCGGGTTGTACGACCACAGCGACGGCCAATACCACGGCTCGTCATACAGACCTTCCGCGATGCTCCAGAGCGTATCGCCCGCTTCCACCACGTACGTGCGCTCACCCGTCGGCGCGGATTGCTGCATCGCGATCGCCGGTGCGGCGCGATCGGGCAATTCCTGCGCACGCGCCGAAAACGCCGCCAGCAGCGCCACCAGCGGCAGGGCTTTCTTGCAGATTTCAGCGAACACGCGCGTCATCGTCGCTCCACATGCCACTTGCCGCTAAGGCTGCACCGTGCTGTCCACGGCGGCTTTCTTCATCGCGGTCGCTTTTTCCGCCGCTTCCGTGCCCGGATAGAGCCGCGTCAACTGCTTCAACACATCGTCCGCGCCGTGATCATCGCCCAACTTGCGGTAGCACAGCGCCATCTTCAGCATTGCGTCGGGCACCTTGTTGCCGCGCGGATATTCCTTGGCCACGCGCAAGAACGCCTGCGCGGACGTCAGCCACTGCGCTTGTGCGTAATAGCCCTCGCCAATCCAGTACAGCGCGTTGTCGGCCAGATCGTGTCGCGGGTACTGCCGGTGCAGCGTTTCAAAAACGCGACGAGATTCAGCGATTTGCCCCTGATCAAAAAGCGACTTGCCCTTCTCGTAGAGCGACGCGGTGGGATCGAGTTTGGCCTTGGTGCCACTCGCTTGCGGCGGTGCTTCATCGGCCGGACCGGAGACTTCCACCGGATCGTCGTTGGCTTCACCGGGCAGTGGATCGTCGTGCGTCAGGTGAATCGTCTGTGCATTCAGCTGGCTGGCGGTGCGCTGATCCTTTTGCGGCGTGTCCATTTTGGGCAGCGCAGTGGGCAGACCGACGCGATCGCGGGCGTCGACATGGGCGTCCTGCTCACCCACTTTTACAGTCGGCAAGCGAGGAATCCATTCTTCACGGCGCGCGCGGGCGACCTTCTCCGAGTCGGTCTTGTCCTCGATCAGGATCAATCGGTTACGCAACTCTTCGAATTGAATGCGGGAAGCTGTCTGGCTTCGCTTCAATTCGGCCATTTCCTCGCGCATCGCGGTCGTGTCGTGGCGGAGCTGCAGCAGTTGATCGGTGCCGCACGCCGGGAGCATCGCCAAAACGGCCGGCACGCACAGGCGAAACGCCAGTGGAATCAAGGCTGTGGATAGGTGTGGGCAATAGCTTGAAGTCACAATCGATTTCAACAGAGCACCCGACGGCGCCACTGACGACGCGCCTCGGCCACAGTACCGTGGAGTTCGCGTCTGTCAAGGATCGTTATGCGGGTTTTCGCGGCCAGCGACGCTGAGCGACCTGCTGGCGAAGTGTTGGTGCGACCTGAGACCATGCTTGACCGATTCTCCGCACGACGAGGCCAGAAACGCCGTGATGCGGGACGGGAACGGTCACACGACCCAGGCGCACGGCGTCGACGCGTCCCAGAAGCGCGGAGAACGGCACCGGCGCGTCGACAAACGCGTTGGTATCACCACGCGTCACGATCGCGTCCCCATCCGCGCGCACCACGCGGTGAACCCACAGTTCCGGCGCGCGCTCGGCCAGAAAAGCGATGATGTCGCCTGGCTGCAGTTCCTGTGGCGCGACCCGACGCACGCCCGCACGAATCGGCCCGGTCAGCGGCCACATCGAGTGCCCGCGAATTTCGTGCCACACCAGCGCACTCATTTGCCCCCGGTGACGCGCTTGCCCTCGCTGCGTTTGGCGCGGTGGATGGGGAAGACGAAGCGTTTGGTGGCTGGCGCTCGGCCGCTTTCGTCCGGAACGCTGGCCCAGGCATCGTCGGTGAACGTGGGGCCATGCACGATCTCCCACGCGCGCATCCTGGCTCTGGATGTGGCATGAAAGCTCGGCGCTGCCTTGCGGAAATCGCCAGTTGCCTTGTATGCGTCGCCGGGGCAGAAGAAGCAAAAGCGACTGCCCTCACAGGAATGGCAGGTCGTGCGGTCGTTGTTGTCCCACGCGACGAGGGCCTGACGCGCAGGCGAAGTACGCCAAATGTCCAGCAGCGGCCGCTCGCGGAGGTTGCCGAGCGCCATCGGGAAACTGATGCACGGCCAGACTTCGCCGTCTGGGCCGATGTAGAGGTCCGTCCGGCCGGCGGCGCACGGCGCGTGGCGCGGCAATTCGTCCAGGCGTTTGGGCAGTTCCTGCGGTTCGACCCGCAGGATCTCCGCGCGGGCACGGACGAGGTCGTCGTCCCCCAAACGCAGATGCACCAGGTTTTCCGTCGCCGAATGGTCGAGAACGGTGTTGGTGTTGAAGCTGACGCGGCAGCCAAGCGCGCTAAAATGCGCATACAAGGCAGCGATTTCACCGATCGTCTCAGGCTGCACGTAGAACGACACTTTCACCCGAAGGCCAGCACGTCGCGCCGCAGCGATACCGCGCAACGTCGCCGCCTGCGACCCAGCGACCTGTGTCAAGCGGTCGTGAATCTCCGGGTTCAGGCTGTAGACGCTGACATCGACCCTGCCGACTTTGTCCTTCACCATCCGCTGTGCCCATTCGTCGGTGATGTGTGCGCCATGGGTCTTGACGCGGCTCATCAGTCCGAGTTCGCTGGCGCGGTCCAAGAGCGTGCCAAAATCGCGGCGCATAAAGACGTCGCCGCCGCTCCACGTTAGGAACATCACGCCTGCTTGGTGCAGTTGATCGAGGACGTTCAGCCACTCGTTCGTCGTCATTTCCGGCCAACTGGTCCGGTTGTCCAGATAGCAGTGTTTGCAGTTCAAGTCGCAGCGATACGTGACGTCTAGATGCGCCTGAAGCGGCCGCTCTTCTTGCGACCACGCTGCGCGCATCGAGGCGACAAACGCGTGGTAGGGATCCAGATTCTCAGGCTCTGACATCGCCAACCCCGGCTATCACTGTTGCCAAGTCGCACAATGGCGTGGCCAAGCAGTGGCTCAACTCGGCGACCGGGACGTCCTCGCACAAGTGCGCGACCGAATCGAGCACGAATGCCGAAGTCACCGAACCTGCGAGCAAAGCCTGCGGCAGGATGACTTGCGCTGCGCGACCGCGCGACATCGGCGTCAGACGCGATACGCTACGGTCGGGTCCCAACCACAACAGCCCGGCCAGCGGCGCGCGCCAAGGGAAGTCGCCAGGGTTGGCGCGGAACTCTGGGTGGCGCAGCACATGCCACGTGTCCCCCTCGCGTTCGAGGAAGGCGTGTTCATCGCTCCACCAGTTCGGGGAAAACCGCGCGCTCAGGGTGGACTTGCCGGCAGTGGACGGTCCCGGCACCACGTACGCACGCCCGTCTATCCACAGGGTCGCCGCGTGCAGCAGTAGCCCGCCGCGGGGCAGCAGCCACGCGTAACACGCGGCAAAAAGCGCCTCGTGAAGCATCGTCACGCGGACTCTGCGATCCTGACGGCCATCATGGAGCACGAGTTGGCCAAGCCCGGTCGTCCAGTCCCCGGTTCCCGCGCAGCAGGTCGCAGAGAAGGAGAACCGTTCTGCGTCAAGTTGTTCAAAATGGGTGAGGACGTCGGTCGCCACCGAGTCGGTGCGAACACCTCGGAAGCACAAGGCGAGCGACGCAGCCATCGGGCCGTGCCACGGCCTTCGTACCTCGCCAAACTCGGCGGGCATCGCCACGCCGAATGCGTAGGGGCCGAACCGCGCGCTCCACACCGAGCCGTCAGCGGTCAGGGCGTCTTGCATCAATTCTGATCGTTCCCGTTGCCCGGATTGCCCGACACACAGATCGTGCAATTGATGTCCACGCATCCAGAAGCCAGCAAAGTAGAAAGAGCGCCGCCAAGCGAGTCGACAACGGGCGCCACGTACGGTTTGCGTTCCGAGGCGCACGGCGTCGCCAGCAGTTCGCGATCATGGAGTGTGGGTTCGTGAATCATCTGAATTCCTCTCTTCGAGCAGGTGCCGATTTAGTAGACGATCATGGTGCTGCCAATCACGCCGCCCGCACCATCGGACGAGCCGATAATGAGGTCGACGAAACCGTCTTGGTTGAAGTCGCCGGCCGGGGCGTAGCCCATGGCCAACGGGGCTGCGTTATTGTATCCAAAAGCGGCACTTGTTGGAACGAATGGATCGCTGATAACAAGATCTTCAAAGACATAGCCAACTTCGCCGTTGGTCTCCGTGCGCGGGACGGCCATGCGCAAGACGACGATCTGGCCCCCGCTGGTCGCGCCGGTGAACGGCGGACGCGCATACATCACGTCCATGTGACCGCCGAGCGCCGGGTTGTCAAAGAAGTTGCCGACGGATTGCGGGCCCCAGTTGAAGACATAGGCCACATACCCCGCCTCGGTGGTGTAGAGGTCGGCGATCGCGGCGACCGCGCCTGTCACCGCCAGAGCGATCACGTTCTTGGGCGGAGCTGCTCCATACGCGGCTGAGATTGCTGAGCCGCGTGTCCAGTAAAAGCCCGGATGATCTGCGACCTGACCGGTCACGTGCTGTTCCACCAGGTCGAGACCCGGCTGGCCGTCGAACTCAACCAGATCGAACTCGACAGCAAAACCTTGCGCGCCCGTCGTGGTCGGCCGCAAGCGCACGCTTTCGGCGTCGCCGGCCTGCAGACCAGTGTCGACCGACGTCATCATGATGTCCAATGGCCCAGAGAGTTGCCGCCCCCGGAGCACGTACATTTGCTGCGGCGCCGCCTGCTGGGAGAGCACGAGTTCATCGAACTGCTGGCCTGTCCCCCCATTTTCCAACAGCACATTGCCGCCGCGGAAATACTGGCCGAACAACGTGCTGTTGCTGGTGCCATCGCTCAGGCGTACGCGGACAATGTTGTTGTTGCTGCGATCCTGCGCGCTGGTAAGCGTGATCGTCAACGGCGCAGCGTTGGACCAGCCCGGACTGCCCGGGATGACGTACACGGTCTCGGAGTTCGTGTAGTTCAGGTCCTTGGCGCTACGAACTGCAATATCCATGACTGGCTTGCCGCTTGCGGAGACGTCGCCGTTGAAGTTGCCGACCGTCTGCATGCGCTGCGGGCCCTGCGCATTCGCCGAAGTGGCGACGATGCCAGTGATGATCACCGCAGGCGTGGGGCTCAGTTGGGCTCCCTTGTTGCCGAGGAACACCCACATTTCGCGCGGCACGCCGCTGCCTGTCTTGGCCCCGATGATGAGGTCGCTCACGCCGTCGCCGTTGACGTCCGCCGGGCTGGCCACCTGACCGGCCAAGCCACCTGGATTGGCGAAACACTGGAGCGTCGCAGCCGGCTCGGTCGCGAGGTCGATGTCCGCGGTGCCCGCGCGTCCGTACACCACGCAGAACGGCGTGGTTGCGCCGCCGCCGACGCCAACGTCGCTGTATCCGTCGCCGTTCAAATCGCCAAGGCCGAAGACGCGCCCGCGGTAGTTCTGCTGGTCAAAGGTGGAGCCGGCGCCGCCGCTGTTGACGATCCGGCGGTACTTCAAACGTAGCTTGTCGGTCGACGGCACGTTGGAGAGCGCACCCTTATTGCCCGCGGCGTCAACGGCCTCGATGGCGAAGTAGTACGACGACAGACCGTTGTCCGTGAACGGCACGAACTTGCACAGGTCGGTCGGGTTGCGGCCGTCGGGGCCGGAAATCGTCACGCTCTCCGCCGTGCCCGCGTCCGCAGGAATCGTCGCCGTGAAGCCTGCAATTTTCGCTGGGTCGCATGCCGCGTCGAAGTCGGCTTGCGTGGCGATCGCCTTCTTCGAGTAGCGCACGAGGTAGCTCGCCGCCTTCCCACTCAGGCCATTGTCGCCGACCGCTTGGAAAGTGAACTTGGCCGACGGACGCCGGGGATTCAGGTTCGCGTCGCTGAGTGCGTCGAGCGTAATCGCCGCGGGCGCGATCCAGTCCACCGTCACGGCGATAGTCGCGCTCGCCTTGTTGCCAAACGCATCCTGAACTGTCGCCGTCACCGAATTCAGCTGGTCGGCAAGGAGCGACGCATACTCCACATCCAGCGTCTGAGCGATGCCCGTCAAAGAAACCGGTGCCGTCACGGTGGTGTTGCTGAGCGCAACCGTTCCACCAGCCGCGGCCCGGTCCAGCGCCGTGAGCTTGCCGCCGTTGAGATGCGCGTCGGCAAGCGACAAAGCGAAGTGGACCTGATGATCCGGCGTCGTGCCGCTCAAGTCCTGCTCCTTGCCTTGCAGCGCGCTGGTGCCGGACACGGTCGGGGATCCGAGGATTGTTGCTGCAGCGAAGCTGATCGTCGGGTTGGTCAAGTCAGCCGAGATGGGCAGCGGAGCTGTTTGCTTTTTGACATTCAGCCCTTCCAGGACAACGATGGTCAGGTCCGTGCTCTCGCCATCGACGATCGTCACGTCAAACGCGGCCGCCTGGCCGACTGGCGGAATTGTTCCCACTTCAACGCCGCCTTTGAGCAGCTTGATGCCCGTGGGCGAACCGCACGGACCGACGTAGGACGCGGTTACGAGCAACGTGACGCTCCCGCAGTTCTGACCCGGAGTGGCGCAATTCTGCGTGTTTAGCAAGTAGTTTGACGGTAAACCGTCCAGCTTCGCCAAGCAGCCTGAGAGCAGCACGTCAAAGCCACGGCTTACTGACGTCTTGTTCCCCGCGGCGTCCGAGGCGGTCAGGCGGAACTGGTAGTGAATCGTGTTGTCGAACGGCACGGTCACGAGCACCGGCGCTTCCAGCCCACCCGGATTGGCGATGGTGCCGTTGCCCACTGCCGTGAACCCCGCACAATTCAGCGAACCCGCGTCGCAATCCGTCCCCAGTTCAAGCGCCCAAGTCGTGGCGCCTGTCGTCGAGAAGGTCAGCGCGACCTGATACCCCAATTGGTCAGGTGCGGCATCGTCGTTGTCCGTGAAGAGCGCACCTTCCGACGGTGCAGTGACGTCGACCATGGGCGGTTGCGTGTCCACTGCGACGACGACCGGCGAGGTCGCAATCACGTTGCTGTTGCCGCAATGGTCCTGCACGCTGGCGGTGAGGGCGTGTGAACCGTCAGTCAGAATACCAAACACTGCATCGGGGAAGAACGCATGGCCGGCGATGAAGGCCTGACTCGCCTTCGAGACGTCGAAATCCATGATTTGCGCCAATTCGCCCTCAACGTCGTCACTGACGCTGACCAGCTCGATGTCCCGGTTGTCGCCGAAAAGTATTGACGGTTTGTTGCTCGGCGTCGCAAAGTCAGCGAGCGGTCGCTGCGTATCGACCAGCAGCGACGGCATCATTTGATCGCTCAGGTTGCCGACGAGATCGACTGCGATAGTCTCGAACGTCGCGGTACCTTCGACGGCAATGTTCACAGCCAAAGTACCGACCTTGCCGATCGTCGCGACCGGGCCTGATGTGACCTGATTCACCCTTAGGCTGACGGTTGCGTCCTCATTTGCCATCGCGATTTGGAATTGAAACTTTCCACCGGGCAACTGACCATCCTTCACGAGTTGGTCGGCTTCGGAGAGGCAAGTCGCCGGCGTTCCGGGCGTGCTCGGTCCGGTCACCATGGCCACCACTGGAGGCACCGTGTCGATCAGCAACTTGCGGTGCTGCGTGAGCTTGTAGCCGCTATCCAGGGAGTTAATCCACACATTCTTGGACGGGTTGAACGCTTCTGCGATGACGTGATACTGGCCGTCGGCGAGACCGTTCAGGTCGGCAGTTGCCGTCGATTGTTGAAAGACTGTTTCGGCGACGACCACGTAGCCGCCCTTGGCGCATGCGGTTCCGGTCAAGCCCGGAGCGTCGCTGCAAATGCGCAACTGAGTTCCATCAGGCAGACCGTCCGATTTCACGGACAACACGTGGTTTTCCAGCTTGTTCCAAGGCACGGTGCAGAGGTTTTGGTAGCAAATGCCGCCATACACACAGTCGGCGGCCGTGACGCACGGATCGGCGTTCGGGAACTCGGAGATGAAGTACACTTGTGGGACGTTCGCGAGGATCTGAGCGAGCAGGGTCTTCTGCGCCTGATTGCCCGCGGCGTCCTGAACGCGGCAGACGATCTTGATGTTGTAGCCATTGGGCAGGGACGCGACTCCGAAATCAACGGGTTCCATGGTGCCGTCCGGCGTCGTCGCCGCGACGTTGCCGGAGAAGCTTGGGGCTGGCTTGCCCAAATCGTCGGTGACATCGCAGGTCACTGTTGCCCCAGCTGGGACGCCGGCGATCCACATTTGCCAATCAATCTGCATGCCGTTCGTCGCGTCCGGATGGTCGAGGTCCGACCCAGAGAGCAGGGTGAGGCCCCCGGCAGATTCCGGCGGAGCCTTCAGCAGGCCAAAACTTGGCGCCACACGATCCACGGTCACGTGTACCACCGGGGACACGCCCACCTGACCCGCGGCGTCGGTCACCGCGACGGACAAATCGCACACGTTCTGGTCCAGCAACTTCACGTTGAGCAGCTTGATGGCGCCACCCTGAACGGTCGTCGTCGACTTGGTCACCGACGCGCCGCACGTCACCGTGAGCTCCGCCGGGCTACCGTCTTCGACGTCGGTGAACGTCGCGGAGACGGGCAACACGCAGTCCGTCAAGCCGAGCGCACAGGTCAGGTTGGCCACATTGAGCACTTGGCCATCGATCGGCGACTGGATGGTCGCGGTCGGCAGCGACGACTTGAAGGTGATGGTCAGCTCGCTGGAGTAACCCTTCTTGTCGGGAACCGCAGCGACGTACGCACCGACTTGGACCGTCGTCGACCCTGCGGAGAAGCCGGAGAGCTCAAACGCGTAGACGCCGGGCGCAGTTTCTGTGACGGCGACGGGCACCGAGACGCCGTTCTGCAGGACCTCCAGCGTCGCGTCAATGACGGCGGTTCCGTCGCCCGGGCTCGTGACGTTGACGGTGAAGGCGACGCTGTCGGTCGCGACCTTTTCGGAGCCGACCGGCGAAACGAACTTGACCACGGGGACGTCGGAGATGAGGTTCACAACCGTCGCCGGCGGCGCCGCACTGTTGCCGTTCACGTCAGAACCGAAGACCGTGAGCACTGTCGCGCCAGGCTGCAGCGAAACATCGTGGAACACGATGACGCCGGTGCCTTCGGGGATGTTGGTGTTGCAGCTGAAGAGAACGCCATCGACCGTCAAGCAGACCGAATGCGCGTCCGTGATCGTCACTTCGACGTCGATCTGATAGCCCGGCTTCGCCGGATCGCTGTCTGGATCATCAAGCGTCGTCAGTGTCGCCTTGACGGGCGCGGTGATGACGAGCGTCGGCGGCGTCGTGTCGATCGTCACCGTCCGCGTCACGTCCGAGCACAGCGATTGCCCGGCGAGGTTGCCCCACTTGTCCGTCGCTTGGAAGGTCAGCGTGTAGGTGCCATCGGGCACTTGAACGCCGCCGTCCTGCAGCGGGAACGAACCAGCCAGATGGTTGGTCACCGGCGCACCCAAGTCGACGGCGTCGAGCGGGACGCCGCTTGGCGTGATCAGGTAACCCAGCACGGATTGACCGTCCAAGCCAGACGTTTCCAAAAGGAATTCCACGCTACCGGTCGTTACTGTCACGGCGTTGGCCGGCCCAATGACATGCAGACACGGCGGCGGCAAGGCGGCAAAGAAGGTCACCGACGTGCTCACCGTCTGATTCGGCGAGTTGTCCTGCACCCGGCACTCGATTTCTTGTCCCAACTCGTTGATCGCCAGCTTGAGCGGAATGTCGAGTGTGAGGACCGTCGGGTCGGTGTAGAGCACGACAGCGGTCGGCGTGTTGGGGTAAGTCTTGGCCAACGTCGGCTTGCAGTACACTTCCAGGTTCGTGCCCGCCGTTTCCAGCGTCACGGCAATCGCCAGTGAGGTCTCCAGAACGTCGGGCGTCGACTTGTCCAGATCGTCCGAGACGCGCAGCACCGTGTCCGGCACCGGGCTCAAGATTTCAATGCCCGCCTTGTCGACAAAGACGGCCAGGGACTTGGACTTCTGCCCGCTCAACCCGCAACTGTTGGTCGCTTTCACGAGCAAGGCATGCGTCCCCGACGTGGTGAAGCTGAGCGGGATCGTAAATTCGCCCGTTGGAGATTGCGTCACCTTCGTCGTCAACGTGCCGTCGACGTACAGTTCGATCGCGTTCTTGTCAGCCGCCGAGAGCGACGACGCCGTGCCCGTGAGCGACACTTGAATGCCTGGCGTCAACGGGTCCAAGTCGTCAGTCAGCTTGATCTGACCCGAAGTGGGCTGTGTGATCAGGATTGACGGCGCTTCGGTCGTGATCGTCGTGCTCACGGGCTGCGACGGCGTTGAACCGCGATCTGGGTTCGCAGTGTCCTCGACGACGCCGATCACAGTCGCCGTGACGCCGATTAGCCCGGTGTCGTCAACCGCGAGCGTCGCCATCACGGGCACCGAAGTCGATCCGTTGAGCAGTACGTGCACAGTCTCCGTCGGCGTTCCCGGCGGCCCGATGACCAGCAAATACGCGTCGGTGCAGTCCGACTGATCGCTGTGCACGATGAAGGTCTGCTGGAAGCCCGGCGTCAGCGGATCCTGATCCTTGGTCAGGCAACTCTGCGACAGCGGATTGACCGACGCGACGCACGCCGAAGCGCAGGACACGATGAGGCTCTTGTCTTTGCTCACCGCAGCGTCACTCTTGGCGGCGTCGACAATGGCGCGCACCGAGATCGAGAGCGGCGCGTTCGCCGGCGTGCAAGGCAACGTGATGCCGTTGACCCGCCCCGCGTTGTTCAACACCTGCGCAGGCGGGCCGACCTTGATGCCGTTCAGCAGCACTTCCAGCGCCGCACCATCGGGTACGTTCGCCGTCGTGATCGAGACGTCAACCTGGACGCCCGCCACAGCAGGATCCTTGTCCGCCGTCGCCTGATAAATCGTCGCGAGCGTGACATTGTCGTTCAGCACGAGGCCTTTTTGCGTGTCGACAGCGAATGTGATCGTGCGCTCAACTGTGGTCGTCGCGTCGTCTGCGTCGCCGATCTGTGTGTCGCTTTGAACGTCCGCGCTCGGGCAGCCGTCTTCCCAGATGCACTCCGGGTGCGGCGCCGGCGTGTCGGGCGCGCAAGCGGTCAGACCGCCAAAAGCGAGGGTCCAGAAGATCAGGTGAACGCGTCCGAAGGTCGGGGTCCGGAAGTTTGAATCTCGGTTCTTCATGGCGTCACCTTTCTGGGGGAATCGGCAGGTGCCTCAACGGGGGCAGTTGGGGTCGCACGTTCTGCGTTTGGACCTGTCGACACGGCCAGTTGGCGTGTCACGAGCGTGTCCAAGAAGAGTGCCACGTCGGCGCGCGCCGTCGCTTCACTCACTTCGTATGTGGTCAGGAGCCGCTGCACGAGTTCGTCGGCCGAAGCGCCTTCTGGCGCGTCCGCGAGTGCGGCAAAAAGTTCGACCGCAGTAGCCGTCTGCAGACGGTGGAAAGCGCGATCCCCGGTGACGACAAAAACTTCGCCCGCCACCTTTCGATGGGCCGCCTGCGGGTGCAAACGATAGCGATGTTCAGTGGCTACGGTCATCTCGTCTCACTTTCCTTTGCGCGAACACGGCACCCCGGTGGTCCTCAGACCACTGGCTTCCACTGTGTTGGTTGCCATGAGCCACCGAATAGTTGCGCAGTCAGCAGTCGCCCGCCTGCCTCCATTGTGCCGATCCGACCGGCCACTGACAAGCTAGGATGTTCAGTTGTGACTGCACGCATTGCGATCAACAGCGGGTACGGCGGCCTCAGGAACTGCAACGCCTGCATGGTGTTCGGCCTCGGAGACCGCGAGGTAGCGAGGTGCCAATTCGTCACGGACTCCGTCCTGATTGAGACTCCACAGCCCCATGACTTCCGCCTGCGGTTCCGCGGTGTTTACAGGCGCGCCGCGGTCGCGAGCCCATTGCGCCAAGGGTTTGTGTAGATCTGTGTGCGGAACCGCGATGAGGTCAGGACGCACTTCCCGCCACCATGTGTGCAGATCCGCGTGCGCCAACGCGCGTTCCGTCCAGCCGCTGGGGGCCTGAACGCCAACGAAATCGACGTCTGCACGCGCGGGAAGCGCGACGGCCAAGGTTTGGCCAGGCGTCAAATGGGGTGCCTGAAGCATCGCCATGGACCGCAATGAGCCCGCGGCCTGAGTCGGAATCTGGTGCGCCCATGCCAGCGCCCGCGCCAGGGCCAATCCCTGCCGCAAACCCGTGAAACTGCCGGGCCCGACGTCACAGACCACGCGCTGTAGGTCGCTGGGCCGCAGATCCGCTTCGGCCAGCAGTCCCCACACCATCCGAGTCAAACTCGCCCGCTGACCTGAACCTCGGCCCGCGTCGGCATGCACGCTGCGGCTCCAGCCGTCCGCACGATGCAGCCAAACCGACCATGCCGACGTCGAAGTCGAGATGGCCAGCAGGTGAATCCCCGCCCGGTTGGCGTGCTCATGCATCCGAATTCCCCGCGCGTGGTGTCAACGGATCAGCCGCTCGATGTCGTTCTTCATCACCACAAGGAACAGCAGGCCGAGGAACGTCATGCCGACGTACGCAGCGATTTGCCGCGTGCGCAGCTGCACCGGACCGCGGCGAATCGCCTCGATCAACAGAAACAGCAGGTGGCCGCCGTCCACCAGCGGGATCGGCAGCAGGTTGACGATGCCCAGATTGATCGACAGTCCTGCCATCGTGACCAGGAAAGTCTCCGGGCCCAGTTCCGCGCTTTTGTTGGCGATCTGCGCGATGAACAGAGGCCCGCCCACTTCACGCACCGGCACGTCGCCCTTGAACAGCCCCGCGAGCGTGCGAAACACCATCTCGGCGCCTTCCACGAACTTCTCGCCCGTCCACGTCAGCGACGACCCGACGAGTCGCGGATTCGCGATCAGCGGCGCCACGGTGTAGTCAGTCGCCGGCCCGATGCCGATCTGCGCGTGCGGCCGGTGTTCGGGTGACAGCGTGATGCCGAGCGTGAGCGGCGCGTCCAGCTCGACAAACTCCGCCTGACCCGGCAGCGGTTGCGCCACACGCCGACGCAGGTGCAGCGTGTGCGGCTTGAGTGCCTTCTTGGCTTCCGCGATGATGGCTTCCGGCGCCCTTCCGTGATTTTCCTTCTTGCCGCGGACGTCATCGAACGGGCGGCGCAGCTCTTCGTAGAGTTGCATCAAAGATGTCAGCGGCTTGCCGTCCAGCGTCAGCAACTCATCGCCCGGTTGCAGGTGCGCTTCCGTCACCGCGGGCGTCCCCTTTTCCACCGAACCCACAATCGCGCCGGGCGACAGCAGACCGAGCGCCGTCATGTCCGCTGCGCTTGTTTGCGGCAGCGCTAGATGCACGGTCGCTTCGGCGTGCGGGTGCTCGACAGCTTTTTCAAGCGAATCGCCGCTCACTTCTTTCAGCCACGCCAAGTGCGAGACGTTCAGCGCCACCGGAAGATGCCGCGTCAGTGCCGCGCGCAGGACGTCGTCCAATTCGTAGAAGCGCGTTACCGGCGTTATTTTGCCGTCGACGTCGACTGACCGCACGCGATCGCCGCTCCGCACGCCCGCCTGCCAAGCGGCGGAACCGGGCGCAACAGACACAACGGACGCTTCTGGCTGAGCGAGCACCTGAATTCGCCCGACGTAGCGCACCATGCCGAGCTCAGGAATCATCTGCCGATGGCGAATCGGCGTGACAAGAACGTCCTGCGGCTTGCCCGCGCGTTCGATCGAAAACTTGGTCAGCTTGCCCGGACGTGAGGAAACGGCATCGACCAACTCGTCGAACGTGGCCACGGGCTCGCCGTCGATCGCGCGAATTTGGTCGCCTGTACGCAAGCCCGCCAACGCGGCAGGTCCGCCCGGCACGACCGCGCCGACAACCGAAGGCACAACTTGCTGACGGAAGGTGAGCGCACTGCCAAAAAGCACAGCGAGTGGCAGGATGAAGTTGAACAGCGGACCCGCACCGACGATCAGCGCGCGCCGCCAAACGGGCTTGGACGTGAACGCATCGGGCTCGGCAGCGACTTCCGCATCGACCGGAGCGGACGGATCGTCGCCCAGCATGCGCACAAAACCACCCAGCGGAAAGGCGCGAACGGCGTACTGCGTCCCATTGCGCTGCCATTCCAGCACCACGGGACCAAAGCCGATGGAAAACGAAAGCACCCGCACGCCCATCCAACGGGCCACGATGAAGTGGCCAAACTCGTGGAACAACACGAGCGGCACAAGCATGAGAAGCGCGTAGAGTAACGGCATGCAAACCTGAACAAAGTGGGGCGCGGTGGCGTGCCCAGAGAAGGGCATCAAGAGCATAACACAGGACGCGCGCGTTGCATTGCCGAACTGTGATTTGCAGCTTGCCCCCGGCAGCGTTACAACCGGTCGTGTCCGCGCCGAGGCGGAGGATCGAGGCGAGTCGTGGCAATGACGTGGCAACAGGCAAAATGGCTGATTCTGCCAGCGGTTGCGATCGGCTGTGCGGGCACTGCGCCAACGGCGTCTTCGGGCGGTTTTGCGATCGCGTTCGCGGCGGTGTCGAGCGAGTCTGGACAGACCTGCAGCCCGACCTGGAATGGCACCGGCACGCTGCCGGCGGGCGATCAGCCGGTCGACCACTTGACGCTCCAGTGGACCAACACGGAGACCAGCAAGTCGGGTACGGCGCGTGTCAGCGCGGCGGACGTTGCGGGCAATGGTATTTGGAACGTCGGTGCGGTGCCGGTGACGCAGGCGTTACAACTGCAGGTCTACGCGTGCACCGCAGACAACCGCGTCGTGTCGTACGGCAAGGGCGCGGACTTTGCCATCGCGGACGGCGGCGAAACGACAGCGCGCGTCTTCATGGTGCCGCCGGGTAAGTTGGCGTGCACAGGCAGCGGTGGCGTTGGCGGTATGCCGCAATCTGCCCGGGCATTTGCGGGCGGGACAGCACTTGCATCGGGTGACGCGATCGTCGTCGGTGGCGCGGACAAGTGGGAAGGCGGGCTGGCCAAAGCGTCGGTCGCGACGGACATCTACGACTACAGATTGGGCCAGTGGCGCGCAGGACCGACGATGCGCGCGCCGCGTCTTCAGCCGCAAGTGCTGCCGCTGGACCGCACGCATGTGCTCGTCGCCGGTGGTGCCGCGCGCCTGAAGGACGTCCAGCCGCTCTTGCCGGTGACGCTGTTTGCGCCCGACGACCTGTCCGCTGCGGGTGAAGCCAAGCCGGCCGCTGAGGTCATCGATATCGAGGCAATGCCGCCCGTTTCCGCGGAAGTGTCCACGGCGATCGGCACGGGTGCGCGCCCGCTCTCAGCGGCTGCGGTCGCGGGTGACGCGGTGGTTTTTGTCGGCGGAATGGACCCCCTGGGCGTGGGTTTGGCGACGGGAACCCGTGTCCGCGGGCTCGCCGCGATTGCGACGGGTGCCGGAACGTCCGAGGCGCTCAAGCTCAAGGCAGCGCGAATCCAGCCCAACGTGTTGGCGTACGCCGATGGCACAGTCGTCGTCTGGGGCGGGCAAACGTCGGCTAAGGCGGCGGACTTTGGTGAAATCATCGCGCCGGGTGACACCGAAGGCGTCGCGCTCATCGGTTCAGGCGACCCCGTAATTTTGGACCCCGACGCGCCCGCAATCGGTGCTGCTGCCGTCGTGCTCACCGAGGACAAGGACACGCTCACGTTCTTTGTCACCGGGGGCATTCCCGTCGGTGCGATCTGGGCGACCGCGACGCCGAGCTACATCGTCGTCGTGAATCGCGCGGACCACACGGCCGCGTGCAAGAAGGTGCTGCTCTCGGATAATTCGACCTTGCCCGGCGGCGTCGGCGTGGCGCTGACGCGGCTCGACGGTGGCTTCCTGCTTGTTTCGGGTGGCCTTTTGAGCCTCGGTAAAGTGACCGCGTTGGCAGACGACAAGGGCCTGCGCTGTCAGGACGATCCGCAGTTCGCCAACGGTTGCCTCGTTCGCGGGCTCGTCCTCCTGGATCCTCCCGTCGACTTGTCCGGCGTTCAGGTGACGCTCAAGTCGCAGACGTTGGACATGGGGCCGCACGTTGGCCAGATCGCCCTACCGCTGCCGGTGGGGGCGTTGCTGACCGGCGGCCTTGTGGGCTTGCCAGCGTCCATCACCGAGCCTTTTGATCCAGCGGCGCAACTTCTGTCCGCGCCGTTCGCCGATGCGGTCAGTCAAGCCGCCTGCAAGCTGTGACGCCAAGCGTTCACGCGGAGTCTTCTCGTGCGCATTTCCCCTGAAAAGACCTCGCTCCTGCGGGAGCGTGATCGTGAACGCGGCGTGGAGCGCCCCCGCCTGCCGCAGTGGTTGAAGGCGACCTTGCCGGGCGGCGAACGGTACGCGGACATCAAGACCCGGCTGCGCAACCGCAAGCTGCACACGGTGTGCGAAGAAGCGCAGTGCCCCAACATCGGCGAGTGCTGGAATGCAGGCACCGCGACGCTGATGCTGATGGGCGAGGCGTGCACGCGGACCTGTCGTTTCTGCGCGGTGAAGAATAGCCCGAAGCCTCCGGAACTGGATGCCGATGAGCCGCGGAAGTCGGCTGAGCAAGTCCAGTTGATGGGACTCGACTACGTCGTGCTGACCAGCGTGAACCGCGATGATCTGGAAGACGGCGGCGCCGCGCACTTCGCTGCGACGATTCAGGCGATCAAAGCGGCGAGCCCGAAGACGCTTGTGGAAGTGCTGACGCCAGATTTCCAAGGCAAGCCGGAGCAGATCGCGGCCGTGCTCGACGGCGCTCCCGACGTTTTTGCCCACAATGTGGAAACAGTCGCGCGCTTGACGCCGTCCGTACGCGACCGCCGCGCGACGTACCAGCAGAGTCTGGACGTGCTGAAATTCGCCAAGCAGCATCGGCCAGAAGTCGTGACGAAGACGTCGATTATGCTGGGGCTATCCGAGACGGACGAGGAAATCGAGCAGACGCTGCAGGATCTCCGTGCCCACGACGTGGACGCGGTGACGTTGGGGCAGTACCTGCGGCCGTCGCCTTGGCACTTGGAAGTGGTCTCGTTCATCACGCCCGAGGCTTTTGCGCGCTGGCACGATCGGGCGATGGAATTGGGCTTTCTGTATTGCGCGTCAGGGCCGCTGGTGCGGTCGAGCTATCGGGCGGGCGAGCATTTCCTGCGGTCGCTGGTCGATCACCGCAAGTAGCGACTCGGTCACGGCCCGCACGTGTCGGCGATGGTCGAGCTGCCGCTGGGTACGCAGGACCCGGTGCACACGGTGCCCACGCACTTCTGCGCGGTCGCGACGCACTGGTAAACGCCCGACGTGCACGTGCTGCCACTCGGTTTGCACTTGTAGCCCAACTGCGGGAACGCCTCGTCGGTTTGGCCGTCGCAGTTGTCGTCCTTGCCGTTGCACGCCTCGGAGATGAAGCTGTCGTTCAAGCACATGACCGCGCCGCTGCCGGTGGGATCGCAGCCAAGCGTGCCGTTCTTGCAAAAGTCCGGATCAGGCAGCGCATCGCACGCGTCGCCGACCCCCAAGCCATCGTCGGTCAAGCCGTTGCAGTCGTCGTCGATCGCGTTGCACGTTTCCACGATGTTCGGGCTGGTCTCTGAGCAGACGGTTAGCGCGCTGGTCTGGTCCGCGGGGCAGGACATCTTGCCATTCTTGCACTTGTCCAGATCGCTGCCATCGCACGCCACGCCCAACTGGCTGGCCCACGCGTCGTCGGTGATGCCGTTGCAGTCGTCGTCGAATCCGTTGCATACCTCGACTTTGACGGTGCCCGTGGGCGACTCGTCGCATACCACCGACTTCTGGTCGACGCCGCAGACGAATTTGCCGTACGCGCATTTGTCCGGGTCGGGACCATCGCAGGCCACGCCCAGATTTTGATAGCCGTCGTCCGTGATGCCGTTGCAGTCGTTGTCGACGCTGTCACAGAGCGTTTCCTTGGCCTGCCAACCGTTGCCGGCGTAGGCGCATTTCCACGACTTGTTGACGCACGTGACCTTCAAGGCGAACTCGCACGCGCCGGCTTGGTTGCAGATCGACAAGTTCGCGTCGAGGTTGTTGTCCGTAACGCCGTCGCAGTCGTCGTCGATGCCGTTGCAGTCCTCTGACGAAGCCATGCTCTGCGTGCCGTCCGGCGCGCTGCTGCAGGTCACCGTGTGGTCGATCTTGCATTCCACCATGCCTGATCCGCATGCGCCTGGCGCTGTGCACGCCGCACCGACGGTCAAGCCGTTGTAGGTAATTCCTTCGTCGGTCGTGCCATTGCAGTTGTTGTCGACGTTGTCGCAGATCTCGCTCTTGGCCTGACTGTTGGGGCCGTCGGGGTTGGTTGAGCACGTCGCGGTCAAGTTGGCGCCGCACACGACGATGCCCACGCCGCACGAGCCGAAACCCTTGCAGATGTCGCCGACCTTCTTGGTGCCTTGGTACATGAACCCTTCGTCCGTCGCGCCGTCGCAGTTGTTGTCCTGTCCGTCGCACACTTCCACGATGTTCGTCGTCGATTCATTCACGCACTCGTTGCCGGCTTTGCTCGCCTTGCAGGTCCAGGTGCCGGTTTTGCACTTGTCGGTATCCGCGCCGTCGCACGCTTGGCCGATGTTGAAACCTTCGTCGGTCAGGCCGTCGCAGTCGTTGTCCAACCCGTCGCAGTAGGTCTCGACGAGCTGGTAATTCGGTACCTGTGTGTAATCGCACGACCAGCCCAAGGCGCCGTTGCACTTGGCGACCAACTCGGGCCCACTGCACACGCCCACGTGCGCGCAGTCGCTGTTGGTCGCGCTGAGGTTGTCGTCGGTCTTGCCGTTGCAGTCGTTGTCCTTGTTGTCGCAGACCTCGGGCTTGCCTTGCGGGCTGGAGCCGTTGGCGTTGTGCGAGCAGGTCGCCACCTTGTTGTTGCCGCACTCGACGACGCCGACGCCGCATTCGCCCAACGCCGGGCACGTGTTGCCCAGCGGAATCCCCATGTAGTTCAGGCCTTCGTCGGTCAAGCCGTCGCAGTTGTTGTCCTGGCCGTCACAAAACTCTGCGCCGTTGAAGTTCGGGTCGGAATTCGGGTTTGTGCTGCACGTCGCGACCAGATCGATGGGTGAGCAAATGACCAAGCCGGTGCCGCAACCGCCGATGCCGTGACACGGCGTGCCGAGCGGCTCAACGGCGCTGGTCTTGGTGTCGAGGTAGGTGAAGCCCTCGTCCGTGTCGCCGTCGCAGTTGTTGTCCTTGCTGTCGCAAATTTCCGCGACGTTCTCGATGGTCTCGTTCACGCACCACACGCCCTGGCCGTCGGGCGCACAGGTGTTGGTGCCGTTCGTGCACTGGTCGCTGTCGGTGCCGTCGCACGCGAGGCCGAGGGGGAAGCCCTCGTCGGTTTGGCCGTCGCAGTTGTCGTCCGCGCCGTCGCAGATTTCCAGGATGTTGGTTTCGGTCTCATTCACGCACTCGACGCCTTTTTGGTCGCCCGTGCACGTCCACGTGCCGAGGGCGCACTTGTCGGTGTCCGGTCCGTCGCATTCCAAGCCGACCGTGAAGTCTTCATCCGTCAACGTGTCGCAATCGTCGTCCAGTCCGTTGCACAATTCCTTGATATTCTCGATCGTTTCCTTGCCGCACACGGTGCCCAACTTGTCGGGCGAGCACGTCTCCTTGCCGTTTTCGCACAGGTCGCTGTCGGTGCCGTCGCACGCGAGGCCGAGGTTCGCCCACGTTTCGTCCGTCACGCCGTCGCAGTTGTTGTCCAAGCCGTCGCAGGAAAACTCTGTGGCACCTTCGTACGCCGCGACGCCGCTGTAGTCGCACTGCCACGCGCCGCCGTGGCAAGTCGCTTTGACGGAATCGGCTGTCGAACAGACGCCAAGTTTGGCGCAACTGTTGTCGGTCTGTGACAAGCCTTCGTCGATGTGGCCGTTGCAGTCGTCGTCCACGCCGTTGCACGTTTCCGGCGTGCCGGCGTACGCAGAACCGCCCCAGCCGGAGGAGCATATCGGCAGGCCCGTCACCTGATCGCACTCGACGATGCCGACCTTCTTCGCGCAGCCGCCCGCGCCCACGCACGCGCCGCCGATGCCGACGGTGCCGTAGAGAATCCCTTCGTCAGTTTGGCCGTTGCAGTCGTCGTCGAGGCCGTTACACGTTTCCGGCGTCGACTGGGCATTGCTGCCGTACGCATCCGTGCTGCAGACCGCGACCTGCAATTCCGGTGAACACTCGACCACGCCGATCCCGCACGCGCCAAAGCCTTTGCACGTCGCGCCGACCTTCTTGCCAAAGTAGCTCACGCCCTCGTCGGTTTGGCCGTTGCAGTTGTTGTCTACGCCGTCGCACAGTTCGACCAGGTCCGTCGCGCTCTCGTTGTTGCACACGACCCCTTTGCCGTTGCCCGCGCACGTCCACGTGCCATTTTCGCACTTGTCGTTGTCCGTGCTGTCACACGCCTGGCCAAGAAGCGGGAAGAACTCGTCGGTCAAGCCGTTGCAGTTGTCGTCCAGACCGTTGCAGATGTCAGGCTGCGGACCGACCTTGGGCGCGCACTCCGCATACGCTTTCAGCCCGATGTGCACGCACGTCTGGACGCCCGGCTGGCACAAGCCCACATCGCTGCCGCACGCGCCGGGAACGGTCTCCGGATTGCCTTCATCGATGACGCCGTTGCAGTTGTCGTCCTTGCCGTTGCACTTTTCGACCGCGCCGGGGTGGATGTCGCCGTTGGCCGGTTTGCAGTCGATGGTGTTGGCGTAGCCGTCTGCGTCGTCGTCCTGCCCCGCGATTGACGCGCAGTCCAAATCCTTGCCGTCGCAGTCCTGATCGACGCCATCGCCGCACTTTTCGGGGGCGCCGACGTAGGCGTGCGGGTCGCTCTCCAAGCAGTCGTCCTTGCCCGTGTAGCCGTCCTTGTCCAGATCGGTGCTGGCGCACGGCGTGGTGAGCCCGTCGCAGTTCTGATCGCACGCCGTGATGGCCACTTTGCCGGTCAACGCGGGGTCACAGCACGCCTCCTTTGCGCCGGGATGAAAAGCCGAATCGGAAGGCTGGCAGTCCTCCGGCGCGCTGTAGCCGTCGCCATCGGGGTCGTCGCCGTAGCAGGTCTCATCGATTTGGCCGTTGCAGTTCTGGTCAACGTTATCGCCGCCGCCATTGGGGCCGCACTGTTCCGGCAAGTCTGTGCTCGTTTCCGGTCCGCACACGGTCGAGAGCGCGTCCAAGCCGCAGATCACAATACCGGTCTTGCACAGATCGCTGTCCGGTCCGTCACAGCCCTGGCCGAGGTCCGCGTAATCCTCGTCCGTCTCGCCGTTGCAGTTGTCGTCGAAGCCGTTGCAGATGTCCGTCGTGCCAATCACGCTGTCCACGCATTCCACGCCAGCGACCGTGCCCAAGTGCGAGCAAACTTCGGTGCCGGTCTTGCACACGCCCAACGCGCTGCCGCATAGGGCGCCGCCGCCGGGATTGCCTTCGTCCACGCGGCCATCGCAGTTGTCGTCGTAGGAATTGCACAGCTCTGGCGCGCCGGGGTGGCGCTTGGGCGCGTCGTCGTCGCAGTCCTGTCCGCCGTTGGGGTACGCGTTGTAGCCGTCTCCATCCGCGTCGTTGAAGCTGTCGCACTGGGCGTCGCTACCGTCACAGTTCTGGTCCACGCCGTCGCCGCACTTGTCCGCCGCCGCGCCGTTGACCGCCGCGTCGCCCTCATTGCAGTCGAACGGTGGGCTGTAGCCGTCCTTGTCCAGATCGGTGACAAAGCAGCCCAAGACGATGCCGTCGCAGTCCAGATCACACGCCTGGGTTGCGGGGACCACCGGCGTCGTCTCGCTCTTGTTCTTGATCGGCGGCAAAAGCTTGCAGCACGGCTCAAACGCGCCCGGTGCTCCCGGTCCTGTTGCGGGGAACATGCCCGCGTCGTATGGCGCGCAGTCTTTGGCGTCCGGTACGCCGTCGCCGTCGGTGTCCTTGACCTTGCAGCCTTCGTCCGTCACACCGTCGCAGTTGTCGTCCTGACCGTTGAAGCAGGATTCCGAGGTGTCGGCGAACTGGTCCGTCGAACACAGCATGCTCAGCGCGTTCTGGCTGCAGACCCACGTGCCACCGTGGCAGACGCCCGTGCCGCAGGTTTGGTACAACTTGGTGAATTTCTCATCGATCTTGCCGTTGCAGTCGTTGTCCAGGCCATCGCAAATTTCTGCGCTGGGCACTTTGGCGGTGCAGGGCGACCAGCCGCTTGCCTGGCAAATTTGCACGCCGATGCAGCCGCCGGCGGGTCCAACCGCTTCACATGGCCACTGTTGTCCAAGGAGCGCGTCGCTGCAGTCGCAGGCACCCAAGGTCGGCGCGCAGTAGGCGCCAGAGCCTTTGAGCGAGCTTTGGCAGACGAATCCGGTGGGACAGGTTGTGCCCGCGCCGACTTTGCCCGAGCAGTCCAAGCCGCAGATCTTGGGCTTGTTGAGCCCGCCGGACAGACAAGCGCCACCGGGGCAGTCGCTGTCGGTTTGGCAATGGCCGCACAAGGACGAGGGAAGCGGCAGGCAATAGGATTTGGCGTCGCCGAAGCCAGCTAACGTGCAGCGGAATCCCGCGGGACAGTCGCCGGTGCACGCTTGCGAACAGACGCTGTGGGTGGCGCTGTCGGCGACGCACAGTCCGGACTCGCAGAGCGAGGCGTCTGTGCAGCTGGCCCCAAGTGGCAAGTTCGTCGTGGCGCTGTCTGGTGCGTCTACTTCGGTGGCAGCGTCGGTGCCGTCGGGGACATCCGTGTTCGTGTCTTGAACGTCAGGTACGTCGGGCACGTCTGGCACGTCGACAACATCCTGAACGTCGGGCAGCGGCACATCGGGCACGTCCGCAACGTCTTTGGCGTCGTGTTTGACGTCGTGCGCGTCGAGAGCCGCGTCGACCTGTGCGTCATCGAAGGCGCCCGGCAGCGGCGTAAACTGAGTGTCGAGACAGCCGGGCAGAAACCCAAGCAGGCCGAACCCCAGAAGGGCGCATGCGCGAAAATGCAGCGATTGAGCAGGCATCCACGTGGTCCAGCGCGAAGACAGCGCTTACAAACCTTCTAGGGTATCGTGACCCTCCGCCGTGTTCAAGCGACGGCTGGCCGATCACAAGCGGGTGGCGTGTAGGAACCACTGGTTGGATGTGCCGGGACCGACCCCTTGGAGTACATCCACGCGGAACCCGTCTGGAACTGCCGCGTGCAGCGCGACAGCGGCGTCCGGGGCGTCGGCGTTGCGGTAGTGCTCGAACGGCGTCTCGGTGACCGGAATCGCGTGGGCGCGCGCCAGTTGTTCCGGCGACCGGCAAAGACCGAAGGCGACGTTGTCGCATGCCAGAAACGCGCCGCCTGGCTTCAACACACGCGCCACTTCGCGCATCGCCTGCGGTACGTCGCGGAGGTGGTTGAACGAGCGCAGCATCAACACGGTGTCGGCGCTTGCGGTCTGGACTGGCAGATGCTCGCCGGTTCCTTGCAAACAAAGCGCGTCAGGCAACACCGTCACCGTGCGCTCCAGAGCGGCGAGATCGGGTTCGACCGCCAGGTAACGCAACGATCCTGCCGACTGCGCCTGTGCGAGCTCTTGCACGTAGCGGATGGGTCCTGCGCCGACGTCGACCACCACACCGCGCAACGTCCGCAAGTGACCGAGCAGCAGAGATTCTTCCGCGGCGAACGGCTGCGCATCGGCCAAGCGCCACGCGTTCGCGCCAGCGGGAATCAGCAGCGCCAGATCCGCGGCAAAATCATCCAGTCGCGCTTTGTCCGACCGGTCCAGATAAAGTTGCCCACGCGCCAACGCCTCGTCCACAACAGCCGAGTGCGGTTGCTGCAGCGCGAAATGGCGTTCCGGCTTCGCTTGCAGGTGAAGCAGCGCACGATCGGGCGGCGCGTCGGTCAGATCAAACTGGTTGCTCACCGCCACCGGCAGCGCCGTCACGTTTTGCTGTGGCAACGGCCGCGGACACGTCTCTCGCGCGCCGCAGGTCTCGCAGCCTGGCTGCATCGCCCGCTGTTGCGCCGGTGCGAGCAGGACGTCGGGCAGCCACGGATCGGCGTGGCAGCGCGGCACGCCCAGCGACGTCCAGCGCAGCTTGGCGTACCGGGTCTGCGCCAGAAACGCGCGCAGGTGCGGCCAGTGCGTCAGATCGTCCGCTGATTCAGGCACCAGAACGACAAGCAGTGGTCCCAGCGCGTCCAGATCCGCGAGAGGCAGATCGTGGGCAGCCGGCACGGGCACCGCGACCGCAGCGACCACCTGGAGCGCGCGCACTTGTCGCGCCCAGGCGTCCAGCGCGTTGAGGTCGTTTTGCCCGAGCCGCCACGGCGACACGATCACCTTCGCGCCCGCCGCGCGCTGCTGTTGCAACCACACCGGCGTCGCTAACGCGCGATTCGCGCACGCGATCCAGCGCAGCGCAGGTGGCGGTGGTAGAGGCGGCGAATGGCTCATACGGGCATGGAACTCCACGTGCAGCCGTCGAGCGTAGCCCACGAATCACTTCCTGCAAACGTGACGATGTCGCCGATCGTGCAGCAAACGGCAAAAGCGTTTGACAGACCACGGTACCTGTCCCTAGACTGTGTGCTGGGTTTTCCTCTGGGGGTGTCACCATGTCTTTTTCTCGTCGCGATTTCATTGCCCTCGTGGGCACTTCGGTCGCCGGTGCGGCCGTCGTCAGCGCTGCTGGCCGTTCGGTCAACGCCGCGTCCTCCTCGTCCGTTGCCGCCGGCAACGACAACTGGGTCGTCGACTCGATCGGTGCCGTCAGCAAGGGTGCCGTTCCGATCACGCTCGTTCACGCCACCACGGGCGAACGCCTGAACGTGGAAGCGTGCCGCCGTGGCTCTGGTCGGCAGTCCGTCGCGTCCAGCCGCGATTTTGACCTGTTCCTCGTGAACAACGGTCAGGGTCATTCGGCCACGCCGGCGTCGCACACCGTTGCGGTTCGCTCGCTCGCGAAGCACCTGGACAAGACCGTGAAGGCTGTGCCGAGCACCGTCGTCACGATGGCCGCGCGCCAGTCCAAGCACGCCGAGCTGTACACGACCAATGACGATCCGATCGCGTAAATCGCCGGTCTGATTGCCATTTGAAGTCTTCGCAACACGATCGCCGTTCCCCCGCGGCGGTCGCGTTGCTGTTTTTGCGTCAGAATTTCGACCGAACGGCGATTTCGATGCGCGCGCGATCACCGCGGCCGACGCATCGGGCTATTTGATCGTCACGTGACGCAGCAGGTTCAGATCTTCGAGCGCCGCGCCCGCACCCAGCACGACCGCGCTCACGGGATCGTCGGCGATCAGCACGGGCAGCCCGGTCTCATTGCGCAGCAGGTTGTCGATACCGCGCAGGAGCGCGCCGCCACCCGCCAGTACGACGCCCTTGTCGACGATGTCTGCTGACAGCTCAGGCGGCGTTTTCTCCAGCGCCGCGCGTACTGCTTTGGCGATCTCACCCAAAGGCTCAGCCAACGCCTCGCGGATCTCGTCCGAATTCACCGTCACGACCTTGGGAATCCCGCCCGCCGCGTCGCGACCGCGCACTTCTGTCGTGCGAATTTCCGCCGTCGGCCAAGCGTTGCCAATGTCGATCTTGATCTGCTCCGCAGTGCGATCGCCGATCAACAAGTTATACTTGCGCCGCAGGTGCTCCACGATCGCGAGGTCCAGCTTGTCGCCGCCGACCTTGAGCGAGTGGCTGTAGACCATGCCGGCGAGCGAGATGACCGCGACTTCCGTCGTGCCGCCGCCGATGTCGACGATCATGTTGCCCGCGGGTTCAGTGATGGGCAAACCGGCGCCGATCGCCGCGGCCATCGGTTCCTCGATCAGGTACACTTCGCGCGCGCTCGTCGATTCCGCGCTCTCGCGCACCGCGCGCTTCTCCACGTCGGTGATGCCGCTGGGTACGCAGATGATGACGCGCGGGCGTACCAGCGTACGGCGACTTTGCGCCTTGCCGATGAAGAAGCGCAACATCGCTTCGGTAATCTCGAAATCGGCGATCACGCCGCCTTGCATCGGGCGAATGGCTTCGATGCCGCTGGGCGTCCGCCCCAACATGTCCTTGGCTTCCTTGCCCACCGCCAGGACGCGACGTTCGCCGCGCGCGTCGCGCTGGACGGCGACGACGGACGGTTCCCGACTCACGATGCCGCGACCTTGGATGTAGATCAGCGTCGTCGCGGTGCCGAGATCAATGGCGATGTCGTTCGCAAAGAGCGAGCTGAACCAGGAAGCCACAGGCACCATCTCCAGGTCGCGAACACCGTCCGCGGGGCGCGGAACCAGCGCAAAGGCTTGCGCGACCGGACGCGAAGGTAACAGGGGCTAGGCAGTTGCGGCAAGTTGCTGGGACGGATTGGCGTGCGATCAGCGCGCAACCGTGGAAAAAACTGCGCTTGGCTATTCCGGAATAAAGACTGTCCCGCCGCCGCCACTCGCCTTGCCACCGCCGCTCGACGCTTTGTGGCCGCCGCCAGACGCCTTGGGCTTGGACCGCGCGGCCTCTTGCTTGTCGGCCTTCTCGGCCGCAGCCTTTTCTGCCGCGGCCTTGTCAGCTTCGGCCTTCGCCGCCGCAGCCTTGTCGACTTCGGCCTTGGCGCCTTCCGCCCGCGCCGCATTCAGACGTTCCGCTTCCGCGCGCACGGCAGCGTTTTTCTCGACTTCCGCTTTGGCAGCAGCGGCTTTGTCGGCCTCTTCCTTGGCAGCTACGTCTTGCGCCGCCTTGGCCGGATCGGGAGCAGCCGCGGCCGCCGCCTTTGGTTCTTCCGGAGGAGCTTTGCCGCCCGACATCGCGATGCCCACGCCCGCAACTGCCGCTGCGACAGCGATGCCCACGCCGATGAAGAGGCCGGTATTCTTCTTTGGCAGCGCTTGTTGCGCGCCCGTTTGTCCGTAGCCACCCGCGAGCGCTGCACCCACGCCAGTCGCCGCGATCGTTTCGCTGTTGACGTCGTAGTTCGCCGTGCGGTTATTGACCGACACCGTGCGCGTGCTGAGCGGCGTTGGCTGACCCGGCACGTAGCCAGGACCCGTACCGTCGTACAGCGCGTTCATTTCGCCCGTCGAATTACCGACCAGACGCTCCAGCGCCGCGCGCATGTCACGCGCCGAGGAGAAACGTTCGTCCCGCGACTTGGCCAGCGCGCGATTGACGATGTGCACAAACGCTTCGCTCACCGGCGTCTTCGAGTTATCCGGGATCGACGGCACCGCCGCCTGCGCGTGATTGAACATGATCGTCAGCGGATTGCGATCATTGAACGGCGGCTGTCCGCACACGCAGCGGTACATGATGACCGCGAGCGAGTACAAATCCGAACGACCGTCCAATTCACCGCCCTGGCACTGCTCCGGGCTCATGTACGCGGGCGTGCCCAACGCCGTGCCCGCGCCCGTCAGCGACGAGTCCTGCGCGCGCGCGATGCCGAAGTCGAGCACTTTCACGATCGGTTCGTCGTCGCCCGAATCGGCCAGCATGATGTTCGCCGGCTTCAGATCGCGGTGCACCAGCTTCTGACCGTGCGCTTCCTGCAGCGCCTTCAGAATCGGGATGCTCATCTTGACGACTTCGATCTCCGACATCACCTGGCCTTCGTTGGAGCGGTCCTTCAGGACCTTTTCCAGCGTCGGACCGTGGAGCAACTCCATCGCGATGTAGAGCGCGCCTTCCTTGGTCTGGCCAACGTCGAACACGCGGACCGTGTTCTGGTGCTTCAAGTTCGCCGTGACCTGCGCTTCACGATAGAAACGGCGGACTTCAGCGTCGTCTGCGCCCGCGCCGGGCAGCATCATCTTGAGCGCGATCTTCTGTTGGGTGCCCGTGTGTTCGGCGGAGTACACAGCGCCAAAACCGCCGCGACCGAGCACGCCGGTTACGCGATAGCGGCCGTCGACAACGTCGCCCTCGTGCACCTGCGTGGCGTCAACGTCGAGTTTCTTGCGCGCGAGCGTTGCCACGCCGTCTTTTGGGCAAAACTCGGCGTCGGTCTTGTCGCCGCAACTTGGGCAATATCGTGTGTCGTCAGCCATCGTTTTGCTTTCGACCCAACGGTCGGATCGGGTTCTCCCGCAATAGGGTAGCCCTCCTCGGCGGAATCTTCAAGCAAATCGACACGCGAATCCCGAACTACGGCAGCGTTTGACCCAGCGGCAAGTCCCATTCGGCGCGGAGGTTGTGATCGGTCACGCATTTGACGTCGCCCCAGCACGGATCTTCACTGACCTTGGTAGCGAGTGAGTGCAGGTAGGTAGCGATCAAGTTGCGGTGGTACTGCGTGTACGTGCCGGTGTAGCCGTCGAAGTGCGGGAAGCTGTCGTTCTTGTCGACGGTCGCGATGTATTCGTGGTGTCCGTGCACGTCGGCCAAGCACAGCGCCGACAGCGCCTTGCCCAACGGACCGGCGGCCGTGATCTGCGACGGGATGATGTTGCACAACCCCGTGCCCTTGCCGCCTTCGGGCTTCAAGGGGTTCAGGAGCGGTGGCGGCACATCCTTGCTGACAAGAATGCCCAGGTCGATCACTTGCTCGGTCCACACGCGATACGGCGCGGCGAAGTCCACCTGCGCGGCGAATGGATCGGCCACGGCTTTGGCGAAGTCCTTGTCGCGGCCAAAAAGCCCGATCGAGCGCGCGAGCGCCAGACCTTGAGCGAAAACCACCGTGCTATCGCCGACGGACAGCATCATCAGCATGTTGGTCACGGGCCACTCCGGCTGACGACCCTGCGCAGGATCGAGAAGAACGCGATCGGCGACCGTGATCGCGTCCGCGCCCTCCAGCACGTTGGCTGCGAGCTGTACGAACCGGCGGAAGTCCGGCGTGTTGCGCGTCTTGCCGAGGCCCTCATACGGCGACTTCAGCCGCGCGTGGCTGACAACGTTGCCGGATTCGCCCATGACGTCGACCGAGATGATGTCGCCGATGTCTGAGCCGATCGCGACAGCAAAGCCGCCGTCGCTCGCCACCTTCGTCTCCACCTGGGTACCCGCAGTCAGATCGTGGACGCGTACGGTTGCACCGATCGGCGCCAGAATCTCGCCCTTGTGCACGGGATCGCCGCCTTCCAGCACAACCGGGTACGTGACGCTGACGTCTACCGCCGTGTCGACGCACTCGCCGCCGTGGTTCCAGTCGCGGAACGTGCTGAAAGTCTGCAGGCTGCAGTTGTCCGAGTCGTTGTTCAGCGAAAGTCGCGCGAAGTTGTTGCCGTTCTTGTCCGGTCCCATCGGGCAGCCGACGACCATCACGCCGCCGATCTTCTGCATCAGCGGCTCTGCGATCTGCCCCAAGTGCGTGCGGATGAAAATGTCCGCCAGACCGGCGCCCGGCACGTCAGGCGCCACAGCCACGATGTACGGCTCCAGCGGCGCAGTCAGCGCGGTGTGCACGCCGCCCAGCGAAATACCCATCATGAAATACGGCTGCGGCTGCATGCGCTCGGAACCGTCGTCGTTCTTTTTGCCCGACTTGAAGGGCTTGCCGTCCGTCCCGACCATGAACTCGCCGCCGATATCCAGCACACCGTCGCAGTTGAAGTCGCCGGCGAGCAGATTCGGCATCAGGTCCTTTTCAGGCGCATGCGCGGGGTCCGCGATCGCCTTGGGCACGGCGCTCTGGGTCAACGAGTGCAACAGCCGGACCGCGACGATATAGTCAAGCGTCGTCTGGCGCATGGAATCGCGCAGGCGGAACGCGTTGGGCGAGTAGTAGCCTTCGCCGTTGGTGATCTGGCAGTCGCCGTCGTCATCAAACGCGCGACCTTTGACCGCGAGTTGTTTGACAAAGCCGTTGCCCAGCATCTTCTTGACGACTTCGGTGTCCGACATCGACTCCGGGAAATCGACTTCGGCGTTCGGGAAGATCAGTTGACCCAACATCGTCCGCACCAGCGGCACGTACTGCCCGCCCTTCGCGGCGAGGAACTTCAGCGGGTCCGCCAGCACGGGTCCGTGACCCACCGCGTCGATCGAGAACGTCGCGATGCCGGCCTGTGCCAGACGATCGGACATCAGAAGCGCCTCGATGCGGCTCGTGCCCGTCGCGTGCGCGTAGACAAGAACCGGGAACGGCGGCTTGTGGAATTCCGTCGTCTTGGGAACGACGAGCATAAACGGCACCTTCTCGTGGCGCGCTTCCTGCACCATCAGCACCGAGCCGTCCGTCTGCTGCTGGGCGACTTTGCCCGCGACCTGATCGAGGACCCACACTTTGTCGGGCGTATTGCGCAGATCCGGCGTTTCCATCTCGCCAAAAACCACGTAATCGCCGTAGTCAAAACCGTCGGCCACGCCCGGCTGTACTGCGTTGATCAGGCCAACGATGCGCTTGATGAACTCGCCTTGCAGCACGAACTGGTGATCCCACGGCACCGACGGGTACGGGTTATCCGCCGGATATGTCTCGATATTGCCGTCAAATGCGATGTCCATCCGGTCCACTTCGGTGAACTTCGCGGGGAACTGGTCGTTTAACCAACTGAACGGACCGCTGCCGTACAGGCCATCGCGCAAGTTGCGGAACGTGTGCGACAAGTCGCCCGTCGAGAGCGTCCAGCCAAAGGCGATGTCATCCACCTTAATCTTGTTCTTCTCCAGCGTCGGCAGCGCGAGCTTGAGATCGGCCGTTTGGCTGTCGTGGTTGATGATGTCAAACGGCGACTGGATCGGCCCATATCGGCCGTTCTTGTCCCAGCCCTTCAACTTCTTGGTCAAGATGACGGCGTACCGCGAGCCGGTTGCCATGGGAATCAGCGGGCGAATGTCCAGCGTGTGCGTGGACACCTCGTAGTGGTAGACCCACTTGTCCGGCGTGCCGTCGCCGTTGATGTCGACCATGTTGTCGGGCGGCAGCACGAAGCTGTCGTAGTTTGCCAGCGGATCGCGCGGGAAATAGCGACGCGTGTCGGCCTGGTGCGGGAACCAGCCGCGGCCGTTATCCAGAGGAATCCGCTCGCCGTAGCGCTTGGACTTCGGATCCACGTTGATGACAAAAACGGAGTCGTCCGTCACCGTCGACACGTCCAACGGGCCGTCAAACGCGACCGTGATGGGCGAGAGGCCGGAGAAGCCGTCCAGCTCCGTCAAGTGCAGGCGATTGGAGTCGTCGATTTGCGTGTCGCCGTCCTTGGACGCGTTCAAGCGCAGCGATCCGTCGGCCAGCATCTTGAGCGCCAGATCGTTCGGGAACGGCAGCTCCGCCTGAGGACGCCGCAGCGGATCCCACACGATGACCGGCCCCGGCTGGCTCCGATCGGTGTTGGCGAGGCCCAGTTGCGGCGAATCCTGACACGCGTTGAACGCTGAAAGCGCGAGCGTCAGGACCAGAAAACGCGAGGTGATGATGAGCTTGTGCATGAGGTCCTCCAACTACCACGCGCCGCGGAGCGCCAGTTGCACTTGGGTCGCAGCCACGGCCGGCGCAGACGTGCCATCGGCTGCGTCATACGCATGGCCTGGCAGGAGCACGCCCACGTCGGCGCGCAAGAACGCCGACAGGCCAAAGCCAAACGGCTGTTCTACGGTGAGGCCAGAATCGAATTCCGCGCCCAAGTCCGTCTGGTTCTTGGCGCCACGTGGACCGGTTGGTACGCCGCCGTTCAAGTAGGTTCGGAACGGGTCCGCCACAGCGACCGGCGCGCGCGCTGCGACCATGCCCCAGAGCAACGCGAATTTCGCGCCCGACCGCGTCTTGGGCAAGGCCAAACGAATCACCGGATTCAGGTACATCGCCTGCGTAACCGCGCCGTGCGTGTCCAAGCGCTCGACACCTGCAGGTGCGCCATTGGTAAAGCGCGGGTCGCCCAGGTTGGCCATTGTGTTGCGCGATTGCAGCCGCATGTACTGCGAAAACAGCACGATGCCCACGTGGTAATCGCTGGCAAACTGGAAATTGTGGAGCGTACTGTCAAACGGGCGGTCGTCACCCGATGCAATACCACCTTCGAGCCGCACTTGCAGGGGCCCTCGCTCGCCTTCGATCCGCAGCACGCCGCCCCATTGTGCGACATCCAGATGGTCCGGTTGGTTGATGGTGCGCAGCCAAGTCGTCGTGCCGCCGATGTACGCCGCTTCCGCTGCGATGGTCAGCTTCCCGCCTTGAGGCAAAAACGCCGAGTACCGCGCGAAAGCGTCCGCCATGAGCACGTGCAAACCGAGGCCCATGTTGTCCGTTTGGTCGCGCTTGACGCCATACAAGCCGGCGTCAAGCGCCGTGCTGCGGTACAGAAGCGCAGCCAACCAGTGGTGCGCGTTGTCGCTGGACGTGCGCGCGTTGTCGTCCTGGATGACTTTGTCATAGGCCACGGCGAGCGCCAACGGGAAGGCCTTGACCGGATCGCCGCCCTGAAAGAGCGCCGCTGGCAGAATCGCGTATTGCACGCGGTCGACGATCCCGCCGCCGCGCTTGACTCCGAACTGCATCGGATCGTCCACGCCGTCCTGCGCGACGAGGCCAAGTCCCCAGTGCTGCGTCATGCGTCCCGCGGAAAATTGGCCCGCCAGCGTCGTTGCTTCCACGAACGCCTTGCGCGCGAGGTACCCCTCCGGCGTGTCGACCGTGTAGTTGGACTGGCGGAAGTCGGCTTGGACCTCCGCGGCGAGCGCGCGAACGAAGCCGGTTTCGAGCGCGTAACGAACGTCACCGCCGAGGCGAAGGCGGTGTTCACCGGCTTCGTTGGGCGACAAGCGCTGTGCGTCCGGCGCATCGACTTCGATCGGCGTCACGTTGTCACCAACGAGGCGCCAGTTCCCGTTGACATGCCAGCGCATTCCCGATTTGAGCGGTGTCTCATCGGTCGCCGTGGCGTCCTCGCCGTCGGCAACAGCGTCGACGTCGGCAGCATGCGCCGCAGCAGGCAGCAGGCAAACGCCGACGAGCCCGGCAAAACCCACACGCAACCACTTGTGCGCGCTCGACAAGTCAAGCGCACGCCAATAGCCCACAGATGCCATGATCCCCCCACTGCGATGCTGCGATGAGCGCCCGCGTCGGGAAGGCTACGCTGGACGCGCGATCAAGGCAAACGGGCGCGCGTGAGGCGACGTCGCAGTGACGCAATCGTGATGAGCGGGGAAAGTGTCGGTGCCCCCGCGGCTGCATCGGGGTTGGGGAGGGGAGGGCAGCAGCCGCGGGGACACTCGATTGGTTGCAAGGGCTACGCCTCTGCGGGCGTCTCGTCCTTGCGCGCGCGCCGACGGGTCGGCGTCGCGTCTTTGGATTCCACATGCGGCCAGTGGGTGGCGATCTCAGCGCGTAGCGCCACGATCTCCTCCAGCACTTGGGCCGTCTGACGGGCAGTCGCCACACCGGCAACCGTTAGCACGTCGTCGCGCACATCCGCGGGCAGCTTGAGCCACGCGGCCAGCAGCACGCCACCGCGCTCGTGCAGCACGGCGGAAGGCGAAACCTTCACGTGCAGCCCCGAAGTCGGAAGCTTGGCGACCAGCGCTTCAACGCGCTGCGTCACATCGTCTTTTTCGGCGCGGGCTTTGTCCTGCGCCTTTTCCACCAGATGCACCGCTACGCCCCGCCAATCGGCAAGCCGCGCCTGCGCTCGCAGCGCTCGGTCGTGGAACTCGTTTTGCACTTTGGCGCGAGCCGTTTCCACACGTTCAGTTACTTGAACCGCCGCCGGGAAGCGCTTCAACGCTTCGGGCAGGGGGCTTTTCGTTTCCGTCGTTTTGTTCGCAGTCGCCATGACACTTCCTCGCTGGCCTGGGGTGCGGCCACCGTCTTGAATCCAAGATAACGCAGCGCGTCATGGTGTCAAGGACAAAATAACGCGTTGCGTCAAAAAGTTTGTAATGGGCTGAAATGGAATCGAAACTTTCTGCTACTGACGGCCCAACTGCCGAAGCACCTTGGGCTCATAGACCGCCAACAGGCGTCCGCCGCTCGGTCCGCGGACGTCCAGAACGGCCACGCCTGCCTTCTTCAACGCGGTGAGCGGCTGGGTTGCCCCTACGAGTCGCGCGATGAGCACGTCCAACTCGGGCGCATGACCCACGAGCAAGGTCGACCGCGCGCCGCCAGCTTCAATCGCCCCCACGGCGTCGTCGACACTTTGCGCGGGCGCCAGAGCCTCCAGCGTCTCGATGCTGGTGCGCGCAACGCCGAGCGGTTCTGCCGCAATGGCAGCGGTCTGGGTCGCGCGCAAGTACGGGCTGGTCAGCACGCGCTCGACGCGGACGCCGAGCCGAACAAGTCCGAGCACGGCCAGCCGTGTGCGCTCGCTGCCATCCGCGGTCAACGGACGTTCGGGATCGGAGGGCGCGGCAGGATCGTGCCGGTCCATCGCAACGCCGTGGCGCATCACATACAGCCGCATAGCAAACTCCTCGGCCCGTTTCCGGACACGGCAACTCTCGCAGAATGAACGACGCGCCGCAATGCATTCGGACAAACCCTGCGGCTGCTGTCCGAAAACCACCGCGCGTTTTGGGTTGCGCGCCGCGCGGCAATGATTATCTTTGCGGCGGAGTTCACCCATGCCAAACCAAAATAAAACGACGCCTGCCGCCACGATGCCCGCGATGCCCGCGGCCAAGCTTCGCGGTTTTGAACGTATTTCTGTTCCCCTCTTGGAGGCCGCCAATCGTCGGCCGTTGGTTCGACGCGCGCTGCACGCGACGTCGGGCTGGGGATTTTCGTTTGTCGTTCGAGCGGTCACGGGGCCGCGGTGGAAAATTTTCGGTCTGGAGCAGTTGAAGTCGGCTGCCGCAGTCGATGGAATCGTGCTTGCGGCGAATCACCGGTCATTCTTTGACTTGTACGTCGTCTCCACGGCCATCAAGCACGGCACCCGGCACATGCACGAAGTCGCCTACCCGGTGCGCGCCGATTTCTTCTACACGCACCCCATTGGGCCGTTTCTGAATCTCCTCGCGGCGGGCGCAACGATGTGGCCACCCGTTTTTCGCGATGACCGGCGGCGGGAGTTGAACCCCATTGGCTTCCAGCAGCTCGCGTCGACGTTGGGGCGTGGGTGCGTCATCGGCATTCATCCCGAAGGCACGCGCAGCAAGCTCGACGACCCCTATTCGTACTTGAAGGTGAAGCCGGGTCTTGGCCAACTCATCGTCGGTTGTGCGCCGGGCGTCCTCGTCGTGCCGGTCTTTGTTGGCGGATTGAGCAATGACGCGAAGGTTGAGGTGCAACGGAGCTACGGAAAGGCAAACCGCGCCGACCACCCGATTCGCATGTGGTTCGGTGAGCCGATCCGCGCCGATGCGCTGCAGCCAATCGACGACCCTGCGGCGATGACCGAGGCTGTGTTCGCCCGCGTGCGGGCTCTTGGTGAAGCGGATCGGGCGTGGATGGACAGCCAGCGAGCCTGATTACGGCTGCTCGTTCGGCGCGACGCTCGGCGCGGCGGGCGGCCGGTGGTCATACAAAATGGGTGGCGGCGGCGGCGGCTCGTGGGGCGGCAAGGCAACGTCGGGGTCGCCTTCGTGGCCCAGACCGCGGTCCGGCGGCGGTGCGATTTCTGCGGCAAACACGCCACCGCAATCGCCCAAAAGACGCCGTTCTTCCTCGGCAATCTTGCCACGCTTCACCATCACGTCGGCGATCCAGCAGAGCGTCGTCTTGGTGCCGTCACTGACCTTGCCGTCGCGGTATTGGTGATAAAACGCCCGCGGGTTCGGGACGATGTCGCCCAGCCAAATCGTCTGAAGCAGCGACAACTCACTCGGTGCGCGGTTGAAGTAGTGCTGCGACGCTGCTTTGATGCCGTAAATCTTCGGGCCGAGTTCGATGATGTTCAGGTACAGCGCCAACATCTGCTGTTTGGACAGCGACCGTTCAATCTGCCAGGTCACCACGGCTTCTTGCACTTTGCGACTGATGGTTTTTTCGCGTTCGACAAAGAACAGGTTCTTCACGAGCTGCTGCGTGATGGTCGATGCGCCACGCACAAAGCGTCCGCGCTTCAGGTTTTCAATCGCGGCGTTCTTGAACGACTCCCAGGAAAAGCCCTTGTGGCCAAAGAAGCCGCCGTCTTCCGTCGTTGTCAGCACCTTGATGAAGTTCGGGGAAATGCCTTCCAGCGGCGCCCACAAGTCCGCGCCAGGGCCCGTAACGAACGTGTAGAGCGAGCCGTCTTTTTGCCGCGCGTGGTGCTCAAAGGGCGCGTCGAAGATGTCAAAGCGGATGTACTTGCCCATGCTCGTGACGCGGACGTTGCCCAGCGCGGGCTCCCATTCCAACTTCAGCGAGTTCATGTTTGCCGTGTCGAGTGCCAGCTTCGCCTCGGCGCTCAGCTGGCCTTCACACGTCATCCCTTCGAGCATCGGCGCAAACCCGCGCGGCGCTGAATCCACGACGTCCTGACACGGCACGGTCGGAATCTTCAGTGAAATCGAGAATGAAGGCGCGGTCCGGAACCGCTTCATTGTCGCTTGGATAACCGCGTGCGTCTTGCCGACGACGACTTCGGCTTCGTCCAGCTTCAGCTCTTCCTTGCGGAGGTCAAACGCCAGCTTGCCGCGCGCTTCCACGACCAGATCTTCCAGTCGCGAGCGCGAAATCCGTGTGATCTCCGCGTCCAGATGCTCAACTTTGCCGTGTCCTTCGAGCGTCAACTGCCCCGAAGTCGCGGTGTAGAGCAGCGTCACTGCGGCATCACGGATCGCACTGCCTTCCTGCGGAATCACGCTGGGCGGCAGAATCGCGGCGTACGCGGCCAGCGGCAAGTGCTCCAGCTGCATCTTGAGCTCGACATCGCCGGTCTTGGTGTCCACCCGGCTCTCGATCTGGTTGGTCTCCTGCCGCCCGGGCGTGTGAAAAGCCATCTCCAGCCGTGCCACGTCGTCGCCGGCTTTGCGCTGCAACTTGGCCGAGAAGTCGGACAGCTCACGCGCCTGACCACCCGCGGCGCCTTTTTCATCGGAGAACCGCGCACGCCCGCGCTGTACGGTGATGAGCGGCACTGGAATCGCCGCCATCACGGTCTTCAGCTTGGTCAGGCTGCGCTCCAACTTGTCTGCGCCCGCGGAAAACGCCGTCGCCAAGCCGTTGCGAATCGCTGCGCCCTCCGGACCGTCGGGCACCTTCTTGGCCGCCGCCGCTGCGTCTTTGGCTTCCTTGGCCGCCTTCTCCGCCTTGGCGTTTTTGGCGGTCTTTGCCGCTTTCTTGCCGCCGTCGAGCGCCAGTTCTTCCGCAGCTTCTTCTTCGTCGTCGTCCGGCGTTGCGGCTTCCTTGGGCTTCTCCTGACGCTTGCCGACGATGACCGGTTCTTCGATCGACACTTCCGTTACGCGTCGCAGCAGCTGCTTCGCGAACGACGGGATCTTCGCCTGTAGCGCTTCTGGCAACACAACCTCGGGTCCCGGCAGCGGACTCAGCTTGATGGCGATTTCTTGAATATCCAGCGCGAATTGACTGGTCCCCGTCGTCTGCGCCAGCTGCACGCGCCCCAACGCAATCGAGCCGTCCGTCCGCGCCGTCAGCAAGCCGACCTGCGCCCGCCATCCGCCCATGTCCACGGCCATCTCGCCGGGGAGCCGCAGCGTCAACTCGCCGTTACCGAGTTCCTTGCCGTCGCTTGGTCGATCCAGCTTGCCGCTCAATTGGACCGCGTCCGCCATTCCCGCCACGCGCGCCGACGCTTGCAGCACGATGTTCTGCGTCTCAGCGACCGCCGACGTGTTCTTCAGACTCAGCGCCGCGCCCGACACCCGCAAGTGGTGCAGATCCAGACCAGCCAGCTTGGCCGGTGTCTGGCTGTGTTCGTCGTCAAATGCCGCGCGCAACTGGCGCATTTCGATGTCCGGCAGGTGTTTGGACACGTACTTCCGCCAACCACCGCCCTTGGCTTCTTCGTCGTCCTCGCGCGGCTTCAGCAAGCGGTCGATCACACTTTGCGCGTTCCACGTGCCGTTCGCGTCGCGGCGGATGTATAAGTCCGGCGACTCCAGCAACACCGTCTGGAGATATAACTTGGGCGAAAACAGACCGCCAATCTCGTACTTGACCTGAAGCCGCGCGATGCGCGCGATCGGCGGCATGTCGGGATGGTTCGCGTCGCCAAGTTCGACGTTGTCCAGCGTGAGCGCGCTCAAGGGCTCGAACCAGACCTTGCCGACGGTCAGCTTCACGCCGCGTTTTTCAGCGCGCTGGATGAGTCCGGCGGTGACCTTGTCGGTGAGCAAGCCCGGCAGGGCGAAGTAGAAGATGCCCAAGCCAAAGCCGAAAAGCGCGGCAATCGCTACGCAAACGCGCAGGAGCCACGGTCGCGCGGTCGCGGAGGGGACGCGAGGCGCTGGCGGCGCGCTAGGCTGGACGGCTGTCATGTTGGCTTATTCACACAGACCGAAGTCGGCGATCAAAGTGGCGCCGATCCGCAGCGCGTGAGGTTCGACCGCGGTCAACAACATCAGAAGGACTTGCTGCCCGACGCGACGATGATACCGACGATCAGACCGGCGGCGACAAGCGCGCCCGCGCCGATCAGCACGACAGTCTTGCCCGTCGACAAGTGATCGACTTCAAAGGACTTCACTTCCGACAGCGGCAGCAGGTAGTCGCGGTCGGAGGCCACGAGCTGGCTGGACGCCATCGAGAAGTTGAACGCCGTGACCTGGTAGCGACGGCCACCCTCGGAGCGCACGAACAGACGCGTGTCGCGGTTGACGCCGACTTTCTCGGTCTTGTCGTCGACGACCGTCACGAGATCGTTCTCACCACGCTTTTCCAGCGCCGAGATTTCTTCCGGCGAGATGACGCTCGCGAGCTTCTGGTCTTCGATCACAGCACCAGCGGACTGCAGCTTGCGGAACTCGTCGGCCGGCACGCGGTACGTGTTGTAGCAGCCAGTCAAACTCGCAGCCAGGAGCGTGAGCAACGCCAAAAGAGCGGTGGGGCGCAGGTGTGGCATCTTCTTCCTCGTCGTGGGGCTTGGTTCTGGCCCGCGTTGGTCAATCGGCCCTAGCGAGCCGCGTTTCTCACATCAGCGCTTCAGCGGCTTGCCTTGCGCGTCGGTCAATTTGCCTGTGGCAATCAGGACGATGTCGGCGATCCACCAAATAAGCAGTCCGCCGAGCGTCAGGAGTTTGGCGATGCCGAGCCCCCGGTAGCCCAGATAGAAGCGGTCCGCACCGAAGATGCCGCCTGCGATCGAGAGCAGCAGCGTGGTCTGTGCATCGCGCGTCGAAACGATCGCGGCGTTCTGGGCACCAGCGAGTGGCTGGCCGCTCCGTGCCGCACTTGCGTTCACCCGAGGCTGGGCCGCAGGCGGCAGCTCGCCCCGGCCTTGCGCGGCGGCTTTCGCCTGAAGATCCGCCGGCAATGCCGTCATGTACGCAGTTGCCGCCTCTTCTTCCTGTTCCTGCAGCAGCGCGGGCTTCAGTACGACCTTCGCGGACCCCTTGGGTGCCGCGGGTACAACGCCCTTCAGCTCATCGGGCAACTGCATGAACGCCGTCGGAATGCTGTCATTCTCGTCGTCGACCGGCGCCGACTTGGCGGCAATCGCGCCGGGGCGATCGGGCGAACGGGTCAACCCTGAAGTCGTCACCGCGGCAGGCGCCGGATCGGGCGTCGGCACGCTCGTCGTTGTCGGTACGGGCAAGCCCGCCATCGACGCCAACATCTCTGGAGTCAACTGCACAGCGACGGTCGCCTCGTTCTCTTCGATATTCCAAGCGCCAGTCAATTCAGGGATTTGCCCCGCTGACAGCCACTCGCCTTTCTCGTCGACGTAGATGTACTCGTCCTGAGGCAGTTCGCCACGTCGCGCCATTTCGCGTAGTTCGGCTACGGCAAACGGGGTCGATGTGCCATCGCGATGGAGGTGGAAAGCCATGGTTTTGCCGTGGAATTCGTTGCGTTGTGGAACCGGATGCGCGTCCGACCGGCCACCGTGCCGATCGACCACAAGTTATCTGCGGAGTCTGCGCCCGCGTCAATCTCTGACGCGTCGAGGTTCTAGCCTTCCAGACCCTTCAGCCGCTTCAGATCCTGCATGACCTTGTGGTACTCGACTTCCCAGTTCTGGGTGCCTTCCTGCAAGTTCTTGATACGACGGCGAACTTCCTGATCCAGGTCGTCGTCCACGTGCAAGTGGCGGTTCATCACGTCGCGCAGCGTTTTCCGCAGCGTGTGGTCTTCCGCATAGACCTCCTCCACGTGCCGGCTGTGGAACAGCGCTTCGATGATCTGCTTGGTCAGGTAATCGACCGCGCGCTCGCCGACGCCAAAGCCGCGATCTTCCGCGAGCTTCTGCTTGATCTTGTTGACCTGGTTGAACTCCAGACCGTCGCGCGAGATCAAGTCACGAGCGCGATCGGTGACTTCGCGATCGGCGCGGATGTACTCACGCAGCACGCTCTCGATGTCCAGGATGACTTCGCCGACCAAGTCGGGCAGAACTTCAATGTCGCCGCTCGCGCTGAGCACGTCGACCATGTCTTTGGCGATCGCTGAGACCTTGCCGGGATACAAACGCATGTTTCTGACTCCTCGCGTTGCGATTCTGGGCAATAGTGCCCAGACGCTCATCGTCCACGTCGCCGCCGACCGGGCAACGTGAGCTTCGCGCGAACGGAGCCGGTCGAGACGCGCGCGGAAGCTAGCACAAGTGCCGCACCGTGGGCTAGACCGGGAGAGAAGAAATGTCCGGGGTTGGCGTCACTACCGGTCGACGCCCCAAGGCGCCGCAAGATCGCGAATGCGCTGGACGTACCCAGCCAACTGGACGCCCGTGCCCTCGCCGTGCTTGACCGTGAGCATCTTGACGCGCTTTTTGCCGACCATCTCCGCGTACGAACGCACAAAGCCCTGTTCCACGAAGATCTTCAGCGCGTTGCCGAGGTTCACGTTGGACACCGCCTCGTAGCACTGCACGTCGCCGAGCTCAAACGCCTTCGCCGCTTCATTTTGCACGTGTTCGAGGAAATCCTTCTCCGCCATCGGGCCTTTCTGCAGCACGGACAGCGCGCGACCCATCAGTGCGTAGGACTCGATGAAGTTTTGCACCAATTTCGCATACAGGCGCACCACCGGAAGGACCGTTGGTCGCAGGCGGTACTTGCCGCTCGCGGTCTTGACCAGCCACGAAGATTCAAGGAACTCCTCCAAGGTCGCGCCGTACATTTGCTCAAAGGACACGCCTGGCGCGTAGACGAACTCAAATTTCAGCAGACGCGACAGGAACTTGGTCATATCGCCCAGCTCGTCGGGATCCAGTTCGTCCGCCTGCACTTGCAACGCCAGCACGCTCGACGCCAGGAGCGCGTCCGGCACAAACAGGTGCAACATGTTGTTCTTGTAGTAGTCGAGGTGCAGACGACCTTCGGTCTTGGTGATGTAGATGTCCTGATCGTCGAAGCGGCGCACGTGCACCCAATGAGCGGCCTCAAACATCTTCAGCACTTCCGCGACGACTTCGGCGACGGCGTGACCGGTACGGCGCGACCGTTCACCCGTCTTGCCCAACGGATCCGGGATGCCGCCGGACTCTGCGTGGCGGTTCTTGTCCGCCGTCTCCGCTTCCACGATGTAGGCGCGGCGATTGGAGAGCGCCGTGTTCAGCGGGTCAGAAAGCACAGCGCCGCGAGGCTTGACTGCGCCCAGCAGGTAACCGACGCGCAGGAGGAGATCGTCCTTGGAAATGCCGCGCTGGACCTTACTCAATAAGACCGCAGCGACGATCGACGTTGGCGTGATGACAGCCGCGGCGTTGATGCCACCGAGAATGCGATATCCACAGACCTTCAGCGCGCGGTCAAACGCCTTGGGGTCGCGTACGGCAGCCGGGAACAGCGCGTTGTTCTCGGCCAAAATCTCGCGCACGGACATCGCGTGGCCAAACTGGATCCGGATTCGACCGTACTTGTGCACGAGCACGGACGTCGCCTTTAGCACTTCAACCGGTGATTCGGCTTTCTTCTCGCCGCCTTCGAGTTCCTTGCGGTACGCCTTCTCCTCGATGAGCCGCTCGTAGCCAAAGTTCGTCGGCATGAGCACGACGTCTTTTTGCAGCCCGTCCGCCACCGCTTCCAGAACGTGCTTGAGCAGGCCAAATTTGGGCGGAAGCAGCTTGCCCGTACGGGATCGACCGCCTTCCAAGAAGAACTCCAGCCAGTGGCCGTCGGCGATCAACTTGCGGAAATAGTGGCGGAAGATCGACGCGTAGATCGGTTGGCCCTGGAACGAGCGGCGCAGGAAGAACGCGCCGGACCCGCGAAAGACAATGCCGAGCGGGAAGAACGACAAGTTTTGGCCCGCGGCAATGTGCGGCGGAATCAGGCCGTTGCGGTAGAACAGATAGCTGATCAACAGGTAGTCGATGTGGCTTTTGTGGCTCGGCACGATCACGACGGGTCCGCGCCGACCGGCTTCGCGGATGCGTTCCAGACCGTCCTCGTCGACCTCGATACCTTCATAGATCCGCGCCCAAAGGAACGTGAGGAACAGCGACAACGCGCTCAGCATGTTCATGCTGTAGTCGGCGGCGATTTCCTTGAGATTCTCGTCGGCTTCCTCGCGAACTTGCGCGACGGTCTTCTTCACCTCGATCGACAGCCGCGTCAGATCCTCCACGACTTCCGGGGTCGACAGGATTTCTTCGCGCAGCTGCTTCGGCGGTTTGATCGTCGCGCCGCGGATGACGTTTTGTTCGGACTGGAACGAGGCGTCGACCTGGGTGCGCAGAAGCTGCGCGATCAGCCCGGCATCGTGGCTATTCGGGTACTGCGCAAGAAACGCCTGAACGTTGACCGTCTCGCCCGACTGCACGAACGCGCGCCGGTAGTTCAAGATGAAGCTCAGGAGCTTGCGCACGGGCCCCGGCGCGTCCGGATCGCCAAAAAATTCATCGATGATGCTGTAGCGGCTGCTCAGCGGGTCGCGCTCCCACACCAAAAGCTGCGGCGCGATCACGATCGGGTACGCCACCTTGCGCTGTGCTTCGATGAGCTCGGAAAGATCCGCTTCGACCTGCTTGGGGCTGAACGTGTCCAGCAGACTTTTCACCCGACGCATGAAAATGAAAACCGCGTGCTTGCGCTGCAGGTGCCCCAATTGCACTTCATAATCCTGCGGTTGCGGTCGGTGCAGCACCCGCCGACGGAACCAGCCGCCAATCGCCCGGCGCCAAGGCTGGAAGGCCAGCATGGAAGGGCCGTTGGAGAAGTGCGCCAGCGGCAACTCTGCTTCGCGAAAGACGTAATTGAAGTAAAGGTAGTCCAGCAGGCTGGTCGATCGCGTGGCGTAGACGAGAACGGCATCGCGAGAAAGACCTTTGAGATCCTGAATTTGCCGCACGGGAAAGGTGACGGGCTTGAAGAAGAACCAGGCGAAGAGCCGCAAGAAGAGTCCAGGGCTATCGACCATGCCGGTCACGTGCGCCAAGTCCGCGTCCGTCCAGCGATCCACGCCTGATTGCACACCCAAACTCGCCTGACTGAGTTGGGTCGGCGCGGCCGATTGCACCTCGGCGGAATCGTTCGGAGTTGGCAGCGGTGATGCAGGCGTCGTCATTTTCGCGATCCTGTGCCAAGCGTTGTCGAAGTGCAAGGGTGTCGGGTACAACCGCGCGTGGTGAGGCGAACATGGCGGTCGTGGATGAATGGGCAGGAGTGCGATGGCGACGCGGCCTGGCGTGTCGTTTGCCGCGGCTGTGGCTGGATGCGCCGCGCGCAGGTGCCATCGGTCTTTTGACGGACGCCGATCAGACGGTGCCGCCGCGCGCTCGTGTGATCGCAACGCCCATCGCCGCCTCGCTTGCCGGTCTGACCGCGGGTCGCGCGCTGCAAGTGCCCTACGGACAGCCGTTTCAGCTGGGCGCGGGCGCCGTGGAACTTCTGCCCTCTGGTGCGTCGCTGGGTGGCGCGATTGCGCGGCTGCACGCCAAGGGTCAGACGATTCTAGCCGTGCGGTCTGCCTCGCTCGACGCGCTGCCGTCCGCGCAGCCGCTGACCCTGCGCGAGGCCGACGTGTTGCTGTTGGACGCTGAGCTGGCCGACTGTGCGGTTACGACTGCCCCGGCGCTGCAAACGCAGCTGCACGAAGCGCTCGCGGGCGACCCGCAAGTTTGGCTGTTGGAAAACCCGCTGCAGGCTCTGGATCTGCTCTTGTGGTCTGACGGCGCGGTGCGCCTTGCGCCTGCGCTGCAGCGTTTGGCGGGACTTTCCGGTCTGCCGATCCTTGCACCGCAAAAAGCCGGTCGTCAGGCGCGCGGTGTGCTGCTGTGGCCGCTCAGCCAGGTCGCGCGGCTACCTCAAGCGTGGCGTGAAATCCCGCAGACCGCGCTTGCAGAGCCAACGTGGGTGCCGCCGCCCGGCGTTCGCCACCTGCGCGTGAGCCGCCGCTTGGCCGGCGACGCGCTCGATGCCGTGGTCCGCGAAGCACGGTGTGAAACCGTCCTGGCTTGGGGACTGGGGGCGGACGTGCTGGCAGACCGCCTCGAAGCGACCGGGCAGACGTGTCACGTGCTGCGAATTCCCTATCAACTGCCGCTGGTATAGGATCCGCGCATGGCCCAACCGCAAATCGGTGTGATCACCAACCCGAACTCCAAGAAGAACCGGCTCAATCCCGGTCGCTACGAGACGATGAAGCGCCTGGTCGGCGACGTCGGCTTGGTCAAGCGCACGCATCACACGGGTGAAATCGCTGACGTGGTCAAGGAATTCCTCGACGCGGGCGTGCCGTACTGGCTGGCGGACGGCGGCGACGGCGCGTTTCACTGGCTGGTCAACGTGCTGGATCAGGTGCTGCAGGAACGCGGTCACACGGGGCCGCTGCCGGCGATCATGCCGACGAACGCCGGAACCATCGATTTTGTCGGGCGCAAGGCGGGCGTCGTTGGCCACACGGAGAGCCTGATCGTGGCGCTGCGCAAGCAACTCGAAGCGGGCCAGACGCCCAAAGTGGTTGAACTCGATAGCCTGCGGATGACCGGCGTGCACGGTCCGGATTCGGATTTTCCCGGCAAGCCGTTTACGAAGATCGCGTTTGCGTGCGCGCTCGCTGGCGCGGGGCAGGCGGTCTTTGACAAGTTCTACGCACAGCAAAACCAGAGCGGCTTGGGCGTTGTCCAAGTGGTCGCCAAGACGCTGACCTCGGCTGCCTCGCAGTCGCCGTTCCTGAGCTGGGTGCCGCTGCCAGTGACATGGCGGCACTTTTCCGACTCGATCTTTGAGCCGCAGCCGCTGGATGTGTGGGTGGACGGCGAGCAGAAGTCGATCAAGTGGTACCGCGACCTGGACGTGGGCGCGATCGACATCAACATCGCTGGCGTCTTTCGCTTTTTTCCGTGTGCGGCCGAGCCCGGCATTTTGCACGTGCAAGGCGGCGACGTGAGCGCGCTGGAAGTGGCGGTGAACCTGCCGGCGATGGCGACGGGCAAGCCGTTCAATATCCGCAATTTTTTTCAGGGACCCGCCAAGCACTTGAAGGTCGTGGCACGCGATGGGCGGACGATTGATCCGGTGGTCGACGGCGAGCTGTATTACGGGCTGACGCATCTGACGGTGGAGCCGGGGCCGGCGGTGCGCGTGGTGGTGGTGGTGGGCGGCGGGTAGAAGGCGTTGGCGCGTGCACCAGGCGGCGAGGACACGCTGGCGCCGCGGCACGGGCGAGGCTCCGTCCTCGCCCGCAGCCTCGCCGCTGCGAGACGCAGCCGCTGCGCCACGCAGGCCACGCTGGCCCGCCGCGTGGGCGACCCCACACACGATCAACACTCCGCGCTGTTTGACTCTCAACTGTACGAGGCGCATCCTTCGCCCGTCAGGTCACCAGAAAAACCGGTGCGACGCCAGCGCGGCAGCGCGGTGGAACACCAAGAAAAGAACGGAGAAGAGGCGCATGAGCTTGAACCGCGGGATTCTATCGGGGGGGGCAATTTTTGTTGCTCCTCGTGTGTTCGTTCGCGCTAGCCTGCGGCACCACAGCCGGCACTAACGGCGGCGGCGTTTGCGTGGATGAGTCCACTACGCCTTGTACCTGCTTGGACGGCGCAAAGGGCGTGTCCACCTGTAGCGGCGGTACCTTCAGCGCGTGTGCCTGCCTGAGCGACGATGCGCAAGAGAGCGATGGTGAGCCGCTCGCCGACGGCAGCGGCTCAGACGGCGCGCTCCTGGATGGCCAACCCGGCACCGACGCGACGCTCGACGCGACCACGGACGTCGCCACCGACGCCAGCACCGGTCCCATCACCTGCCAATCCGACAAAGAGTGTACCGCCAGCGGCCAGGTCTGCGATCCGCTGACCAAGTTCTGCGTCGCGTGCCTGACGGACGCCGAATGCAAGCTCAGCGAGCACTGCGTCGGCTTGACGTGCCAGGGCTACACGCCGTGCAGCAACTCGCTGGGCTGCAAAGCCGCCAAGGGCCCCGACGGGCTGGACCAGCCGATCTGCGACCAGAAGATCGGCGAGTGTTCGTCGTGCTTGACCGCCGCGGACTGCCCGGCCAGCAACGACTGCGTCGCCAAAGCGTGTGTGCCGTTCAAGACCTGCCAGAACTCCACGGAGTGCCAGAAGGACGAGGTCTGCGACAAAGCCACCAACCGCTGCGTGCAGTGCTTGGGCAACAACGACTGCGCGACCAATCAGCTGTGCGAGAACGGCAAGTGCCACGGCTTTGTGCCGTGCTCCAGCGACAAGCAGTGCACGCAGATGGGCCTGTTGTGTGACAGCAGCAAGGGCAAGTGCGCGCAGTGCTTGGCGAACGGCGACTGTCCGGGCATCTACAACTGCCAAACAGTCGGCGTGGACGGCACGGGCTTCTGCGTGTTGGACGTCTGCGCGCAGGGTCAAGGCGCCTGCAACAACAACCAGAAAGTGACGTGCAACAGCGTCGGTGACGGCTACGGCAGCCCGCAGACCTGCGGCGCGGGCACGACCTGCGTGGCACCGGGTGGCAAGCCGGAGTGCAAAGCGTGGGCCTGCACGCCGGGCGTGAGCTGCGACGGCGACAAGCTGGTGACGTGCACGGAAGACGGCCTGGAAGTGCAGAAATCAGAAGACTGCGCGGCGAGCGGCGGCAAGTGCGTCGCGGGCGCGTGCAAGCCGGTCATCTGCAAACCCACTGAGTCGTACTGCGACGGCAACGTCGTCAAGCAGTGCGCGGCGGACGGCCTGAGCGGCGCGACGACGCAGACGTGCAAATCCAGCGAGTTCTGCGACACCGGCGCGTGCCAGCCGCAGGTCTGCACGCCCAACCAGGCTGGCTGCGACGGCAACGCGGTCAAGACGTGCAACGCCACTGGCAGCGGCTTCTTGGCCACGGCAGGTACCGACTGCGGCGCGGCCAAGTGCTTTGCCGGCGTTTGCAAGGCGCTGGTCTGCACGCCGAGCGACACCTACTGCGACGGCAAGACGGTCAAGGCGTGCAGCGTGGACGGGTTGTCGTTCACGACCGTCAAGACGTGTGGCACCAGTCAGTTCTGCGCTGCGGGCGTCTGCAAAGCCCAACTCTGCACGCCCGGCGCCAACGCGTGCGACGGCAGCAAGCCGGGCACCTGCAACACGGACGGCAGCGGCGTGGACACCTTTGGCTCCGACTGCGCGACCAAGAACCCGGCCAAAGTCTGCGTCGCTGGCAACTGCTTGGCAAAAATCTGCGAGCCGGCGCTGCAAGTCTGCGTCGGCAGCAGCCTGAACACGTGCAGCCCGGACGGCACGGCCTACTCCAGCACCAAAGCGTGCGGCGTGGGCTACTTCTGCGGCGCCAACAAGTTGGGCGACCCGGCGTGCTTGCCGGTTGTCTGCGACCCCGGCAAGGCGACGTGCAACGGCACCAGCTCCACCACCTGCAACAGCGACGGCAGCGGCTACACGGGCGCGAGCACGGACTGCACCTCGCTGACCAAGGTGTGCTCGGCCGGCGCGTGCGTGAGCCTCTTGTGCGACCCGCTGAATCCGCTGTACTGCAATGGTTTGGACGCGATGAAGTGCGACGCGACCGGCTTGCAGCCGAGCAAGCTGCAGACCTGCGGCGCGGGCTACTACTGCGGGAGCGGCGCGTGCAGCAAGCAGATTTGCACGCCGAACAGCGCGGCGTCGTGCGCGGGCAACAAGCCGGCGACGTGCAACGCGGATGGCAGCGCGTACAGCACGATTGGCGCGGATTGCGGCGTGGGCAAGATGTGCGACGCGGGCGTGTGCTTGGACCAGGTCTGCAAGCCGAGCTTGCCGTACTGCGACGCGGGCAAGGTCAAGCTGTGCGCGGCGGACGGTCTGAGCGGGCTGACGACGGTGACGTGCTCGACGAGCCAGTACTGCGATGCGGCGAGCGTGACGTGCAAGGCGCAGGTTTGTGTGCCGAATG
>CAITYF010000098.1 GCA_903896545.1 uncultured Myxococcales bacterium | reverse complement strand
GTGGCGGCGGCGGCGGTGGTCGTCGTGGCGGCGGTCGTGACGGCGGCGAGAGCTGGTAGTCCGTACCCACTGAGCGACTCGCGCGAACCGTCATCCAGCATGGCGTAACGCAGCGGCCGCGCAGTTGGCGTATGCACCTGCACACGCATTCAGACACCCGAATTGGCACGTGCGCGTCGCCAATTCGGGTGTTCTGTTTTTGGCAAATGGCGGGTTGACGGGCCGTTGCCCCACCGATTCGACTGGATGCCGACGAAACGCTGACCGATTGTGAATACAGTGCGGATGCGAGTCAGACGCGCTGCATCTCGGACTGGGGCTGCGAACACGCACGTCCGGTGGCACCCAGCGGTTCGGGCAGGCTTGAACTCAAACTTCGGACAGAGTGACTACTTCGATTCGCGGTACGAGACGTCCCATGCGCGATGTGCCGCGGTCGCCGCGAGATCCACTTTCCAGGCGCCACCTTCTTGGACGAGCGCCCACTCGCGTTTGACGCCATCGGACTCGACCGTCAACAGCAGCCCTGCCTCACCGCGTTCCGTGCGCACGATGCGCGTCGCTGCCGGGTGCGGGTTTAGCCAATAGGGCGAATCTTTGTTGCTCGCAACGCTCCGCAACGCAGCCTCGACCAGCGGCGCAGAGTTGTGGTCAACCAGCGCGAGCACAGCCTGGCGGTCCTGCCGAGAAAGCGCATCTTCCAGCGCCGCGGGCACACTTTCCGGCGGGCGTTGACAACCACTGCTGAGGATTGCGAAGACGCTTAAACCCAGAAATACGCCGGGCCCAGAGAACTTGGCCCGCACATCGCAAAGTGCCAGATAACGTTTGGCGTAGTTGAGCATCTGATCGTCTCAAGAATGGCCGGGAGTCAAAAGACAAAACGCCTGCTCCAGAACCATCTGCAGCAGGCGTAAGCCGTTGAAACCAAGAACATAGTGCGAAGGACGGGACTTGAACCCGTATGCCCTTGCGGGCGCTAGCACCTCAAGCTAGTGCGTCTACCAATTTCGCCACCTTCGCGACGTCTGCACCGCTCGCAGCGGCCAAACCGGCGGTGGATGGTGCGCGACCGTGGCCACAAAGTCAAGGCTGTGCGTGCAATGGAACGTGCAAAAGCGTCACGGCGTCACCAAACGCGGCCACCAGCCTTTGACGCGCTCGTGTCGCACGTGCGGATGCAGGTCAAACCATTGGAGCACGATGGCATCAGGCAGCTGCTGCCCCGCCGGCGCTGCGAGTCCCACGAGCTCCACCAGACACACCGCTTGGTGCAGGATCATCGCGAGTTCCATCCATTGCCGCATCGCGATCGGCGCGTCCGGCGCGTCGTCCGTGGCGATCCGCTGCGCTTCCACCGTCAGAAGGCTCAGTCGCCGATCGAGCTCGTCGCCAAACTGCGTCGTCGCCAAGGCGGCCACGCGCTCGCCGATCCACGCCAGCCACGCCGTGTGCAAGTTCAACCGCTGCACGTCGCGCAGAGACTGGGCGGCGAGCACTGCGTGCGTGCCCTCCCAGCTCTCGGTCACCATCGCGTCGCGGTAGAGCCGAGGCAGCGGCGAAAAGTCTTCGATCGCACCGTTGCCGCCGAGCACCTCGATACCTTTGTGAATCGAAGACGTTGCCTGGAGTGACGTCCAGTACTTGTTCATGTTCAAGCCCAGCCGCAGCGCTTGGTCGGCTTTGCCGCTCGCCTCCAACGCGACCAGATCGACCGTACTCGCAAGCACCGCTGTTGCTTCGACAAAGAGCTCACTCAGGATCGCGTCCATGCTGGCAAACTCGGAGATCGGTTGGCCAAAAGCCGTGCGGTACTGCGCGTAGGTCGACGCCTCCACGAAAGTGCGCCAGGCCATGCCGCTGCATGCCAACGCGTTGAACAGCCGCGAGGTGTTGAGCACGATGTCCACCACCGTGTGAAAACCGCGATCAAGCTCGCCCAGTTGCCAACCCACGGCGCCTTGCCAGTCCACTTCACCGGACGCCATCGCCCGCGTACCCAATTTGTTCTTCAACCGGCGAATCGTGAAGTGATTCGTCGTCGGCGGCGCTTGCGTGGACGTGCGGTGCGACATCGGCTTGACGTGAACCGCATCCTCCGCGGGCAAATCGTGCGGAATCACAAAGAGTCCGAGCCCACGCGTACCCGCTGCGGCGCCCACGGGACGCGCCGTGACCAGATACAGGGGCGCGTCGACAACCGAACAGAACCACTTTTCCCCCGTGATAGCCCACCGCGCCGGGCTGTGTTCTGTCGCTGGCGCAATCAACTCCGCGGTGCACGCGTTCGTGCCCACGTCCGAGCCACCCTGAACCTCCGTCAGAAACTGCGAGCCGTGCAGACGCTCGGCGTAGTCTGGATTCTGCAGACGGGGCAGCAGTCCGCGCTTCAGGCCGTTGTGACCCACGCGCTGAATCGCCTTGATGAGTCCCGCGGTGCACGCCAGCGGACACACGTGACCGGCCTCCCCGTGCATGCTTGCCAGGTGCACCAGCGCCGCTTGCAGTACCGCCCGCGACTTGTCGCCCGTCACCGTCATCACGCCCGACCGGTAAATCAACGCGCCATAGGCGTGATAGGCCGCGTCAAAACGCACACGCTCCAGGCGCCGACCGATCGCGTCAAAACGCTCCAGCCGCGGACCAAATTCCGGCTGATCGCAACGTACGACTTGATCGTCCGCGCTCGCCATTTCGCCGCCAAACTGCCGCAAACGATGCTGAAACTCCGCGCGCAGTTCAGGCGGTGCGTACCGAGCCAACAGGAGTGGCAAAATCGGGTGTGAATCGTACCAGTTGGTCGGCAAAGCGGCCTTCCAATCGGCCAGCGACTGGCGTCCTTGGGCGATGGCGTCCATATCAATCTCCATGGGCAACGGGTGCCAAGCGTGCATCCATCGCATGCCGTCTCACAGATGACAAGTCCCGAACTCCTTGTGCTGTGGACAGATTATCTGTTGACTGCAAAATGTCTTGACATTCATCAAGCAGGCGCTAGATCGTCTACTGCGTGTCTGGTGCTCCAACTGCTGCAAACGCTTCAGGCTCTCAGCAGATTGGCAACTGGCCCAGACCGCGTGAAGGACGGCGTGACCCACGGCTTTGACATTGCACAACTGGAGCTGCTTGACAGTTATCGACTGCTGAGTGGCGCGGTGGTGGACTTGCGGACATCGTCACTCCAGGCGCGGCTTTTCCTCTTGGACATCGCCGCACGCTTGGCGCAAGGCCAAGGTTATCAAGAGCTTCTGGCGCGACTGATGCGGCCTGACGCGGCGATCTATGAGGGACTGAGTCCTCTCTCGCCCGGCGTTCAGGAGCTGCCAGCGTTGCGTGCTGCTAACGATCTCGTGTACCGCGCCGGCGTCGCGGAAGGCGCGATTCAACCGGGACCCGCCGAGGCGCAGTCGATTGCCCTGCCCAGCGGCTTGCGGCATCTGGGCACCCGCGCACCGAATCCGCGTCCGCGTGAGGGCGGTCTGACGACCGAAGCGATCGTGACCGTGGGCGAAGCGATGGACATGTTGGGCATTACCCGTCAGGCGGTCATCAATTCGGTCCGTACGGGTCGCGTGCGCGGTGAACAACACGGCAAGCTGTGGATTTTGTCGCGGGAAGACGTCCTGCGGTACCGCATGAACCGCGATGAACGACGGCAAGCACGCGGCGACGGCTAAAGGGCGTTGAGCATTCCGCCGTCAGCCGCTACAGTCAGCGTCGGCCGCAGCGCCGCTTCAGGATTGCATGAGCTTGCCCCCCACGATTCAGCCCCGTCAGCGCCGCGCGCGGCTGGCCTTGACGCTGGGCTTGTCCCTGCCCGCGCTTTTGGCTTCGCCAGTGGCTGTGCAGACGTCCTACGCCAAGCCGCGTGGGCAATCGGCCGCACAGCTGCTGCACACGATTCAGACGCACGCGCCGGGCAAAGAACGCGATGAAGCCGTTGACGCGCTGATTGAGCTGGGCGATTCGGCTTGGCCCGACGTGCGCAGCCACCTGGACGCGATCGGTGGGCAGAAAGGCGGCGAAGACACGGTCGTCGATCTGCTGCTCGGCTGGGGACAACTGAGCTACGACGAAGCCGTCGCGCGCGCCCCAAAGTTGGGCGACACCGCGGCGCGGCGTCTGGTTCGGCAAGTGCTGCGGTACAAAGAGGACGAACGGCGCACGAAGATCCTGACCTCGATGCTGCAGCGCCACGACGACGAACTGCTGCTGCTCGTGCTCCCGGAATTGCTCGCGACGGATCCGCCGCCGGTTCTCGCGCGGCTGCTGCAGCTGGTGGACGACCCGCGGCCTAACCTGCGGGCCTACGCGATCGACACGCTCGTCGCGCAAAAGCATATGCCCGCGTTGCAAACTGTGGTGCGCCTGCTTGGTATCGAGCAGTTGAAGCCGACCGCCGACAACCTGAACGTGCGGTTGAAGCTCATCGGTGCGGCGGCGCGCTTGGGCGGTGAAACGGACGCGGCGGTGGACCCGCTCCTCTCCGCTTTGAGCGTGCCCGATCAACGCGAGGCGGCGCTGGATGGCCTGCTGCACGTCGGTGCGCCGGCGGTGAAACAGGCGATTTTCTTGCTGCGCACGGCGGACCGCGGCCGCATGGAAACCGCGCTTGCGGTGCTGAATCACTTGAAAACGCAGGCGGCGCCGCAACTGCTGCCACTGGTGACGTCGAGCGAGCCGCGGACGCGCAACCTCGCGGCTGACGTGCTTGCCCAGTTGGCGGTACCTGACGTGCGCGACGATTTGGTCCGCATGGTGCGCTCCAAGAAAGTGCCCGATCTGCGCCAGGCGCTCGTGCTTTGCATGACCCTGTACGACGAGAGCGTGCGCAAGCTGCTGCTCGACCTGCTCAAGGACCCGGACGTGAAAGTGCGGACGCTGGCGGTGGAGCAACTCTGGCGCGCGGCGGACCCGGAGACCTTCGCGGCGCTGCGAACCGCGGCGACGCGCGATGGCGACATGCACCTGCGGATGATGGCGACGCAAGCCGTCATCGGCGTTGGCGATCCGAAGGGCGTCGAACTGCTGCGGAAAATGGCGATCGTCAACAATCAGGAGGAACGCCTGGCCGTGCTGACGACGATCGGCCGCGTGGACGACGAGGGCGCGATTCCGACCCTGCTGCAACAGTTGGGCGATCCGTCCGACGAAGTGTTCCGCGCGGCGAACAACGCGATTCGTCGCGTGACGCTCCATTCGGGACCGCGGCGTGAAGGCGAGTGGAACGCGTGGTTGAGCGAGGAAAAAGAACGCGGCAAAGAAAGCTACGAGGAGAAAATTGGCGCGGTGAAGCGTTTCTCCGTCGATGGCCGCGAGTTGCAGTATCTGGAACGGCAAGATGGCGACGCGCACACGATTATCGTCGTTTCTGGGCCGCCGTTCCGCGACGCTACGCACCTGGTGCCGCACGTGTGGCAACTGGAGGAGAACAACCGCATCGTCGTCCTGCGCCGTGATGCCGCGGAGCGCAGCGTGCTGGCGCTTTCCGAAGCGGACCGTGGTCGTGAGCTGGGCGCGCTGATCGACCACCTGCGGGTGCAAAAGGTCGTGCTTCTGGCGGACGCCGCGGGCGCGCACTTGGCAATGGCGTTCGCAGCGAAGCACCCTGAACAGGTTTCCCACGTGGTGCTGCAGGGCGGACCGTTCCCGTCCAGTGAAGCGCTCAAGCGGCTGCCCGGTGAAGTGCTGACGGCGATGCCCGCGCTCTGGCGCGACGATTTCCTCTGGGCGCTGAAGCAAGGCTCGCTTCTGGAGCGCACGACGCGGCGCCGGACACTGAGTCGCACGCTGTTCGCCGGTATCCTCTCGGAGGCCGAATTCGCGCGGCGCGTGAACTTGGAAAACGTGTACGAAGACGGCTTTGACGGCGAAACGTTGGAGCGTGCGATTGCCGACGCCAGCGCTGACGAGATCAAGGACGTCCAGGTGCCGACCCTTCTGCTGGTCGGCGACAAGGCGCCGTGGGCGGCCTCGGCGCAGAAAGATGCGGCGGCGATGAGCGGCGCGCAGAAGAAAATCGTCCTGTTCACGCGGCTGAAGAGCGCGGGCGGCGAGCCGCTGATTGACGCCCCGGCGGAGTCGGTCGCGGCGATCCTCGGATTCCTGCAGAAGTAAAGAAAATCGCCGAAATTTGCGTTTGTCAGGGATAGCCCGCGTCGGGTACAGTCGCGCGGGGCTTTTTGCCTGAGGAACTCACGATGACGAGCGCTGCGACGAATTGGGACGATGCCTGTAGAGTTTTGCGCACTTACGCGCGACACCTGCTGCTGACCGGGGTGCTCGCGCTTGCTGTTGGGTGCAAAGGCTCGGCCATCGACACGACCGCCCTGCCCACGCATGGCCCGCAGGTCGAACTTTCCGGTGACGTCACGAGCAGCAATGACACGAGCGGTACCTGCCTCGTCGACAGCGATTGTGCACCTCTGGCCACGACCGCGTGCAGCCAAGCCATCTGCGAAGCGCTGAGCCACCGCTGCATCGTCTCGTTGCGCCCCGAACGCGCGGCTTGTGACGACGGCGACGCATGCACCGCGGAATCCGTGTGCGAAGGCGGTTCCTGCATTCAGCAATCCGCAACCGACTGCGACGACGGCAACCCGTGCACCACCGACAGCTGCGACGTCCAGAGCGGCTGCGTCCACACGATTGCCACCGGCCTACCCGGCGCGCCCACGTGCAGCGACGGCAACCCGTGCACCACCGGCGACCACTGCGACGTCGGCGCGTGCGTCGGCAACAGCAACATCTGCGGCTGCAAGACCGACGCGGACTGCGCCGGCATCAGCCAGAAAGACGCGTGCGTCGGCACGATGCAGTGCAACCAGGGCGGCTGCGTCGTCGATCCCGCGCAGAAGAAGGACTGCGACGACAAGAACCCGTGCACGGTCGACACCTGCGAGGCGAGTGGCTGCACGCACAAAGCTGCCAAGGAAGGTCAGGCGTGCAACGACGGCAACATCTGCACGGTCGGCGAAACCTGCACCGGCGGCGCGTGCAAAGCGGCTTCGTCCATCACCTGCGGCTTTGGTCAGGCGTGTGAAGCCGTCTGCGATCCGACGACCGGTTGCAGCGGCAGCGGCGACGTCAGCACGACGTGTGACGACGGCATCGCGTGTTCGGAAAGCGACCACTGTCAGGACGGCGCTTGCGTGGGCAAGCCCATTTGCAACTGCTTGGTCGACAGCGACTGCCCCGCACCCGCAGCCTGCATGGGCACCGCCTCGTGCGTCGCCGGAGCGTGCACCATCAACCCGAGCAAAGCTGTGCCTTGCGCGGAAACCGGCTTGGCCGCGTGTCAGGAGAACGTGTGTACGTCGCAGGGCTGCGTCGCCAAGGCCTCGCCCGCCGGAATCCCGTGCAGTGGCAGCGCATGCACCGTGGGCGCGACCTGCGACGGCGGGGGCGTCTGCCAGGGCGGCAGCAAGAACGACTGCGATGACAGCAACGGCTGCACGATCGACCTCTGCCAGCCCGGCAAGGGCTGCGGGCACACGCCGGCCAAGGACGCCGCGGTGTGCGACGACGGCAACCCCTGCACAACCGGAGAACTCTGCAAGGCGGGCGCGTGCCTCGGCGGCAAAGCGACGTGCAGCGACGGCGATCCGTGCACTGCGGACTTGTGCGACGTCGGGATTCAGGGCCTTTGCTTGCACGATCCTGTGCCCGAAGGCGGCAGCTGCTTGGGTGGCGATCCGTGCCGTTCGGGCGGCATGTGCACGAGCGGCAAGTGCGTCGGCGGCATCACGCAGGACTGTGACGACCTGAGCCCGTGCACCGTTGACCTGTGCCTGGAAGCGACGACCGCCGCCGGCCCGACTTGCCAGCACCTCGCCGTGGACGCGACGACCGCATGTGACGACGGCAACGCGTGCACCAGCGGCGACACGTGCGTGGCCGGACTGTGCGCCAGCGGCGCGCAGACTTGCGAGTGCCAGCAGGACAGCGACTGCGCCGGCAAGGACGACGGCAACCTGTGCAACGGCACCATGGCGTGCGTCGAGCACAAGTGCGTGATCAGTGCCGGTTCGGCGATCGTTTGCCCGTTGCCGCTTTCACCGTGCGTCACCGTAACCTGCGCGCCCAACACCGGCTTGTGCAACGAATCGCCCGTCACCTTGAGCCCGGACGGCACGCCCGCGGGCTGTGAAGACGGCAACCCGTGCACGACCGGCGATTTGTGCAACAACGGCGTGTGTTTGGCAGGCGCGCCAACCTCGTGCGACGACAACCAACCGTGCACCAACGACGTCTGCGATTCGACGCTTGGCTGCACGCACCTCCCGTATGACGTCACCGCGGCCATTCCCTGCGACGACGGGAACGCCTGCACCTTCGGCGACCTGTGCGGCGCCAACGGCTGCTCGCCGGGCACCAACGCTTGCCAATGCCAAACCGACGGCGATTGTGCGGCCATTGACGACAGCGACTTGTGCAACGGCAAGTTGATCTGCCAAGGCAACGCGTGCGTCAGCGATGGCAACATCGTGCAGTGCGCGGCGACGGGATCTCCTTGTATTTCTTCAACCTGCTTGCCCACTTCCGGCACCTGTGTCACCGCGGCAATCACGGACGGCACGATCTGCGGCGACTCCGCGGGGTGCACGTCAGGCGGGCAATGTCAGGGCGGCACGTGCATCGGCGCGCAAGCCGGCTGCAACGACGGCAACCCGTGCACGGTGGATTCCTGCGACGCGACGGGCTGCGTCCACCTCGCCACACCCGGCACGCCGTGCGACGACGGCGAAGCATGCACGACGGGTGACGCGTGCGACGCCGTTGGCCTGTGCCAGGGCGGCACCAACGCGTGCTCGTGCCAGACCGACATCGACTGCCCCAACGACGGCAACGCGTGCAATGGCGTGTACGGCTGCGAAAGTGGCTTCTGCAAAGCGAAAGTGGGTTCCGTCGTCGTGTGTGACGCCGCGGGCAACACGTCGTGCGCCGCCAACACCTGCGACATCGCCACAGGCTTGTGCGGCTTTGTCAGCCTCGCCAACGGCGCGACGTGCGACGACGGCGACGCGTGCACTTTGGCGACGGCGTGCACCGAAGGCACGTGCACCGGCGGCAGCGCGGTCAACTGCGCCGACGACAACACGTGCACGGCGGACGGCTGCAGCCCCGCCCAGGGCTGCTACCACTTGAACGGCAACGGCCCGTGCGATGACGGCAACCCGTGCACCATCGGCGACCAGTGCCAGGGCGGCGCGTGCGTCAGCGGCGGAGGCAATTGCAACTGCGCGATTGACAGCGACTGCAAGGACGACGGCGACTTGTGCAACGGCATTCCGACCTGTGTGACCGGTCAGTGCACCGTCCTCGCTGCGTCGATCGTCGCGTGCGATCCGTCCGCCAACACAGCGTGCACCGTGAGCGTTTGCACACCGGCCAAAGGAATCTGCGAACCCACGCCCGTGCCGGACGGCACCGCCTGCAACGACGCGAGCGTTTGCACGTCCAAGGATCAATGCACCAGCGGCTCGTGCGGCGGCACGTTGACGAGCTGCGACGACGGCAACGCGTGTTCCACCGACACGTGCGACCCGCTCACCGGCTGCGCGAACACGCCCAACACGCTGAGCTGCAACGACGGCAACGACTGCACGACCAACGACGCGTGCGCGGGCGGTATCTGCACCGGCGGCGTCAACACGTGCACGGCGTGCCAGAGCGATATCGACTGCCCCGACGATGGCGACCTGTGCAACGGCACGCCGAGTTGTCAGGCCAACGTTTGCAAGACAAAGCCCGGATCGGCGGTCATCTGCGTTGCGAATTCAGCGTGCTCGACGCAGCAGTGTCAGCCCGCAACCGGCCAGTGCTTGCCAACCGACGTCACCAACGGCACCGCTTGCGACGACGCCAGCGTCTGCACCGGGGCATCCAGCTGCTTTGGCGGCGCGTGCGTCGGCAGCCAATTGACCAACTGCGACGACAAGAACCCGTGCACCACTGACTCGTGCGACAGCAAAGCCGGCTGCGTCCACAGCAACGCGGACGGCCCGTGCGACGACGGCAACCCCTGCACCGCGGGCGATCAGTGCAACGCGGGCGCCTGCTTGGCCGGCCCCAACCAGTGCGCGTGCGTCGGCGACAAGGACTGCGCGTCCAAGGCGAGCGGCAATTTGTGCGACGGCACGTTGATTTGCCAGGCGAACCAGTGCGTCATCAAAGTCGGTACACCGGTCATCTGCGACGCCGGCTTTGACACGAAGTGCGCCAAGAACACGTGCCAGCCGAACAGCGGATTGTGCGCGCTCACCAGCGTTGCGGACGGCACACAGTGCGACGACGGGAGCCTCTGCACCGTCGGCGACCTCTGCACCAGCGGCGCGTGCTTTGGCCAAGCGCTCCAGTGCGACGACAAGAACGTGTGCACGACGGACGCGTGCGACGCCAAGGCAGGCTGCACCTCCACACCGACAGACGGCGCGATTTGCGACGACGGCAACGCGTGCACCCTCGGCGACGCTTGTACCGGCGGACAGTGCGTCGGCAGCGGCACGTGTCAGTGCCAAAATACGGGCGACTGCGCGGCGTTTGAAGACGGCAACGCTTGCAATGGCACGCTGATCTGCCAAGCCAGCCAGTGCGTCGTCAACCCCGCGAGCATCGTGAATTGCCCCGCGAGCGGCAACGGCTGCACCGTGAACAGCTGCGACGCCAAGAGCGGCCAGTGCATCGCGAGCAGCGCGCAGGACGGCATTCCCTGCGGCGGCGCGACCCTCTGTGGCGGCACGGGCACCTGCGCGGCAGGGACCTGCAAGGGCACGAGCGGTTGCGCGGATGACGGCAATCCGTGCACCACCGCGTCGTGCGACGGAAACGGCAACTGCGCGCAAACGCCGAACACGGCGAGCTGCTCGGACGGCAACACGTGCACCATCGGCGACACGTGCGCCGGCGGCGCGTGCGTGGCGGGACCGAGTCAGTGCACGTGCAAGACGAACGCGGAGTGCACCAAGCTCGACGACGGCAACCTGTGCAACGGCATTTGGACGTGCGTGCTCGACGCGACGGGCGGCGGCCAGTGCGCGCCCGATCCGAACAGCGTCGTCACCTGCCCCGCGACCAACAACACCTGCGAAACCAACATTTGCCAGCCCAGCAGCGGCAAGTGCGCGCAGACCAGTTTGCCCAACGGTCAATCGTGTGACGATGGCAACGCATGCACCGGCGCGGGCCAGTGCTTCGGCGGCAACTGCTTGGCAGGCGTGCAGAACTGCGACGACGCCAACCCGTGCACAACGGACTCGTGCGACATCAAGGCGGGCTGCTTGCATGCAAACGCCGGCAACTTCCCGCCGACGACCTGCGACGATGGCGACCCGTGCACGCCGATCAGCATTTGCCAGAACGGCAAGTGCCAAGGTCCGTTCAACAACTGCTTCTGCCAAAACGACAGCCAGTGTCAGGACGACGGCAACCTGTGCAACGGCAAGCCGACGTGCCAGGGCGGTTCGTGCAAGACCTCGGCAAGCACGGTCATCACGTGCGACGCCACCAAGGACACGAGCTGCTTGAAGAACACCTGCCAGACGGCGAGCGGCATTTGCCTTTTGGCGCCCACGGCGGCGGGTACCGCGTGCAGCGACAACAACGCGTGCACAGGCGGCGACGTGTGTTCGGGCGGCACGTGCATCGGCATCAACGCGGACTGCAACGACAACATCGCGTGCACGAACGACGCGTGCGACACGTTGAAGGGCTGCACGCACACGGCCAACGCCGCGGCGTGCGATGACGGCAATCCGTGCACGAGCGACTCGTGCGATTTGGTCGGTGGCTGCGCGCGCGCCCCTATCCTCGGCAACGCGTGCAACGACGGCAATCCGTGCACGACCGGCGAAGTCTGCGAACTCGGCGCCGTGGGCGCGGAGTGCATGGGCGGCAAGACGCTGAGCTGCGACGACGGCCTTGCGTGCACGGTGGACAGCTGCGACGCGAAGATCGGCTGCGTCCACGCCGCCGCGGACGCGACCCCGTGCGACGACGGCAACGTCTGCACGCAAGGCGACGCCTGCGCATTTGGCAAGTGCGTCGGCGCGGCCAAGTCGTGCGACGACGGCAACCCATGCACGCAGGACGCCTGCACGCCGAGCACCGACTGCCTCTACACGCCCCTCGTCGCGCCCTGCGAGGACGGGAACGCGTGCACGGTCGGCGACACCTGCACGGGCGGCAAGTGCGCGCCCGGCGGCGTCGTTGACTGCGCGGACACCAACGTTTGCACGACGGACACGTGCGACGCGGTCAACGGCTGCCTCCACACCGCCAACGCGGACACGTGCGACGACGGTCTGGCTTGCACCATCGGCGACACCTGCGCGGCGACACAATGCGCGGGCACCGTCGCGTGCGACGACGGCAACACGTGCACCGCAGACGCCTGTGGTCCGGGCGGCGTGTGCGTCAACACGATTCTGTTGGGCAACGCGTGCAGCGATGCCAGCTTGTGCACGAGCGGCGACACGTGTCAGGCGGACGGCACTTGTGCGGGCATCAGCGTGGTCAACTGCGAGGACGGCAACGCGTGCACGGCGGACAGCTGCATCGCGGTCAGCGGCGCCTGCGACCACACGCCGACGACGGGCTCATGCAGCGACGGCAACACCTGCACGAACGACAGCTGCAGCGGCGGCGCTTGCGTCGGTATTCCTGCGGCCGGCACGCCCTGCGACGACGGCCTCCCCTGCACCGCTGGCGACGTGTGCGACGCGGGCGGCAAGTGCTTGGGCACGACCAAGAACTGCGACGACGGCAGCGACTGCACAATCGACGCGTGCGACGCTGCCACGGGCAACTGCGTCTACACGCCGACACCGGGCTTCAGCGCGAACTTCGACGACGGCACGTTTGGCGGCATCACGACTCAGTCGTTCAACGCGCAGGCGTCCTGGCAAGTGGACAAGGCCACGTCAGCTTCCGCGCCCGCCGCGCTGTACATCGGCCGCATCCTCTTGGGCACCTACAGCTACAACGTGGGACCGAATGCCGCGACCGCGACGTTGCCGTCGATTCAGGTTCCCAAGGACATCGTCAGCGCGACGCTGAGCCTGAAAGTCCTCTACAGCCGCGACGCCGCCGAGCCCGCCGGTTGCACCGGCTTCAGCGATCAGGTCGGCGTGCTCGTCGGCGGCCAACAGCAGGCGCAGATCTGCGAGAGCACGGTGGGCTTCCAGACCTACACGGTGGACGTGACCAGCAGCGCGGGTCAGGCGCTCGCGGTGACGCTCAACTTTATTGCCAACGCCACGGCGAATAATGGCAAGGGCGCTTGGTTTGATGATGTGGCGGTGAGTTGGGTTTGTAAGTGAGGGTGCGGGGCCGGCGCCGCAGGCGCGCCGGATCTGAGGGAAACGCAGTTTCCCTCAGACTCCCTTCCGGGGGGCGCGCAGC
>CAITYF010000097.1 GCA_903896545.1 uncultured Myxococcales bacterium | reverse complement strand
TGGAGGCTCCATGTCCGTTTCGCCTGCTTCGACCGACTCAATTCTGCGCTGCACGCGCCCCCACATCGCTGCGGCAGCGATCTGCCTGTTGAGTGGGCTGAGCTTTGGCTGCGAGAGTCCGGGGCGCGACGATCAGGACGCAATGGACGACACGTTGGGCGTGATCGACACGGTGATTGACACCGGCGGCATGGACATCGTGCTGCACAAGGACGTGGATCCAGACGCGCCCGCGCCGATCGACCTGTTGGGCGAGGGCGCGACCGTGCCCATCGCGCAGTTGGCATCCGCTATCGCCGAATGGGAATGCAAACGCGTCATCGCGTGCGGATGCACAGCGCCCAAACAGACGAAGCCGGATCAAGCGAGCTGCGTTGCGCAACTCACGCCGGCGATCGCACAGGCGTGGAGCAACGGCGGCCTGGTCGCGCGCGCCGATCTCATTCCGCTGTGCGTCGCAGCGCTCGAAGCCGACAGCGCCACTTGCGCGGTAGCGAAGCTCACCAACGTCACGACGTGCCTGGCGACGTTGCGCTGGCCAGGCAAGAAAGGCGACACGTGCGGCGGCAACGGCCCGTTCCTTTGTGCCGACGGCGGGTTGTGTGAGGGTGGTAAATGCACGGGCAACCACCTCGGCATGATCGCGGTCGGCCAAGCGTGCAGCAATCCGTTCGTGTGCGGCACGGCCGAGTGCATCAAGAACGCCGCCGGCAAGGGCACGTGCCAGGTGCCGGTCGCGGCGGGCAACCCCTGCACAAACGTGGGCGACTGTGAAATGCCGGCCCTCTGCAAGGCGGGCATCTGCGCTGCGCCTGCAAAAGCCACGGAGAAGTGCAGTTCTGTGGTCGACTGCGGCCCGGGATTGGATTGCGTCAACGGCGCGTGCGCGGTTCCGGCCTTCTGCGCGCCGGGCAACACCTGCGGCAACAGCGGCCAGTGCTTGGGCGAAATCCACAACGCGTGCGCGGCGCAAAAGGCCGTCAACGAAGCGTGCAAGGACGACAGCGAATGCGTCGCGTCGGCGTACTGCAACGCAACGGCACACGTGTGCGCGGCGCGTCCCAGTCTCGGCGAGGCGTGCGGCAACGGCGTTTCGTGCGCCGCCGGACTCGGCTGTGAAACGGGGAAGACCACGTGCGAGGCCTTGCCGAAGGCCGGCGCGAAATGCCTGCTCGGCCCCGCCGGTCCGTTCCTTTGCGCACCGGGCGCGTCGTGTGCCGCCAACACGTTCATCTGCGGCACGCCGCCGGGCGAGAACGAGCCGTGCGCCGCGGACAACACCTGCAGCGACGCCGATATCGACGGCGACGGCAAGAAGGGTGACCTCGCCTGCAACTTCACGTTCAAGGGCAGCATTTGCAGCAAGAAATTGGCGCTCGGCGCGCAGTGCCAGAACGAGGCGTGCCAGGACGGCCTCTTCTGCGATTACAGCACCGGCAAGTGCGCCAAGCCGTACGCAGCGGGCAGCGCGTGCAAGAACGGCAACGAGTGCGGCATCAGCGCCGCGTGCAACCCGAACGCGAGCAGCAAGTTGGTGTGCGGCCCCCTGCCCGGCGCGACTCAGGCGTGCTTGACCAGCTGCGCATCAGGCCTCTATTGCGACATCGGCACCGCGAGCGCGACCTGCCAACCGCCCGTCTGCGCCGACCTGTACGTCCTGTAAATCCCGTTCGGCCGTTCCCCTGCTTCGCTCGGCCTCCGGGTCACGGCAGTTCCCTCGCGTGCCAGTCACCGCCGCTTGATTTCCACATTCCCAAAGACGCACACGCCGCGCACACGCAACAGCGGACCGCCCGCGGTCGCCGAGGGCTGGCTCCGTCCGCCGCGGTCCTCGGTGTTGCCCAGAATCCCCGTCACCTCCAACTCCACGCGCAGGCCGACCGGGACGGTCAGTTCCACATTGCCAAAGACGCACACCACGTCGAGCGTCGTCACGCCGTCGGGCATCGCGGTGTCCAGCATCCCCAGTTCCGCGTTGCCAAAAACCGTGACGATTTTCTCCTGACGCGCCGTCAGCCAGTTGCCGCGCCGTTCGACCGAGCCAAAGATCGACAAGATCGGCACCCGACCATGCTCAGGCAATACCAGCGCGGTCTTGCTCTCAGGCTGAGCGACCGCCAGCGGCTGCAAGTCGGCCAGCGCAAGATTCATCGTGTCCAGATCGTCGGCCTGCGTGACGTGCTCGACGCGGCGCTCGTAGGCGTCCACATCGATTGTGTTGTGCACAAAATGCGCGCGCAGCTGATCCAGCGCTGCGTCCCGCTGTGATGCAAGGGGTTTCACTGCCATGACGCCCGCTCCAACGCGCAGGTTCGAATCGTCTGCGTGGCCCGACTCTGCCACAGGCAAACGCACAGCAGAAGTGGCTACAAGAACGCGACGCCGACCATCCAAGTTGGCCAGACGTGCACGCCCTGTCCGGTGCGCGCCGTGATCGACACCCAGTCGGAATGCGAGCCAAAAACGACGTTGGCGCTGGTGCTGCCGGCCGTTGACGTGAGTACGTTGGCGACCACGCCGGCGAAGACGCTGAGCTTGCCCACGACCCGAAAGCCGACCTGCGCGCGGAGCTGGGTGAGCCAACTGATCGTGCGCGGCTCCGGACTGTCCAACTCCACTTCGCCCAGCACGTCGACGTCGACGTTCAAGCGGTCCGTGGGCCGCATGCGCGCGCCGATGCCGTAGCCCAGAACAGGGATCCAGCCCGTCGACGCCGAACGAGCGCCGACGGCGAGAATTTGGTGGAACCAGCGGCTGCCGTGCTTGACGTCGAAGAGCGTCGTGCCGTTGCTCTGGTAGCTGGCTTCCAGGTGCGTGCGGCCTTTCCAGTAGAGCGATAGCAGGCCGATGCCGACATCGGCGTTCGCGCCAAAGTTCAGGAGGCCGATCTGCACGTTGGCGTCCCCGCCACTGAAGTTGCCCAGTCCAAGCTGCGCGCCCTTCACGTCGCCAACCGCGAAGTTGCCGAGCCCTACCTGCGCGCCGCGGACGGGTCCGGCCGCCCAGTTGCCCAAGCCGACTTGCACGCCCTGCACTTCACTGCCCGCGATGTTCGCCAAGCCGACCTGCACGCCACCGTCGAGACGGCCGACAAAATTCGCCAGACCGACTTGCGCGCCACGCATCCCGCCAAAGACGAGGTTGCTGAGGGCAACGGTTGTGCCGCGCGCCCACGTCAGGACGACGTTGGCGCCCAGCGCGACGGCCGATCCGCTTAGCGCGATGGAGTATGTGCCGAGAAAGCCGAGGGAGGCGAGCCGCAGCGCCCTGTCGCCGGGCGGGAACCCCATTCCAGGAAAAACGTCGTAACCCACCGGCTGAATCGGCAGCGCCGCGTCCAGCGCGATCACCGGATCGGGGATCGACGTCGGCGTCGCGGGTGGAGGCGGCTCCAGCACCCGCGTGGGCTCGTGTGCCAAGGGCACGGCCGTCGCGACCTTGGGCGGTTGCAGGTCACCCAGCAAGCTGGCCGCATCGTTGCGCGCCAGGTTCGCTGCGAGAAGCGCGATGGTTTCGGCCGCGCGCTGCGGCTCGTTGGGCAGGTGTAGACTGCGGCCAAGGCAGTGACCGTTCTGGCCGCGAAACGTCACCGTGGCCTTTCCATTCGTGTCCCGTCCCACGTGCAGGACGGGATCATCTGACGGCCCCTCATCGGTCTCCACCGCCACTTCCATCTCCGCGGACACGGCCTGCGCGAGCACACGTGCCTCTGGAAGTCCGACGCCCGCGTCCACGCGCAGGCGCAGGACGTGTAGCCGCGCGGCGTCATCGGCGTAGGCAGAGGCCATGCAGGAGCAGAGCGCAACCATACAACAGCTCAGGAGATAACGCGTTTTCACGGGGCCTCCGCATCGAGCGCGTCCAAAAGCGCGCGTGCGTCGTTTTGGTGGTAACCGTCCTCCGCGCCTGCGGCGAAGGCCTCCAGCGCACGCCGGGCCTCGGCTTTCCTGGCCAATTTCAGAAGGCAAACGGTGCGATTCCAGCGCGCTTCCGGTGCCAACGCGCCCGACGGCGCTGCGCGGAGGTACGCGTCCCAACCGGACAGCGCGCGAGCGCAATCTTTTTGCGCAAACTGGGCGCGCTGGGCGGCGCGAAAGAGCGCGAGTGAGCCATCGTCCTGGTCCGGCTCCGGTGCTGCTTGGATCGCAGGCGGGACTTGCACAACGGCGAGGTGACGCTGCCCCGTGTGCGTCGGACGAGCCGCGACTGCGGGTGCAGCAACGGGCTCATCTGTCACCGGAGCTGCGGCGAGTGGCGGCGCGACTTCCGGCGAGGCGGCACTGGACAGCGCCACCGCAGGATTCTGCCTCTGGGCGATGCGCGTTCGCTTTCCACGGCTCCTCGTCGTCTCCAGGTCCTCCTGCAGCCCCATCGACAACTCGGACGGCTCCTTATTAACCGTAACCGCCGCCTTGACTTGCTCCCAATACGTCGTCAGGCGCCCGGTCGCAGCGGCAATCGCCGTCGAGGTAACCACCAGCGCCGCGAGCGGCACCAGCACAGCCACACGCCGCGCCCGCGCACGCTCTTGCATGGCCAGTTGGTGCAGCACGCGGCCGCGCCCCTCACCCGACGCTTGATCGCCGGCGTCCGTCGTCGCACGCAGCGCCCGTGTCGCGCGTTCCAGCTGATCTTCTGTCATCGCACACCCATCTCTTCCAGCTTTTCACGCAGCTTGCGCCGGGCGTGGAAGAGCCGCGTTCGAACCGTTGCTTCCGGTGCGTCGACGATGACCGCCACCTCCGCGCTCGTGCGCTCTTCGACTTCACAAAGCACGAACGCCACGCGCTGATCGATCGGCAATTCGTCCAGCGCGATCTCCAGAAGCCGCGCCAACTGCAAGTCGGCAGAAGCGCGTTCGGGACCCGCGATGGACGAATGCTGCACTTCAGCCGAACGCTGCCAGGCCTTGCGCCGTCGCATCGCCGCCCGGACGTGATGCTGCGCGTGGCGAACGGCGATGCCCAGGATGAACGTGCGCAACGCCGAGCGACCGTCAAACCGCCGCGCGGCCTTGGCAAGCGTCACAAAGACTTCCTGGACAAGATCCTCGGCTTCGTCGGGATCGCCCACCAAACGCCGGGCGAAGGCGCGGACAGCAGCCGCGTGGAGGTCGTACGCCTCGCCCACCGCCGCGTGTTCACCGGCGCGCAGGCGTTCGACCAGCGGTTCGGCGCTTTCGATCCGTCGCCGCCAGAACAAAGTTGCCTCAAGCGTGGGAGTGCGGATGGTCATAGTGCCGGCCAGCGACCGGTTCGTTCCGGTCATGAACTGTGTGCCCGCGCGCGGACGCACTGTTCAAAGCCGTGGAGAAAAAAGTTACGCCCCCCAGCGACGCACCGCAAGTCGTGTAGGCGAGGCGATTGAACGGTTCTGATCAGGCCGGGCACACAACGTGTCGCTTCTGCAGCAGGGGCTGTGGCGCGCATCACTGACAAGGAGTTTTCATGTTGACAAGGCTCACGACTTTTCTCGCCATCGTCCCCGTCCTCGCGCTGAGTGCGTGTCATATCGAGGCCTGCGGCTACGACAAAGACGGCGATCGCAAGTGGGGCAGCTGCGGCTGTTCCGAGGACGACAACAACAGCGGAACGAACGTTCCCAGCGCGGACGCCATCGGGGACGGAGGTCAAGGGAGTAGCGACGCCACGACTTCGAGCGGGGGCGAGGACGCGGGCACGCTCAGTGGGACCGACGCCGCGAGCAGTGGCACGTCGACCGACACGACGACCGGCGGCGGCACGGACGTGACCTACAACCCCGGTGTGTACGGCTGCAAGACCAACGTCGACTGCGCGTGGACTGAGGACTGCGTTCAGGCGTACTGCCGCGTTCGCTGCAAGGCCGCATGCGACTGCCACACGGCGGAAGCCTGCGTTGCCGGCTACTGCGACGTTCCCGCCAAGCCCACGACGACGTGCGCGAGTGACTGCGAGTGCACCGTCGGGATGACTTGCGTCAACGGCTTGTGCAAGTAGCCCGCCGCGGCGCGCAACTTCGCAATCGACGCGCACTTCGGCCCAGGGCCTGCCAAATTCGCCGCTCTCAGCCGTTGCAGTCCTTGCAATTCCATGCAAACTTTCCGCCCGCTTGAGTCCGGCACAACCGTCGGTCGTCTCTCGCCTGTCTTGGGGCTCGGATCAGCCCCGCGGAGTCTGCCCATGCGTTCCCTGCTTTCCCTGCGCGCGCTTTTGGCTGCGGCAACTTTGGTCGCCGCGTGTTCCAGCCCCACTTCGTCGACCGGCGGCTACGTCGCCGACGTGAAGTCCGACGGCGTCACGGCCGACACGAACGCCGCGGATGGAAAAACGCTCGCAGACGGGACCGACTCGGAGGTCATTGCCGACGGCGTGAGCGCCGACGCGCCCGACTTGAGCGGCTTTTTTGACGACGACGTTCAGGACACGACGACAACGACGCCGGACGTGCCGTTTAACCCGGACGCCGCGTGCAACGCGATCGCCGCTGCAGGCAAGCCATCGCCGGTTTCGCTGCTTTTCGTTCTGGATTACAGCTGGTCGATGTGCATGGATCCGAGCGCGCCGTTGTCGCAGCTGAATTGCGCGACCGATCCGGCAAAGGCCAAGTGGAGCATCCTCGTGGATGCAATGAAGGCCGCGGTGCCTGCGCTGCCGGACAACTCCTTCTCCGGCATGGTTTACTACCCGGACGTGGTCGACTCCAACACCGTGTGCAAAGTGGCCTCGGCGCCGCACGTGCCGCTGGCCGCGACGGGTCCCGTGGGTTCGCCGCAGCGGGCGCAGCTCATCTCCAGCTTGCCGGCGCTGCTGACGGACAACAGCCCGGTGGCGTCGACGCCGACCGGCGACGCACTTCAAGCGATGTACGCGTACTACGCCGCGACGCCGGAATCGGACCTGCCCGGCGCGAGCCGCTACGTCATCCTCATCACGGACGGCAAGCCCACGTGCGGGTCCAGCGCCGCGAACAGCGCCGCCAACATCCTCGCCGCGGTCAAGGGCGCCAACGCGGCCAATCCGCCGGTGCACACGTTTGTCGTCGGCGTTCCCGGCAGCCAAGGTGCGGCCGGCACGTTGTCACAGGCCGCCAAAGCCGGTGGCACTGCGCCCGCCAAGTGCTCCGACACGGGCCCGAACTACTGCCACTTTGACATGACGAAGTACGCCACGCCCGCCGACTTGGCTACGCACCTCGCCGACGCGCTCGCGGCGATCAAAGGCCAGGCGATCGGCTGCGACTACAAGATTCCGCCGAATCCAAAGGGCGGCTCGACCGACTACGCCTACGTGAACGTGCGCTACACGCCGGGCGACGGCAGCGCGCCGCAGGACTTGGTCTACAACCCCGCGTGCACGGGTCCCGGCTGGTACTTTGACGACCCGGTCAACCCGCAGCACATCCTGATTTGCGGTGACAGTTGCTCGGTGATGATGGCCGACGCCAACGCGAAGGTCGACGTGCTCTTCGGCTGCCCGCGTCAGGAAAAATAGCCCGTCGTCGGGTCAGCGCGCAAACGATACGCATGAAGCCCGGCGCACGCCCGTCCATCGCGGCATGCACCGGGCTTCCGCGCCCTTCACCTACTGCTTGTGGTACGTCAGCGCGCCCTTCGGCGGCGGCGACTGCATGACAATCGTCTTGGCATCGATCGCCTTCACGGTCATGAACTTATCCGGCGGCAGCTTGCCAGTCGGAATTCCCGCGGCCTGCTTGCCCGTGAATTCGCCTGCGGGCTGGAAGTGCAGCTCATCAGCGGGGGCATCCAGGAGCGCGATCGGCCCGCGGAGGTAGGTTTCCTCCTTGCCGTCCTTGCCGATGCCGTAGGACACCCACAGGAGCTTGTCGCCTTCCTTCTCGAAGCGGATACCTTCGGTGACGGATTCCTTCTCAACCTCCTCCAGACACGCCTTGGCCTTGGCCGCATCGCCCTTGGCCTCGGCCGTGCAGCGCTCGGTTTGCAGCTTGAACGCGTCGGGCGATTCCTTGATCGAGAACTGGAACTTCGCGCCGTCCGCAATCACCGCCTGAATCGCGATGGGCGCGGCAGCCGCAGTCGGACTGGGCGCGGGGGCAATGGTCGTCGGGGACGGGGCCGTCGGCGGCGCAGTCGGTTCCGGTTCCGCAACCGGTTTCGCTTCCGGAGGGGCCGGCGGAGGCGCCGGCGGGGGCGGATCTTTACAAGCAGCCAGAGAGAACACACAACCGGTCACGATGAGAGTCATACGACGCATGGGATGCTCCTGTTGCGGCTGAGCCGCGATGACCGGAACGTTCCGGTACAGAAGGCTCAGACGCGCGTGCGCGAAGTTCGGTCTGTCGCGCACATGGGTAAAACGGACGTTCGGACAATACGCCCGCGCAACTCTTCGCGCAAGCAACCGATATTACGCTGCGCGACGCAGCACCGGCCCGACAACGCGCGGCCCGTCGCACCGGCGCCAGCGGGCGAGGGGCTCCACCCACAGCGCCGAGACCCGCATCGGGTCTGCGCAAAACGTTCGACGGTTGCGATGGACGACCCGGTCCCCGCCTGCAGGGACGACACCAAAATCAAGAAAGCCAACGGAAGCGACGAGCCACTCCGCGCAAGCGCCAAATTCAGCCGCGCCCCAGGCCTTCCCTAATACCGCACCAGCCCAGTCAAATGCCGCAGCTTCAACTGGGCCATCGCCAGCCCAATCCGCTCGCGCTCCTCGTTCGCTTCGGCCAGCCGCTGGTTCGTGTCGGCTTCGGCCAGCTCCAGACTCGTCACCGCGCCCGCAACGTACGCCTTGCCCGTGATGTCCGCGCCGCGCCGCGCGATCGCCGTCTGCGCCGTCGCCAGACGCAGCGCGTCCTGTGCCGACTCCAGATCCAGCGCCGCCTGCCGCACCTGGTTCTCCAGTTCAGCGTCGGCCTTTTCCAGTTCCTGCTGCAATCGCGCGACCGCCGCGCGGCGCTCTTTGGCCTCGGCGTACCGCACACCGCGATCAAAGACCGGCAGCACCAAATTCACGCTCGCCTGCCAAATCACGTAGTCCGGCGCGAACGCCTTGGTGTCGCTGGCGCGTATGTAGCCCGAAGCCGCCAGAATCGGCAGCCAGCGTAGCTCGGCCTCACGCGTCAGCGCCTGCGCCGCGTGCACAGCCTGCCTGCGCGCTTGCAGATCAGGACGCTGCGCCTTGGCCTGCTCGATCCAGTCCGGCAGCTTGCCTGGAATCGGCGCGGCTTCCGCGACCGGTGCCAGCTGATCCGGCGTGGGTCCATGCGTCAAAATGGCCACGATGTGGAGCAACTGCTTCTGCGCCTGCCTCGCGTGCAACATGTCCTGCTCGGCGCGGTTGCGTTCCACCTGCGCGCGCAACGACGGCAATTCCGCCTCCGTACCCTGCCCCTTGCGCACCTTCGCGATGGCGATGCGCCGATCGGCGAGATCCACAGCGCGGTCCGCGGCCGCGATCAGTCGATCCAGCCCCTGGTAGTTCAGCCACACGTTCGTCAGCTGGTAGGCGATCTCCCGCTTGGCCGCTTCCAGTCCGGTCCGCTGCGCTTCCAGGCCTTTGTCCATCGCGTCGGCGGCCAAAATCGGCGCCATCGCAAAGATCGTCTGGTCCACCGTCAGCACGCCGGAGAACGTGTCCTGCCGTTGAATAATCGTCGGGGCAATGGCAGGAATCGCGATCGGCAGGTTCAGCAGGCTGACCATCGAGCCGATGTCGAACTTCTGCTCGTTCGAGTTGTGCGCGTACGTGCCCACAGCTTTGATTTCCGGCAGCCAAGCCGTCAGGATCTTGCCGCGCGTCGCGCTCGCTTCACCCAACTTGGCCTTGGCGACTTCGATGTCGCTGTTACGCGCCAATGCCTGCGCGATCGCGTCCTCCAGCTTCAGCCCGGACACCAGTGGCGCTTCGGTCGCTGTTTGCGCCGCAGGCAACACCGCCACTTCGGCCTGTGCAGGCGCCGCGTACACGAGCAAACCAGCCGCGACGAGCAACAACAGGAGCTTACCCGCCGCGCCGCTCTGCCCGTCAAAGTGACCCAGCGGCTCGATGTGCAGCGTCTCCCCTTCTGGCGACAGCACCGTCGTGCCGACGAAGTCCTTGCGCGCGGGCGGTACCGGCGACTTGCCAGAGAAGAAGCTGGAAATCTTGGCCGGCAGGTGACGCAGCGAGTCAAACCACAGGAACACCGACGGCAGCACAAGCAGCGTCAGCAGCGTCGACGTCAGCACACCGCCGATGACCGCGATCGCCATCGGCGAGCGGAATTCTGAACCGGGACCGTTGTTCACCGCCGTCGGCAGCATGCCCAGCACCATCGCGGCGGAGGTCATCAGAATCGGGCGTAATCGTTTGCGCCCCGCGTCGATGACCGCATCGATCGCCGACATGCCATCGCGCTGGTTTTGAAGCGCGGCGTCCACGAGCAAAATGCCGTTCTTCGTCACCAAGCCCATCAGCAAAATCACGCCGATCATCGCGCCCATCGAGACGGTACGGTCGTTCAGAAAGAGGCCGATAATCGCGCCAATCAGCGCCAGCGGCAGGGCCAACATGATCGTGAACGGGTGCAGGAACGACTCGAACTGCGCCGCGAGGATGAGGAAAATGAAGATGATGCCGAGCAGGAGCGCGATGGCCATGGAGTCGTTGGATTCGCGCATCTGCTTCACCTGGCCGTCCAACTTGTAGTGACCGTCGCCCGCGAACTTGTAGGCGATGAGGTTGGGCTCCAGGTCGCCCAGCACTTCACCCAAGGACCGCGAGGTCGGCGCGGCGGTGACGCTGATTTGCCGCGTGCGGTCCTGACGCTCGATCACCTGCGGACCCGCTTGCGGCTCGACCGTCGCCAGAAGCGAAAGCGGCACAAAGCCCTTGGGCGTCGCGATTTGCACGTCCAGCAACTTCTGCATTGCCAAGCGGTCGGTATCGCGCAAACGCACGCGGATCTTCACTTCTTTTGTGCTCTGTGCCGACACACGCAGCTTGCCCGCCTCTTCGCCTTCGAGCGCCGCGCGGAGCGTGCGCGCGATCATCGCGACCGGAATGCCCAGATCCGCCGCCTTCTCGCGGTTGATCCGCACGATCTGTTCGGGACGTCCCGGCGAGTAGCCAACCTGCACGTCCGACAGCCCCGGCACCTTGCGCGTCATCGCCTCGATCGCCGCGGCATCGCGCTCCAGATTCGCGAGGTCCGAACCACGCACCTGAATCTGCAGCGGCGCGCCCGAAGGCAGACCTTCCACAAACGGCGGCGGCTCGATCGACACCTTCGCCCCCACGCCTTCCAGGCACTTGCGCGTCCAGGTCTTCAGGTCTTCCAACGTCTCGGTGCGCTCGTTCTTCTGGTTCGCCACGATGCGCCATTGCACCTTGTTGACTTCACCGTTCGGTCCCAACTTCGAGTAGACCGTCAGGATGTTCTTGTTCTGAATCATCTTGCGTTCCGCCGCCTCGGTCCGCCGCGCGGTCTCCGCCAGCGACGCGCCAGGCTCCAGCTCGATCTGCACGACGAATTGTCCGCGATCTTCGGGCGCCATGAAGTCCGCGCCCATCAGTTTCACAAGCGCAAAAGTCGCCAACAGCACGCCAAGCGCGAGGAGCACGGTGACGAGGCGATTGCGAACGGAGAGGCGCAGCAAGTAGATGTAGGCGTCTTCCATCGCGCCGTGCACACCTTCAAAGAACCGCACCGGCAGCGCGCGCTTCTTTGTGTGATCGACCTTCACGGCGAGCTTGGACGACAGCATCGGATCCAGCGTGAACGCGACGAACAGCGACAGCAGCACCGCGGCAGAAACCGTCATGCCAAACTGCTTGAAGAACTGCCCGACGACGCCGGACATGAACGCAACCGGCATAAAGACCGCGACGATCGTCATGGTCGTGGCAAAAACCGCGAGCGCGATTTCACTCGTGCCTTTGGACGCCGCGGTCATGGGGTCTTCACCTGCCTCCAGGTGCCGGAAGATGTTTTCACGCACCACCACCGCGTCGTCGATCAAGAGCCCAATCGCGAGCGAAAGCGCCAGCAGCGTCATCATGTTCAGCGTGAAGCCGAGCATCGACATGATCCAGAACGTGCCGACGACCGAAGTCGGCAGCGCGAGCGCAGAGATGAACGTCGATCGGAGGTCGAGCATGAAGAGCAAAATGATGAGGATCGCCATTGCGCCGCCGAAGACGATGGCGATTTCCACCTCGTGGGCGTTTTCACGGATGAACGTGCTCTGGTCGATGATGAGCTTGGGCGCGTAGCCTTTGGGCAACACGTTGGCCTTGAGGAGCGCGTCGAGCTTTTTGCCGACCAGATCGGAGACTTCAATCGTGTTCGTGCCCGACTGCTTGATGATTTCAAAAGCGACCGCTTCATCGCCGTTGGCGCGAATCGCCGTCCGCGGCTCCACGAAGTCGTCCTTGATGTCGGCAATGTCGCGCAGCCGCACCGGCGTCCCCGACGGCGTCGTGGCCATCACGATGTCGCCCACCTCCTCAGCGTCGCCGAGGTCGCCGGACATGCGCACACTGACTTCCTGCTTACCGGACTCAAAATGTCCCGCAGGCACGTTCAGGTTTTCGGCTTTCAACTTGTCGATAATCGCCGTGAGCGGCAGGTTCAGCGCGTCCAAGCGCCGCCGATCAAGCTCCACGCGGATCTCACGGTCGCGACCGCCGATGACTTCCAGCGCCGCGACGCCCGGCACGCGCTCAATCTGCGGCTTCAGCAGATCTTCGGTGATGCGACGCAATTGCTCTTTGGTCATGCCCGCGCCGGTCGCCACGTAGGTGCGGATCGGCGCCGCGCCCATGTCGACGCGGCGAATCGACGGCTCGCGGGCGTCGGTCGGAAGGTTGGTGCGAATCGCGGCGATACGCTCGCGGACTTCCTGCGCCGCGCGGTCGATGTTCGCCGATAGCTTGAAGAGAACGACAACCGCCGAGACGGACTCGCGCGAAAACGAGCGAATCGTGTCGAGATCGTTGACGCTCGACACCGCGTCCTCAATCGGCTTGGTGATTTGCTGCTCGATCTCGGTCGGCGACGCACCGGGATAGATCGTCGTAATCGTCACGACAGGAAACGTCACGTCGGGGAAAAGGTCGGTTCCCAGCGAACGGATGCTCATCACGCCCATGACCATCAAGGCGAGCATGAGAACGATCGTAAAAACCGGGCGCCGGATGGCGACATCGGAGAGCGTCATGGTGTCACTCGTGACCCGCAGGGCGGGCAGATGCAGAAGAAGGAGGCGAGAACGTTGCGGGAATTAGTGCGTCGGCGACGGATCGCGTGGCACCGCAACCGGCGCTTTGGGCAATGGCGTATCGGCAGGCAGGACGTCCCCGTCGCGCCAGGACGCACCAGGCGCCGCGACGACGTAATCGGTGAGCGCGAGACCGGACGTGACGAGCAGTTTGTCCTTCTCCGTCCGCAAAAGGGTGACGGGACGACGCACCAGCTTGCCGCCCTCGACAACGAGCACCGCCGACGTGTCGCCGGTCAGCAGCGCGGTCGCCGGAATCGACACGTTCGCCGGCGCGTCCACGAGCACTTCGCCCTCGACGTAGGACCCCGCGATGAGCTTGCCATCGGGATTGGGCACCGACGCTTCCATCGGCACCCGGCGCGTCTGCGGATCGGCGCTCGGAATCAGCATGTCGATCGTGCCGGTTGCCTTCACGTGCGAATCGGACTCCAGCGTAAGCGCCACACCTGTTTTCAGCCGCGAAGCGTCGCGATCCGCCAGGTTGGCAGTAAACTTCAGCGTCGTCAGGCGCTCAATGCGGAAATACGGCTGACCTGGTGACGCGAAGAAACCGGGAGCGGACGGCGCGCGCACAACGACGCCGCCAATCGGCGCCACGAGCTTGGTCTCCTGCTTCATCAGGTCGACCACCTTGCCCTGTGCCGTCACCTGCGCGATGGATGCTGCCGTCAAGTTCGCCTGACCGCCTGCCATCACGACTTGCTGTTCGGTCGCCGCCCCCGCTGCCACAAGATTCTTCGAACGCCGCAGCGCATCGGTCGCCATCAGCTCCTGCGCCCTGGCCGCAGCCATACCCGCCTTGATCTGTTCCGCCTGCGCGTCCACGTCGCGCGGGTCAATGCGCGCCAGAACGGCGCCGGCTTCCACCACGTCGCCTTTCTTCACAGGCACTTCCACCACGCGACCGGGCATCTTGAACGCCAGGTCGACCTCGGCTTCCGGCCGCAGCGTCCCGCCCAGATGCAGGACTTCCTGCAGCGGCCCCGGCTCTGGCAGCACGATCTTCGGCGGCACCCGGACGTTCGCCGCCGCTTCGCGCTGAGCGCCTTCCGCGGCGATCGCCGCCTTGGCAACGGTCTTGGACTTGATCTTGAAACCAACCGCCGCCACGACGGCAGAGACCAGCACGAGCAGAGAGATGAGCATCAGACGAACTTTCATCGGGACACGGTCAGACGGCGCGGGTGCACCGGCGGGCGGAGGCTACGGCGTGGAGGAGCCGACAGCAGGGTGGGCAGGAACGACTGAGGTAGCAGAGGACGCGGCGAGTTCGCCGACGAGGGAATTACCAGAGGCGAGGAGCGCGCGAAACGCGATCAAGTGCTCGACCGCAAACGGCGGGCGGTGCTCACGAATGATGCGGCGCGCGTACATGAACACGATTCCCGTCGCCATCGTGGCGGCAAGCTCCGGATCGATGATGTTCACGAGGTGCGGATACGTGCGTTGGTGCAGATGAATCGACGAGCGCATATGCCGCAGCACGGAATCGATGAACTCGTCCTGCATGGACGCGTACGGCGTGCCCACGGCGCCGTCCAGCACCATGGCCAGAGGTCGGCGGTGCTGCCACAGGAAGTCCATGAACTCGCGGTCGGCTGCGACTTCGCGTTCCAAATGATCCGGCGCCGCGGGATCGCAGAGCACGTCGCCTTGACAGCCCAGAAGCGACAGGAGGCGATCCAGAAAAGTCCGGGCGATTTCCAGATAGGCCGCTTCCTTGGATTCAAAATGCAGATAGAACGCACCCTTGGAAGTACCCGCGCGGTCCGTAATGTCGCTCACGCGCGCCGCAGCGAGTCCGTGCGTCGCGAAGATCTCGGTCGCGGCATCGGCGAGTTGCTGCTTCAAGTTCGGATTGGCTGCGCGAGCCATGTTACCATCCAGTCGGGTTGCGGGCCGTGACGCGGTGCGTCAACACCGACAACGTAAGGATGACTGACTGCAAAGTCAATGACCAGACAGTCAGTGACCGCGGGGTCATTCACGGAAGCACACCAACAAACAAGTACTTACTGGGTGTTACAAGATGCAAGAAGCCGCAAAAATCATCGATCTGCTCGGTCTGGCCCGTCACCCGGAAGGCGGTTGGTACCGTGAAACGTGGCGTCATGAAGCGGCCGACGGCGGGCGCGGCGCGGGAACTGCGATCTTCTTCCTCTTGGCGCGCGGGGAGAAATCAGCCTGGCATCGCGTGGACGCGACGGAGATCTGGCACTTCTACGCAGGCGCACCGCTCAGACTCTCGCAGGCGGTCGATCTCGCCGCGCCTACTGAAGCCGTGCTGGGACCAGACCTCCTCGCCGGCGAACGTCCGCAGCTCATCGTTCCACCCCACGTTTGGCAGGCCGCCGAGTCGCTGGGCGATTGGACGCTCGTGGCTTGCACCGTCTCGCCCGCCTTTGAGTTCGCCGGTTTTGAAATGGCGAAGTGACCCGCAGTTGGCCAAAAAGAATTTGCTGGCGCCCGACGCGCGTGCTTTCCTGACGCCCATGACGACTCCTCCGCCTTCATCGCCGCGTCCGCCTCGCAAACCTCCGTCCTTCAGCCGCCGCCTGGAGAAAGGCGCGATTCGCACGGCAAACGGTCTCGTCAACTGGTTTGACTGGCTGCAACGCGAACCGACCGACGTGGTGGACCGCACGCCGTTTGACGTTGTGTTTCAGCAGGACAAGCTGCAAGTGCGCCACTACCGGCCGCTCAACATCGATCAGGATATCCAGCTCGGCACGGAGGTCATGCACGTCGACGCGAAGCGACATCCAGTGCCGATTCTGCTCATTCCGCCCTTGATGGTGCGGCCGTTCATTTTTGACCTGACGGCCAAGCGTTCACTTGTCCGGACGCTGCTGCGCGAAGGTTTTGACGTCTACTTGGTCGATTTTGGCGTGCCGGACAAGGCGGACGAGTCCGTGCGGCTGGAACGCTACGTCGTCGACTGGGTGCCCGCCGCGATCGACGCCGTCCTCGCACATTCCCACGCGTCGCAACTGACGCTCTACGGCTATTGCATGGGCGGGCTTTTCGCTCTTTTGCACACTTCGGTTCACCGCGACCCGCGCGTGCACTCGATCGTCACGATTGGCTCACCGATCGATGCACACAAGATGGGACCGCTGGCGGTCATCGTCCGTTTGGGTCACGGTCAGGTCGATTTCATCTCGCGCAAGCTCGGCAACGTGCCAGGGCCTGTGTCCAGCGCCGCGTTTCGCATGATGACGCCGCTGAAGTCGCTGACGCGCTACGGCGATCTGTTCGTGAACATGTGGAACGACGAATACGTCAACGGATTTGATGCCGTAACTGCTTGGACGGACAACTTCATCGACTACCCAGGCGAGGCGTTCCGACAAGTGCTGCACGACTTCATGTTGGGCAACAAGTTCAAGGACGGCACGTGGGAATTCGCCGGCAAGGCCGCGGATCTTTCGGCAATCACCTGCCCCGTTCTGGCGTTTGCTGGACGGACTGACAACGTCGTGCCGCCCGCCGCCGCGCATGAGCTGCTGGAAGTGCTGGGGAGCGCGGACAAGACGTTTGTCGAAGCACCGGGCGGCCACATGGGCGTGTGCGCAGGCCGCGAGGCGCCGCGAACCGTTTGGCTGCCGTCCGCCCGCTGGTTGGCGGAGCGGCAGCCTTAGAAATAGCTAATTCGGAATGATCACGCGGCCAGGCGCCCCCGACCCTCCCGCTGCCGTGTGGCACGAGTTGCACGCGCCGCTCGTCTGCGCCGACACCATCGCGCGCGCTTTGCCGTTGGCGATGACGCGCGCGGTGTACTTGCCGGAAAACGGTACATTCCTCAGGAAGAAGTTGCCCGCGCCGTTGCTCGTCGCGGTGACGGTTTCGCCGGTGTCCACGCTCTTGAGTTCGACGGAAACACCGCTCAAGCCATCGCAAGTGTCCGCGTCGGCGCCATCGGAGTACACAGTGCCAGCCATCGCGTACTGCGGTCCTTCCTGGCTGTTCTTGTGACACGCGATGCAGTCCATGCCCGGGTTCATCTCGGAGCTGCCGCTGTTGCCATTTACCCAGCGCGTACCGCTGCTGATGCAGCTGGAGTCCGCGTTGGTGCTGGCGCAACCGCCGAGGATGAAGAGAGCAAGCAGAGCCGAGGGGAGTTTGTTCATGGTGGGATCTCAGGGGTGGGAGGGGGCGGACAGGGAGAGTTTTCCTGCCCTCATCCTTACAAAAGTTCAGTGCGAATGGTCCAGTCCGTTCAAACTTCTTTACGGTTTGGTGAGGGAGGCAACACAATCACGAAGCGAGCGCCTTTGCCAGGCTCTGATTCCACGCGGATTTTGCCGCCGTGAGCGTGCACGATGTGCCGAGTCAGCGCCAGACCAAGGCCGGAACCTTCGGTCGCTCGGGAGAGTCGGTCATCCACGCGGTAAAAGCTATCAAAAATGCGGTTCTGATCGGCGCGCGCGATTCCCGGTCCGTTGTCACTCACGACGATTTCCACGTCGCGACCGGCACGTTGCACGTCCACCGCGATGCGTTTGTCTGTTCCCGTGTACTTGAACGCGTTGTCCAACAGGTTCTGCACGGCCTCAGCGAGCGCGTCGCCATCCGCCAGAACCAACGGCAGATCGTCGGCAAAATGCGTCGCGAGATGCACATCGCCGTTCACTGTGCGCGGCTCAAAACGCGCCACGACCGTTTCGACAACCTGCTGCACATCCAGGCGCTTGGGCACGTAGCGCAACTGGCCTGACTCCAGGCGGGCAAACTCCAGAAGCCGATCGATCAGCGTCGAAAGACGGCCCGTTTCCTGCGACAGAAGCGCGAGGATTCGCTCGCGCCGCTCAGGATCCTCGATGCGATTTTCACGCAGCGTCTCCACAAACATGCGAATCGACGTCAGCGGCGTGCGGAAGTCGTGGCTCACTTTGCTGAGGAAATCCGCCTGCAAGCGCGAGACGTTGGCTTGGCGGCCCAGCGCAACGACCAGCAGAATTGTGCCAGCGATCAGGAGCGCGCAAAACACCAGAATCAGCACGCCAAAAGTGACGTCGATGGCCGCGCGACGCGAGACCAGAATCAGAATGCCGACGACGATCAGCAACACGGACGGCACCAGCGCGAAGACCGAGACGAGGAACTGCCAGCGTTTGTTGAAGCGCAGCATGGGCTACCGCAGTGCGCGGAGCAGGTCCGCGAGAAGTTGGTATTGTTCCAGTGTGTTGTACGCCTGCGCTGAGACGCGAATCAGGCGAACGCGCGGCGATGGCCAGTCGATCACGGGCACTTCGAGGCGGTGCTGGTGCCAGAGGTAGTCCTGCAGCGGGTCAAAGAGAGACGGCGCCTGCGAGGGCACGCGCAGCGGCGGCAGCGGAATGGCGGCGAGCGAGCCGAGCATCGCGTCGGGCGCTGGCGGCGGCACGTCCAGCGCGGCGCAGAGGATGTCGCGCGCTTGCAGCACGAGGTCGTGGTTGTGCGCCATCAGCGCCGACCAACCGCCAGGCAGGAGCGCGTCAAGCGTGTCCAGCGCCGCGGGAATCGTGAGCCAAGGGGTCGGGTCGCCCGTCCCCGTCCAGTCGTGCTCCAGACGAAACCGCGATCGATCTTCGCGCGGCAGCGCCATCCCGTGGCTGGTTACCAGCGGGACAAAGCCCAGGCGCAGGTCCGCGCGCACGTGCAGGAACGCCGCGCCTTTGGGCGCACACGTCCACTTGTGACAGTTGCCGGTGTAGGACGCCGCGCCCAGCGCTTGCAGATCCAGCGGCAGCATGCCGGGCGCGTGCGCACCATCGACCAACACGTCGACGCCAAGTCCTTGGAGCCACGGCACGATGCGCTCGACCGGGAAGATGATGCCGGTTGGGCTGGTGACATGATCAATCAGGCAAAATCGCGTCTTGGATGTCAGAACGCGATCCAACGCGTCGAGCACCGCGTCGGGCGAATCGATGGGAAACGGCACGTGGGCAACCACCACACGCGCACCTGCCCGCTGTGCGACGCGCTCCAAAGCGTTGCGGCACGCTGCGTAGCCATGATCGGTCACCAGAATCTCGTCGCCGGCTTGCAGCTTCAGGTTCGCCAGCACCGTATTCACGCCAACCGTCGCGTTGGTGACGAGCGCAAACCCCTCCGCATCGGCGTGCAGGAACGCTGCGAGTCGCATCCGCACGGCGTCTTGCAGCGCTTCCAGATCGCGCACAAGGAACTGGACCGGCTGCGTTTCCATACGCGACCGCCACGCTGACTGCGCGTCGAGGACCGTGCGCGGACACGCGCCGAAACTGCCGTGATTCAGAAAAACCACATCGCGAGCCAGGTTCCAGTGCTGTGCAAGTTCGCCGGCCACTCGCGTCATCGTTTGAACACCTTAGCCTTTTTTCGGAGCCCGCGCGCCCTTCAGCCAGCGGACCGCGCGACCAATGTGGTGATAAGGCGGCGTCGCGGACGCGTCGCTCTTGGGCTCAAACGGGCCGGTCAGATACGGGACGTACATCGACCGCCGCAGGCTTGGCCAACCGGTGCGCGACGACTTCTCCACCCGATGCCACAGGCGACCGTCGTGGACCGTCAGGTCGCCCGCATCGGTTTCCACAACAATCTCTGCGGGATCAGGGGCTTGAGAGACAAAATAAAACTTGCGAAAGCACGTATCCCAGAAACCCTGCGTGTGGCTACCCGGAATCAGGCGCAGCCCGCCGTTGTCCGCCGTACAGTCGTCCAAGTGAAGGCCAACGTTCAGGAAACGCACCGGCATGCGGCCATAAAAAATGTCGCGCAGGCCGTCGGTGTGCCAGCCCAAACGCGGATAGGCGCTGCCGGGTACGTTCACGTAGCGGTTCACGACGACGCCGTCTTTCTCCGCGTCGCCAATGCGGGCGTCCTCGCCGACCAACTTGCGCACGGGCTCAAAGCGCGCATCGCGGACGAACGCCTTCAGCGGCGGACTGAACATCGAGGTGAACGCGAAGCGCTGCAGGAACGGCGATCCGTCCGGATCCTTGCCGTAGAAAAGCGGAATTCCAAATACAAAACGCCGACCTTCGGCGATCCACTCAGTCTGAATCCGCGTCAGTTCTGCGCCGATCATGGCCACTTCTTCGGCGCTCGCGACCCGCGAAAAGTGCAAGAATCCGTAGTGGTCCAGGAATCGCTTTTGTTCTTCAGTAATCGAGGGTCCCAGCTGAAATCGCGTCGTAACGGGCGGCAGTGTGTCGCTCATGCAGGCTTAATCCTTAGTCAATTTACGCAAATGATTGAACAGGTCGGGGATCGCGGAACGTTGCCCCTTGCGCAAGATCGCGTCCGGAACGGCCGACTTTGGGATCGCGTGCACTTTGTACACCGCCAATGTGCGCTTGGGGTCATCCTGATAGTGCGTCAGCGTCCAACTGCCTTCATTGACCTCGAAATCGCCACGCAGCAAGTGCCAGGTGCGGGACCACTTCGGCGGACCGACCACGTGCGTCGCCTCCGTCACGCCGACCAGATTGGAGAGCGGAAACGGCAGACCGATCTCCACTTCGCACACCACCTTGTTGCCCTGCCGCGAGAGTTCCTTCGACCGCACAACGCGTTGCATGTTCTTTTGATAGTTGCCGCAGTCCTGCAGGATCGCCCAAATGCGTTCCGCGGGCGCGTCAATCAGGGCCTGCGCGGTCACTTCCGGCAAGGAGGACCCAGCGATGGCGCGCGTCGTGATGACGACCTCATTGGCTTCCAGACGCGTCTTCAGATCGTCGTCGGCGTGGGCCACCGTCACGGTCAGGAGTGCAAAAACGATCAGTAGACAGCGCATCCCATCCTCCAGGTTGTCTTGAGCTTAGCCTTTTGCCAGCCAATCGGCCACTGACGACCAGAGAATCTCAAAATCGCGGCGCTTGAAGCCACTGCCGCTGGTTAGCCAATCAAAGTGCGGCGGGACGTGGCTCGGATCTTCAAAATGACCAATGACGTCGTGGTGATCGGCGCTGACTGCACAGATGACCTCGCCCCAAACCTGGCTCAGCGTCGGCACAATGCCGTCGTTGGCACGCTCGTCCGGCTCGTCGCTCCAAAACGAACGAATTGCCTGCATTTGCGACCACTCCGGCAGCATCACCCGGTCAGAAGGCGTGCGCGCCGCCAGCGTGTAGAGGGCGACGTAGATGGCGTGACTTGCCTGCGCGTAGGCGCTCAGCCCCGCGGACAATGTCGACGTGATGCCAGGCGCTTTGCCACGCGCGATCACGCAGCCGTAGCGCACATCGGGCGCATTGCGCGTCGTCGCGTTGAACACTTCCAGATTCTGCGGCAGCAGCTCGCGGATGAGCGAAGTGTCTTTGCCCACCTCGCGGAAAAACTCCTGAATCGTCTTCTTGCGATCCTCGCTGAAGTCCGCAAGGAGCTGATTCCAGACCTGATCCAGCGCGTCTTCACCTGCGGTATTGTCCAAACGCACGAGCACGCCGCCCAGACTGACCAGCGCGCCCAACGGCAACTTGCCATAGCGCAGCACGTAGATCGTCGCAAGCGACAGGATTTGCAGAACGCGCGCGCCCAACAGCGAGTCAAACAGCGGCGCAAGCGGCGTCCCCCGGTGCGGCGTCACGACGGTCACGACGGACTTCACGCGCGCCATGAGCTGCGTCGCGGGCAGTTGATCGGAGAGCGTCGCGCCAGCCGAGGCAAAGAACCGCGCGTCCAAACCGCCAGAACTGTGGCCAATCAGGTGGATAGGCCCGTCGCCATCGGCGGTTTCGGCCATGACTTCCAGCAGCTTCGTCGTCCGCCGTCGCACCGAAGCGGTCGGCAGCGTGCGCACGTAGTGCACGGACACTTCCAGACCACGCCGCCGCAGCGAACCTTCAAGCACTTCCGTAACGTGGGCAAAATACTTGAGATCGCCAAAATTGGAGAAGCCGAAGAAGCCGGGGATCAGGTAGATATGATGACGCATGCGACCTCGAAGCCGATGGCCCTTGTGCAACACCCAAAGCGCGAACGCAAGAAGATCACGGTTGACGTACAGGGCGATCGCAAGCTCCCGAACTCCTCGCAAAATTGACGAAACCCCGTCTGCCTGATCTGCTGCATCACCGCGGAGCCGTGATCCGCGGGGGCAAACGTGAACCAGCTCGACGGATATCGCGAACTTTTCAGGCTTTCTATCCGCATCCCCGATTGGCGCAGCGATCTTGGCAAGCTGCACCGGCTCAGCG
>CAITYF010000096.1 GCA_903896545.1 uncultured Myxococcales bacterium | reverse complement strand
CGTGTTCGTGCACGCGGTCAGGCTGTCGCAGCCGCCGTTGTTGGTTGTGCATTCGTTGACGTCCACGCACGCAGTCGCGCCAGTGCCCGTGTACCCACTGGGGCATGCACCGCAGGTGCGGCTGCCGGGCGTGTTCGTGCACGTGGTCAGGCTGTCGCAGCCGCCGTTGTTGGTCGCGCACTCGTCGACGTCCACGCAAGCCGTCGCGCCAGTGCCCGTGTACCCGCTGGGGCAAGCGCCACAAGTGCGGCTGCCAGGCGTGTTCGTGCACGTGGTCAGGCTGTCGCAGCCGCCGTTGTTGGTTGTGCATTCGTTGACGTCCACGCAAGCCGTCGCGCCGGATCCCGTGTACCCACTGGGGCATGCACCGCAGGTGCGGCTGCCAGGCGTGTTCGTGCACGCGGTCAGGCTGTCGCAGCCGCCGTTGCCGGTCGCGCACTCGTCGACGTCCACGCAACCAGCCAAGCCGGTACCCGTGTACCCGGCAGGGCAGCCACTACACGTCACTGTGCCCGCGACGAGTGAGCAGGTCGTCAGCACGTCACAGCCGCCGTTGTTGTCCGCGCACTTGTCGACGTTCTGCAGCGAGAATGTGGCCGAGGTCAGCCCGCCAACGATGGTAGCGGTGACGGCATAGGTGCCAGCCGTGTTGCCGGCAACGGCGGTGATGGCTGTGTTGCCGTTGCCGTCAGTCGTCCCGGTTGCTTCCGCCAACACGGCGGTCGCGCCGGTGGCGGGGGCAGTGAAGGTCACCGTCACGTCAGCCACGGGATTACCAGCTGCGTCGGTCACGCCCACGATGAGCGGTAGCCCAAACGTGCCGCCAAAGCCCGCGAGCTGGTTGCTACCGGAAACGAGCGTCACATTCTTGGCCGTGCCGGGTGTATTCGTCAGGGTGAAGTTGACCGGCGCCACGTCGATCGCAAGCCCCGTGACCGTGTCAACCGCGGACGCCGTGACGGTGTAAGTGCCGGTGACACCACCGGCCGTGGGGATGGGGCTGGTCGCGTAGCCGTCGATGTCCGTGATGACAGAGGCGGGTGAGATTGTCGCGCGCGCGCCCGTCGCGGGTGGCGTGAACACGATTGTGGCGGCGACCGGATTTCCAGCGCCATCCAGCAACTGCACCGTGAGACCAGAGGCAAACGCCTCCCCAGCGCCCGCGGATTGGCCGTCGCCGGCGGTCACCGTGAGCGTCTTGGCCCCCAGGTTGCTGAGCGTAAAGAGCGCAGGCGAGCCAACGCCCGGCGCAGTGGCTGAAACCACGTACGTACCAACCGTTGAGCCGGAAGTCGCGGTGATGTTGGCAAGTCCGTTGACGTCCGTGAGCGCGGTCGCGGACGAGAGCGCTGCCGTCGCGCCACTTGCCGGGGCCGTAAAGGTGACGGTGACACCCGGCACAGCGTTGCCCAACGCGTCGGCGACGGCCACGACGAGCGGTCGGGCAAACGCGGTGGCCGGACTGGCCGGAGTGGATTGGGGCGTGCCGCTCACTGCGTAGATCGCGGCGGCACCCGCGGCGAGGTTCTGCATCTCAAACAGCACACTCGTCAGTGAGCCCGTCTTTGCAGAGGCACTCCACAAGCCCGCGGTGCCATTTGCCGTCACCGTGACGCTTGCAAGGCCGGAGGCGTCCGTGGTTGCGCTAGCGCCCGACAGCGTACCGGTCTGACCGGACACGGGAACGGTGAAGTTGACCGTGGCACCCGGCACCGGATTCCCCACGGAATCGGCGACCAGGACCATGAGCGGCGACGCGAAGGCGCCGTTCACCGGCGCTTGGTTGATGTCGGGCGACTTGCCGCCCTGAACATACGTGATGGTCGCCGCCGGACCGACGTTCGTCAGCGTAAACGCCGCTGGCGTGGCAACTCCACTGACCGTCGCGTTGACCGTGTAAGTGCCCGCCGTGTTGTTGGCCGTCGGCGTGACCGTCGCCACGCCATAGCCGTTGGTCGTTGCGGAGTTCGCGCTCAAGGACGAAGACGCGCCAGTGCCCGGCACCGCAAAGTTCACCGTGACGCCCGACAGCGCGTTGCCGCTGGCATCCGTGACAAACGCGGAGAGCGACTTGGCGAACTGTGTACCGGTGCGCGCGAGCTGCTTGTTGCCGTCGTACACGTAGATCGCAGAGGCGGTCGCTGCGGGAATCGCCGCAAACGTCGCCGTAACTGAGCGCGCGACCGACATCGTGACGGCGCAAGTCGTTGAAGTGCCACACGCGGATGCATCGCCTGTCCAGCTGTTGAACTTGTTGCCCGCCGTCGGTGTCGCTGTGAGCGTCACGACCGTCCCGGTGCCATAGCTGTAGGTCGTGCTGGAGCACCCCGTGCCGCAGACCAAGGTGTTGGGCGAAGAACTGATGGTCCCGCGCGATGCCGTGCCAGACTTCGTCAACGTCAGCGTGGAAAGCGTCGAGCCGATCGTGTCAAAGTCGACGCCGGTGTTGTTCGCGTTGCTGGGGTCGATGATGCCGCCCGTGGGAACGGAGGTGATGGTGCTGGTCACGGAGCCCGGACCGGAGCCTGCTACGACCTTGACGTTGATGCGGTATTGCCGCGACGAGTTGCTGCCAAAGGACTGCGTGTGCACCAAATTGCCCGTGCCTGACGTACCCGCAGACGACGAGCAGGTCGAGGTGCTACCGGACTTCAAGCGACACCAGCTCACGACGGTCAGTTGCGGCGGCGCGTTCCAGGTAGTCAACACGTTGACGGTGTTCGCCGACGGGTTGGTCACGGTCGCGATGTACGTCACGCCGGTTTGGCCCCAAGTGAGCGCTTGAAGGCTGTCCGTAATCGTGACGGAGATGTCCGCACTCGACGACGCGGCGATCCCGCCGGTCACAGGCGTGATGACCGTCGAGCCGTTCAGGGTCGGGAACGTCACGGAGCTGATGGCGTACGTGCCGGCGACGATGTTGCCGGTCGCGGCGGCCGAGATATTGACCTGAACATCGAACGAGCCGCTCGCGCCGGCGCCCAGCAAACCTACCGGACAAGAAATGGTGCCCGCTGCACCGTTGCTGGGTGCGGTACAGCCGGCCGGCAACGCGATGCTGCTGTTGTAGGTCGTGTTGGGCGGCGTCGTGAAGTCGACGCGGGTGCCGATCGCCGCGGTTGCCCCACCGTTGCCGTAGTGAATCGTGTAGGTGAGCGTCGAACCGGCGGTAACGCTCGCTTTGTCCGCCGTCGCCGCGGTGAAGACGCCCGGAATGGTGGAACCAAAGCCGTCGACGTACACCCGACCAAAGTGACCGCCGAGCGAGCAACCGCTGGCGACGATCGTCAGTTTGACTTGATCACCAACGGCGAGTGCCGCGCTATCCGGCGCAATGTCGACCAACTGCCAATCCGTCCACAGCACGGTGTTGGAAGTCAGCAGACTCGTCGTCGTCTTCCATGGCACGCCCGCCTGGCCGGCGGTGTTGAAACGCGTAAAGAGCGTTGTGCCCTTGGTCACATTCAAGACTTCTACAAAGAAGTACGGCTGTTGGTTGTACCCGTGCGAGGGATTCTCAAGCACCGGCGCAATCGCAAAACGGATGTGCGCCAAGCCGTCTGTTGCATCCACGTCGCCCGCACCGACCGTCATCGTTTGCGTCAGCGAGTTGGCGTTCTTGTTCTTGCCGTTGTCGGTTGAGCTCAGGTAGTTGATCCGCGCCGCGTGGGTGTCAAAAAGCGGAAAGCGAAACGTCTGCCCAGCGCCCAAGTCGGGGTCGACCTGCGTCCCCGCTGCGCCACCGACCACAAAGGTCTCGTTCTTGCCAGCGCCCTGAGTGCCCAGATTGAGGGAGGCTAGCGTCGCGGGCGGGGCAGATGCCGTGCCGTTCACACCGCCGTTCAAGTAGGTCTGTCGCGTCCAGAAGGTCGGCGGACTCGCACCAATCGCGTCCGATTCGAAGCCGCCATTGGCAAACCCGGTCGCCCAGCCAGACGGGACAAGCAGCACGTTGCTCAAAAGGGCGCAAAACAGCACCAAACGCCGACGCGCACCACTGCCGTACCCGGTCATGGGACTCCTTCCACGGGGAACTCGAAAGTCGACGCGTGTATGTCTCCACAGGCATCAACGGGTCGGTTCTCACCCCATATTGACCGCACAATAGTGCGGCCGGGCGGAATTGCAGCACAGGACCAACAATCGGACAAGTACCGCGGCACCTTCCGCAGACCTGATCGATCCTCACCGCCAGACGCACCCGTCACGCTCACTCGCCCCCCGCATCCCCGCGCGCAGCCGAAGCGCCAGACAGATCTCACCCGTGGAATCGCCGATCCGGATGAAATTTCAAGTCTTGCGCCGGTATTCTCCAGGCCGTCTTTATTCGGCCGGGCTCGTTTTTCCTCGTCACGTCACCGCAGCAGTTCGCGGCGCTGGCTCCAGCCTCGGCAAGAGCGCACGCCCCGCCGCCACCAGGTATCGGTACGTCAGTTCGAACAGTTCGCGCCACGGCCGCGCCGTGTTTGCGACCCGCTCGCGTTCCACCTGCACGTGCACTTTTCGCAGCCATTGCAGGATGTTGTACGCGATCATCCTCAGCACGCCCAGCACCAGCGTCGCCTTGTTCTGCGTGCACCACGCGCCGGCGTCCTCGCCAAACTGCATGTCAAACGTCCAGTTACAGTCGTTCTCGATGCCCCAGTGCAGCCGCACCAGTGCCAGCGCCTGCCGCGCGCTCAGGTAGCCTGTCGTGACATTGGTAACAAAATAGCGCAGTTCCACCATTTCTTTGTCGTCGCGGTCCTTGGTCGTCTGCTCCACCAGCAGGACCTGACGCAGGTGCGTCCAGCCGTTCCAGCCGTCAAGCTCGGTCGTGCGCCACATCCGTCGGCGAATTTTGCCATCGGGGCACGATTCCCACGGCGTTTGTGCATCCGGCGACCGCTTCTTGCGCCGCTGCCCGAGCACGCGTTTCACTTCAGCGTGCAGGTCCGGCTTGTTCTTTTTCAGCCCCGCGAAGACTCCAAGCCCGGCTTGGTCCATCGCCAAAAACAGCGGCTTCGACCACAGCCCAGCGTCCAGCGTGAAGTTCGACACCAGATCGCCGTACGCTTTGCGCAGGGTCGCAATGAACGCCGGCAGGTTCGTCGTCTCGCCCGTATGCTTTCGTTTTTCTGGATCTTTTTCGTCGCTCTCGACGGGAGGCATCACGTGCTGTCCCAGCGCCGGCTTGCCCGCCGCCGAAATCAGCACCGCCCGCAGCACGCCGAGCCGCCAATGCACGCCGTGCTTGTCCACAATTTTCTGCGCCAGCCCGCCGCAATCATGCTGCAAGGTCATGTACTTGCCGTCGACCGTGGCCCAGTGCTGCGCCACGCCGACCGGCCGCAGTTGGCCGCGCCGCCCCATGTCGCGCACGCTTTGCGCCAGCACCGGATCGAGGTCGTTTTCGCCCATCAATGCCAGCACATGCGTCATCGCGCCATCGCTGATGCCCTTGCCGCGACGGCCGAGCCCTAGCTCCTTCGCCAGCGCCTCGACCCCGCGCAGCGCCTTGCGCCCCGTCAGCAGCCCGCACAAAAGCGCCAGGATGTTGTGGTCGAACGAATGCTGCGTGCCTTTCGCGTTGCGGGGATCGAGCACGTTCGCCTGCACCAACTGGCGCGCCCGCCGCAACTTCGGGTCCGTAAACGCCTCGACACGAGCGATATCTTGCTGCACAGTTTTCATCGGATGCCGGTCCGTAAGGTTGGCCCAGGCGGATGTTCCGCCCGGGACGTTGTTCGCAAACACGATTGTGCCTGCGAACCGGCATCTCTCCATTTTGTTGGCAATTCAGCGGTTCGGGGAGTTTGGGTCAGGTCTGGCAGGCTAAACGGGAATTCTGGGTTGCCCAGCTGCCGCGCACCCCTGAACCGCTAAAGCGGTTCGCGGCTCCATGTATTCGCCGCCGGGGTGCTTGCCGGTCAACGAACTGTGCAGGCTAAACGGGAATTCTGGGTTGCCCAGCTGCCGCGCACCCCTGAACCGCTGAAGCGGTTCGCGGCTCCATGTATTCGCCGCCGGGGTGCTTGCCGGTCACCGAATCGCAGCGGGTAGACGCAGGCGAAACCGCGCGCCACCTTGCGGACTTTCGCTCACAGTGAGGCTACCGCCGTAGGCCGCAACCGTGCGCCGGGCGATCGCGAGACCGAGTCCCCAGCCGCTTTGGCCGACGCGCTCGCCACCGCCATGCGTCGAGAAAAGCGGCTCGAAAATGCGATCGCGCAGATCGTTCGCGACGCCCGGACCTGAGTCGTCCACGTCGAGTGTCTGCCACCCGCCGTCGCGTTCGACGTGAATCGCCAGATCGCCTTGACCTTTCATCGCGTCCGACGCGTTGAGCATCAGGTTCAATAGCACCTGCTCGACGTGGCTGGCGGAGGCATCGGCAAGGTGGGTAGGATCGGTCGCGTGGACGGTCAGGTGCAGGTGCTTCAGGCGGGGATGCTGTTCTGCCTGACCTTCCAGCCGCAGGACCACGGCGAGCAGATCGCAGGGCCGATCGGCGTCACGGGTGCGCTGCAGTCCGGGACGCGCGAGTTCAGTCAGTAGCCGCTCGATCTGCGCGGCCGCGCGCTCGATTTCCGTCAGACACCGCGCACACTGCTCCTGCGGCGCGCCCTGCTCTTGCAGCGTCCGCAGCCTCTCCAGCCAGCCGGTCAGGAGCGCGAGGGGCCCCCCCAGTTCGTGCGAGACACCCATCGCAACGCGACCGACGAGCGCCAGGCGATCGGCCTCGTGCAGCTGTTGTCGCGCACCTTCCGCCTCGTCGCGGAGCGCTTCCACCGCGCCAAGCTGACCGGCGAGAAGCAGACGATCGCGGGCATTTTGACGCCGGTACCAGTCCAAAGCGGCGGCGATCCGCGTCAGCGCGTCCGGTTCGGGCGGCAGCGGTAGATCCTCCATGTGGCGGGCGATCCGCTCGACCGGACCGACGATCCACAGGCGCATCGCCGCCAGACCGAGGCCGAAAGTCACGGCAACCACTGCGGCAATACCAAGCCACAGCGTCGTTTCGGTTGCCCACGCGTTCGGACCAGAATCGGAAGGGGCCATCAGCGCGGTGGCCATGACGCCGACCACGAGACCGGGCACGAGCACGGCGGCTAGCAGCAGCCAGCGGACCCGGCTTTGCATCTCTAGGACCAGTGCGCCAGCAGCTTGCCGGCCATGCGAAAGAGCAGCAGCCATTGGACCGCGCCAAGCGCGAGAAACGGGCCAAAAGGCATCGCAAGGTGACGGATCGACGCCAGACCGCGGTCCTCGGCGAGTTTGCCACGCCCCACGAGCGCCCAGCCGCCGACAAAGAGCAGACCTTGCACAGCCGCCGCCAGGAGCACCGCCGGGAGCGCTTGAACGCCGAGGAAGGCGCCAATACCGGCCATCAGCTTGACGTCGCCGGTGCCCAAGCCCTCGCGCTTGGTCAACACGGCGTAGAGCCACTGAACGGCCAGCAGACCACCACCGCCAGCAAGCGCGCCCGCCGCCGACTGCTGCCACGTCACGCCGCGCACGGGTCCGAGCGCGAACGCCAGCCCCAGCCCAAGAATCGGCAGCGGCAGACTCAGCGAATCGGGCACAAGGAAGGTGTCGGCGTCGATGAGCGCGATCGCCAGCAGCACGAAGACAAACGCCTGTTCAGCCAGCACACCGGTCACACCCTGCCAAAGCGGGACGTCACCGTTCAGGATGCCCGGCAGCCAGGGCCACGCCACTGCCAACGCCAGGACGGCCATGGCCGCTTCCACCAGGGGGTAGCGCACAGAAATCCAGGTCTTGCAGGTGTGACACCGCCCGCCCAGAAACGCCCACGACAAGACAGGAATATTCTGCCACCAGGTGATCGGTGTCTCGCACTTCGGACAGCGCGATCGCGGATGAACCACCGACAGACCGGCGGGCACGCGATAGACGACGACATTGAGAAACGAGCCCCAGAGCGCACCCCAGAGCACAATGAACACGGCAAGGCTGGCGATTGGCAACTTCACTCGGCGATGATAACGCGTTTGGACCGTTCCCGCACCTTCGTGCGTCTATGGTAGCGTAGGGCGTCGGGCGAGCCGCGTCCGGGAGTTTGCATGCGTCTGAAGCTGCTCATGGGACTGCTGTTGGTGGCACAAATCGGTGGCGCGACGCCGCCCAAGCCGGTGCGTCACGAGCCACTGCCGCCAGCGCCGGGCGGGAACCGCGCGCGCGGACAGGAGCTGCTGCCGTCGGACGATCCCAAGGCGCTTGCCGCGGCGATTCGATCGGGGAGCGCGCTGATCGGCCAGCCCAAGGTGAGCAAAGCGGGCGATCCCACGCCCGTGTACGCGCCCCGCGCCACGCCGCGCGTGGGTATTGATCGGCGGACGGGCGCAGACGGGAAGTTGCGCTACCAAAGTGTTTTTGACCCGGAGATCGTGCCATTCAAGCGTGAAATCGCGTTTGACCAGGTCCTGCCCGACGTGACGATGGGCCAAAGCGGCGTCGGGTTGATCGAACTTCCCCCGCAGCCGCTCGCGCCGCAGCCGGGACGCGAGCTGTTCTGGGGCCACGTGCGGCTGAAGGTGCCGGCCGGTCAAGGTGTGCCGCTGCCGTCGGTTGCGCCGGATTCGCGGGTGTTGCAGTGGCAGACGGTGCCGCAAGTGCCGCTGAAATTGCGCCGCGATCTGGCGGGCAATTTTTCGGTGCTCGCGACGACGGACATCGACGTGGACCTGCGCTTTGTGATGGACGCGCCGTCGACCTACTTCGCCGCGCCGCTGGGAACGCACACACCGCACCACGACCCGGAGCGTCCGCATCTGGATCCCGGCCTGCAGGCGCGGGCGCAGGAACTGTGGGCACCCGTTGGCGTGAGTCCGCGTCAGGACCGGCGGGAGCAGTTGCTCGTACTGGCTGCGTATTTCCGCAGTTTTCTTGCCGGTGAGCCGCCGATTGCGGGCCGTGATCCGCTGGCCGATCTCGTGATTGCCAAGAAAGGCGTGTGCCGCCACCGCGCGCTGGGGTTTATCGTTCTGGCGCATTCGCTCGGTATTCCAAGCCATTACGTGATGAATGACGCGCACGCCTTCATCGAGGTCTGGGCGCCGCTGGCCGACGGACGCGACGCGTGGCAACGGCTGGATCTCGGCGGCGGCGCAGAATCCCTGGACGTGACCGCGGCCGAAAACAAGCGGATGCACGTGCCGGAGCAGCGAGATCCGTTTCCGCGACCGCCCGAATACAGTGAGGACACTACAGACGTGCGCGTGGACGGCCAACCGCTGAATCACTCGATGGCGGGCGCCAAGAAAGTGACTGGGCTGTCGCAGATGAACGGGGTGTCGACAGGCGGGGCGGGCGCGACGTCACAGCAGCCAAGCGCGGGCGGTGCGACGCAGGAGGCGGCGGGCAATCCAGGCGTGGACGAGACACGGCGGCAGTGGCTGCGCCAACACGCGCAGGAGTTTGCGGCGCCGATGCAGCCGCCGCGGCCGGGCCTCGCGGCTCCGCCCAGGGCGCAGGACGCGCGTGAAGACACACGCACGCTCCTGAAGCAAACCGCGCCGATGGCGTGGGTGGGTGAAGCGCTTGAAGTGGCCGGAAAGCTACAGGCCAAAGGCGCGAAGTTGGATCACCTGCAGATCGAAATTTGGCTGATCGACCCGCGTAAGCCACTGCAAGGACGTTTGGTCGGTGTGGCGGTGACGGGAACCGATGGCGTGTTTCAGGCGCGCGTCGCCATGCCGGTGGACGCGGACTTGACCGCCTACGATCTGGTCGCGCGATTTCCCGGAACGAGCACGCTGCGGCCGTCGGACTCCGCGCAGGACTGATTCTGTCGCCAGCCGCGTGAAGCCGTGGCATGCTCGGCGCCCCATGGCACACTTCCCCGTACAGCCCAACACCTGGATCGACGTCGACAGCACGGCGCTCGCCCACAACATCTCTGTTTTGCGCACCGCAAGCCAACGCGGTGGCGACGAGCCCATCTTGTGCGTCATGGTCAAAGGCAATGCCTATGGCCACGGGCTGCTCCCGGCGGCGCGCGCGCTGCTCGCGGCGGGCGTGCACTGGCTGGCGGTTCACGACATCTTCGAAGTGCAAGCGCTCCGACAAGCGGGCATCAACGCGCCGATCTACGTCGTTGGCTATCTGGCGCCAGATCAAGCGCGGCTCGCTGTGCATCTGGACGCGCGGTTCGTGCTGTACGATGTGGACGTGCTGTCCGCGGCTGCAGACGAAGCCCTGAAGTTGAATCGCGTCGTTCGGGTACACGTCAAAGTGGAAACGGGCAACAACCGCCAAGGCCTGCGGCATAACGAGGCGCTCGCGCTGTGTCGACAGGTCGCGCAGACCCCGGGCGCGCTGCTGGAAGGTCTCGCGACACACTTTGCGGACATTGAGGACACGACCGATCACCGTTTTGCCAACCGCCAGTTGGAACGTTTCCGCCAGACCGCCGACGCGATTCACGCAGAATTGGGCTTGACGGAGCGTCTGCTGGTGCACGCGTCCAACTCGGCGGCACTCCTGCTGTGGCCGGACGTTGTGGGCAGAATGGCGCGCTTTGGCATCGCCGCCTATGGTCTGTGGCCGTCGAAGGAAACGTGGCTGTCCGTGTGTCAGCTCGGCCAAAAGCCTGTGGAGCTGCGCCCGGCGTTGACGTGGAAATCGGTCGTCGCGCAGATCCACGAGGTGCCCGCGGGTGAGTACGTCGGCTACGGTCGCACCTGGCGCGCGGTTCGACCGACACGCGTGGCAGTTCTGCCGATTGGCTACTACGACGGATACGACCGCGGCTTGTCGAACATCGGGAAAGTGTTGATCGGCGGCGTACGCGCACCGGTCATTGGTCGCGTCGCGATGAACATGACGATGGTGGACGTGACGGACAGCCCCGCGGCGCATGTCGGCGCGGAAGTCGTGCTCCTGGGCCAACAACAGACGCCCGATGGCAGCGACGGTGACCACATCACGGCGGATGAAATGGCGGCGTGGCTCGGAACGATCCATTACGAGGTCGTGACGCGCATTGCGGAGCGCATCGAACGCCGGCTGGTTCCGTAGCTGATATCGGAGTTCGCGTGGCGCTCGCGCTTTTTGACATGGACGGCACGCTCATCGACGGCAACACGACCGCCGACTACGTGAAAAGCCGCTGGCGACGAGGACTTTTGCGCACGCGCGACGCGCTGACAGCCTTCGTCGTGTACGGCCGCTACCGGTTGGGCATCGTCGACATGGTGACGCTGCTGCACGAGGCGGCGCTGGAGGTCAAAGGCCAACGCGAGCAGGACCTCGTCGACGAGTGCCGGGTCATCTACGAGGAGCGCGTGCGGCCGCGGATCTGTCAGGACATGCGCCAAAAAGTGGCGGAGCATCGGGCGCGCGGCGACAAACTGGCGATCGTGACGGCGTCGACGCCCTACATCGCGCGGCAACTGGCGGCAGATCTGCAGATCGACGTGGTGCTGGCGACGGAGTTGGCGGTCGTCGACGGCGTCTTCACCGGTCTTCTGGCGGGCGATCCGTGCTACGGCAAGTTCAAGATCGACGCGGTGGAGCGGCTGTTGGGCAGCGCGAATGGTACGCTCGACGACGCCTATTTCTACAGCGATAGCGATTCGGATGCGCCGCTTCTGGAACGAGTTGGCCATCCAGTGGTGGTGCGGCCTGACCCGCGGCTGCGATTTCGCGCCTGGCGGCTGGGTTGGCCGGTCATTTAGTACACGACGGCAGGGTCGAAGACGGCGCATCGCCCCGACCGCACGCCGTCTACACGCGCGGCCCGCCCGAATCGGCGCCAGCGCGCAAGGGGCCCAACGCTCCGCGCGGAGGCCCGCATCGGGACTCCGTCGCCAACGTCCGACGTTGGCGATTGGCGACCCGGTCCGGCCTCTCAGGCCG
>CAITYF010000095.1 GCA_903896545.1 uncultured Myxococcales bacterium | reverse complement strand
TTCATGGATGCCGGTCCGTAAGGTTGGCCCAGGCGGGTGTTCCGCCCGGGACGTTGTTCGCAAACACGATTGTGCCTGCGAACCGGCATCTCTCTATTTTGTTGGCGATTCAGCGGTTCGGGGAGTTTGGGTCAGGTCTGTGCGATGCATCTGCCCCTTGCCATGCCGCGCCGCGGTGGGCAGGATCGACGGGCTTTGGGCCGGCGCACGGTGCCCCAAATGTTGGCAAAATGATTCGCAAAGTCGCTCTATTTCTGACGTTTTCCGCCTGGCTCACCGCGCCGCTCTTGGCCAAGGAGGCCACGGCACCGGAGGTGCGGGCCGCGGACTATCGGTTGCCCAATGGCATGCGCGTGATTCTGCACGCGGACCACAGCGCCCCCCTGGTCGCGGTGGACGTGTGGTACGACGTGGGCTCGGGCGACGAAGTGTTCGGCCGCTCCGGATTTGCACACTTGTTTGAGCACATGATGTTTCAGGGGAGTCGGCATACCGGGGAAGATCAGCATTTCAACGTATTGCGTCAGGCCGGCGCGTCCAACGTCAATGGCACGACGAACACGGATCGGACAAATTACTATGAAGTTCTCCCGGCCAATCAACTGGAGACCGCGCTTTGGCTGGAAAGCGATCGGATGGGCTGGCTGCCCGACCTACTGACCCAGAAGAGCTTGGATAATCAGCGGGATGTGGTTCGCAACGAGCGTCGCCAGAGCTACGACAACGTGCCCTACGGCAAAGAGCGCTTTGCGCTGAATGCGCTACTTTATGCCGATCCGCACCCGTATCGGTATTTGACCATCGGCAAACACGAGGATCTGGAAGCGGCGAAATTGGAAGATGTCCGCGCATTCTTTGATAAATGGTACGCGCCGTCTAACGCCACGCTGTGTATTGCCGGTGATTTCGACGAGCCGCTTGCACGGCGTCTGGTGGAAAGATGGTTCGGTGCTTTTCCGAAGATGAATCGGCCCATGCACGTGATGGTGCCGCCCTCGCCGGTCACGGGACCGCTGCGCCAGGTCGTGGAGGATCCGTTTGCGCGGCTGCGGCGCGTCCATTTTGCTTGGCACTCGCCGGCTGGTTTTGCCATGGGCGACGCCGAGTTGGATATTCTGGCCAACGTGTTGGGCGCGTCCGGGACGGGTCGCTTGGAAAAACTTTTGGTCCACGAAAAGCAGTGGGCGCAGTCCGTGTCGGTGGGACAAGCGAGTATGCGCATGTCGAGCGTGTTTCACGTGTCAGTGGACTTGCGCCCGGAGGCCGACGTGGCGGCGGTCGAAAAAGCGGTGCTGGAGGAGATTGCCCGCGTGCGCGAGGAGCCCGTCACCGCAGCGGAGCTGCGTCGCGCGGTGGTATCCATCGAGTCGGGCTACGTGTGGGGGCTCGAAAGCCTGATCGCGCGGGCGAACCAGCTGCAGGCGTACGCCCAGGCGCTGGGAAAGGCGGACGGTTTTGCGATCGACCTCCAGCGCTACCGCGACGCCAACGCAGCGCGCGTGCTGCAATACGCCAAGGCCGTGCTCACCGAAACGGGTCGCGTGGAAGTACTTACCCAGCCAGCCGGAACCGCGGGCGCGCCGCCACCACCGACCAAAGCAGCACCTGCGCCGACGCCTGCAGTCGCGCCCAAGGGAGGTCAGTAATGCGAAACATCGCACGCGGCATCGCCGCCTCTTTGCTCCTCACGCTGCCCGCTTGGATGGTCTGCGCCGATCAGCGCCCGGAATTCCCCGACGCGCCCTACCGCGCGCAGCAGCCGTCTGCAGGACCGCCGCCGGCGTTCCGACTGCCGCGTGTGGAGACCTTTACGCTTTCCAATGGTCTCGAAGTGCATGTGGTGACGCGCACGACGCTGCCCACGGTGCAACTGCAGCTTGTCGTGCCGGGCGGTAGCCAGCTCGACGCGCCGGGGCACGAGGGGCAAACGTCGCTGTGCGTTGCCCTGGCGAGTGAGTCGACCGAGAAATTGGAGCGCGCGGCCTATCGCGAGGCGCTCGCCGATATTGCCGCGACCGTCAACACGTGGGCGAGCCGCGAAAGGATGGGGCTGGATCTGGCCGTATTGAAGCGCAATCTGCCACAGGCGCTACAACTGTGGGGCGATGTGCTCCTGCATCCGGGTATGCGCGTGTCGGATCTCATGCGGCTGACGGCACAGCGCAAGGCGGCGCTGGCGCAACAGAAGAGTAACGTCGGTGGTCTGGCGTCGCGGTTGCAGCCGGTCGTGACCTGGGGGGCGACGCATCCTCTGGGGCGCGTGACGACCGAGGCCACGCTGGACGGGTTGACAGCGGAATCCTGCCGTGCTCTCTGGCAGGCTCGGCAATTGCCAAAAGGGGCGCGGCTGTATGCGGTGGGAGACATCACGCGCGCTGAATTGCTCGCCGCGCTCAAGCCGTTGCTCGCCTCGTGGAAGGGCCAGGCGCCGGCAATTGCGCCGCTCCCAACGCCGCAGTTCACGCCGCGCCAACTGTTTTTCGTGGACGTGCCGGGAAGCCCGCAGGCGTCAATTAGCGTGATCCATTTGGGACCCGTTCGCACCGATCCCACGTATCCAGCGATTTCGCTCATGACGGCGATCCTCGGCGGTGGCTTCTCCAGCCGCATCAACATGAACCTGCGCGAACAACACGGTTGGGCGTACGGCGCGCGTGGCAGCTTCGACTTCATCCGGGGCGGGAGCGCGTGGCTCGCGACGGCATCGGTGCGGATCGACACGGCGGGACCGGCGATCGCGGAAATCTACAAGGAAATGGAACGTATGCGCGCGGAATTGGCGACAGCCGAGGAGCTGAATCGGGAACGCGATGGTTCTGTCGGTGCGCTGCAGGCCGGGTGGGTAACGTCGAGCGGGATTCTGAGTCGCCTGCTGAGCTTTGACTATCTCGGGCTGACGCCGGACGACGACGCCAAGATGCCGGCACGTTGGAAGGCGACCACCGTGGAGCAACTCCGGGCGGCCGCGCAAACCTTCATTCGACCCGCCGACGCGAGTGTGCTGGTCGTTGGTGACGCCGCAAAGGTGCTGCCCCAATTGCAGGAACTGACCAAGACCGACGGCCCGCTGGCTGGGATGAATGTCATCCGCCTGAATGCCGAGGGACAACCGCAATAACGGCGGAAACTTTGCACGACTTCGCAATCGCCACAGCAAGCTTTGACAGAGACGGCCTACGCTGAAATCCTATGCAAACTCGGAGGTCCAATGTCCCTGCGCCTGCTGCTCGTCGACGACGATGACCGCCTTTTCGAACTGCTGACCGCCGCGCTGAAGCCGCACGACGTGCACCTGAGCTGGGCGCCGGACGGTCCGCGCGGACTGGCGGCGTTGGAGCAGCAGACCGTCGATGCGGTGCTGCTGGACGTCATGATGCCGGGCATGGATGGTCTGGAGGTCGTGCGGCGAATTCGCGCACGGTCTACCGTACCGGTCATCATGCTGACGGCGCGCGGTGACGAAGCCGATCGCGTCGTGGGTCTGGAGCTAGGTGCCGACGACTACGTGGCCAAGCCATTTTCGACGCGTGAACTCCTCGCGCGCGTACGCGCTGTCCTGCGACGCGCGCGTCCGGGCGTCACGGCAGAGCTGTTGACGATCGGCCCGATCGCGCTGGATTCAGGTGCGCGGCGCGTCATGGTGGACGGCAATGACATCGATCTCACCGGCATCGAGTTCGACTTGCTGCACGCGCTGATGCGCCGTGCGGGCCGCGTTGTTCCACGCGAAGCGCTGCTCGACGAAGCTGGGCGCGGCGATGTTTCCGTGGGCGAACGCACGGTGGACGTACACATCTCGCACGTTCGCCAGAAGCTGGGGGATGACCCGAAAAATCCGCGCTGGATCAAGACCGTGCGCGGCGTCGGCTACGTCCTCGCGAGAGAGGCGGGCCCCGCATGACACCTGAACACCTGAATCGTTCACGACCGCTGCGCCGCCGACTGTTTATCTGGTTTGCGGTCGCTCTTGTGTTGAGCGTCGCGTTTGGCGTTGGACTTGGCATGCTTTTTGGCCTGTTGACGCGCCACGAGCACCGCGAGCATCCGATCGAACAGTTTGCGGCCGCCCGTGTGGCAGACCAGTGGGCGCATCCGGACGCACGCACGACGCTGCTCAAAGAAATCGGTGAGAAACTAGCGCAGGGCGTTGAACTCCGTGACGCCACGGGCCAGAAAATGGAGGCTTATGGCGACGCATGCCCGCAACGCTTCGCAAAAGTGCCGGTCAAAGACGCGCAAGGCACGCTGCTCGGCGAGTTGGCGCTATGCCCGCCGCGAGGTCGACCCAAAGGGACGGTCCCGCACGACCACGGTCCGCAGCAACCGCTGACGCGCATCGCGATCGTGCTGACGCTTTCGCTGACGGCGATCTGGGCTGCGTCAGGTCGGGTCGCGCGCTTGCTCGCCAAGCCATTGCAAGAGCTCGCGCAAGTGGCCGACGACCTCGGACAAGGCAAGTTGTCCCGGCGCGCCGCGCTGTCCTCGCAACGCCACGGCGTGGACGAACTGGATTCTCTGGCGCAATCAATCAATGACATGGCCACACGCATCGAACGGCAGCTGCATGACCAGAAAGAGCTTCTCGCCGCCGTGTCGCATGAACTCCGCACACCGCTCGGCCACGCCAAGTTGCTCATCGAGATGGCGCGCGACCAGCCCGACGGACAGAAACCGCTGGACGAGTTGGAGCGAGAACTGGCTGAACTTGAGCGGATGGTGGGGCAGCTGCTCGCATCGGCTCGACTCGACTTCACCGCGCTGGCGCAGCAGGACATCGACGCTGTGGAGCTCGCCGTGCGCGTCCTCGACCGCGCTGGAGTCGATGCCGCACGCCTGCAGGTTGAAACGGACCGTACACGCGTACACGCCGACCCCGCGCTCCTGGCCCAAGCACTCGCCAATCTCCTGGAAAACGCGCGGCGCCACGGCGGTAATCTGGTGACGCTTCGCCTGCGCGTTGACGCGGCGCTGTTGTACTTTGACGCACTGGACGACGGACCCGGCTTCACCGATGGCCAAGAGCAGTCGGCATTTGAGCCATTCCGCCGGGGACCTGCGAGCCACGGTGGACTGGGCCTCGGCCTCACCCTGGTGCGCCGCATCGCGCTGGCGCATCAGGGCACTGTCCAAGCCGGCAATCGCAAAGAAGGCGGAGCGTGTGTGAGCATCGGCGTTCCGCTATCGAACCCCACCGCGTAGCCACCCGAACGAACCAAGCGCCGTTGCGCTACCGCGTGCGCCCGAAAGTGCCGCGTTGGGCCTGACGCTGCTGCTTGCGCATATCCGGGTGATTCATCGCAACCTGCTTGGCAATTTGCTGCAGTTCCAAATGCACCGCACCGCCGGGCATGACAAACCGACCAAGATAATTCACGTCAATCTTCATCAGGTTTTCAAGTTCCTTGCGCGCGCGATCCTTCTTACCCGCATGAAACGCCGCGAAAACCTTCGCCATACGCGCGAGAATTCCCGCCTGCCCCAAGTCCGGGTCGTCCAGCTTCAGTTCGTCCAAGATCAGCAGCGCACGGTCCGCCTTGCCGGTCCGCGCCCACGACTCGCCCACGATCGCCGTTACCATCGCCTTGGCGCTTGCGTTCGGCGCTGCGCCTAGATTGATGCCATCGGCCATATTGGCTGCGTCGCGCAAACGTCCAGTGGCCAAATACAGCTGAGCGCGCAACACGCGAACGTCATCCTGAGACGGCGTCGGCACCTTTCCGAGATCCAGCGCCTCAAGCGTGGCGATCGCCTTCTTCGGATCATCCTGCGCCTCAAGCTGCGCACGCGCGACCATCTTGAGCACGTCTTTGTCGTCCCCCTGGAGCTGCGCCAACGCCGCCGCGCGCGCTTCGGGCGACCCCTGCGCGGACTGCAACAGGCTGACCATCGCGCGCTGCTTCTTGACCAAACGGTACACCCAAACCAGGCCACCGGCAGCCGCAAGCGTCACAACGCCCATGAGGCCGAGCACGATCTTCGAGCCTGTCATGGCCGCGGTCAGCCACAAGGCGGCCAGAATGCCAAGTCCAAGTCCAACATTCTTGCGGTTAAAAAGCGGTGAATCCAGGTTCGGCATTTGCGTGTCTGACATGCGAGGCTCCAGTTGGCAGGGCCCAAGAAGATAGCAGAACTCGGCCAAAGTTCACAGCGGGAGTTCATTCAGGTGCAAGGCAAGACGCACGGAGCACGGCGGAGCGATTGCGGTCTGGGTGGGACGAAATGGGGGGCAAAAAGCACAAGACCCCCGCCAGGCTTGCGCTTGGCGGGGGTCTTGCGACGTGAATTCCGGCGACGTCCTACTCTCCCAGACGGTCTCCCATCTAGTACCATTGGCGCTGAGGAGCTTAACTTCCGAGTTCGGAATGAGA
>CAITYF010000094.1 GCA_903896545.1 uncultured Myxococcales bacterium | reverse complement strand
CGCGCGCGCATGCTCGCAGTCGCTTCGCGCCTGCATCGCGCGCTCGGCCACCACGCTCGCTTCGCTGCGTGGGTCAGGCGGGGCAGCGGAGGGGTACGCGGAAAAAGCCGGAATGTGGCGGAATGGGGGAGCCGTCAACAGCCTGCAGTGGGCCCGCGTGAACGCACGTCAAAGCGTCAATTCGTGCTATACTCGCGCCGCCGCGCCGCCGATGGCGTGGGTCAACGGCAGGCGATGTCCAAGGAACAACCCCGTAATCCGCTCCACGGTGTGACGCTGGAGATGATGATTCGCCTCTTGGTGACGCACTACGGCTGGGAAGAGCTGGGACGCGCGATTCCAATCCGCTGCTTTCAGGTCGATCCCAGCATGGGGTCCAGCCTGAAGTTTCTGCGGCGCACGCCGTGGGCGCGTGACCGCGTGGAGCAGTTGTACCTGCGGACGCGGTTCCTGCCGGGAAGTCCGCCGCGGAGCGACCTGGACGCGTGACCTTGCCTCCTCCCGGCGCTACACTTCGCGCAGACGTTGGGGAGGACTTCTGACATGTTGCTGCTCGCGCTCGGACTGCTGCTTTTTCTCGGTATGCACTCGGCTTCGATCGTTGCGCCCAACGCCCGCGATCGCCTGGTGACGTCGCGCGGTGAAGGCGCGTGGAAGAACATCTACTCGCTGGTTTCCGCCATTGGCCTTGGGCTCATCGTGTACGGCTACGGTCAAGCGCGCAACGAGCCGGTTCTTGTCTACCTCCCGCAGCCGTGGCTGCGCCACGTGACGCTCGTGGCGATGGTGCCCGTGTTCCCGCTCTTTGTGGCGACCTACTTCCCCGGGCGGATTCAGCGCACCGTGAAGCATCCGACCTTGCTGGCAACGGTGATCTGGGCCATCGCGCACCTGCTGGTGAACGGAATGCAGGCAGATCTGTTGCTTTTTGGCGGCTTCCTTTTCTGGGCGCTGGCCGACCGGATTTCCGTCAGTCGTCGGCCGGTTCGTCCCGTGCCGGGCGCGCCGCCGCGGCCGTACAACGACGCGCTTGCGGTGGGCGTCGGTCTCGCGCTCTACGGTGCGTACCTGTGGAAAGTGCACCTGTGGATGATCGGCGTGCCACCAATGGTTTGGTAGTCGCTCAGCCGTTCGGATAGCTGCCGCCGGTCGTGCCGTAAGTTGCAGTAATTTTGTAGGTAATCACCCAGGTCTTGCCATCGCGCACCGCCGTGCGTGTGACGGTTCCCGCGGCTTGGTCGACGGTGACTTTGTCGGAATTGCCAGTTACCGGATCGGTCGCTGCGGCGAACGTGCTGTTGCTGATGAGGTAGACTGGGCAGTAGCTCGCCGCGTCCGGAGCCGTCCAGCCGGCATCGACGACGTCCGGAACGGTGTCTGGCAGCGCAACGGCGTCGGCGATTTCCGCGCCAGCGTCCGGATCCCCAGCCGCATCTTTGATTTCCGCGCCAGAATCAGCCGAAGCAGACGCATCCGCCGCTGCATCGCCGATCTGCGCGTCGGTAGTGGCGTCATTGCCCGCGGGAACGCCAGAGCCCATCGGCGACGTGCACGCGACAAGCCAGGCCAACGCCGAAAAAAGTGCGCGTTTCATGGCGTCACCTGCAGCGCCACGCCGGTCCAATCGCCTTTGGTGCAGTCATATAGCGTGACGCTCGCGCCGTAAGGACCGGCTTTCAAGCACGGCGCTTGCAGCAAATCGGCGGGAAGCTGCGCCACTGTGCTCGGCTGACCGTCCACGGTGACCGTGGTGGCGCTCAGCTCAAACCACTCGTAGGTCGCGCCGCAGACGTCCGCCAGAGCGCGGCGTTCGACGACAAGCAGCGCGACACTTGCCAGCAGGAGCGCCCCGCGCTTGGCGTGTCGCGGTTGAAAAAGCGAGTAGGGCACGGGACCTCCGGGTGCATGCGTGCGCGCCGTGGGACCAGTCTGGCGGATTGTCCGGAGGTGTACAAGCGCAGCGTGCGCGTCCAAGCCGACGTACGCGAGCGGCGAGGGTCGCGGAACATCGCTGAAGAATTCACCTCGCTCACGCCCACCCATGGCACAAACACACCACCCCAAATTGGTACGCATTCCCCTGCAAAATGGTCGTTGCGCGCAATATCGCGGCAAGACCCCCGCTGGTACCTTGTGTATCAGGAAGTCCGCTGGCGGCCACCGAGAAACGGCAGCCAAGACCAGCGGCAGGAACACTCTGGAGGCTCACAATGGACACGAACTTCACCACGCAACTCGCCCTTAGCATGCTCTTCTTCGCCCCTGGCATCCTGCTGTTTGCGGGTCTGGCCTTCGTCGGCGTGCTGATGATCCTCGAAAAGACGGTCTTTCAGGGGCAAGCCAAGCAGGTGCTGACGGCGACCAAGCTG
>CAITYF010000093.1 GCA_903896545.1 uncultured Myxococcales bacterium | reverse complement strand
TGGCGCGCGGGACCTTCGCGCTACCATGCTCGACTTGGCTGCGTCGGCGGCCGAGACAAGCCGAGGGCCAATCTGGGTCCTTGCTACACGCATTCCGCGAATGGGTGTCGACCGGGTGGCTGCCGAATGGCACAGAATGACAGCGCTGTTGCGCCCGGACCTCGCGTCCCGAATCGGAATGGTCGCGTTTGCCGCCGACGGCGTTGCCATGCAGACAGACAACCTGGGCGTTCGCGACAAGGTCCCAGTTCTGGAACGTGAGCTACCGGCAAAAGGTGGAGACAGCCGAGAGCGGACGGCGGCGTTCGGGTGGACGCCGCGAGAGCTTTGGGCACCGGTCGCGTCACGACATCGCCTCCAGGTACGGTCGCATCACGTTTGCCACACGACAGTCGACCGCAGCCTGCCAGAGTTCGTCCATCGAACCCTTGCGGTCCTGAATGTAGCTCCGCAGCGCGCCAAGTGCGACGTCCAGACCGATCTTGGCGCGGTACCGAAAGCAATCGGCGACGGTGCGAGCCGGGCTGGTCACGCGGACCGAGACGCCGTCGATGTTGTGGGGCGCCACGCCGCTGGTCAGCAGCTCTGCCGCGAATCGGACGACGTGCAGCTGCGTGCCTGAGGCGGACGGACGCCGCGCCTTGCGGTCGATCGCAAGCCAGACCTCGAACGGATTTTCAGTCGTCATGCCGTGAAAGCGGAGTGCCGACAGGAGGCAAATCACGCCATGCGGAACACGGCGCGCCACGGCGGCAAGGGACGTGTGCTCTCCAACATCCGCGTCAGCGAGGGCGTACAGACCGCGCCCGTGTTTCACCAGCAGACCTGCTTGGACAAGGCGCTGCAGCACGGTGCGGGCGATGCCCGTGTCCCGAAGGTCCGCCGGGCGCAGGATGCGGTTCACGGACGCCAGGGCGAGGACAGTCTCGGCGCTTTGGTTGTTCTGAGGAGTCGTCATGTTACAAATTGTTGGCTACGGTGTTCAATAGCCGACATTTTGTAACACGTGCGGAACACCATGGCCAATTGTGGTTGCTCCCGGGAAGCCCAGCCGCTTCAGGCAGCCGCACCGCCGATATTCGCGAGCCACTCCTTGGGTTTTCCAACACTACGCGCCGGTGCGCCATCGCATCTTGGGTGCCAAGGTCTCAATCGCCGCTCCCGGCCCAAGCCCCGGCAACGAGTAATCGGTTGCCGACAATACAAGGCAGTGTCAAACCACGGGAGGCGCAGTCGTCCATCCGGTCGTCGCGTGTGCGACCTACGCGGCCCGCAACAGGAACTCCACCTTCACGGCGTCAAACGGGAACACGATTCGGCCACCCTCTGCCGCTTCCAGCACACCGGAGTTGCGTAGCGCCACGACGTCGCCGTGAACAGCCTTGACGTCCCGGCCAACACGGCGCGCAGCCTCGCGAATCGACACCGGCCCCGCACCGCACAGCGCCTTGAGCAGTTGCCATCGCTTGGCGGTCAGCACCTTCCATAGCAGCTCCGGCGTGGCAAAACCGATGTGTGCAGCCTGCTGCGGTTTGTCGGTGTTCCACGCCCGGGCGAAATCGCCCATCACGTCGTTGGGTTCGCGCACTTCAAGAATGACGGTTTTCATGGTTCCACCTCTCGATATCGTTCTGGAAATCGGCGATGAGCGCCTCGGGCGTCGTGTAGGCGTACGCGGTCTCGGCACAGCCGCAGTGCCGGTGGTCGCCCTCGCCGGACTCGTTGTCATACCGCAGCACGCACATGCCGTTCCCCACGAACGCCAGCCGGTACTTGAACGGATGTGCGGAGCCGACGAGCGGCTGCGGCAACTGCCAAAGCACCAGATCAGCGAAGGCGTTCTCTGCGTACACGATGCGGGTTTGCAGGAGCAGCAGCGCCTTCATGTTGGACATGGTAACAACACGGCGGGTGTTGCCAAGTGGTCCAACATTGTCCGGTCTGCGGTTTCGGATCCTCGCTCGATGAGCTAAGTGCACGTTGCGCCGATTGGCGGATCCGTTACGCTGTGTGCACGCGGTCGGATACTTGACCGACGGACGTGTGCCATGGACGAGGAACGCCTACTCCGCATCATCGTCGAGCGCAGCCGCGCGAGTCTGCCGGGGCTGCGACGCCTGATTCTATTCGGCTCGCACGCCCGCGGCACATCGCGCCCGGACAGCGACGTCGATTTGGTAGCGATAGTCGACGACCCGCCGATGCACCGGCCACGTACGCTAAGCTGGCGTCTCGCCCTGACCGACTTGGATATTCCATTTGATCTTGCAGTGTTGAGCCCCACGGAGTGGGATTCGGCTCGGGCAATTCCTGGGACTGCAGTCGCAGAGGCGGACGCCGAAGGACGGTTGCTGTATGCCGCATGAGCGCACTGCCGGTACGGAGGCATGGCTGGCTTTGGCGGCAGCGGACTTGCGCATGGCGGAGCTCGGTCTTCCGGATGCCGTCGTGTCACCGGACGTTGCAGGCTTGGTGTGCTTCCACGCCCAGCAATGCGCGGAGAAGGCACTGAAGGGGAGCCTTGTTGCTGCGGACCGTCCGGTGCCGCGCGCGCACGACGTGGTTCTTCTGCTGACGTCCGTCGCCGCTGGCACTGCGCTTCCGCCGGCGTTGATGGAAGCAACCGCGCTTCTGGCGGAGTACGGCGTGGGGCCGCGCTACCCTGGTTTTGTCGCCGGGCGAAGCGCGGATGAGGCGACGGCGGCGATTGAAGCTGCCCGGCTGATTTTGGCCTGGGTCACGGCACTGGTGTGAACGCGTTCGCGGTTCTTTGGCCGTCGAATGGCGCCCGATACCCCCTGAAGCCCTGATCTAACTACGAATTGTCTGGGTTGGTATCCACTACGTCGTCTGGAGATCAGAAGAAAGCCATCTAATTTTATAGTGTTGCGAGACAAGCATATCGCTTTTCGTAATCAGCAGGTCCGGGGTTCAAGTCCCCGTGTTGGCTCCAGAATTTCAGATTTTGACCCCCAGGTAGGACGAGGGTAGGACGGCAAGGTCCTACCCTTTTTCGCTTTTGGTCGATGCCCCAGCCAACGGGACAAGCCGGGCTAACGGTTTGTCTTGGTTGGTGTTTTGGTCAACCCCTAGCCACATCCCTAGTCCGGACGCAGACCTGCCGTCGATGTCAAGCCCTTGGGCACAACGACGAAGTCGTTGTTCGCGGGGTGGTAGAAGGCTACTTCGGTAGCGTTTCTTTCACCTTGGCGACGACAAGATCAAAGGCAGCCTTCTGGCTGGTAATGCCAAGAGCGACGTAGGTGCCGCTATCTTCCTTTGGTAGCTGCGAGAAGAACTGCCTGTTGACGGCTCCCCCATTCCGCCACATTCCGGCTTTTTCCGCGTACCCCTCCGCTGCCCCGCCTGACCCACGCAGCGAAGCGAGCGTGGTGGCCGAGCGCGCGATGCAGGCGCGAAGCGACTGCGAGCATGCGCGCGCG
>CAITYF010000092.1 GCA_903896545.1 uncultured Myxococcales bacterium | reverse complement strand
CGGGCGGGGGCCGCGGGGGGCGTATGGTCGCGAATCGGGCTTCTTTCGCCTACGCGCCTCGTGCAGCCGGGCAATGGCGTCCGTGGAGAAGCGCTCGCGCTCGCCCGCGCCGCCGAGGGGAGGCGGTGTCGGAGGTAGTCGGCCGTGTCGTCGGCGGTGGTCGGGTCGATGTGCAGGCGCTGGTGGCGTCGCGACAGGCGCTCTCGTAGCTCGGGGAGGCCCACGAGCAGGAGGTAGAGCAGCGCGCGGCGGTCCCACTCGTAGTTGCAGAGGATATGCAGGTGATCGAGCACGTCCTGGTGCAGCAGGTGGGCCTCGTCGAGCAGGAAGACGAAGGCCGGGGCCTCGTCATTTTACGGAACACCAACACACGCCAAAGCGGACCCGTACACTATAGGCCACACGCATTGACATAGTGGATCGCACCAAACGACACGTTGCCCTGATCCACGGATACAATTACCTCAGCCGTACCATTTCCGCAGTAGTTGAACGGCGCGAGAGGCACATGGATAGACGCAGCCGGAACAGTCGCCCCCTGAACAGTCATCGTCACCTCTGTTTGATAGGGGTCGACATCGAACCCGATGTCGCAATGATAGGCGGCCGATTCACCGTAGCCGACCGGACAAAATCCAATGTCCGGCTTCTTGGAGGTCCACGTCCACATGCCGTCGTTAGTCACGAACGTGTAGGTAAGCGTCGCAGCGGCAGGGTTGCCGAACACGACCGCGAGACGCGGCCACAACGTCGACTCGCAGTGTGAATGACCGCACGTACTCGCATCGGCGACCCCACCATCGGCACCAGCGTCAACCGCCGCATCCGAGGTCTTGCTGGTGGTCCCGCCACCGCCGCCTCCCCCGCCGAAGCCGCCATCAAGATCGCCCTTGACGTCCTGCCCGCACGACGAGGCGAACGTGCACAAGAGCGCGAGTACAGTCTTGCTTGGGAAGCGTCGAGCTAGTTTCATGGTCCGAAGGCCTGCGAGCAGTAGTCGGGCAGCCCTGCGAGCCATGCGCACATCGCCGGGCACGAAACGGCAGAAAGGACGAAGCTAACACGCGTCCGCGGGCTCGTCGAGTCGTAGCAACAATTCTTGCCGTCAACCGGGGTGCAGCTCGTGACAACGTCATTTGCATCTTTGCACGTGCAACGCGAAAACTGGTCACCTCCATCGGCCGAAATGCCCGCTTGACATACCACTTCTTGCATGGCGTGGAGCGGAAAGTCAGCCTCAACGGTCCCCGTGAGCCGACGCCCAGCCTTCGCCTCGGCTGGCGTCGGAGCCGCCGTGACCTCGACTGACCCACCAAGCGCGGCATACGTCTCGACCCAAAGCCCCCCTTTCCGATGCAGGAGCGTCACGTTCGCAGTCTTCGTCGGGCTTCGGTCGCGACGGGCGGTCCCGATGACGTGATCTCCCAATGCCCCGTCGTTCACGTCGACCGCTACCTCCCAGAACTCGGCCGCATCGCCGGTCGCAGAATCAGCGCTGTATCGTGCGCAGGCAAGCCCCGCTTCCACGTCGTGAATGGCGAGTTTGTAGAACGCGCCCGCAGGAGGAGCACCGTCAAATCGGAACGAGTAGACGGCTTGCCCGCCCGCCTGCAGCCCGGTGACAGCCTCCTGCCACGGCGCGGACGCCTGCCGCGATGCGGACACCCCACCCGCTTCTGGACCGCTCGATTGAACCTGCGAGGCCCCATCGCACGCCGAAAGCACGACCAGCATGATACCAGTGCCTAGACGCTCCATGGGACCTCGCTCTGTGCCGACCTACTTCTTACCGGTAGCGGCGTGGGTATCCGGTCCTGGAGTGGCCGCAGTCGAACCTGTTGGTCCGCTGTCGGAGCTGCCGCCTGCGAGGACGACCGCCTCCGGCCAACTCGCGTCCACTACCGGAACGCTACCTGCCGGAATCGCACCTGCGTAGCCGGCTCGCGCCGTCACGCCATCTGCACTGATGGAGTGAACCGCATGATACCGACAGCCGCTCTGGACGGGGGCGTCGACCGCACGGTTGCCAAACCCGGCGTCGAAGTAGCCACACTCGAGGCGTTCGAGGGTCATGCTGGGATCGAGCGCGATGGGAACGGGCAGCGTTAGGCCCGCGGGAACGGAGACCGACTGAGCCGCCATCGCGATACCAGTCCTCGAGGAGAGGACCTGCTGCACGCGGGTCAGAAGTTCTCCGGCGGCCACCGACGTCGTCGTCGCCCCCCCTGCTACCACGTAGACAGGCCAGTCGTAACGGAAGCTCTCCACCGTGCCGTCGTTCAGGACGGTGATGGCGACCTTCGATCCGCTCCCCACGACCGGGACGCCGTTGATCGTCCGCGTAAAGAGAATCCGGTTGCCGGTCACGCGCGGCGCCTCAACGGGGCCGTTTGTAGCATGCCCCACCTCGGTGCGCCGGAGGACCGATTCCGGGACCAGTGCCTCCCCGGGTCCAAGCACAATCACTGAGGAAAGGTTGCCCGCGATGAACGCGCGACCCAGCGTCTCGAGAGTTGCCTGAGACATCGGCGCCGCTGTCGGCGGCTGACCATGAGCAGAGGCGCGCACAGCATCGTTCGAGTACTCGGCCACCGAACCATCCCCGACGACTTCGAGATGAAACGTACCGCTGCTTGCGCGCGTCCGATCCGGTAGCGTCGTGACGACGGTACCCGTGCACTTAGCGCCGCACGCGTAGGCGAGGAGAGTAGAAAGCGCCGCCTCGAATCACCGGCCACACGCGTAAGCACCGGCACAGTCGAGAGCCCAACCCCTTGCGAGAGCGATTGTGCCGCGTTTGCGTCGGACCGCGGAAAGTAGTCCGCGTGAGCCACAGTGCCAAAGGCAACCGAACTGGCAACGCCAAGAAGACCGGTCATGCGAATGGGTTTCATGAAAGCACCTCTTCTCAGTTCCAGCTACTGAAGCACGTGTAACCGACGGCGCTATCGCGAAGCACGGGCGTTGCGAGCAAGTTGGACAGCTTCACGCCAGCCTGCCGATTCCAGCAATCCGTGCTGTTTGAACCCGTGTTCATGACGGCCGGCATGTTGGCGCTATCCCCAGCCAGCATGGCCTCGTGCCAAGACTGCGCGATCGGCTCACCGTTGCTCATGCGGTTGAAGTAGTCAGCGCCCGTCGATGCATTGGACGGCAGGTACAGCGTGTCGTTCGAGCCGGTCGTCATCACGAGGCCGCCCGCCAACACAGGGGACCACCGGGTCCACATGTAGCTGTCCAACGTAAGCGTGTCGCACGAGAACGTCGAGAAGATCATGTTCTCGCGGCCGCTGTCGCCCAAGCGCATCTGCGAACTGTACGCGCGGGTGCTCGTATCCCACATGAACCAACAGGCATCCGTGTTGCTCCTACACCCATGGGTTTCCATGTAGAAGAAGTCGACCGAGTCGACGTATCCACACGGCCAGCCGCAGGTGTCGGGGTTCTCAAGCGCGGACTTCGCGCCGTGGAGATTGTAGTAGTAATTGCCCAGGCCACCTTGCGCGGCTACCGCGTTCTGGAACCCTGTACAGCGCGCCGTCGCCCCTGAACATGCGGTGTACCAGTTGTTCTGGTACGTCTCCTGGCACCGCGTCCCGAACTGCACGAACGGGAAGCTCGATGCTTCGCTCGCGCTGCCAACCCTTTCCCCGTCGGCTCCGTCCGTCGAAGCACCGCTTGCACACGCCGGGCACAGTAGCGGCGCCATGAGCGCAGCCACCAAGAGTCGTCGCACGTTCATGATTTGTCTCCTCTTGCGAAGAAGCCGTCCGGGTCGGTCCCTAATGGGATCGACGAGCTAGTTAAGTCAAGCAGTCGTGGTGCATCAGCTCGCTGAGACGACCCACCAGATTCGCCACTGCAGGTAGTGCAACATCCACGTGCGGCACGGCGACGTTTTTGAATCGGCGCCCTCGCGGCCGCGGTCACCGGAGCGGAGCGCCACACGCTTGCCCCCTCCTTTCCGCGCCCGCAGCTGACCCAGGCCGCAGCGAGAGGTCGCTGGAGCCCAGCGAAATTCGCCGCGCTCGTGTTGCGCGACGAAGCGCCCGACAACACGCTTACGCGCCATGTTGCCTCCACGGTATGAGACGCCACGGGCGCCTCTCGACCGGGCTCAAGTGGACCATAGGGCGCACCTTTCCGTAAACAGGTATTTGTCCGAAGGGGCGCGTCGGCACCTGGACAAGGTCTCCTACGTCAAGCAGGGCCGCGCAAACGATGCATGTAGTCGGACATTGTGCCACGGTTCCGCGGCGGCACGCGAATGCGGAGATGGCTGGATTCATTAGCCAATCTTCTTCCGGGGACTTCTAACTATCTCATCGGCCGGTGGAATAGTGGCGCTCAGGGCGTCGACCACGAAGGGCCGCGCGGTGGCCGTCCTCGTGGTTCAATCTGAAAATTGCTCGGCAGCGCGCTCCTGCTGATGTCGTCCGCCGCTGCGCTGCCGCCCGAACGCTGTCGCCCGGGCCAAGCCGGGCTTCGCCGCAGCACGCCAAGCGCGGCCGACGGACCATTCTCGTCCGTTTCCCGGGGGAAACCAGCTGGCGCATGCCGAGTGGCCGCCGCGAGCTGCGCGATTCCCGGTCCAAGCGCGCACCGGGCGGGGAATCGCTTGCATCGCCTCGTTGGGTCTGATTTTCTTCTAGCCCATGGCGCACAGAGAAGGGCGCAACGACCGGCACCCGCACGAGTCTGGCGGAAACAAGCGTGACTCGATGGTGCGCACTGGCGGATTCGAGGCCCTAGCCCTACCTTCGCAAGTGCGCGTCGATTTCGGCGCGCGCAAGGCTGAGTTTCCTGCGCGGATGAGCTCGCCCATGCTACATGCATTAAGTGCACTTCTTCACGCGCGAGTCGTCGGGGCGTCGTTACCGCGTCGTGG
>CAITYF010000091.1 GCA_903896545.1 uncultured Myxococcales bacterium | reverse complement strand
GGCCTGCCACACTCCGCCGCGCACTCCCGCGAGGCCGCCCATGTCCATCCACAAAGAAATCTCCTTCGAGTCCGAGATCTGCGCCTACCTCGGCGCGCACGGCTGGCTCTACACCGAAGGCGACGGCGACAACTACTACGCGGCGAAAGCGCTCTACCACCCGGACCTGACGGCATGGCTGCAAGCCACCCAGCCCCAAGCGTGGGAAGCGCCGGTCAAGGCGCACGGCGGGGCGAACGCCGGGTCGTCGCCGCCGCCCCCACCATGACACTCCCATGACAAAACTCCCCCAAACCACCCACAAAAATCCTTGCCGCCACCCCAAACCCGCGCCAACCTTCCCTCAGTGCCTGTCCAACACCCCGCCGAGCCACGCGAACTTTCGCAAATCTGCTACAAGTCCACGTCTCGGCCCTTCTCAGTGAGGTAACCCATGCGTCTCCTTCCTGCCAACTCTGGTCCCGGTCGTATGCTGCGCCATTCGCGCTTTACGCGCGCCCGTTTGAAGTCCAATGCCAAGGCCAAAGCGCTGATTTCGTATCTGGAACCGGCGCATCTGGCGCTCAAGGCCGCGCAGGTGGCGGCGGTGGACGCGGACGACGCGGTCATGGATGCCCGCGCGCCGGTGACAGAGGTCGATACAGCGGCCGATGAAGTGGTGGTGGCGTTTCAGTTGGACCTGCTCAAGCTCACGGGCAAGAACTACAGCGATCCGCACTACATTGCCTACTTCCCGAAGGGGCTCGGCGATGTGCGACGGCTGCATGGCCAGCCGCTGGCGGCAGAGCTGAGTCGCATCGAACAAACGCTGACGGCGCAAGGGAAAACGGGACCGCTGGCAACGTACATTCCCAAGTTGCAGCAGCTGCAAAAAGAGTGGCAAGGCCCCTTGGCCGCGCTGAAGAAGGTCACTGAAAGTCAGACACAGGTGGGGATTGTGCTCGACAAAGCCAAGCACGACTGGGCGCTCGCGTACGACGCCATTTATGGCCATCTGCGCGCGCTGTTTCCCGGCAAGAAGACGTTTGTGGAGAGCTTCTTCCTCCCCGCAGACGCGCCCAAGAAGCCCAAGCCGACTGTGTAACATGATGTACCGACGCGATTGATTCCCCCCCGAGCGTCGGTGACTGGCGAGCGCGCCCCCAAGCAGCTGCCAATCGTTCCTGCAAAACCGCAAAATGCCCGTGGATGCCCACAACACGGCTGTGTACGGTCGCGAAACGGCCGGTAGCAGGCGTGCAAGGTCATTTCACGCGCGTACACAGGCCGATCGAGGATGGGATCGGGTTGTGTGAAACGGGAAAAGGGTCGGTGGTAGGCGTGATCGGGTTGTGTACGGTGGGAAAATGGTCGGTTGTAGCTGTGATCGGGCTGTGTGAAACCGTACACAGGCCGATTGTGGATGAAACCGGCATGATCCGGATTTTCACGGAGGGCTGGGCGGCCGCCGTGGCACCCGAACCAGCCGAATTCCCGCCCCTCGCCCGCCTCGCGGGAGAGGGGCAGCCGCGCAAGCGGCGGGGTGAGGGCGACTTCCCCACCATTCCCCTCTCACCCCCAACCGCCAGGCGAAGCGGGTCTCTTCCCAGCCCTCCATACACGAGCGGCCAGACTCGCGGAGGACTCACTGAAAAATCACCATCGGGCACTTCCCCAATCACGGCAAGATCCTGAGATCCTTCGCCCGACGGGCTCAGGATGACAGGGATTTCCCATCACGATAGGGACTTCAACCGCCGCCGCGCCCAAACCACAAGCCCCAGGGCCGCGCCCAAACCCATCGCCCAAGCCGCCCCACCAGCCGCGCCAGCGTCACAACCCGCAGCCAGCCCCGTTCGCGCATCAGCAGGCGCGTCTTCCACCGCCGCCCCCGCCACTCCAGCAACCTCACGCGTCAAATACACAACCGCGCGCGGAGCGGGCATCTTCCCAAACACCTCAACCGCCGCTGCAGCATCCCCCAAAACCGCCACATCCAGCGCGCACGCCTGCAGCAGCGCCGCATCCACCACGCCCGCGCCGATGCACGTCGCCATCGCCGCCGCGCGCACGCCAACGGACAAATCCGCGGCCGAGACCAGCGCTTGCCCACCGTCAGCACTTCCCGACACGAACACCGCCGCCCTATCAAACAGCGAGTCCGCAGGCGCCACGCGCCAACTGTCGGCGAACGTCGCCTCAAACCGCGTAAACGTCGTGGCCAAGGGCAGGACTTCGCCACTGCGCGCCATCAAGTCGTTGTGCGGGTCACCGTCGCGCCTGCCCAGAAGCCCGGTGATGTCTGTCACGTCCGGCGGCAGGCTGACCCCGACGTTGAGCAGTGCGCCGCCGACCGTGACGACGACGTCAGCGCGCGCGCTGTGCAGCAAAATGACGCGGCCCTGAAGACTGCACAGCGTTCCGCCCGCGAGCGGCGTTGGCGCGGCCATGCAGGTCGTCTCGCTGCCGTTGGCCCAAACGCGCGTGGACCCGCCGACGAAGACGACGCGGTCACTGCCCACCTGCGCCACCGCGCTTGTGTTCACGGCGATGCCTACCTGCGGGTAGCGCGTCTGCCGGACCTGGATCGTCAAGTCCGGCGTGTGCACGAGCAGAAAATCGCCGGCGGTCTGGAGGTCGTAAAAGAGGCCGTCAAACGTGCGGAGGTGCGGATCGCCAGTGCTGGAGCCGCACGGCGGGAGCGGGTAGTCGCACAGCCCGGTCGCAGGCGCGCAGGTGCCGGGCATCGCGCAAGCGCCGCCGCTCGTGCACAGGACGGGGTTGCTGCCGACGCACGCGTTTCCCTGACAGGTGTCGGTCTGCGTGCAGCCGTCGCCGTCGTTGCATGGGGTGCCGTTGACGGCGCCTTGGCACGGCGGGAGAGGCGCACAAGCGGTGGCCACGACTTGATTGGCGCCCAACGTGACGGCGCCAGCTTGTGCCAACGCGCGTCCCTCCAAATTCGCGCCGCTGCCCAAAGTGATGGTGACCGCGGCGAGGATGTTGCCCGCCCACGAAGTGCCCGCGCCGATGGTGGCGGACGTGCCAACCTGCCAAAAGACGTTGCATGCCTGCGTGCCGTTGCTGGTGACGACGGTCGCGCCCACCGAGGTGGTCAACGTGCTGCCCATCTGAAAGACGAAGACGGCGCTGGGATCGCCCTGCCCGTCGAGCGTCAACGTCCCGGTGAGCTGTGCCGCCGCGGCAAAGCAGTAGACGCCGGGCGTGAGCGTTTGCCCGCCGAGGTCGATGCCTGAAAGGTTCGCTCCACACGCGTCACCGGCGAGCGCGCCATACGCCGCCGCGAGGTCTGCCTTGGCCGTTTGCGCCGCCGCGTCGGTGATGTGCAGCGTGCCCGACAGCACGCCTGGCGGAAAACCCGTGACGGAAACGCCGGGATCAAGACCGAGGCTTCCCGTCAACGCCGTCGCCCCGACGTTGGTCACGGTCGACCCGCCCAGAACGGCAAAATCAGCAGCCGTTCCCAAAGTCGGTGCCGCGACGGCTGCCAAAGGACCCGGTGCCGCGGAGGCAGGAGCGCCGATGAGGGTCAGAACACCGGCAAGCGCGGCATTGTACGCCTTCACGACGCCACCGCTGTCGCCTGAGTCGAGAAGGCGCGCTTGGCGGCCATCACCGAATCCGAGTCTACAAAGTGCGCGGCGATCGTTTGGAATTCCGCTTCAATATCGAGCAGCGCGTCGATGATGTCGGCGTCAAAGTGACTGCCGCGCCCTGCCCGCATAATCGCCATCGCCGCTTCATGGGAGACGCCCTCCTTGTACACACGGCGGCTGATCAGCGCGTCGTAGACGTCGGCAACCGCCATCAGCCGCGCCACAATCGGAATGTCATCGCCCGCCAGCCCTTGCGGATAGCCGCTGCCGTCCCATTTCTCCTGATGCGAGTAGGCAATCGCCTTGGCAAACGTCAAAAAGCTCACTTCCGTGCCCAGCGCACGTTCAGCGTGGGCAATCGCATCGCGCCCCAGCGTCGTGTGCGTCTTCATCACCTCAAACTCGGCGGGCTCAAAGCGTCCGGGCTTCAAAAGAATCCGATCCGGAATCCCCACCTTCCCGATGTCATGCAGCGGCGCCGATTTGAACAGCAGGTTGATGTTGTCCTCGGTCAGGAACACGCGAAACCGCGCGTGTCCCCGCAGCTTCTCCGCCAGCGCCTTGACGTAGAACTGCGTGCGGCGAATGTGGTTGCCCGTCTCCGTGTCGCGCGTCTCCGCGAGCGACGCCATCGCCAGAATCGTCACGTCCTGAATCGCTATCACCTCACGCGTTCGACTCGCGACTTGCGTGGTCAGGAATTCGTTGTTGTCGCGCAAGAAGTCCGCCATCGACTTCAACGCCAGGTAGTTCTTCACGCGCGCCAGCACAATCGCCGGGCTAATCGGCTTGGTGATGTAGTCCACAGCGCCCAGCTCCAGCCCTTTCCTCTCGTCTTCCGCCTCGACCTTCGCGGTCAGGAAGATGACGGGAATGTTCGTCGTCTTCGGATCGGCTTTCAGGCGCTTGCACACCTCAAAGCCATCCAATCCCGGCATCATGATGTCCAACAAGATGAGATCCGGCGGCGACTCCGAGGCGGCAATCTTCAGCGCCTTTTCACCGGAATTCGCGACGCGTACGCGGTAGGTGTCGCGCAGCAGGTCGCACATCAACGCGAGGTGGTCCGGCGTGTCGTCGACGATGAGAACCACGGGCTTTTCAAGGTGCGGTTGTACGTTCATGGGGAACTCCTACGGGGCGCGACCGGCATGGGCGGCGTTGAGCGCGTTGAGCGCGGCATCGAAGTCAAAAGCGTGGATCGCGTCGGCAACGTGCTGACTGGCGTCGGGATAAGCGCCGCGCATGAGTGCGGCGTTGGCGTCCCACACGTCGACGGCGTCGGGATCACTCGCTGTCAGGAGGCGTCGCAGCTCCACACACACGTTGCCAAAGAGCACAGGATCCGCGACGACGGACGACGCCACCACGACGTCCGGTAGCTTGGCATCCAGCTCGCTGAGGAGCTGCTGCAACTGCGTCTCCGTCGCCGCGATGGCCGCGTCGATGACGGACCGATCGGCGTGACTGGAAATCGCCTTTTCCACGGTTTGCGCGACCTCCTGCAGTTGCGTCGCGCCGATGTTGCCCGCCAGCCCCCGCAGCGTGTGCGCGATGCGCTCGGCTTCGTCCGTCGCACCCGCGTCCAGCGCGCGCTTCGTCTCTGTGAGCGCATTGCGCTGCCCCGTGCGAAACCGCCGCAGCATCGAGAGGTACAGCGCGCGTTTGCCCAGCACACGCCGCAGACCGTTCACCATGTCCACGCCGTCCAGATGGGTCGGCAGCAGGACTTCCGGGTCCGCCGAGGACGCCTTCGTCGCGGGAAGTTCGTGCGCCGCACGCGGTGGAATCCACTTCAACAGCGCATTCCACAGGTCGTCCGGTTCAATCGGCTTGGCGACGTGGTCGTTCATGCCCGCGTCCAGACAGCGCTGCCGGTCCGCGAGCATCGCGTTGGCGGTCATCGCGACAATCGGCAGCGTCGTCCAGCGCGCATCGGCGCGAATGGCGAGCGTCGCGGTGATGCCGTCCATGACGGGCATCTGCATGTCCATCAGCACGAGGTCAAACGTCGCGGTCTGCAGCTTGGCCAGCGCCACCGCACCGTTCTCGGCGATCTCCACCGTAAATCCGGCATCGCGCAGCAGTTCCGTCGCCACTTCCTGATTGATTGCATTGTCTTCCACCAAGAGAATTCGCGCACCGTGGAGCGGTTCCAATTGGGAAAACACGCCCGATGGCGTGTCGTGGGTCACCGGTACGGGCTCTGTGCCGCCACCCAGCACGCGCATGACGCCGTCGAAGAGAACCGACGCGCTCACCGGCTTGATGAGGAGGTCCTCGATCCCCGTCGCCGCAGCGCCCGTCATCACTTCTTCCCGACCGTAGGCGGTCACCATGATGACGTGCGGTCGCGCCCGCAGCACCGTCGCCTGCAGCCGTCGCGCCGTCTCGATGCCGTCGAGATCCGGCATCAGCCAATCCAGAAACACGATGGCAAACGGCGCGTCACGGGCGTCGGCCTCCACAATCATCGCCAACGCGGCACGCCCCGATGCCGTCTGCGTCACGTCCAGGTTCATGTTGTGCAACAGCTCGGCGAGCACCAGCCGCGCGTTTTCATTGTCGTCGACGACCAGCACGCGCTTGTCCGCCAGATCACGCGACAGGCCAAATTTGCGGGCAACGCCTTGGCTCTTCTCCAACTTCGCCGTGAACCAGAACGTGCTGCCCTTGCCCGGCTCGCTCTCGACGCCGACGTCGCCGCCCATCAATTCCGCCAACTTCTTGGAAATCGCCAGGCCAAGCCCCGTTCCGCCGAATTCCCGCGTTGTCGACGTGTCTGCTTGCGAGAAGCGCTGGAACAGCCGCCCCATTTGGTCGGAGGACAGCCCAATCCCGGTGTCGCGCACCGCAAAGTACAGCACGACGCCGTTGGCATCCTGACTTTGCACGCGAATCACGATGTCGATCTCGCCGCGCTCCGTGAACTTCACCGCATTATTGCAGTAATTGACCAGCACTTGCCCCAGCCGCAGCGGGTCGCCGACAAAATGCGAAGGCACATCGCGCTCGACGGCAAAGACAAGTTCAAGGCCTTTGACCGCGGCCTTTTCACCGATCAGCGTCGCGACGTTGTCGAGCACCTTTTCAAGCTCGAATTCAGCGCGTTCCAGACTCAATTTGCCGGATTCAATGCGCGAGAAATCCAAAATATCGTTGATGATGCCCAGCAAGTGCCGCGCGGACGTCTGGATCTTCGCGACGTAATCACGCTGACGCGCGTTCAATTCGGTTTTCAGCACGAGGTACGACATGCCGATAATCGCGTTCATCGGCGTGCGAATTTCGTGGCTCATGTTGGAGAGGAAATCGGACTTCGCGACGTTGGCCTTCTCCGCCATCTCCTTGGCCGCCGCCAGTTCCGCGTTGTTCGCCGCGAGCGCTTTTTGGGCAGCGTATTCTTCCGTGACGTCGCGAAACACAAGCACGGCGCCAACGACCGTCCCCGCCCGATCGCGAATCGGCGCGCAGCTGTCGGCAATTGGACATTCACTGCCCTCACCGCGCGCGACCAGAACCGTGTGATTTGCCAGCCCTTGAATCGTGCCGTCCTTGAGCGTCGTCATCACCGGCGTCGGCGACAACTTCCGCGTTTCCTGATTGATGATGTGAAAGACCTCCTCGATCCGCCTCCCCTTCGCCTCTTCCAGTGTCCAGCCGGTCAGTCTCTCCGCCAGCGGGTTGAGCAGCGTCACCGCGCCTGCGTGATCCGTCGCGATGACCGCGTCGCCAATCGAGGTCAACGTCACGGCCAGCCGTTCTTCGCTGATCTGCAGCGTCATGACGGCCTGCTGCAGCCGCGCGCTCGTTTCCACCTGCACGTCCAGCAGCTGTTTGGTCTCCTCAGCGATCCGGTCCCGCGCCCGCTGCTGCGTTTGCCGATACGTGACGAGCGCAAACAGAAACGCCACGATTAGCCCAAGTCCGCCCGCCGCAGCGATGGCGCCAAACAGCTGCCGGAGGTTGGCACGGAAGACCGCATCGACGCGGGTGGCTTCAGCCTCCTGCAGCGTGATGAACGCTTGGATCTCCGCGCGAATCGCGTCCATGAGGCGTTTGCCGGGACCGTTGCTGATCATCTCGGTCACTGCGGCTGTGTCACCGGTGTCGCGCAGCGCAATGACTTGCGCCAACTCGGCCATCTTGGCGTCGAGGAGCGGGACGATGGCGTCCAAGTGCGGGCGTGCCGAATCCGCCATCGGCTGCGCGCGCAGCGCCTGCAGTTTGCCGCGCAAGTGATCGCGGACGTTGAGATAGGGTTCGAGGAACAGCGTGTTTCCCGTCAAACAATAACCGCGCTCCCCGGTTTCAGCGTCTTTCAACTCCGAGAGCACCGTTCCAGCCGCGCGGATCGACCCTCCCGTCTGCTGACGCGCCTGTGCGGCCTCCTCCAATTGCGAGAACGCGCGGAAAGCCAAAGTGACGCCGATGCCGACGAGCGCCGTGACCAGCACGACAGACAGGATGTTTTTGAGGTCGAACTTCATGCGTTTGCCGCTCCCAACCCAGACGGGCTACTTCACAAACAGCGCGGCGAGACCGAGCAACATGCCCATGCTCGCGACGTCCGTGGCGGTGGTGAGGAAAATGCTGGATGCCGTCACCGGATCCGCGCCCAAACGCTTCAGCAGCAGCGGAACGATGGCGCCAGCGATGCCACTGATGACGCAACTGCCGATCATCGCAAGGAAGACGACAGTGCCGAGCATGCCGGCGCTGTGCTGGTGCTGCAGCGTCGCCACGATGAACATGCTGCCGCCTGCAACAAGGCCGACCAGCGCGCCGTTCAAAAGGCCCAACACGGCTTCTTTGCGCACCAACGCGGCGCGGCGCCCCGACCGCAGCTCGCCCAGCGTGATGCCGCGCAGCGTAATGGCCAGCGCCTGGCTGCCCGTGTTGCCGGACTGCCCCGCGAGCACGGGCAGAAACATCGTCAGAATGAGCAGCCGATCAATCGTGCCCTGAAACAGCCCGACAACCGCCGCGGCGACAAACGCAGTCAACAAATTCAACTGCAGCCACGGATGCCGCATCCGCAGACTACGCAGCCACGGCGTCATCGTCCGCTCTTCCTTCTCCACGCCGACCATCGCGCCGGGCTGCAGGCTCAATTCCATCGACCGCTTCTGTTCAGCCAGCACCGCGTCGTAAAGCCGCGTCACTTCGTCGCTCTTCAGCCGCAGCGCTTCGTGGCTCGCCTCGACTTCGGCCACCTTCTGCGCCAGCGCGCGGGTGTGCGCCTGCAGTGCCACGTGGTTGCGCACGCGGGCCAGCACAATCGGCGGACTCATCGGCTTGGTGATGTAATCCACCGCGCCGAGCTCCAGCCCGTGTTGCTCGCTCTCCACTTCGGCCTTCGCCGTGATGAAGATGACCGGAATGTGCTGCGTGGCACGCGCCCGCTTCAGACGCCGACACACCTCGTAGCCATCCATCCCCGGCATCATGATGTCGAGCAGAATCAGGTCCGGCGGAGAGTCTGAGGCAGCAATCGCCAGCGCCTTCTCGCCCGTATTCGCGACCTGAACGCGGTAGTCGTCCTTGAGCAGGCTGGACAGCAGCATCAAGTTGGTCGGCGTGTCGTCGACGACGAGGATGGTCATCTGGCTGTGGGGTGAAAGGTGTTGCGTCGGGTCCTCGCTGGTCAGGAGCGGCGCTGCAGGCACTTTGCCGCACGCGCGATACAGCCGACAGGGCTGCCCGTTCAGGTTAGCCCGACAGGGCAGCGCGGCCACGAGCCAGACGGGGCGATGTGAATAGGAAAGTTGCCGCTCTGTCAGCGCTTTTTTGCCAAACGACGGCGCGACACGTCAGCTTTATCTTCGTGTTCCGCGCGCAATTCCTTGCGGTCGGTCGTCGCACATCCGCCGTGCGTCGACCTGCGGACCCGGCCGCATTGACAGCCCACGTCGCGCCGCTACTTTGGGTTCAGGCCGGTCTGTTTCCACGACCTGCCCCCGCTGCGCTCCACGCGGCCTTCTCCCGCCGAAGACCAGCCCGCATCTTGCGGTCTCCAGCCTGTCCGCGCGTTCGTGGAGAATGAGCGTGGAGCCGTCCTGATGCACTCCCGACAACTGCCCCCCTGTTTCCAGACACTTTTGCTCTGTGGCCTGCTGCTCCTTGTTGCTGGAACCGCCCATGCAGGGGGGCACCGCCGTGCGAAGCCGCGCGTGCACCAGCCCATCGCCGTTGAGTTGCCCATCCGCGTTGACGCCGTGGAGGTCGTCGGGCTCACGCGCACGCACCCCGATGTCGTCTTTCGCGAACTTCCGTTCAAGATTGGCGACAACGTGACACAGGCAGACTGGGACTTTGCGCTCACGCGACTCTGGAACCTCGATATCTTCAGTCATGTCGCAGGCGACGTGGTCCGACGCGACGGCAAGGTCATCGCCATCTTCAGGTTGGAGGAACGCTGGACGCTCGACCCACTTTTCGCCTTTGGCGTCGGCAGCGGCGTCGCGTGGGTGCGCGGCGGCGCCACAGATACCAACCTCGCCGGGCGTTTCCTCGAGTACGGCGTCCAATATCAGCGCTTCACCCACTTCAACGGCTTTCAGGCTTGGTTCCGCGACCCGCGCTTTTTGGGCAAACACATCGACTGGATGGTACTCGCCGACCAGCTCGTGCGACCGCGCGGCGACTTCGCCGACCGCCGACTCCGCTTCACCACCGACCTTTCCTGGCTCGGCTGGCACGACGCGCTCCGCATCGGCGGACGCGTGGACGTCATGCGCACGACGTTCATTCCGCCCGACGGCAGCGACCCCGGTCCCGACGCGGCGAAGGCGTGGGCGGTTTCCTACAGCCTCGCCAGCATGATTGGCCGCGTCGACACCGAAGGCATCCGCCAGCAAGGCGGTTCTGTCGAAGTCCGGGCGTCTCTCGTCACGACCGCGCCGCCCAGCTTGGCGCTCGCCACCGATTTCGGCCGCCTCTGGGTCGAAGGCGTCGGGTTCCTCACCGTGGGCGACCGCTGGAACTTCGCGGGACGCGTTCAAGGCGGCATCCAGGGCGACGCCCCGCGGCAATTGCGCTTCTACATCGGTGGTTTGGATGAAGTCCGCGGGTACACAGACAACTTCATCAGCACGTCGCGCTACGCAATCGCCAACCTGGAAGCGCGGTTCATCGCCCTGGACTCGACCTGGGTCGCGCTCCAACCCGCCGTGCTCGTCGACGGTGGCGTTGCGGCCTCCGACACGCGCGCCGTTCGCCCGATGCTCTCTGCCGGCACCGGCTTGCGCATCCTCTTCCCCTGGATGGTCGATTCTGGCCTGCGCATCGACGTCGCCGTGCCGATGGCCAACGGCTGCACCGGCGGCAAGTCGTTCTGCCCGGACGTCAGCATCGGCGTGTATCAGTATTTTGACGGAAAGTGGCAGCCGGCGTCGCGTTGACCGCCTGAACTACATCCGGATCACGCCGGGCCGCCAATCCTTCATCGGCGCGTTGTGACACGCCGAAAGTGCCAGCCCCACGACGTCACGCGTTTGCGTGGGCTCAATCACACCGTCGTCCCACAGACGCGCCGTCGCGTAGTACGGATTGCCCTCGGACTCGTACTTCGCGAGGATCGGCGCGCGGATCTTCTGCTCTTCCTCGTCGCTCAGGACCGCGCCGGTCGCCGCCATCTGTTCGCGCTTCACCGTCGACATCACGCTGGCAGCTTGCTCGCCGCCCATGACGCTGATCCGCGCGTTCGGCCAGCTGAAAAGGAACCGCGGCTGGTACGCACGACCGCACATCCCGTAGTTGCCCGCGCCGTAGCTGCCACCGATGATGACGGTGATTTTCGGTACGTTGGCGACGGCGACGGCGTGGACCATCTTGGCGCCGTCCTTGGCGATGCCGCCGTGTTCGGCCTTGGAGCCGACCATGAAGCCGGTGATGTTCTGCAAGAATAACAGCGGGATCTTGCGGTGGCAGCAGAGCTCCACAAAGTGCGCGGCTTTGAGCGCCGACTCGCTGAAGAGGACGCCGTTGTTGCCGATGATGCCGACGGGCATGCCGTGAATGTGCGCGAAGCCCGTGACGACGGTCGTGCCATAGCGCGGCTTGAATTCCTGGAAGCCGCTGCCGTCGACGATGCGGGCGATGATTTCGCGGACATCGTACGGCGTGCGCAGATCCGGCGGCAGAATGCCGAGCAACTCCTGCGGCTCGTACGCGGGCGCCTCGGTCTCCTTGAAAACGCCGGTCGGCGTCTTCACCGTGTTCAGCGTGCCGACAATCTCGCGCGCCAGGTGCAGCGCGTGCTGATCGTCATCGGCCAGGTGGTCCGCCACGCCGGAAATGCGCGTGTGAACGTCGCCCCCGCCCAGCGCTTCGGCCGTGATGACCTCGCCCGTCGCGGCTTTGACCAGCGGCGGACCGGCCAAATAGATCGTCCCGCGGTTCTTGACGATGATCGCTTCGTCCGCCATCGCCGGCATGTACGCGCCGCCCGCTGTGCACATGCCGCACACGACGGCGATCTGCGGGATGCCCGCTGCGGACAAGTTCGCCTGATTGTAGAAAATGCGGCCGAAGTGCTCGCGATCGGGGAAAACGTCGCTCTGCAGCGGCAGGAACGCACCGCCGGAATCGACGAGGTACACGCACGGCAGGCGGTTTTCCATCGCGATTTCTTGGGCGCGCAGGTGCTTTTTCACCGTCATCGGCAGGTACGAGCCGCCCTTGACCGTGGCGTCGTTGGCGACGATGAGCACTTCACGACCGGCGACGCGACCAATCCCCGTGATCACGCCCGCGCTGGGCGCCTGACCGTCGTACATGCCATTGGCAGCGAGCGCGGAAAGCTCCAGGAACGGCGAGTTCGGGTCCAGCAGCGTGTCGATGCGATCCCGCGCCAAGAGCGCACCGCGCTCCGTGTGGCGGACGCGCGCAACGGGCGTGCCCATCTGCCGAACTTCATCCACGCGAGCGCGCAGGTCGTCCAGAAGACGTTGATGGTGCTCGCGGTTTGCCGCAAAGGCCGGGGAGGAAACGTCGATTTGGCTGTCAATTACTTCCATTGCACCCTCCCGGTTCACGGACGCGCTCTTGTAGCAAAGCGCGTTCTCGGCGTCGATAGCACCGGGCTCAACGCGCGTGCGCTGGCGTCGCGATGGCCTGAACTGCCCACACGAGTCCCGCGCCAACCAGCGCGCCGGCTGCGTCCCAAGCGAGGTCTTTCCATGACGGATCGCCGCGCCCGCTCAAGTCCCAAGCCTCTTTGGCCAAACCGGGCACAAAGCCGATGCTCGCGCCGATCGCGAACGACCGCCAGTCGGGTCCGGGCCCGCCCGCAAGCGGGATCGTCGTGGTTGCCGCCGCGCCAAACGCCGCGCTGTAGCCAAAATGTGCGGCCTTGTCGGCCCCCAGCCAGTCGTCGGCGCGCGCGGATTGCGATGTAAAGCAACACAGCACGATTACGGCAACAAGAATCTGTTTCACTTAATAATCTTCTTCACCCACTGCCCGTACCACCAGATGCCGATGGCCGAGAGCGCGCCGATGCCGCCCATGATGTACCAGACCATGCCAGGGTTGTGGGTCGCGTAGAGTTGCGCCGTCACGTCGTGCGGGTTCTGGTGCAGAAAGTCGCACAGCGTCTGGAAAGCTTCGCCCTTGGGAATCGCGTCCGCCGCGGACTGGCCGAAGCCCTTTTGCACAAGCAATTCGCGGGAGAAGGTGTCCTTGGACGCAAAGTGGTCGTAGAGCTTCGTGCCGACCTTGCCTTCCAGGGTCCAGCCGATCGCCAACGGGATTTGGCTGAAGCCGAGGTACATCGCTTTTTTGTCCGACGGCGCAAAGTTACCAATGTATTCCGAGAACTTTGGACTCGACAGCATCTCGCCAACCGAGAACACCGCGATGGCGCCGATCGACATCCAGCCGAGTGAGGAACCGCCCGACAACACCAGAGAGACTGCCGCGAGCAGCGTACCGACGACCATGGAGGTGATCGCCTTCATCTTGCCGCTCACCGCAGCGAACAGGAAGCACGTCAGCATAATGAGCATCGCGTTGATGTTGAGCATGCCTTCCGGAAGAATTTCAGTTCCATCCTTGTTCATCACGATGAAGAACTTGACGATTGGGCTCTCAACTCCCTTTCCGCCGAAGAGAGTTGTCACGATGTCGCGCGTGTCAACCCAGTCTTCAATGTGCGCCGGGAGCACGTCAAAGAGCGAGTTAAACATGAACCAGAAACCAGAAAAGATAAGGAGATACGGCCACACGTGGCGCTTGCGCAGCTCGGCGATCGACTGCGCCATCAGCGAATTCTCGGCACTACCCAGAGCCAACATGTCCTGCATCGCCCACGCCAGAACCGCGATACCGCCCCCGGTTACCGCGAAGCTCAGGATCATGTACCCGGTATCCGGAACGCCGGGCACGGTGCTGTCAATCCAAACGTCAAACATCCAGATACCGTAGATCCCAATAATCACGCCCACGAACGCCCGCGCTGCGAACATGACTTTGCGCCAGAGCAGCGACGGCGACGACGCGACGTCCTTGGTTCGATCGGGCTTGGCCGGCTCTTGATAGGTGAAAAGCATCAGAAAATTCAGGGAGATAATTCCGGCGCACGCCAAGAAGACGTAGCGCCACTCCATCTTCCGCATATAGCCGGCAACCAGAGGTCCGAGGAAGCCGCCGATGTTGACGGTCTGGTAGAAAATGCCCCATGCCATCGAGGAGTTGTCGCGGCGCGTCGCCTTCACCAGCGTGCCCTGAATGCCGGGCTTGAACACCGCAGTGCCCGCGGCGAGAACCAGCGCGCCGACGAGAAAACCGCGGTACGTCGGAAACGTCGCCATCGTGAGATAGCCGCAGATCTTCACAACGGTCGACGCAGCGATCGTTGGCTTGTAGCCGAATTTGTCCGACAACCCGCCCGTGAACACGGGCAGGATGGACTGGACCAGCGCCCAAGTCGCCAAGATCGTGCCGAACTCCGTCATCGTGACGCCGAGGCCGCCCTTGGAGACCGGATCCTTCGCGTAGAGCGTCGCGACGGCTTTGACGCCGTAGTACGCGAGGCGCTCGATCATCTCCATGCCGCCCACGACCCAGAACACG
>CAITYF010000090.1 GCA_903896545.1 uncultured Myxococcales bacterium | reverse complement strand
ACGGCGACGTGGTCGGACAACTCGACGTCGATTGTGTCGCCGGCCGCTGGCTGGACCGTCGCGAATGCTGCGAATCTGATGACGGTGAACAACGCCGTCGGCCCGACGCGTGGTCTGATCACGGTGGGTAGCACCATTGGCGGCGGCGGCGGTTTCTTCGGCTACACCAACGCGACGGGCACCAACGTCGCTACGCTGCCGTCGGTTACGGCAAGCTTCACCTCCGGCACGGTCACCAAGACCGCGAGTTGGAACGTGACGATCGTCGGCCCCAAGATCAACGAAGTCCGCACCGGCGGAGCGACGACGGGCGACGAGTGGTTGGAAATGTACCTGCCGTGGAACCAGCCGTCGTTGGCGATCAACTTGACCGGCTATCAGGTGCGTCACAACAACGGCAACGGCAACACGACGATGGCGACGTTCGCCAACTTCGCGGCCACGATCCCGGCCGCCGGCGGCAACCCGGCAACCATGAAGCGGTACGTTCTGGTGGCGAGCACGACAGCGGTTCTCACCGGTGTGACTGCCGATCTGACGTGGCTCGGCACGAACAACTACTTGGGCAACGCGGACTCCGCGGCGCTGCGTGATTCATTCAGCACGTACACCGACGAAGTTGGCTGGGGCGCGCAGAACTCCTACGTGGAGGGCACGGCGCTGGCGGGTAATCCGACGACGGCACAGACCGTGGCGCGCAAGGTGGATGGCGCGGACACGAACGCGAACTCGACGGACTTCATCGTCACGAACACCCCGACGCCCAAAGTCGGCAACACGATCAACTAGTCAAGCTGGCGACGCCGGCGCGCACGACGAACTCGCGTGCGCGCCGGCGACTTGCCGCGGCTGGTGGATTGGCTGAACTTCCGCTCGTGTGACGAATGAACGCGGGGCCCCGCGAAAGGGACCTGCGCCGCTTGCGGCCGTGGCGCGTTTGCGCTTGCGCAAACGGCGTCACGGGTCGGCCCTTCAAGGCCGACCGCGGGCCCGGTCCGGGCGCTTGCGACCGGATTCGCCCAGAGGAAGCTGCGGGATCAACGGATTGAGGAATGAAAGCTGGACGGCTAGCTGACGCGACGGCGGCGCAGCCAGAGAACCGCCGCGGTGAACAAACCGACGACCGGCCACCAAGCGCCACGGTGTGGGCTGCTGCTGCACGCGGTGTTCTGGGTCGTCGCGGCGTCGGTCAGATTCGGCACGCTGGCGTCATCTTGCGCGCCGTCCAAGCCCGCGCTGGCGTCGGCGACGACTTCGCAGCTATTCCACGCACAAATCGCCGAGCACTTGTGGATCCCGACCGCGCCGGAATCCGTCGTGCACGTGGCGCTCTCGCCCAACGCGCAGGTGAACGCCTCGTCCGTCGCGCCGTTGCAGTCGTCGTCTTTGCCGTTGCAGCTTTCCGTGGGCGCTGCGCACGTGTTCCACCGGCACGCGCCACCGCACGTGTGCTTGCCCACGCTGCCGCACGCGGTCGCGCACGTCGCGTCCACCGACTCGTCGACGCTCTGCGTGCACTGCCAGCCCAGCTCCACGCCGCTGACTTCCACGCGTCCCCAGCCATACGCGTCGTCCGGGATGCCGCCGTCGCCCATCGGCGTTGTGTGGGCGATGATGGCGGCAACGATCGTGTCCGCGCTGGCGTCCGGCATCGCTGAACGCAAGAGCGCAGCGACGCCAGCCGTGTGCGGGCATGCCGCTGAGGTGCCGTAGAAGTCACCAAAGCTCGTCGTTGTGCCAGTCGGGGCGACCACTTCGGGCTTTTGCCGGCCGTCGACCGTCGGGCCAAACGAGCTGTAATCTTCCAGCGGTCCCTTGTCGTACTGACTCCAGCGCAGCGCGCCCACCGTCAGCACGCCTTTGCACGACGCCGGGTCGTAGACGTTGCCGTTGTCCGTCCACGCCGAGAAGTCGCCCGCACCGCCGCTCGTGCTCACGACGCGCAGACGCAGACCCGCGGGCACTTGGACCTGCGAGCCAGCAGTAATCTCGACGCCGTAATCCGCGTTCTGCGGCTGCGGAACCACGAGCCATTCCGCGCTCGTTGTGTTCTTGCCCTGCTTGAGCTTGGACGTTGTCTCCACGACCCACTTCTCGCCGTCTTTGCGCCACAACGTCGCGTTCAGATCGATCTTGCGCGCCTCGTAGTCGTCCCAGTCGACGATCAGCTGAATCGGCGCCCACGAGTGACCACGAAACTGCAGACGTTTCTCACCCGGCGCGATCTCGTGACTGCCGTCTTTGTCCGTGTCCGTCCACATGCCCTGGTAGAAGCTGCCGCCGCCGTTGTTGCCCGCGGCGTTGACCCACACGATGTTGGCGCTGCGGACCTGATCGGTGACGGCGCACAGCGGACCGGTGTGGCGGCCGAAGCTCTGGCCAAACCAGCCAACCGAATGGCTGACGACGCGGATGTTCTTCGGGTTGCCCTTGGTCGTGACTTCTTTGGCAAATGCCTGCATCGCCGACAGGCTGCCGACCGACCACAGCACCAACGGCGCAGCCGGCGCGACGTCCGCGATAACCTCCGCGCACATGGCACCGTGCGAACCGTTGAAGCTGATCTTGTTGCCCGCCGTGTAGCCGCTCACTTCTCCGGCGCTGGCAGACTTGTCGATGCCCTGAAAGTCTTCATCCACAACCGCGACGACCGCTTGTCCGCCGTTCTCGCCCAGGCAGAGCACGTCGTCGCTGCGAAACCGCGTTGCGCCTTGGCTTTGGTGCGGTCCGAGCATCGTCACGGGTCGCCAAGGGAGTTGCGCGAACTCTATTTCAGGATGCGCCGCGACGAACGCCTGAATCCTCGCCACTGGCAGCAGCACGTCCGCCAGATCCTGCCCGCGCACAGCGATGCGACCGCCAAAAGCTGCAAGCGCCGCGTCGCTGAGCGCGTCGGGATTGCTCAGGTGCAGCTGAATTTCCAGCAACTCGCCGTCCCAGCGCGCACGACCATTCGCCAGTTGCCTTTCCGCGTCGACGCGGTCACCGCGCCCCAGCGCGTCCAGATAAGCGCCAAGATAACCGCCAACGCGCGGCTGAACCGCCGGTGCCGCGCCAGCTTGCGCCGCCAACAGCAGGGACATCAGCACGAGTTTGGACGGACGACGCATCGGCTCTCCTCACCGGGGAGTCTGCACGAACCGCGCGCGAACGGCCACAGTTTGAGCCGCGAGGTGGACAAAACGCCGACGAATGCGCTATCTCCGCCGCGGACTTCAACGAGCGAGGCACCCATGCGCGGCATTTACAACAACGTCCTTCACGCGATCGGTGACACCCCGCTCGTTCAGCTCAACAAAGTCGTCGGGCGGCACGACGCGCGCGTCCTGGCCAAGCTGGAGTTCATGAATCCGGGCGGTTCCGTCAAAGACCGCATGGCGCTGCATATTTTGGAGCTCGCGGAACGCACCGGCGCGCTCAAGCCCGGCGCGGTGATCGTCGAGAACACGAGCGGCAACACCGGCGTTGGCGTCGCGATGGCGGCCGCGGTCAAAGGCTATCGCTGCATCTTCACGATGCCCGACAAGATGAGCGAAGAGAAAGTGCGTCGCTTGAAGGCGTTTGGTGCGGAAGTTGTCGTCACGCCGACGGCGGTTCCTGCCGATAGTCCGGAGAGCTACTACGAGACCGCCAAGCGGATCGCGCGCGAGACGCCGAACTCGTTCATGATCAATCAGTACCACAACAAGGAAAACATCGCGGCGCACTACGCCTCGACCGGTCCGGAAATCTGGGAACAGACGGGCGGCAACTTCCACGTGCTGGTCGGCGGTCTCGGCACCGGCGGCACGATGAGCGGCACGTCGAAATTCGTCAAAGAGAAGAGCCCGCGCATCCGCACGGTCGGCGTCGACCCGGAAGGCTCGATCTACTACGACATGTTCCACACGGGCACGCACGGCGCCCCGCACACGTACAAAGTCGAAGGCATCGGCGAAGACATGGTCTGCGGCGCTCTGGAATTCGGCTACTTGGACGACGTGATTCAGGTCAACGACCGCGAGTGCTTCCAGATGGCGCGCCGCTTGACCCGCGAGGAAGGCATCTTCGCCGGTGGCAGCTCCGGCGGTGCGGTCCACGTCGCCGCCGGCTTGGCGCGCGAGCTGGGTCGCAACTCGACGATCGTCGTGATCCTGCCCGACTCCGGCGCGATCTACCTCTCCAAGTTCTTCAACGACGACTGGATGAAGGACAACGGCTTCTTCGAGCCGACGTCGGACGAAGCCAGCGTGCGCGATCTCATGCGCGGCAAGTCGCACAACCTGCACACCTGCACGCCCGATGAACAACTCGGTCCCGTTATCGTGCGCCTCAAGCGCGAAGGCATTTCGCAGATGCCCGTGATCGGCAAGAACGGCGATCCCGTCGGCATGGTGCACGAGATCGATCTGCTCGGCGCGATCGTCGATGGCAAAGCGACCCGCGATGACAAGGTCGAGTCGCTCATCAAGCCGATCGAGGGGATCATCCATCCCGACGCGTCAATCGAACAGTTGCGGCAGATCTTCGCGCAGGACAACGTCGCGGTCGTCGTGACCGGCGGTAAAGTCGTCGGTATTATTACCAAGATCGACCTCATCGACTACTTGTCGCGCCGGCAGTAGGAGTCAGTGATGAACTGGAACGAAGCGAAATTTGAAACCAAGGCGATTCACGCCGGCCAGGATCCGGAAGCGAAAACTGGCGCGGTCGTCGTGCCGATCTTCCAGACCTCCACTTTTGCCCAACCGGCACCAGGCGAGCATCTGGGTCACGAATACTCGCGGACGTCCAATCCGACGCGTGACGCGCTCCAGGAGTGCCTCGCAGCGCTCGAAGGTGGCGTGCAGGGTCTGGCGTTTTCGTCAGGGCTGGCCGCAACGCACGCGATTCTGGCGTTGCTCGATGCGGGCGACCACGTCGTGGCGATGGACGACATGTACGGCGGCACGTTCCGGCAGTTCGACAAAGTCTGGCGCCGTCACGGGCTGACGTTCAGCTACGGCGATCTGCGCGATCCCGGCGTATTTGACGCGCTCGTCACCCCGAAGACGAAGCTTCTCTGGCTGGAAACGCCGACCAACCCGATGCTCAAACTTGTCGACATCGCGGCGCTGGCGGCCAAGGCGCACAAGCACGGCGTTCTGGTGGCGGTCGACAACACGTTCGCGACGCCGTACCTGCAGAATCCGCTCGCGCTGGGCGCGGACATCGCCGTGCACTCGACGACGAAGTACATCGGCGGTCACTCGGACACCGTTGGCGGCGCTGCGATCGTCAAGGATGCCGCGCTCGGAGCGCGCTTGGCGTTTGTGCAGAACGCGAACGGTGGCACGCCGGGGCCGTTTGACTCGTGGCTGACGCTGCGCGGTGTGAAGACGCTGGCCGTGCGGATGGAGCGACATTGCCAAAACGCGCTGACGATCGCTACGTGGTTGGAACAGCACCCGCGCGTCAAGCAGGTGATCTACCCTGGCCTACACAGTTTTGCACAGAAAGACCTGGCCGCGCGCCAGTTTCGCCAGCAGAACGGCCAGACGCTGGGCGGCGGCATGATTACCGTGATTCTGGACGGAGAATTGGCGCACGCGCGCACGTTTCTCTCGACGGTTCGGGCCTTCACGCTGGCCGAAAGCCTGGGCGGCGTCGAGAGTTTGATCGAACATCCCGCGATCATGACGCACGCCTCGATTCCTCCGGAACAGCGCCGCGCCATCGGCATCTCCGATTCTCTCTGCCGCTTGTCAGTCGGAATTGAGCACGTGTCTGATCTGCAAGCCGATTTGGACCACGCACTGAAAGTTGCGTTCGCCTAGATCGTTGCGCGTTCTCGCGCGTCTGACTCTCTGGCGTGGGTGCTTGTGCATCGACGCACGGAGCGGGACAGACGTCACCTCTTCGTGACTTCGAGTGCTTGACGCTTGAGTCCCTGGAAACTAGGATTCCCGGCCTGTCTGCCTGAACTCGGGCGGCAGCTTTTTTGCAGAGGCAACATGTCTGGCGGTTCCATCCTTGCACTCATCGGCGGGCTCATTGCCCTGATCGCCCCGCTCCTCCTCCCGTTCATCACCGTGGACGAAGAAGAGGTCGTGCTGCGCAGCTTTCAGGTGTCCACCGGACTTCTGTCGATCGCTCTCGCGGTAGCCACGATTGGCCTCGCCGGCTACATCTACAAAGCGCGCAAGCAATCGCCGGGTTGGGCGGTTTCTGCGTTCTCGCTCCTGCAGATCGCGGCGATGGCGTACACGTATTCCAACGTGTGGGCGCTGGTTCCTGCCAAGTCGCTGGGCCTGACGATGGCCGACTCGGCGACGGGTAGCCTGATTCAGGACACGCTCGTCACGCTCGACTGGGGCCTCGCGCTCATCGTCCTCGGCTCGATTCTGTCGTTCTTCGGCGGCTTGTTGGTCGTGGCCTCGCACCGCGAGTTCAAGAAAGAAGAGCGCTTCCTGCGCCTGATCGTGACCTGGGACAACCACATGGTCTACGAGCGCGTGATGTTCCAGCCCGGTCCGGTCACGGTCGGCGAGGCGGACGACGCGCTGCTGCAGCTCTCTGCGAGCGGCATGACCAAGCACCTGCTGTTCCAGCCCGCGGGCTTGGAGAAGTACAAAATCGACGTACCCAAGTCGATCGGCGGCACGCTCAGCATCGGCGGCAAGCAGCGTGACGCGGCTGGCGCGAGCGAAGAAGTCCAGAAGGGCGACGCAGGCGTACTGAAGTTTGACAACGACGTCGCGGTGGCGTGGCAGTTCACGGGCGCAGAAGCCGGTGCGCTGACGGCGGCGCTGGGGCGTGAGCCCGGCCTGGCCGTGTCCTTCGCGACCACGACGGCGGTGACGCTGTTGCTTTTGCTCGGCATGATGGCCGGCGCGCGTGGCCGTCACCGTGCCGAAGCGGAAGAAGATCTGGAGAAGAAGGGCAAGGAGCTCATCGAAGTCTCGATCGAAGAAACCGAGCAGAAGACCGACGAGATCAAGCCGGAAGGCGATGAAGACGAGAAGACCGCCAAGAAGGCCGGCGGTGAGGAAGGCAAGTTTGGCGATCCCGACAAGGATCCGAACAAGCAGTCCAAGATTCCGAAGATGGACGGCAAGATGACCGACAAGATCGACGTCAAGAACTTGGGTCTCGCCAAGGTCCTGGGCGGCATTCAGGCGCAGAACGGCGCGCTGGGTCAGATCATGGCGGGCGACACGGGTGCGCTGAACAGCAAGATGGCGGTCGCTATGAACGGCGACGGCTCTGAGTTGGTCATCGGCGGCGGCGCGGGCGGCATGGGCTTCCGTGGCACGGGCTCCGGCGGCGGCGGCGACGGTCTCGGTCGTATTCACGGCATGGGCGACATCGACACGGGCGGTGGCACGGGTCGCAACGCGAACATCGGCATCGGCAAGAAGACGGCGAAGAAGGTCGCGAAGATCAACATCGCTTCGGGTATGTCGACCGGCGGCTGTGACAAGGGCGACATCGCCAAGAACGTGCGTGCACGCGCGGCGACGCTGCGCGCCTGCTATGAAACGCAGTTGCTCGCCAAGCCCGACCTGAGCGGCAAGATCACCGCGCAATGGACCATCACCACGGACGGCAGCGTCTCGGGTGAAAAGGCCGTGGACGACTCGATGCACAACAACGCGGTCTCGGACTGCGTGCTGCGCTCGATCAAGCGCATCCGCTTCCAGAAGCCGGAAGCCGGCATCTGCGTCATTCAGTGGCCGTTCGTGTTCTCGCCGGGCTAAGCCCAAGACCAGAACTGTTTTCTACCCGCGCCGGCTGATTCGTCAGTCGGCGTCGGCGTTTTTGCCGCGTCTTCCTGTGTGACAAAATCGGCGGACGCGCGGAATTTTCGGCCAGCTTGCGAATACCACTTGCCCACCCTCGAGGGCGGGCGTCCCGCGATTCTTTCCGATAGATCGACGCACCGCGTCATGCGTCTGAACCTCCAGCAACTCTGGGAGGTTCACCATGACAAGCGGCATCATCCTGACCATCTTCGGCGGAATTCTTGCGATTCTCGCCTACTTCTTCGCTCCGTTCATCACGCTCGTGGAAGACGGCGTCTCCGTGCACGCGTGGCAGGTCTCGACCGGACTTGGCGCCCTGTTGCTTGCCGTGCTCTCGGTCGCGCTCGCCGGGTGGATGCTGCGGTCGCGCAAGCAGGCGGCGGGCTGGGGTCTGGCTGCGTTGGCGGCTGGGCAGCTCGCGCTGCTGGGGCTGACCTACGCGCGCGTGTGGTCGCTCGTGCCCGCACGGGCGCTGGGGCTCTCTGCAGATGCGCAGACCGGCGGGCTGATCGACGGGACGCTCGTGATGCTCGACTGGGGCTTCGCGATCGCCGCAGGTCAGGCGGCAGGTGCACTTTTTGCAGCACTCCTGGTCGTGCTCGCGCACCGTGAGTTCGCCAAGAATCAGCGGTTCCTGAAGCTCGCCGTGCAATGGGATGGTCAGACGGTGTTTGAGCGCGTGCTCTTTCAGTCGCGTCCCGTGACGGTGGGTGAATCCGACGACGCGCTGATTCAACTGGCCGCGGGTGGCCTCAGCAACCACTTGCTGCTGCAGCCGATCGGCGTGGAACGCTACACGGTGCACGTGCCGGACTTCGTCAAAGGCCAACTGCACCTGAACGGCGCACGCGTGGAAGCGCCCGGTCAGTCGGCGGAAATGGGCCCAGGCGACGCAGGCGTGCTGTTCTTCGACAACGACGTCAGCCTCGTCTTTGGCTTTGTCGGCGCGGAATCGACGGCGCTCACAGCCGGCTTGGGACGCGATCCGGGCATGACTGTCGCGATGGCGGCGACAACGGCGGCGACGCTGGTGCTTCTGCTCGTCATGCTTTCCGGACAAAAGGCCCGGCACAAGGCGGAAGACGAGGAAAACGCCGAGCACAAGCAGGTCGAGTCGATCGCGTTCAACTTGACGGAGCCGGATTTGGTTGTGCCGGATCCACCCATCGATCCGGCCGAGAAGACGGAGAACGCACCGCCCGCGCCGATTGGTCCGCCGGTCGATCATACCAGGCCCAAAGTGGCGCAGCCCGACCGCGTGGGTCCGACGACGATTGCGAAGTCCGACCTACCCAAGGGTCCGCTGGACGTGCGCAAACAGGGCGTGGCGGGCGTTCTGGCGGACGCGGCGGTCGGCAGCGCGCTGGACAAGATTCTGCGGGGGGATGGTGGCCCCAAAGGCTCAGACTCGCCGTTGACCGTGAGCGGCGACGATGGCAGCACGGTCGTCGGCGGTCCGGGCAACAACCCGCTGGGCTTCCGTGACGGCGACAAGGGCGGCGGCGGCAAGGACTTGTGGGCGATCTCCGGGCTAGAGCATGGCACGGATCCTAACGGCCGCGATCTACGCAGCACGATCGCCACGGGTCACAAGCCCAAGCGCCCAGCGGGCAACGTGGTCTTGGCATCCGGTCAGACGATCGGCGGCTGCGACAAGGGCGACATCGCCAAGAACGTCCGCGCACGGGCGTCGATGATCCGCGCGTGCTACGAGACGCAGTTGTTGAAGTCGCCGGCGCTGGCTGGCAAGTTGACCGTGCAGTGGACGATCGCGGGCGACGGTAGCGTCCAGGGCGACAAGGCCGTCGCTGATTCCTTGAACAGCAGCGACGTGACCGATTGCGTCCTGCGGTCGATCCGCCGCGTGCGGTTTCAGAAGCCGGAAGCTGGAACGTGCGTTATTCAGTGGCCATTCGTTTTCAATCCGGGCTGAGTGCGAAAGACGAAGATCGACCCGCCGATGATGGCGTCTGGTTCTTTGCCGCGCAGGTAGGCCCAAGCGTCGTCGCGGCGGGTGAGGTCCAAGGTTGTGCCGTCGCGCATGCCCGCGCCGCCGTAGAGGCAGGTCGCAGAAACAGCGAGGAGTTCGGCTGGATCCGTGACGGAAGCTGTTGGCTGCCCCTTCGCCCGTGGACGACCGAGCACGCCGCAAGCGCGCCACACCGTTTCGCCGACGTAGCGCCGCGGGTCCGCATTGCCAAAATACGCGAGGTCCACGCGCTGGGACGGATGCGCCACCAGGTAGTCGTGCAACGCGGGCAAGGCCTGTCCCCAATCGGCACCTGCGTTGACCACGACCGGCGGCACCGCGTCTGTCCCGCCAAATGCGCCGTTTGCAAAGGCCAGATAGTGCGGATGCACGGCCAGTGCCTCGATCGCCAGAAGTACGCCCAGAACGGGCGCGATCCAACGCAGCCGCACCAGCTCCTGCCAGATCGTCAGAAGCGCCGCCGTCGCCAGCCACCACAGCACCGGGAGAAACGGCGTCAGATGCCGATGCCCCAGATTCTGCTTGGTCGCGATCGCCAGCGCGAGGTAGGCCACCAGCAGCGCCACCGCGCCACGCTCCTCGTGCCACCGCGTCCGTGCGATCGGCCAGAGCGCGCCGACCATGGCAGACGCGAGCAACGCAACGGGCGTCTTGGCCAGCAGCAAGAGCGGAAAATATGCGCGCGTCCCGTGCGGCCACCAGGTGCCGAGCAGATACACGCCCGAATCCGCTGTGCGCTTGGCGAGCGAAGCCTGCAGGCCCTGCCAAACGTGGTGCAACGCGATTTCCACGGGCACGTGACGGACAAGCGCCAAGAGCCCAAACGGCAGCAGCAACAGGCCGAACGCCAGAAAGCCGGTCAGCGCGCCAGCCCGCACGCTCGGCAGGAGCCGCGCCCGCCACGGGACACCACGTTGCCCCAACCACAGCAGCGGCAGGAGCAACGGCAACGCGATCGTGGACCACTTGCTCGCCAGCCCCAGCGCGCCGCCGACCGCGGCGAGTAGGAGCCAGCGCCGCTTGGCGTCCTCGCGGTGCAAAAGCAGCGCGCCCGCTGCGAGCCACCAAGCGAGACCATGACCGATGTCCGTCGTTGCGTAACGCGCCTGCGCCAGCCAGCCCGGATCGAGCGAGCCGATCGCGAGCACCGTCAGCGCGAACGCCTCACCGCGCCGACGCCGCGCAAAGGCTGCGAGCAACGCCAGGCTCGCGGTCGCGAGGAGCAGGTTGACGCGCCGCGCCGGAAGCAGCACGTCAGGGTCGTCCACATCGCCCTGCGCGTAGCGATCTGGTCCGGGGAGATGCAGCCAAGTGGGCAGAACGAGCAGCGCAGCAATCGCGTAGGGGTGGTCCTGACCATCAAATTGCGGCCCGCGGTCGAGGAGCGCAAGGCCGTAGCCCACGTGCAGGCGCTCGTCCCACACCGGCGACTCGTGGCGTAGGCTCAGCTCACCGCGTGCAGCGAACTGCACAAGCAGCAGCGCCGCCACTAGCAGAAAACGCGCGCGCGCAGAGATCACTGGCATGAGGGGCAGAGCCCAAACAGGTCCATGCGGTGGTTGGTCAGCTTGTAGCCATGCGCGCGGGCGACTTCTTCCTGCAGTGCCTCGATCGCCGGGTTCTCAAATTCGACGATCTTGCCGCAGCGCGTGCAAATCATGTGGTCGTGGTGATCTTCACCGCCCACGTGCACTTCATAGCGCGCCGTACCGTCGGCAAAATGCGACACTTCCACGAGCCCGTAGCGTTCCAGCAGCTTCAACGTACGGTAAACGGTCGCGTAGCCCACCGTCGGATCGATGTCGCGGACCCGTCGGTGCAATTCGTCGACGTTCAAATGCCCATGCGCGTAAAGCGTCTCCGCGATCTGCAAACGCTGCGGCGTCATACGCTGGTTGTCACGGCTGATGCGGTCGATAAAGAGATCGCGCCAAGCATCGAATCCTGCAAGTCTTCCCGCGCTGGTTGCTTTCTGCGACACTCCGTCCCCCCGGCTTTTGTAGAGTCTGGCGCAGAGCCAACGTTTGGGCAAGGCGGTTGTGGCAAAACGCAGTGAGTGATAGGAAGTGACTGCCCCGCACGAGGGCGGATGAGGACAACGATGGGCTCTACAATTCTCGCGCTGGTCGCGGTCGTCTGCGGCGCTGCCGCGCTCTACTTCTGGACGTCGCTGGCCAAGCTGCAAGAGCAGGTACAAAAGCTGGTGGAACGCGCCGAGAAGGCGGAACGCGACGAAGGCAAGGCCGCCGAACGCGCCGAGCAGCTGCGCAAGAAGCTGGAAAAAGCCGGTGAGGCCGTTTCCAAGGAAGATCGGTCGCAAAAAGAAGCCGCCGCGCGGTTGGCACAGGGCAAGGAAGACGTCGCGAAGGCGCGGTCGGCGCAGAAAAAGGCCGAAGACGCGCTCAACGAACTCCAGGCGAAGCACCGTAAGGCTGAGCATCAACTGGAGGAACTGACCGTCGTCGTCAACGAACTGAAGGGCAAGAAGAAGCCGGTTGTCGTCGAGGAAGAAGCGCCGCCGCCGCCGCCCGTGGCGTACGTCGAGGACCCGAAGGTCGCGGCGCGCCGTGCCGAGTACGAAGCGGAGCGCGCGCTGCGTCAGGCGGAGATCGAGAAAATGCGTCTGGAGCAGCAGACGGTGCGCGAAGAGCAGCAGATCGGCCGCGTCCGCGAACAGTTGACGAAGTTGCGCGGCGAGCGCGAGTGGATCATCAACGAGCTGTTTGAGATGCGCTTGGCGCTGCGCGTGACCAACCAGAAGGCGGAGGACAACCGCCGCGCGTACATCATGACGATGGGCGCTCTCGATCTGGCGGAAGACGAGCTGTATCGCCTGAAACACGGACGCGAGCGCCCCGAATTCACGCCGAATCGCGCTGCACACGTGCAGGCTGCGGTTGAAGTGGAAGGCTCGGATGCACACGAAGGCGCTGATGTTTCTGCAGTTTTGGCAGAGGCCGAAGCTGAATCCGTGCCCGCCGCTGACGCGTAGGCGACCTCAAGATCCACTTGTTATTGAAAGTGACTTTCGTTATCATGGCTCGTGTCGCGCACGGCAACTTCGCGCGACGACCTGAGGCGAAAGGACCATGGCCTTCCAGACGCTCGACTCGATTCCCGCAGGGCAACAGCATCACGTGACCCGTGTAGCGCTGGCTGGCGTGCTGGGCGATCGGCTCGTGGAGCTTGGTTTCACGCCGGGCGCGCCCGTGCAACTCCTGCGTCGCGCGCCGTTTGGCGGTCCGCTGCAGGTGCAAGTGCGCGACTTTGTGCTCTCGTTGCGGCGTGCAGACGCGCAGGCGATTCACACGGAACAGGCAGCGTAGCGATGAGCGCGGACACGGCGACGGCATCACGCCCGTTGGAAGTGGCGCTCGCAGGCAATCCAAATACCGGCAAGACGACGCTCTTCAACGCGCTGACCGGCGCGCGCGCGCACGTGGGCAACTATCCCGGTATCACCGTTGAGCGGCGTGTGGGTATGCACGATGCTGCGGGTCAGCCATGGCGCGTGACGGACCTGCCGGGGTGCTACTCGCTGTCGGCACACAGTCCGGAAGAGGAAATTGCCCATCACGCGCTGACGGGGCGAACCGAGGATCCGATCCCGGACGTCGTGGTCGTCGTCGTGGATGCAGCGAACGTGGCGCGCAATCTGCTGCTGCTTCTGCAGATCGCCGAGATTGGGCGGCCGGTGCTTGTCGCGCTGAACATGATGGACGCGGCGCGCAAAGAAGGCATCGAGATCGACGTTGCCGCGCTGCAGCGCGAGCTGGGCTGCCTCGTCGTGCCGATGGTGGCAGCGCGCGGCGACGGGATCGAGGCGCTCAATGAGGCGGTCGCTGAAGTGGCGGCGCACCCCGAACGCGGGCGGATCACCGAGACCGCGTGGCCGCAGCCGGTGACGGACGCGATCGATAAGGCGCGCGAGGTGCTGGCGCGTTTCTCGCTTCAGCGTCCACCAGAAAGCAACGGCGGCGTGCTGTGGTGGCTCGCGACGGACCCCGATGTGGCCGACGCGGAGGCGCCAGGGCTGGGTACCGCGCTGCTCCAAGCGGTGCCGCGTCCCGATGATCCGACGCAGGATCCGCGACGTCTCGCGACCGTTGCGCGCTTCACGCGGATCGACGCCCTGCTCAGCCGCTGTGTCAAACGCCACATCGTCACGACTTCCGGCCGTTCCGAGCGGGTCGATCGCGTGCTGCTGCATCCCGGTCTCGGCGCCGTGCTGTTCATTTTGGCGATGACCGCGCTCTTTCAGGCCGTCTTTGCCGGTGCGCAGCCCGCGGTCGATCTCGTGGAAAGCGGCATGGGCGCGCTCAGCGATCTCGCGCGTACGCACCTCCCGGACAACCTGCTGCGCGACGTGTTGATCGACGGCGTCCTTGCCGGCGTCTCCGGCACGCTGGTCTTCCTTCCGCAGATTCTGATGCTTTTCCTCGGGATTTCGCTTCTGGAAGATTCCGGCTATCTGGCGCGAACGGCGTATCTGGTGGATCAGCTGATGGCGCGCATCGGTCTGCCCGGCAAGGCGTTTGTGCCGCTGCTCTCGGCCTACGCGTGCGCGGTGCCGGCGATCATGGCGACGCGGACGATGCCCGATCGCCGCGATCGCCTCTTGACCATCATGGTTGCGCCTTTGATGTCCTGTTCCGCGCGCCTGCCGGTGTACACGCTGGTGACTGCCGCGGTTTTTGCCCACCAAGCGCCGATCTGGGGCATCTTCTCTCTCGGCGGACTCGTCGTGACGGCGATGTACGCGCTGGGCTTCCTGCTGGCGATTCTTTCCGCGTTTGTGCTGCGCCGAACTGCGATCAAGGGCGGAGGCGCCCCGCTGCTTCTGGAAATGCCGCCGTACCGCTGGCCGCGGTGGCGCAACGTCGCGCGGATGCTGGTCGACCGCGCGCGGCTGTTCCTGACGCAGACCGGCACGGTCATCGTCGCGCTGACGGTGATTCTGTGGGCGTTGATGACCTTCCCGCGCCAAGGTCTGGATCCCGATTTGCGCACCGCGCGGGAGACGCACGCCCAGACGTTGCAAGAACCCGCCCGAGCCGACGCGCTGGCCGCGTTGGAGCGAGAAGACGCGCAGGTGAAGCTGCAAAATAGCGTCGCAGGGCGCATTGGCCACGCGATTGAACCGACCATCGCGCCTTTGGGCTTTGACTGGCGGATCGGCATCGGACTTGTCGGCTCATTTGCTGCGCGCGAAGTGCTCGTGCCAATCATGGGCCAGGTTTTTGGTCGCGGCAGCCAAGCGGACATCGACGATCGCTACGCCGCCGACGTCGGCAAGACCATGGCCAATTCTGGCGCGCTGACCCCGCTCAAGGGGCTGTCACTGATGGTCTTCTTCGCCATCGCGATGCAGTGTCTCTCGACCCTCGCCACGATTCGCCGCGAGACCAACTCGTGGGGTTGGCCGATCTTCGCCGTGTTCTACCTGAACAGCCTCGCGTGGCTGATGAGCTTTGCCGTCTACCAAATCGGCACGCGCCTGGGGTTCGCATGACGTGGGACGCGATCGCTGCACTGGGCTTGGTCGCCGTCGCCGTCGCCCTGCTTGTGCGGCAAATGCGCGGTGAGAAGCAGGCGTGCGCAAAGTGCGAAGTGGTCAAGACGCAGCGACGCGTACAGGAAGCCGGCGTGACAAAGAAGCGGTCGAGCGCGTTGCGAATCGGCCAGCTTAGAAAGTCATGAAGCCCTGCAGCAAGAAGTTCACCTTGGCGACGTTGCCCAGTTGGCCAAACGACTGCGCGTAGATCGACGACGGATTGGACGTGATCGGCATGCGCGCTGCAGCGCCGAAGCGAACCGGACCCGCGTGAAAGCGCGCGCCGGCCGTCGCGAAGATATCCTGCATACCGGGCGCGTTGTACAGGTTCACCAAACCGTCGACTTCCGCGACGAGATCGAGAATGACCGCGCGGATGACGGAGGACACACCCCAGTTGGCGTATACAACGGTCGAGTAGAGCGGGTTGTCGCGCACGGCGAACATGCCGGTGACCTCAGCGCGCAACATCAGCGTCAGGAAGGACAGCTGGCCGCCAATAATGCCGTACGGCTGGACCGACACGTACTCGTGCAGGTACTTGGGCAGCACCAACGCGTTGGAGAGCGCCAGCACATTGGCCTTCTCCGTTCCGGTCGGCAAGTACAGCGACAAACCGCCCGTCCATCCAACGGCGGCTGTGTAGCCTTTGCGAGAACCGGCGCGGAAGTCGAGGTTGATATTGCCCAGCTCCAGCGAGTTGCCTTCCTTGGACGAGTAAAAGGCAGCCATCGGCACGTAGGCGGTCAGGTCGTACGTGCCAAAGTTGTACTCAAACCAAGGCTCAATGCCAAACGCGAGCGCGTCAGAAGGTGTCGCCGCGACCTGCGCGATGTCCGCAAGCGATCCGATGTTGTTCGCATTGATGTTGTCGATCGCCCTTTGTTGATCCGCCGTCGGAGTCACGCCGGCAGCCTTGAAATCTGCCTGAATCTGCGCTTTGGTGCCGTCGACATTTTGCGCCACGGCGAGATCGTGCACGCGCGTGGCGTTGGCGACCTTCAGCACGGACACCATCTGCGTCGCGTCGGGATACGTCGCGGACACCTTCTCGGCCGCTTGGTTCAAGGCCTTCGCGGCGACGAACGGCACGGGCGCGAAGTGCAGATTCACGCCCGCAGCGATTTTGCGGTCCTTGGACGACTGCCGGAGCGAGTGACCCGAGAAGAGGTCGACGTCGCGAAACGGCCGCGGACCTTCAGGTGCCGCTTCTTCAGGCGCTTTGGCCGGTTCCGGCTCCGGCTCCCCTTCGGCAAACGCCGACGAGCACGGCAAGATGAGGGTCATCAAGAACGTCAAAGAAAGGGCGCGCATGGGGCCTCCGGCGAGATGCTGCGAGGCTAACACGAGGCGCTCTGCGCGGGCAAATCAGGGCGCGGACGGTCCGACCGCCAGCAACACGCCGAGCATGTGCGCCACGTCGAGCTGCAGCCGCCAGATCACGACAGCACCCTCCAACTCAACGCGAGACACGGTCGGCGGCTGAACGAGCTGGACGAGCGGATCGGTTGAGCTCGTCGGCGCGTTGGCAAGCCCGACTTCCTGCGACAGCGCGTTTGCGTCCCGCGCGAGATTCGCCCACTGCTGCGTGTCCGGGTGAGTCGGACCTGCGTTGCGCGCCTGAATCTGCCAGGCCTGCGACAGCAGCGCCGCCAGCCGCCCAACCCGCCGCGTCAGCGCCGAGTCGTGCTGCACATCGCGCTGACGGATGTCCGCAAGCCAGGTCTCCAGACGATCGCGCAGGGACGCCGCCGCGTCGGAACCCCGGCACTCGAGCCGCAGGACGAGCTCCTTGTCATTCCAGGCTGCCACGCCCAACTTCACGTGCTGCGCCAGCGCGCCACCGGGCAGCCAGTGGGCTGTGCCGCGCGGGTCCGCCGTCAGCGCCCACACTGGACCCGACGCTTGCAGTGCCGTTAGCCGCTCCGCCATGACGGCATCGGCCGCCAGCGCCGGCTGCTTGCCCGTGTGGACCGCCATGAGCTGCGCCAGCACCGACTCGCGCCCCAACCAGAGCGTCCGTTTGCCCAGCGCCATGACTTGCCAACGCACGCCGGCATCCACAAACGTCAGCGTGCGCGCCGGCCCCGACTGCGAAACCGTCGCGTGGAGTTTCTTGCCCAGCGCGTCGAGCTTGTTCTGGGCGGTCGTTGTTTCCATCAAAAGCGCAGCTTCATCGCCGTTCCGCACGAGCAGCCACTGGCCGTCGGTCGGCAGCCACGCGTGAGCGCGGGCGAGCCGGATCGGCGCCAGCAGGCGCGCGGTCTTCGCGTCCGCCACAGACAGCATGTTCTCCGCCGCCTGCAGACGTACGCCCACAAGCTCCTGCACGTCCGCGGGCACGTCCGCGATCACCGGTTGCTCGCGCTGCCGCAGCACCAGCGCGAGTGCCGCCACGGCAATCAGCGTCAGCACGATGGCGATGGGCACCAGCGCGCGCTTGGATGCACCGGGTTGCCCGCGGTTGTCGACCAGCCACGCGACGCCGACGCCCACGCCGTAGAGGATCACAAGCGGCGCGGACATGATCGTCTGGTTGATCGGATCGGGGGTCGGCGTGAGCACCGCGCCGATGATGAACGCGATGACGACCCAGTAGCGGTAGAAGCCGAGGAAGCCGCGCCAGGTGACCATCTGCAACGCGGACATGACGTACATGAAGAGCGGCAGCTCAAAGACCACGCCAAAACCGACGAGCAAGAACAGGACGAAGCTCACGGAACCGGCGATCGTCGGCTCCAAAAGCAGACCTGGCGCTTCGAGCGTCATCTTGATGAGAAAATCCGCCATGAAGGGCAGCGCGACGAGGTAGCAAAACAGCGCGCCCAAGGAGAAGCAACCGACGCTGGCAACGACGACGGGCAAGATGAGCTTTTTCTCTTTGCCCAAAAGTCCCGGCGCGATGAACGCCCAAATTTGCCAGAAGACAAACGGGCTTGCGAGGAAGACGCCGCCGATGAGCGACAACTTCATGTAGACTTCAATGCTCTCCGTGATCGCCAAAGCCTTGATCACAAAAAGATTATTGGCCGCCATCGCATCGCGGAGCGGAGCGGTCAAGATGGCGTAGAGCTCAATGTGCCACGCCCACGCGACAAAAAAGCCGACGAAGACCGAAACGGTGGCTTTGAAGACGCGGGACCTGAGCTCGATCAGGTGCTCGCGAAAGGTCATGCTGGCCGCGACTTCACTCATGCCGGCGGAACTTCCTCTGGCGGCGGGTCTGCGGGCGGCGCGGCGGATTCTGCCAGCGCGTCAGGGTGCACAGCCCAGTCGCCAACGCGCGGTCGCATGCCATCTGCCGGTTTGATGACGTAATGCGGCTCCGGTGGTCCGGGCTTGCGCTGCTCTTCAAGCGGCGGCGGCATGCGCTTGGCCACCACGGCAATCGTCTCACCGTCCACAGGCGGCGCAACGGCCGAAGTGGCTGGCGCGGGCTTGTCCAGATTATCGTCGGGTGTCAGTGGCCCGAGCGACGCCAGCTTCGCGTTCAACTCCGCCTTTTCCTTCGCTTCCGGAATGCGTTCCACTTCGCGCGCGAGGTCGTTCATGGCGGATTGAAGCTCGGTCTGCGTCAGGTTGGCCATGCGGCGCAAATCGCGCAGGCCCGTGCCCACGGTCTTGGCCACCTGCGGCAGCTTGTCCGGTCCAACGAACAAGAGCGCAATGATGATGATGACGAAGAGTTCTGGACTGCCGATGCCGAACACACGCGCCTCACGCCTTATCCATGCGGCAAGGCTTCGTCAGAGTAGTCGGAGCCCCGCACTCGGTCAATCGCCGGTGTAGCCAAGCTTCTTGCGGGCGATGACCGCGATCACGCGCGGATCGCGACGCAGCAAATCCGATTGCGTGGCCAACGCCGGCAGGCGATTCAGCCAAATGGGCCATGCCCGGTCCAAAGGCGGGCGCGCATCCCAGCCCCATTCTGCCAGTCGCAGGCGCTGCGCGTGGCCGATGGCGACCTGTTCAACCGCCAAGAGCGACTGAACGTCCGCGAGCACGTCTTCCACCGGTTGAGCAAAGCGCGTCGTGTGCAGGTGTGCGCCGCGCTCGATCGCGTCGCGCGCTTGAGCGCCCAGGAGCGCGACGCCCAAACGCCCGGTCAGCCGCTTGCCCACGCGATCCAGAAGCTGCGCCAACTTCACCTCGATGGCGAGCGGACGCGACGGCGGCACGGCGCACGGCACGGAAGGCACGGGGCCTTGCACCAGCGCACGGAGGGCAAGATGCCCATCGATCTTCAGTTCACGGTGGGCTTTATGAATGAGCCAACGCGGCTCGCGGTAGCGATGGAGCGCGTCAGCAAGCACGATCAAATCAAAACTCGACGGACCAAACGCCGCCTCGCCGTAGTCGCGTTCGACGAGCGTGAGTCGCCCCGCTTCGGCAGGCGTCAGGCGCGCTTGCAGGGCCGTCGCCTCCCCTTCGGCCAGATCGCACACCGTGACCCAATGGCCCGCGCGCGCGAGCGTCCTCGCCAAATCCACCCGCGGCACGCCGGCGAAGAGCACGCGCCCAGACTCTTGCTGCACGAGCCACGAGTCCAGCCAGGGCAGCACGCCGATCGCGCCGGCGGTCGTCAACGCGTACGCCGGGACCGGCACGCCGGGATGGCGACGCACGCCTTCGATTTCGCGTCTGAGACGGACCATGTGCGTTTGTCCTGACCACCGCTTGGCGCATCGGCCAACGGGGAACCGGAATGACTTGTGCGGAACCTAGCCCGGTGGCCAGCCCAGCGGCCGACCGGCCAGCAGGTGCGCGTGCAAGTGACCGACGCTCTGGCCACCGTCAAAACCGGTGTTGATGACCGTGCGGTAGCCGTTTTCCGCCACGCCGAGGGCGCGCGCAACGTGCCGCACGGTGACCAGAATGTGACCCAACAGCGCGTCCTGCTCGGACGTCGACGCCGCGAGCGACTCGACATGCACCCGCGGAATCACGAGCACGTGCACCGGCGCTTGCGGCGAGACATCGTGGAACGCGACAACGCGATCGTCTTGAAAGACGACGCGCGCCGGGATTTCCCCGTGGGCGATGCGACAGAAAATGCAACTCACGCGCAAGTCCTGATGCTGCGAGGAGAGCTAGGCTTTCTTGCCCTTGACCGTGGTCGACTTGGCCGCGGCGATGCGACGCTTGATGCGCGCGATTTTCTTCTTGCGGCCGTCGAGACGGCGCATTTTCGGGGTGCGAGAGCCACTGCCCATGAGATCCTCCAGAACCAATCAGATTGCCAAGACACGCAGGAACGAATGGTTACTCGCCAGCGGGGCGCGGATGCTACAGCGGCAAGCGCTGGGTCGTCAATGAAAGAGTGCCGGACTGCAGATTGGCGCGCGTCAGACCGAAGCCGCCGGCGTGCAACCTCGTCAGCGCGATGGCGCCATCGGCTACGGGGTGCAGCGCCAAGATCCGCTCCACCCCGTCGACCTTCACCGGCTTGTCCGATCGCAGCGAGCGCGCATCGACACCCAAGAGCATCGCGCCGTTCTCCGCACCTTCGACGGTCGATTGTGCCGCAAACCAGAGCCGCCCCGCGTGCTGATCGAGCGTCCAGGCGTGGTCGATCGCCAATTTGTCCAGTGGCGCAAAGCGCTTGCGCAGTTCAGCCGACGCAAAGGTCACGCGGCCACTCTTGATGACCAGGAGCGACGGGTCCTGCGTTGGCTGGCCCGAAAACGGGTTGATCCCCGCAAAGCGCACGTACACGCGATCCTGGGCGGGCCAACCGGTCACCTCGCGCACGGCAGCAACGGCCTCACCAACGTCGTTCTCGGAGAAACGCAGGCGAGGTTGACCGCCGGCGTCCGTCACCGCCAACGCGTAATCCGCGCGGTGCTTGGGCGCGGCAACCGTCAGGAGTGCGTCGGGCTGCCCGTCAATGCCGGCCAAACTGTCGAGCTTGGGCTGTGCCTTCTTGCGGTCCAAGACCGCCAACGTCGTGGAATCGAGCCGCGTCCACGTCGGCGCCGTACCTCGGGTGCTGGAGCGCGACAACAAAACCCACGTCGCCGCATCGGGCGTCAGCGACGCGCCCATCAGGGTGTCGTCGTCCCCCAGCAGTTCAGCCAGCGGCATGCCCGCGACAACTTGCGGTGGCTGACCCGGCGTTTGCTCGATGACGACCAGCCGTTGATTGGACAGCCCCACGAGGCGCAGGCGATCGCCCACGACACCGATCCGCGTCCAAGCATGCACCTGCACCGGCCAGCCGTCGGGCAGCGCAAAGGGCGCGATGCCACCCGTTTCAAGATTCACCGTCAGCCACACCGTCTCTTGCACAATGACGAGTCGCCCCAAACCCACGCCGGTCAGCAGCGCTTGATTTTGGAGTTTCTGCAGACCTGGCGGCATCGCCTTGGCCTTGAGCAGCGGACCCGCGCGCGTTTCGATCGCCTGCGTCAAGGTCTCCCGCTCTCGGGCTTCAATGAAATGGACCAGTTCAGCCAGACGCGCGCGCGCCGTCAGGACGTCACCCCGCTCCAGTGCCCCGTCCAACGCGGCGCGCAGCTTGTCACGACGCTCCACTTGGTGACGCAGGTGGGACAGCTCCGCGCGCAGCGCCTTGAGCCCCGCCGATTGCGGCAGACGTTTTTGCGCGGCGTCCAAGGCCTGATTTGCAGCATCCAGTTGGTCGGCGTCCAAAAGCGACTGCACCTGCGCGACGACTTCGGATTCCGCCGCCTCACGCGCCAATTGCGCGTGCTGCCGCAAACGCTCGCGGACGCGCTGCGCTTGGGGCGACTGACTCCACGCTTCGGGCAGGCCCCGGAGCGCCTCAGTCCAACGCTGCGGTTCCGTCGAGGCTTCCGCTTGCAGCAGCCGCAGCCACGCCTGCAGGGCCGGCACGCGCGTGCGGAGAGGCAGCGCGTGGGGCAATTGCGCGGCCAGTCGAACTGCCTGCCAAAGCGCCGTCAGAGGCGCCGGTGCCACCAAGTCGACACCGTGGTCGTCCACCAGCCGCGCGAGCACAGCAAGGCGCGCCGCCAAGTCGGTGTGTGCGAGCGCCTCCTGCCAAAGCGCGGCAATCGCCCTCTCGCTCAGCAGCCCGCGAATCTGCGCGAGCGTCGCTCGGTCTTCCGCGGTCGCACCGGTCAACGCGACGAGCGCGGTGCCCACACGTTCAGCGACGAGGACGTCGTTTTGCGCGAGCGCTGCGTGAATTTCCGCGCGCGCTTTCGCCAGATTGGCGTGACGTGAGGCCGCTTGCAGCTTGTGCTCCAGCGCGTGATAGGCCGGGGCATGCCCCCAGGCCGTCTTCTGACTGTGCAAGTGCGCCGCGGTCGTCGCCAAGTCGCCTGCCGCAAGCGTCTGCTCGGCTTGGGCAAGAGCGTTGTGGACCGCCGCTTGCGCATCTTGACGCAGCCGTTCGAGCACCTTCAAACCAGCCGGATTCAAGGCACCAGCCGCAAGTTCCAGCCGCTGGCGCGCGCGCTCGACGTCACCGCGTGCCGCTTGCCGTTCCACTGCGCGCAAAAGTGCCACGACGTCACCGGCTGCCGCGGCACGTTCGTCGACTTCAGCAGCACGCGGGTGTTGTGCTTCGTGAGCCGCCCGCGCCAGCAGCAACGCCAACGTGTTGCTTGTCGCATCCGCCGTCGCCGGCGCCGCAAATCCAGGATCGTCCAGCCACACCGCCACCTCATCAAACTGGCCAAAACGCTCAACCAGAAACGCGGCGTAGCGCGTCACGTAGTCCAGCGCCGCACCAGTGCCGGCATTGACCGCCGCTTGCCGGTACGCGTCGCGTGCGGCTTCAAAGTCGTAGGCTTCCTCGGAGGCGACGCCTTGGGCCCACAGGTCATCGGCAGCGTCGCGCGAAGCCGTGGCCGGTGCGAGTTGCGGGCGCTGCCAATTCGGTAGTTTGAGCGAGTTCTTGACGGCCATGTTCAGGGCGTGCAGACGCCCGACTGGCAGGTGCCGGTCGCGCAGGTCGTGTTGTCGGGCAGGTTGACGAAGTCACAGCCGGTCGCGGGATTGCATGAGTCCGTTGTGCACTCCTTGCCGTCGTTGCACGTGAGCGGCGTGCCGGTGGTGCAGCCGACGCCTGGTGTGCAGGTTTCGGTGCCATTGCACGCATTGCCGTCGTCGCACGTCAGCGGGGCGCTCGGCATGCAGCCCGCGCCGGGCATGCAGAACTCCACGCCGTTGCAGATGTTGCCGTCGTTGCACTGCACCGGCGAGCCCGCAACGCAGCCCAAACCAGCCGAGCACGTCTCGACGCCATTGCACACGTCGCCGTCGTTGCAGCTCAGAACGCCGGTCGGCGTGCACGTGCCGCCTGTGCAGGCGTCGCCGGTGGTGCAAGCGTTGTCGTCCGTACAGATCACGCCGGAGACGTTCGTGCCGTGGCTGCAACCCGTCGCTTCGGAGCAGGCGTCGTTTGTGCAGACGTTGCCGTCGTCGCACTTGCCAGAGACGGTGCCAACGCACGCGCCGGACACGCACTGGTCGACGCCCGTACAGAAGAGGCCGTCATTGCAGACAACGCCGCTCAATCCGGTGTGCGTGCAACCGAGAATACCGGCGCAAGCGTCGGCGGTGCACGGGTTGCCGTCGTCGCAGAAGAGCTTCAGCTGTCCGGTGCAGACCGTGCCGACGCAGAGGTCGACCGCAGTGCACGGATCGCCGTCGTCGCACGTACCGGGGAATGCTGCGTGCGTGCAGCCGGACTTCGGGTCGCAAGCGTCGGTCGTGCAGGCATTCAAGTCGTCGCAATCAGGCGTGGCGGTGCCAGCCAGACACACGCCGTCCTGACACGCCTCGTTCAGCAGGCAAGCGCTGCCGTCGTCACAGGAGCTGCCGCTCAAGTTGACGTGTTTGCAGCCGCCGACGGCAAAACAGGCGTCCGTTGTGCAGACGTTGGCGTCGTCGCAGTTCGGTTCACCATTGCCGGCGGTGCAAGTGCCGAGCGCGCAGGTGTCGCCGATCGTGCAGGCGTCGCCGTCTGCGCATGGCGCCGTGTTGAACGCGTACTGGCAGCCTGTCGCGGGCGAACAGAGGTCGTTGGTGCAGGCGTCGCCGTCGTCGCAATCCGTGACGCTGCCGGAGAGGCACACGCCCTGCGCACAGGTGTCGCCGACCGTGCAGACCAAGCCATCGCTGCAGGTCGCATCGTTGGGCAAGTGCAGGCAGCCCAGCGTCGGGTCGCAGAGGTCGTTGGTGCACGGATCGCCGTCCAAGCACGCGCCGTCGCTGGCGCAGACCGTGCAGAGGGTCGACGTCGGATCGCACGCTTGACCGACCGCACACTGGTTGTTGTTGGCGCACTCGACGCACGCAAAGCCATCGCCGATGCACGTAAACAGCGTGTAACCCGCCGCGTCGCCGTTGAAGCCGTTGATGCGCAGGTAGTAGGTCGTGGTTTCGTCCGCTGTGTAGCTGAACTTCTCCGGCGCGCTCTTGGTCGCCCCGACCGCGACCGGCTGGCCAAACTGCGCCACTTTGTAGAGGCGCATGTCGAGGTCGCCCTTTGCCTGATCAAACGCCATCGTCACGGTCAGCGTCTGGCCGGCGGTCAGTTTGACCTGATACCAATCGAGGTCGTACGGACACAGGGACAGATACGCGGTCTTGCCCGCAGGCAGAGGCGCGGCGATTTCTGGCGCACCGTTGGGCTCCAAAGCGTCGGCGATGCAGAGCGGAATCACCGTGATCGACGACGACGCGTTGTTGTTCAACTCCTGCGTCTCCGGGACCGTGTTGCTCGAATCGGCGGCCAGAATCACGTACGCCGGTCCCGGCAAGGCGCTCAGCGGAATGATCGCCTTGTCATCGCGCTGGACCTTCGCCTTGGCACCCAAGCCGGTCACGACTTCATGCGTGCCCAGAAGCGGGTCCGACGCGTCGAGGATGCTGTCCGTGCTGAAGTAGTACGCGTAGGCAAAGGCTCCGGCGACGTCCTTGCATTCGTTGCTGAGCGTGACGGTCAGGTAAACGTCCTCGCCCTGGATGATTTGGCCGGGGAACACCGAGTTGATCGCCGCGATCAGGTCCACGCCGTTGCCGCCATCGACCTTGAACGTGTAGGTGAAGCTTTGAGGCTTCTGGCTCGATACTTTGTAGGAGACCTGAATGTGGTACGTGCCGTCCGCAGGTGCGATGAACGTGAGCGCGCCCGGCGAGCCAATCGACTTCAGCGGTGCCGCATTCGGGTTGCCGAATACCTTCAGCTGGAACGCCGGGTTGTCGTAGCTCAGGATAACCTGCTCGTTCGCCGCCAGCGTCACGTGGAACCAGTCTTCATCACCCAGACAAAGCGTCTGGGTGGCGGTGCCGCAGCCAAGCAGCTGACCGGACTGCCAGGAGTTATTCGGCTCGTAGTAGTCCGCCAGACACACGTCCGAGGGGTCGGGCTCCGTCACCGCAATATCCAGCGTGTAGTCGTACGGCAGCGCACCGCCGGCTTCCGGTAGCACGTACACGTGCACGAAGTAGGTCCCGCCGGTCTGCACGTAAGGCAGCTTCGCGATCGTGTTTTGCGTGTTGGCTGAACCTGCAACAACGCCCGTCTTGGACGCATCGACAATTTGCACGCCGACCAAGCCTTTGCCCGGCTGATACGTCCAACCAACCTTGGCGCTGAACGCCTTGCCGTCGGGAATGTCCAGCTGGAACCAGTCTTCCAAGCCGGGGCAAACGTTCAAGTTCGGGTAGCTGGCGGTAATGGGCGGAAGCGCCGACGCGTTGTCCACCGTGTGATTGCCGGAATAGCCATCGGCCGCACACGAGACTTGCGTGTTCAATTGCAGCGGGTTCGACACGGCGGTGTTGTTCGCCGTCGCGGTCTCGACCACCTTCGGATCGACCGTCAGCGCCACGAGTACATACCATTTGCCGCCCTGGACCACCGGCAGTTCAACCGTCTTCTCCGCCGTGAACGGAGCCGCCGCCAGCACGTTGGGGACCAGCACGTCGACAAGTACCGGATCCGCGCCGTCAATCGTCTGATCCTGGGACAGCACAAAGTGCGCGTTCACGTCGCCCGCGGGCGTACCACCCAGGTTCGCGGCGTTGAGCTTCAGCTTGACCAGACCACCGGGGAACGTTGCCGCGGGTGAAACGATGAGGCTCGCTGCGTACAGATCCACGCCGGCCGGAGGCGGCACCACGGAAACGCCGAGGTTGTACTGCGCCTTCGCGTTGACTTCGTGCGGGTACACGCGGACGAGGTACTTGCCAGCCGCCGGAACCGTCAGCGCGGACGCTTTCTTGTTCATCGACAGAATCTTCTGCGAATCCAGAATCGTCTTGCCGTCGGGCGCATACAGGTCTATGTCGAGATCCGCCGGCACCGGCGTCGTCCACAGCGGCGCCGTCACGTCCAAGGTCGCGATCAGCGTGTAGCCTTGCGGCACATCGATCGTGTACCAATCCTCGTTGCCGCAGGAACCCAGAAGCAGCGTCGGATCTGTCGGCGCGGTCCCGGCGCTGGTCGGCGCATTGTTGGTCGCCGGGGCAACGTCGTACGCATCTTCGTAGCAGCCGCCCTTGGGATTCAGAACTGTCACTTTGGACAACGAACCCGCGGCGTTGTTGCCTTTGTTCTTGTCCTTGTCGAGCTGGTTGTCACCGTCGAGAATCACGCAGAACGTGTAGTCGCTCACGCTGTGGTCCAGACCCGCGGGGATCGTGACCACCTCGGCGACTTGCGCCAGATCCAGTCCTTCCACGCCGCCCGAAACGACTTTCTTCAAGAGAATCGCCTGACCACTGGTCACCGCGGCCGCAGAGCACACGCCCGTCGGCGACAGCGCGTACCACGTTGAGGAAGCGCCGGAACCCGTCGTGCCGTCGTTGTGGATGGCGTAGCTGATCTTCAGTTCACCGCCGGCCTGCACCTGCGCGGGGTGAAAGCCGATGTCACTCGGCCAGATGTCCACGTTCGCCGTCGCTGTGATGATGAGGTTGTCAAAGACCTTGACGTTGTTCGTCTCATCCAACTCCGCGATGATGTTCTTCGGGTCGATACGCAGGTAGATGAACCAGCCCTTGATACCCGCAACCGGCGTGGACGGGCTAATCGTGACGATCTTGCTGTCCGTCTTCTCTTCACCGACAGCCAGCGGATTGATCGTGAAGCTCGTCAAGTTCAGCACGCAGGTCGCTTCAGAAAACGCCTTGTCCTGACAGAAGTAGATCGTCGCTGGGAACGCCTTGGTCTGCTCCGTGCCGGTGTTCTTGACGTGGTACTTCACGCTCACCGTGCCGTTCAGATAGGTGCCTTTGGGCTGCACGGTCATGTCCAACAGCGCCAGGTCTTGGCCCTGCTTGACCACCAACTTCACCGTCACGGTTGTGCTGGTTGTCGCGACGTTGTTGCCTTCGTCGGTCTCGTCGATCTTGTCCAAAACGTCGATCTTCGCGATCAAGTAGTAGCTGCCGTCCGGCGTGTCCTTGGGCAATTGCAGCGAATACGTCAACGGCAACGTCGCACCCGGCGCCAACTTGAGCAGCGTTGAGTTGGCGAGAGAGGTCACCATTTTGTCGCCCTGCGTCGGATCTGCCGGATCTTTGGCGGGGTCAAAATCGAGCTTCTGGTCGGCGCTCAAGAACACCGCGTACTTGACCTGCTTGGCCTCACCAGCGCCGATATTCGAGACATTTTGCGTGTACCCCAAGGAATCACCGGGCGAATACGTCTTGGTCGAGTCGAAGTCCGGCGCCGAGATCGTCAGATCCGGCTTGGACGCCTGTTTGGTGTCGATCGTCAGCACGTCGGTCGCGAACGCTTGGTTGTCGTCGCGGTTGAGCTCGTTGACCAATTTGCCGTTGTCTGCCCGCACGATCACGTAGTACGTGCCGTCGGCAAGTCCCGCGGGCACCTTGAAGTGCGCCGGCGGCAGCGCGCCCGGCAGCGCGAGCGCGCCGTAATCAATGAAAGACGCGTTGGGCTGCCCTGTCGCCATGCCGGGCACGGCGATGTTGTCCGCCAGCGCGTCGCCGTCGTCGATCGTCGCGTCCGTTGAGAGGAAGATCGCTGTATCAAACGACTGCGTGATGGCGTCGCCGTCGTTACGCAGCGCGAAGGTCACCGTCACGTCGTCACCGGGCGCCACGACCAGCGGCGAAGTCACGTGGACGTCCGAAGCGATGCTCAGACTCGCGGGGTCGTTCACCTGCACGCTCGCAGTCGCATCGACGTGAACCGTCTTCGGCTTGGGCTTCCAGCTCACCGCCGCCTTGACTGGATAGTTGCCTTTGGTGATGTAGGTGTGCGTGACGTGGTCGCCCACCTTGCCTGCTTCGCTACCCAGATCGTAGGGGTTGCTCGTGTTGCCGTCGCCAAAATCCCACACGACGAACAGTTCAGACTTGTCGACGCCCGATACCGTCAAGGAAATTTCAACCGGAAGCGGCGCGTTACCAGTGCTCGGCGTCACCTGGATGGAGGCCTTGATCGTCGGCGCCTTGAGAACGTCGGCCGTCGCCGTGTCGGAACCCTGAGCCACGTCATCCACGTTGCCCGTGTCCGCAGGTGCCGGATCCGAACAGGCCGCAGCCAGCAGCGCGAAAGCGAGCGACGCCAACGTCGAACGCCCAGAGCGGACGCGGCCAAGGGCCTTAGCCTCGTGTGCAAACCATGTCATGCCAACACCTGTTCAGCGCCGAATTCGCAGAGGCGCGGCAAAAATACCGCGACGGCTCACGTCGGCCAATCCAGCTAGCATATCGCAGACCGGGTGCAATCGCTACCTCTTGGTGACGCGGTGCGTTATGCTAGCGCCGTGCAAATCGTTGAGCGCGTCCATCTTCCACCAACTCCAGCATGCCAAGCGGCCGTTGCCGTCGTGCGGCAATTGCGCGCTGCGGGTCACGCTGCCTATCTGGTCGGCGGCTGCGTGCGGGATCTGCTTCTGCACCTCTCGCCTAAGGACTTTGACGTCGCGACGAGCGCACATCCGCCGGAAGTTCGCGCGGTGTTTCAGCACGTCGTGGAAGTTGGCGTGGCGTTTGGCGTCTTGCGGGTCCATCAGCGCGATCGGACGGGTGCGTTGCATGAGATTGAGGTCGCGACGTTTCGTGCGGAAAGCGGCTACGAGGACGGCCGGCGGCCGACAGAGGTGCGGTTCACGGACGCCCGCGAGGACGTGCTGCGGCGCGACTTCACGATCAACGGCCTCCTGTGCGATCCACTGGATATCGACGAAACGCGCGCGGCTGTCGTCGACTGGGTTGGCGGGCTAGCGGACCTCCACGACCGGAGGCTGCGCGCGATCGGCGTACCGCATGAGCGCTTCACCGAGGATGCTCTCCGTCTACTGCGCGCACCCCGTTTCGCCGCGCGCTTTGAGCTGACGATCGACCCGGCGACGGAGGACGCGATCCAAACGCTAGCCCCGACTCTCGCGCGGGTGTCCGCGGAACGCGTGCGCGACGAACTTCAAGCGATGCTCCGGGCGCCATCGGCACCGCACGCCGTTGGCCTCATCTCGCACTTAAAATTGGGACCTGTTGTCTGGCCGGAACTCGCCGCGCTGCAGGGCGGGCAGCGTCAGGCCGCCGATCGAATCGCCCACGCGCATCACGAAGTCGCTCGCTTGCGCGGATTCGTCGAGCCCGCTGGCCACGCGCTCGATGGAGCCGTTGACCTCCCCTTGGCGCTCGCTGTGGTCCTTTATCCCGTCCGCGCCTCTTGGACCGCACAGCGTCTTGCCGATGACCTCAAGCTCGCGCGCCACGATATCCGGCGGCTCCTGACGGTTTGGGAGCTTGCCGACGCGCTGCCCTCAACGCTTCCCGATCTGAGGATGGTCGCGCAGACGCCGGCGTGGATCCGCATCCTGCGCCTTGCAGACGCTGACGCTGCGCTCATCCTCCGCTCTGCGCTGGGTGACGCCGATCGCGCCCGGACGCTGCGCCTGGATCGCGCGGGCACGATCAGGGAGGCGTGGGCGCCACAACTTTTTGTCACCGGCGATACGCTCCGCGCGCTTGGACGCAGGCCCGGCCCGCAGTTTCGCGCCGCATTGAGCGCTGCGGAGGACGTGCAGCTCCTCGGCGGCAACGCACAAGCCGCCTTGGCAGCGGCACTGGCGACGTTTGCTTCAGCCTGATTCTTGCCAGCCCATCACGGTCGGCTACCATCGGCGCCGGTTGGTTTGGAGGTCCTGATGCCTGATGCGATCCACACTATTGCGTTTTATCCCGGATCGTTCGATCCGCTCACCAACGGCCACCTCAACATCATCCAGCGCGCGCTGCGGGTCTTTGACCAGGTCGTCGTCGCGATGGCGCAGAACATGAACAAACGCGCCATGTTCACGCTGGAAGAACGTCAGGCGCTGGTGAAGGCGTGCTTCGACGATGAGCCGCGCGTCAGCGTTGTCATCTTTGACGGGCTGATGGTTGAAGCGGCGCGCGCGCATCACGCCACCGCCGTATTGCGCGGGCTGCGTGGTGTGGCTGACTTTGAGACCGAGTTCCAGATGGCGACGATGAACAACGTTCTCGCGCCGTCGCTGGAGACCGTGTTCATGATGACGGAAAAGTCGCACTTCTTCGTGAGCTCGCACCTGGTGCGCGAAGTGGCGAGTCTGGGCGGGGACATCAGCCCGCTGGTGCCCGAACCGGTCAACCAAGCCTTGCGCGAACGGATCGCCCGGAAGTAACGGCGTCGCTCAGAATGGCCGCTTCAGCGCGCCCTTGACGATGCGATCCACGAAGTCCTGTTTGAAATCAAGACTTTCGTAGTTCCAACTGCGACGTGCCACGACGTAGAAAACGCTCGGCTTGTAGATTTTGCCTTCGATCTCGATGGGGCCAGCGAGTTCTTCACCGCCGCCACCGCCGCTGCCGCGATCGACGTCGTTGACGCGAATGTTGCCGGTACCTTTGGTGCCCTTGAGCTTGCTCTTGCGCTCCGGCGCCTGCTGCGCAAGTGCCCCAACGGCGCTCAGCATGGCCGCGAGCACACCCAGTACGACAGTCGTTTTCGCTACGTATTTCCAGCAGTTCATTCTGACCTCCTGAAGGCTACGGCGGCGGGGGCGGCGGCGGGTCATCCGACGGCGGCGGCGGAACCGGGTCGCTCGGCGGCGGAGTCGGATCTGCGGGCGGCGGCGGCGCTGGGTCGGCCGGCGGCGGTGGAGTCGGGGCCGCGGGAGGCGGCGGTGTCGGATCCGCGGGCGGCGGCGGCGCAGGCGTCGGGTCAGCCGGCGGCGGAGGCGTGATATCCGACGGCGGCGGAGGCGTCGTGTCGCTCGCCGGAGGCGGCGTCGTGTCACTCGGCGGCGGAGGCGTGGTATCCGTCGGCGGAGGCGGCGTCGTTCCGTCCGCAGGCGGGGGCGTAGTGCCCTCACTGGGCGGAGGCGTCGTTTCCGGCGGCGGCACGCCATTCTTGCGCGCTTCCTCTTCCTTCTTCGCGTCTTCCGCCGCCTGTTTGGCGCGCTCTTCTTCCAGCTTCTTGCGCTCTTCCTCGGCTTTTTGCTTGCGCGATTCCTCGGCGTCTTTCTCGCCTTGTTCCTTGGCCTTGCGCTTGTCCTGCTCAATCTTGCGCAGGTTCGTCGCTTCCTGAATGTAGTCGCGCACCGGATCCTTCGGGTCCGTCTGCGAGCCTTTGAGCTCCAAGTATGCCTGGAAGTAATCGAGCGCCCGCTGGAACCGCTCCAGATCACCGCCGACGTCCGGCATCGGGTTTTCCATGTACAGAATACCCAGGTCAAAGTGGATCGCAGGGTTGCGCGGATCCTGCTTCATCGCGCGCTCGTATTCCGCCTTCGCCTTCTCCGCCTTCTGCGGGTCACGGCTGATGCGCCAGGCGCTGCCGAGATTCACGCGCGCTTCAAGCAGCGTCGGTTCAATTTCCAGCGCCTTATTCAAGGCTTCAATCGCCTCGTCCGCCTTCTTCGCGATGATCCAGCACACACCCACGTTGTTCCACGCTTCTGCGTAGTCCGGGCGCGTCTGCGTCGCTTTCAGGAACTGATCGCGGGCATTCTCGATTTCATCGCGCTTCAGCGCCATCTGACCGTACAGGTAGTAGATCTGCGCCATGCCGGCGTCGCGATCCAGCGCCTCCGAACCCGGTCCACGCCAACTCCCGCCGCCGTGCGCCACTCGCATCGAGTAGGTCTTCTTGCCTTTGTAGAGGCCTTCATCGGCCCCCGGCGGCGCTTCCGCGTCACCCGTGTACACACTCCAAGCGCGTTCCAGGGCCATTTTGGCCAAACCTTCACGGCCCATCGACAGGTACGCTTCACCCAACGTGCGCATCAGTTCGGGATTGTCCTGATCGATTTTGATGCCTTTGATGCACTGATCAATCGCCGGCTGGAACTGCTTGTCCGCCACCAGCGCACGCGCACGCGCCGCCATGAGCATCACGTCCTGTGGCCGCGCAACGAGCGCCTTGTCCACGGCGTCCAAGGCGCGCGCAGACTCGTGTTTGCGCAAGTAGAGCACGGACTGCAGCACCACTGCGCGCGAGTAGGTCGGGTTCAACACCACCGCTTGCCCAACGGCCGCTTCCGCGTCTTCCATGCTGCCGGAGCGAAACTGCGTGATCGCCAGATTGTACCAAGCCGTAGCCGACTTCGGATCCGCCTGGGTCGCGGCCTGCAGATGCTGCCGTGCTTCAAAAAGGTTATTCTCCTTCAGGAAGTTCACGCCCTCGTTCAACTGCGCTTCAGCGGGTGAAGTCGTGAAGCGAATATCCGCCGGCATGATCGGCGCACCGTTCTCATCTTCGTTCTTCTTGTCCGTCGGCGTGGGCTTGTCCGGCAACGGCGACTCGGCAACCGGCGCAACTTCGGTCGCCGCATCTGTCGGCGACGGCGCGGGTGCTGCCGCTACGACGGGCGTCACCGCCGCGGGTTGTTCCAGTGGCGGCGGCTCCGGCGCGATCGGACGCGTCGGCTCGATCGGTTGGGCGTTGGCGCCCGCCTTGTCATCCACCGTATCAGCACCACCGCACGCAGTGACGCCAAAGGTTGCAGCCAGAAGCCAAGCAGAAATGCGGAACTTCGCGTTCATCGAAGCTCCTTGTCCGTCTCAGGCAGCGTGCCCGACGGATCCAGAACGAGGCGCTTCTCGTCCTTCAACAGAGGGTATTCCTTGGGCTTGTACTGGTTGATCGCCTTACGCAAGTCGGTCACCCACTGGTTGACGGCGCCCTTGGCCTCGGCGTCCTTCAACGCCGCCGTCAGGTCGCGAATCGCCTTGTCTTCGATTTGCTTGCCGAACTTTTCAAGGAACTCGTCCAACGCCGCCTGTTCCTCTTCCGACATGTTTTCCGGCTGCGGCGCCGAGTAGATCGTTCGCGCCAGATACTGCAGCAACTTCGCGCGGTACAGGTACGCAGCGTAGGACCAGTTCTGCGACTGGTACTTCGTCACTTCCAGGTCGTACTCGCCGTACAAGCCCTTCGCGTTGTCGCGTTCGGTCGACTTCTTGCCCTCAGCGTTCACCACTTCGCGCTCCGGACCGAGCAACGTATCCAGCATCGCCTTCGCCTGTTTGATCACTTCGCCTTGCTGCTTGGCCGGCGTCAGCTTCGGATTCGGCTGGATCTTCGTCTTCAAGAAACTATCGTAACGCGGCTCCATCAGCTTGAACTGCGCCTGCGCCGCCGCCGTCGCTTCCGCACCGCCCAGCTTGTAGCCACCCTTCACGAAGGCTTCGAGGATCCGCTTGTAGACCTTTTCCGCGCTCTTCTTGTCGCCGCGCGACTCGTTGATGTCGGCGATCATCGTGTAGGCCTTGAACACCTTCATCGAGTTCTGCGTGTCCGCCGCGTACCGCGTGATGAACGCTTCCAACGCCTCAATCTGGTGCGGAATGTCGCCGCGCTTCTGGAAGTTTTCCTGAATGCGCCACGCCGATCCGACGACGCGCTTCTTCGCTTCCGGGTCCGTGTCCTTCTCGTAGCGCGCCATGATCTGTCGGTCCAACTCGTTGGCCAGATCCCAGTCGCTGTTGAAGAACGCTAACTGCGCCGCGTTGGTCAGGTACTTCGCGGCTTTCTTGGGCGCGTCTTTCTCCGTCGACTTGATCGCGTTGTCGTACAGCACGCGGAAGTCGGCGATCGCTTCGCGGATCTTGAAGAACTTGAAGTTCAGATCTGCGCGCATTTGCACGATTTCTTCCAAACGCTTCAGGTTCAGCTCAATTTCCTTCGGATCCTTGGTCTGCGCCGCGCGGATCTTCTCTTCCGCTTCCTTCAGCACTTCCACGCAGGTATCCCACTGCTCGCCGCGGTAGTAGGCGCGCGCCGCGTTCATCAGCGCCGCTTTCTGCCGCGACGTGTCGTCCACAGGCACTTGCTTGCGCAGGTTGTAGTAGAGCTCGCCGGCACGCGCGTAAGTCGCCCGCGCTTCGGCCAGCATCTTGCCCGCCTGCTCCGGATCCGCGACGGTTTCGACCTGCGCGACTTCCTTGTCGGCTTTGGCCAACGCGTTGTCACCCGCCTTCGCGATGTCACCGAGCGCCTTTTCCTTCACCACTTCGCGGATCTTCTTGCGGCTCTCCGGATCGCCGATCTCGTGGTCTTCACCCCACTGGGCGAGTTCCTGAAGCTTCTCGAAATCCTGCTCAATCGAGTACGATTCAATCAAGTCCTTGTAGGCTTCTTCCGCCAGCGTCGTCTTGGAGAACTTGTTCAGAATCCACCACAAACGCTCGCGCGCCGACCAGAAGTCCGGCTTGAGCTTTTCCGTAGCCAGCTTGTCGTTGTGGTCAAACTGCCGATTCTTGTAGAGCAGTTCCGCGACCTGCAGCGCCAACTTCGGGATGCGGTCCGGGTCCTCCTTGAACACTTCGTTCAGGTTCGTCGCCATGTAGTGATCGACCAGCTGCATCCAGTCCACGGTCATCTCGTCCATGGGCAACGGCTTGACGTGGCACGTCTTCTGCTTGGTCGTCGACTCTTCGATTTCCTTCTTGCACGCCTCTTCCTCGGCATCGTCCGACGCCTTGGTCGGGCGGATGTCAGCCAGCTGCAGCGCCGCCAAGTGTTCCGGATCGTCCTTCGGGTAGGAGGCGCGCGCCTGCAGGATCAGCTTCGCCGCGCCCATCGCCGACATGCCGGCCTCTTCACGGTGGTCGGCGTACTTCGGCGCTTCGGGCTTGCTGTCGTCCGCCAGCGGTCGCGGTCCTTTCCAGTCGCGCACGAGCACGTAGTACTCCAGCGAACGCCGCATCGACTCGCATGCCTTCTTCACCATGGGCACGATCGGCGCAGGCCACATGGGCGGCGCACCGGCATCAGCCGTTGTCACCGCAGCCGTCGTCGCCGCGGGCCTGCCCTTGACTGGCTTCGCCGGCGCCGGGGGAGGAGGAGGAGGCGCGTCACTGGGCATGCCTTTGCAACGGCTACCACCAAAATACAGCGATTCGCCCAGAATCCAGGCGATCTCGTACGCTTTGGCCGACTTCGGGTCCGCCTTCAGGATCGACTCGAACTCGCGCGCGGCTTCCGCGTACTTGTCCATCGCCTCGTCCATCTTGCCGGGGATGGCCTTGAGCGCCTGCGCTTCGCGCAACATCAGCATCGCGAACTCGCTGCGGTACTTGGTCGTCGTATCGTCGACCTGCGCCGCCAGATCCTTGTCGCTGCCCCACTTCTCAAACCACGCCGAGTCCTTGCCGAACATCGTCAGGTATTTCTTGCGCTCGATCGTCTGCCGACTCTGGTCGGACAGCGACATCTTCAAGCACAGCAGCGCGCTGTTCAGCGCCTGTTCACTGAGCGGTTTGGTATTGTCCTTGTGTTTTTGCAGCTGCTCGCGGCAGCCATCCGCCGCGGCCGCCAGAATGTCAATCGAGCGAATGACCTTGCGCTGCATGGCCTGCGCTTCACGCGCCATCGGCCACCGGTCGATCGCGTACCCGTAGACCAGAACCGCCTGACGGTAGTATTCGTCTTCGGACTGCTCGTAGAGCGTGTTGCCGTACATCATCAAGATGTCGAACAGATACGGCTTGTCGCCCGACGTCAGGTCTTTGCGCACGTCCTGGCGCGCATTGAAGTTGCTCTGCAGGCGCGTCAGGATTTCACCCTGTGCCACGTTCTGCCACGTGTCGGACTTGAACTCGTCGTCGAACTTCGGCTCGATGATCGACGACACGTACAAGCGCGGACGCAGCGCCGGATCCAGCTGAATGCAGCCTTGGTGGAAGTCTTCCGCGCCAAAGTCATCACAGCCGTCTTCATCCCACGACGGTTCCGCCAGCGACTTGGCCAGGTACTCGATCGCTTCCTTGCGCAGATTCAGCTGCTTCGCTCTGGGCGAGAGCTTGGCCTGGTTCAGCACTTCGTACTCGATGAGCTTCTGGAAGTAGCGCACCGCGTCCGGGTACTTGTAGAGCTGGAAGTGCGACCAACCGAGCTTGTACAGCGCGAGCATGTAGTTCGCGTCGTCGTTGCCGCGCAACGCCGCGTCTGCCGCGTGCTTGTAGGCGTCTGCCGCGTTCTCAAACTCATTCTCTTCAAACCACATTTCACCGACGCGCAGCCACGCTTCCGGCACGTAGGTCGACTTCGGGTAGTGCGCTTCAATTTGCGAGAACGTCGCGATCGACTTCTCCGTTTCGCCCTGTTCCGACTCACAGAAGCCCTGCAAATACATCGCGGCGTCGCCGTACTTGTAGTTCGGCCAACGCTTCTCCAGCGTCTGGCCTTCCAGCTTGCCCGCGAGGCTGTCCATCTTGGTGCCTTCTGGCAGCCAGTGGAGGTACTTGTAGATGGCGATCGAGCGCGAAAAGTCCTGATCCGGGTCCCGCGGCGGATCCAGAATCTTGCCGCGGTTGTAGAGCTCCAAATCGCGGTTGTACTGATCCTGGCCACGGCCGTAACTGGCCTTCGTGTCTTCGTAGTACAGCTCCGCCAAGCGGAAAAGCGTGTCCGGCGTGTAGACGTCGTGATCGCGGTGGCGGTAGACAAACTCCTCCATGCGCGCGATCGCGTCGCGGCGCAGGTCGTACTGTGCTTTGTCCAGCGCGTCGATCTGGCCCTTGTATTGCTCGTTCAACGCCGTCTTGCGCGTACCGATCTCGCGACCGATGAACTCTTTGACCGCTGCCTGGTAATCACTCGCGGCGAGGCGGAACTGCTGGTACGAAGCCTCAAAGCCCTTGCGTTCCTGCTTGATGGCGACGGTATCGGTGATTTCTTCACCGCGGATCGCGTACTTGGGCAGCAAGTGGATCTGCTGTGCAGACGCGGAAAGCGAAAGCAGCGTCGAGGCCGCGAGCAGGAGGCGCGTAAAGTGGCGACGGTTCAGCATCACTGCTCCACCCCGTCGTCAACCGTCAGGTTGTCCAGCACTTCACCCAGCGTCTTGAGCTTGCCGTTGCGTTCTTCTTGCAACTGCTTGATCGAATCGGCCTTTTCCTGCTTGCGCATCCACGCCACGTCGACGCGCCCCAAGTCTGCTTCCAGCACGATTTCGCTCAGGCGATTCTGCGCCGCGCGGATCAAGCCGTAACCGACCTGGCTGGCCATCGACCGCGAGTCGTCTTCGTACTTCCGCACCGTCACCTGATACTCCGCGATGTTGCGCTTCTCCTGACCGAGTACGACCAACATGCCGGAAATCCGCTCGTTGGCCCGCGCCGCGATCGTGTTCAGGATGTCGCTCATCGAGAGGATCACCTTGTCCACATCGCTTCGCACGGCAGTCAGGCGCGCGATGTCGTTGGCATTTTGACCCAAACGCTGCAATGCGATGACGTACGCGTCCTGCTCAAAGCGCTGGGCGGCGAGCAAACGCAGGCGGATCATGTTCTCGTCATTGGAGACCTTGTCGCCGGCGCCGAACGCTTGCGAAGCCACTTCAAAATTGCCATTCAGGTCTTCCAACTCGCGGAAAATACGGCGCACTTCATCGTTCACTTCGGTCAAGCGCGCGCGGATCTCGTTCTCCTGATCCTTGGCCATCACGATGCCGCCGTCGCCATAGAGACGGTCGTTCAGCATCTTGGCCACGCCCTGGGCGTTTTGCTTCAACTGTTCGAGCAGTAGGCGATTCTCGCTCAAGTCACCGGACAGCCGCTGAAAGTCGTTGGACACGCGCGTTTGCCGCAAGATGTAGTCGCCCTTGGTCGGCGGGACCTTGGTGAACGCTTCTTGCCACTTCTTGCGCTGCTCAAAAAGCGCGTCAGCTTTGGTCTTTTCTTCCTCGTTCATCTGCTCGTAGACCAGCGCGCGCAGCGTTTCAACGGCGCGGCGACCGACGTCCACCGCTCGGTTCTGGTCTTCGGCGATCCGCATCCACGCGTCCTTGAGCTCCGGGAACATGTCGAGGCGACTCGCTTCGCGCAACGCCGCGTCGATCGTTTTCGCCAGCTTGTCCGACTCTTTCACGTCCGCGCGTTCCGCCGCCATGTCGTCAAACAGCGACACAACGCGCTGCATGTCTTCGTCTTTTTCAATGTACTTGGCGACGCGTTCCGACACCGGCCGTGCGACTGTGTACTCTTCCGAAGCGCGGTTCAGCAGCCAGTTGAAGAAGTTTTCCAGGTTCTTGTCATCGCGCACAAACTGGTTCAGTTCCTGCGTGATCGCGCCAAAGCGCTCGACAACGTCCTGATACGCGGCGTCCGCCTGATCATACTGCTTGTCGATCATGTTGATGCGACCGCGCAGCACCGCGGCTTGCACAGCGACGCCATCGTCGCTCACCGTCAGCAGCAAAATATCCAAGGCTTCAAGGGCCTTCCTGGTCTCGGCCGCCGCTGCAACGCGGTCCTGCTTGACCCGGGCCGCTGCGACGTGCGCCGCGGCCGATTCATACAGCGCCTCTTCATAGAGCACGGAGTTGCGATCGACAGCCTTGTAATACTTGGCCGCTTCTTCGTAACGCTTGGATTGCAGGTACAATCGACCCAACGCGACGTTCGCGTAGTCGAGCACGGACTGTTCCGGACGACGCGCTTCATCGGTTGCAGTGGCGGCACTGGCCACGTCGACAAAGTTGCCGATCGCGGCTTCCAAACGCTTGTTCGCGACGTTGATCGCGCCCAAATAGAACTTCGCAGCCGCCCAGCGTTTGTCCTCTGGCGCGACGGCGCGCAGGAACGATTCCGCGCGGGCATACGCCTTTGCGGAGAAGAACGCGCGGCCAAACTGGTAGGACAGCTCCGATTTGCGTTTGTCCTGCGGCAGCGCATCCAAGCGCTTGGCATACACTTCGACGTCGGAGATGCGGTGCAAACGCACTGCAATATCGGCGAGTTGCTGCAACGACTGCTGGAAGTAGGGCGAGTTGGGCGACCGCGCGATCGCGTCGAGGTAGCGGCGCGCGCCCATGTAGTTCCGCGTACGGAACATGCAGTCGCCGAGCATGAACAAGCCCTGACCGTAGTCGCGGCTCTTTTGGAACTCCGGATTGGTCACAAGGTCGGTCAGCAGCACCGAAGAAACGCCCAAATTTCCGCGTTCATAGGCGATCTGGGCATCGACGAAGCGCTTGTCCAGCGGGAAGCGGCGCTCGCGCAGGACGGCGGCTTTCAGCGTGGTGTCGATGTTGCTGACGTCGGACTTGATGTTGCTCGTGTCGTTCTCGATCACGCGCACCGGGTCGGGTTGTTCGTCGTCGGCAAGCGCCGGAACCACAACGCCGAACGTCGACGCGGCGAGCGCGAACCGAAACATCGCGCACCGCAACGCCACGGCACGCGAAGGCGCGCGCTTCATCGGGCTTGGCAGTGTGTGGATGCGGTCGGTCAAGGGATTTCGCCTCGCGGGATACGGATACTCAGGGGCACTTCACGGATTCGTCGATTTCGCCGTTACTTGCCCGCGTCGCCCTCGACGGGTTTGGCCGTCTTGTTCTGAATGAGTTTGACGTCGTACTTGATCGACGGCTTGTCTTCCAGATCGGTGCCAATGCCGCCGCGCTCGTAGCCGATCACGGAGACTTCCGTCACGCGGCCCTTCTGGGCGTAGAACGTGTAAACCGATTTCAGTTTGAAGACATAGCCTTCCAGGTAGCTGAACACGTCCGAGTTGCCGCGGTAGACCATCTCCACGGTGAGCGAGTGGTTGCCCGCCGTCGCCGTGCCGTTGAAGATCTCAAACTCTTTGCGCTGGTTCAGCAGGCCGTTGGCGTTGTCCTGATAGTAAATTTTCTTGCCGTCCAGATAGTACAGCACCGACTCCAACTCAAAGAAGCTGCCCATCTCATTCTTGTGGATGAGCACGGCGCGCGACTCGGCGATCACGTTGTCGAGGATCTGCTCCTTCAACAGCAGCAACTTCGCTTTGGTGTTGAAGATCTTCTCTTTGACCGCGATCACGCGTTCTTCGATACCGCGGAGCTTGGCGTCGTACTGTGCGTCACCAGCGGCCGGAACAACCTCAGAAGCAGCGGGCGGGGCCGCGACGCCAGCGGCGGGCGCGGCGGTACCGGCAGCAGCAGGCGCCGTTGCCGCGGGCGCGGTTGTGGCAGGTGCCGTTGCTACGGGCGGCGCTGTCACGGTCGGCGGCGCAGTGACCGTGGGCGGCGCAGCGACGGTCGGCGGGGCTGCGGGCGCAGCGTCAGTCGCGGGCGCGGCCGCCGGATCGGCGGGCGGCGCGTCGGTCGGGTCGTCAGTCGCAGCCTGCGCGAACGCAGGCGAGGCCTGCACGCCCAAGCACAACAGCAACGCCGCCGTCGCGATCCCGCGATGGTTCATGTCCAATCGGCTCTTCACTACCAAGTCGCGCACCATGGTGCCTCGCAACGTCCGTCTCGATGCAGTCTGCCAAGTCTTCCAACGTGTGGATCGACAGCCTGCACAGTTCTTCACGAATCGCCATTGGGCGCGATTCTTGCGTCGCCACGCGGTCCAGCGCCAGGCTAAACCGATGGAGAGCGCCCGCGATCGTGTTCGCATGGGCCGAGGCTTGATGCGTTCACGTGCGCGGACAATCTGAAGGAGTATAGGCCGGTGATACGAGAGGGTCAAATACCGAAGTGAGCGGAAGCGAGCCGCCGATCGCGGTCAGTCTTCGAGCGGGTTCCACTTGGGTTGTTCTACTGGCGTCTCGGGCTGAAACTGCAAGGCGAGCGCGGTCAGCAGCCGTTCCAGACCCGTTCCGTCCACAGCGGAAAGCGGCAGAACCGGTTGGCCGATCAGCTCAGAAACCTCGTCCGCCCGCTTCTGCGCGTCGGGGCCCAGCGCATCGACCTTGGACAGCACGACCAAGCTTGGGCGCTCCAACAGCGAGGGGTCGTGCTCATGCAGCTCGCGCTGGAGCACCATCCACTGGTAGTCCGGCGCGTCACGGTCAACTGGCGACAACAGGTAAACGAGGATCCGGCAGCGCTCGATGTGGCGCAAGAAGCGCAGCCCGAGGCCCGCACCTTCCGCCGCGCCAGGCACAAGTCCGGGAATGTCCGCGACGGTGAATACGCGGTCGTGGTGACGAACGACGCCCAGATTGGGCACCAGCGTCGTGAACGGATAGTCCGCGACAACTGCGCGCGACGCTGAGATCTGGCGAATCAGGCTCGACTTGCCCGCGTTCGGATACCCGACGAGCGCAACGTCCGCGAGAAGCTTCAGTTCCAGCCGCAGATTCTTGCGCTTCCCTTCCTGGCCCGGATTGGCGTGATCGGGCGTTTGCCGGGTCGCGGAGGCGAAGCGAACGTTGCCCCAGCCGCCATTGCCGCCCGCCAGCAGCACCACGCGCTCGTTGGCCAGCGTCAGATCGGCGAGCAGCACACCGGTGTCGTCGTCAAAGACCTGCGTCCCCGGTGGCAGGTAGAGAATCAGGTCCTCCCCGTCGCGCCCCGTCTTGCGCGCCGTCATGCCGTTTTGGCCGTCCTCCGCCGTGTACAGCCGCTTGTGGTGATAGTCGTGCAGCGTCCGCGAGCGGTTGTCCGCCACGAGGATCACGTCTCCGCCTTTGCCGCCGTCGCCGCCGTCTGGCCCTCCGCGCGGGATGTACTTCTCGCGGCGGAAGCTTTTGGACCCGTGTCCGCCCGCGCCAGACTGCACGGCGACGATGGCTTGATCGATGAACTGCATGACGTCTAACCCACTTGCGGCGCCTCAGGCGCGCGGTTTCGCGCAGGCTTGTACCCCCTGTGTGGGCCGGGAAGCAACGAGAACCGTGTGAGGCAAGGCAATTCAGCCGGCCCGTCCGGCGTTTCAGATGCAAATGCGCTCAGTTACGCAGAACGTGAGGTGAGTCTGGGCATGCGATGATCACGGCGCGATGGCCCTCGCGATCGACGGCAGCCCGACGCCATGTGGCAGTTCAGCAACAAGCCCGTGACGGACGAATCCAGATCCGGATTCAAGGGTTGCACGTCGGGGAGCGACACTTGTCCACAGGCATGCGGCAGGCCCGGGTGAAGAGTTCACACAAGGCTGTGACGGTTCAGACTCAAGCTGCCGTTTTGACGCGAATTTTGCGTTGGCATGCGGGGGATCGGGACCACTACATGTAGTGGTCGACTATTTTTTTGACACAACCTGTAGTGGTGCGAGGCTGACCTTCAGGTTGACCGCGAGGGGCGCTCAGGCTAGTTTCAGGGTCAGGAACGGCAGCGAAGGAACAGTGCCAACGGGCTTGCCCGCGAAGCTACGCTATCTCGCCGCTGCTTGCCCTGCCAGACAAGCCCAGCTCCGCTTCGGCGGCCACGGCAAAGCCCCGCGCAAGTCGCGCGGAAGCTGAGTTGAGGCCGCGGTCAATCGGCGTGCGTTCACTGCGATGGGGCGCGGTGAATGGATCGCACGGGAGTGCTGCCCGGTCCGGAAACGCCGCAGAGGCCGACCGAACCCAAGGCGACGCGAACCGTGCATCGGGGGGCAACATGGCAGACGGCGCATGGGTTGCGGAACAAGCACAGGTTGCTGAACAAGCACAGGGTGCAGAACAGGTACAGGTTGCAAGACAGGTACGGGTTGCCGAACAGGCACTGAGACTGGATGGACTCACAGACTCACTGACGAACGACATGCAAGCTCACCCCGTTCGCCGCAAGGCACGCAGCAAGGGGCAGGCGAGTCTGGACAAGACGAAGAACGACACGACGCATACGGAACGGAGCGACACGATGGAAGGCTTGAAGACGGAAAAGAAGGGCAGTGGCGCAACCGCCGCCCAAACAGCGACGGCCAACGCGCAGCAGATGGGGCTGATGACGATGGTGCTGGACGATGCAGGTTCTCTGGTAGATGGAAACGCGGATTCGACGTTGGCGACGAGCGCCAGCACGCTCGATCAAGGCAGCAAAGCGCAGGTGGTTATGGATAACGCGAGTGAGATGTCAGTGACGCATGTGGCGCAGAGCCGCGCCCCCGGCCACCAGCTGCCGGCGTCGCAGCGCGCGGATCGTGGCCCCGGCCTGCCGTGCAAGCGCGTCTTCACCAAGGCGGGCGTGAACCCGTTTGATGAGGTATCGTGGGACCGCCGCACCGCGTCGATCACGAACACCAAGGGCGAGACGATCTTTGAGCAGAAGAACGTGGAATTCCCGTCCTTCTGGTCGCAGACCGCGACGGCCGTTGTCGTTTCCAAGTACTTCCGCGGCACCGTCGGCACGCCGGAGCGCGAGTACAGCGTGCGCCAGTTGATCGGCCGCGTCGTCGGCACGATCGGTCAGTGGGCGCGCCAGGGTCAGTACTTTGACACGGAAGAGTCGGCGCGCATCTTTGAAGACGAGCTGACGTGGTTGCTCCTGCAGCAGCGCATGGCGTTCAACTCGCCGGTGTGGTTCAACGTCGGCGTTGAGAAGCAGCCACAGTGCTCGGCGTGCTTCATCAATGCGGTGGAAGACACGATGGAGTCGATCCTCACGCTCGCCAAGACCGAAGGCATGCTCTTCAAGTACGGCTCCGGCACGGGCTCGAACCTATCGCCGATCCGCTCGTCGCGCGAACAGCTCGCTGGTGGCGGCACGGCGTCCGGTCCAGTCAGCTTCATGAAGGGCTTTGACGCCTTCGCAGGCGTGATCAAGTCGGGTGGCAAGACGCGTCGCGCCGCCAAGATGGTCATCCTGAACGTGGATCACCCGGATATTTTGGAGTTCATCCGCTGCAAGGAGTCCGAGGAGAAGAAGGCCAAGGCGCTGATCAAGGCCGGTTACGACAGCCGCATCGACGGCGAGGCGTACACGAGCGTCTTCTTCCAGAACAGCAACAACTCGGTCCGCGTGACCGACGCGTTCATGCAGGCGTACGAGAACGGCGAAGACTGGACCACGCGTGCGGTCAAGGACGGCCGTCCGATGGACACCCTGCCCGCCAAGGAGCTGATGGACACGATCGCCGAGTCAACGTGGCTCTGCGGCGATCCGGGCATGCAGTACGACACGACGATCAACGACTGGCACACGTGCCCGAACACGGCACCGATCAACGCGTCGAATCCGTGCAGCGAGTACATGTTCCTGGACGACTCGGCGTGCAATCTGGCCTCCTTGAACCTGATGAAGTTCGTCGGCGACGACGGCGAGTTCGACATCGAGGCGTTCAAGCACGGCGTTGACATCACGATCACCGCGCAGGAGATCCTCGTCGACTTCGCCGCCTACCCGACGCCGGCGATCGAGAAGAACAGCCACGCGTTCCGCCCGCTGGGCATCGGCTTTGCCAACCTGGGCGCGCTCCTCATGACCCGCGGTCTGGCCTATGACAGCGATGCGGGCCGCGCCTATGCGGGCGCGATCACGGCCATCATGCACGGCGAAGCGAACCTGCAGTCGGCGAAAGTTGCCGAGCAGATCGGCGCGTTCCCCGGCTTCAGCATCAACCGCGAGCCGATGATCCGCGTGATGAAGAAGCACCAGGCGGCGGTCAAGGACATCGCGGCGAAGCTGATTCCGGCGAACCTGACGCAGTCGGCGACGCAGATCTGGAAGGACGTCATCGCGACGGGTGAGAAGCACGGTTACCGCAACGCGCAGGTCTCGGTCCTCGCGCCGACCGGTACGATCGCGTTCATGATGGACTGCGACACGACGGGCATTGAGCCGGACATCGCGCTGGTGAAGTACAAGAAACTGGTCGGCGGCGGCACGCTGAAGATCGTCAACACGGCGGTGCCGCAGGCGTTGATCCACCTCGGCTACTCGTCCAACGAGATCGCGGACATCACGGCGTACATCGACCAGAACGACACGATCGAAGGCGCTCCTGCGTTGAAGAGTGAGCACTTGGCGGTGTTTGACTGCGCGTTCAAGCCGTTCAATGGCACGCGGTCGATTCACTACCAGGGGCACATCAAGATGATGGCGGCGTGCCAGCCGTTCCTTTCGGGCGCGATCTCCAAGACCGTGAACCTGCCGGAAGACGCGACGCGTGAGGACATTGCGCAGACGTACCTGGAATCGTGGAAGCTCGGCATCAAGGCCGTGGCGATCTACCGTGACAACTGCAAGTCCAGCCAGCCGATGAACGTCAAGAAGACGGACGACACGGCGGACGGAACGGTCGGGACGCACGCGCTGCATCAGGTCGAGATCGTCGAGAAGATCGTGGAGCGGATCGTCGAACGTCCGCTGCGCAAAAAGTTGCCGGATGAGCGCCAAGCGCTGACCCACAAGTTCCGCATCGCGGATCACGAGGGCTACATCACGGTTGGCATGCACGAAGATGGCTCGCCGGGCGAAGTGTTCATCACGATGGCGAAGGAAGGTTCGACGCTGTCGGGCTTGCTGGATGCGTTTGCCACGTCGATTTCCTTGGCGCTGCAGTACGGTGTTCCGCTGGACGTGCTGTGCAACAAGTTCACGGCCACGCGCTTTGAACCGTCGGGTTTCACGGGCCACAAGGACATCCCGATCGCCAAGTCGATTACCGACTACATCTTCCGCTGGCTGGCGCTGAAATTCCTGCAGACCGGTGAGCAGGAGACCATCGACGGCCAGACGAGCGGTGTGTACGAGCCGATCCCGACGCAGACCGCGTCGACGGGCACGACCGTGAAGATCAAGCTGGTGCAGCCCAACGCGGCACCGGTGGAAGCGGCGGCTGGCGATGCGAACAGCGCCCAGCGCAACGTGATCGCGCGGAACATCGACCTGCCGCTCTGCAGCAATTGCGGCCAGACGATGTACCCGGCTGGCAAGTGCTACCGCTGCGATTGCGGCGCGACTTCGGGCGGCTGCTCGTAAGACGCGCGCCGCTTCGGCGGATGTGAATTCGGCAGGGGCGGTCTTTGGGCCGCCCCTGTTGCGTTTTTGCCCAAGAGACGACGCAGAAATGCGGCCGAGTGTCACGTCCGCATCACCGCGACCATTGGCGGCAGATCGGTTGACTGCGACACTGGCTTTCGCCTCGCGATGCGCGGCACGAGAAGGTAACTCCCATGGCAACGTTAGACCCAAAATTTCCCAAAGGCACCGCACTGCTGGCACAACCCCGGCTGAACCGCGACGCGGCTTTTACCCAAGCAGAGCGTGAGGCGCTCGGACTCGCAGGGCTTCTGCCGCACGCCGTGTTCACGATTGAACAGCAAGAAGCGCTGGAGACGGAGCACTTGGCGGCCAAGACCGATCCCGTCGAGAAGTACGTTGGGCTCATTGCACTCCTGGAGCGCAACGAAACGCTTTTCTACCGGGTGCTGGCGAACCACCTGGAGGCGCTAGCGCCGATCATCTACACGCCGACGGTGGGACTCGCGTGTCAGCAGTACAGCCACATCTTTCGCCGGCCGCATGGACTCTACCTGACGCCGGATGACGCAGGCTGCATGATCGAGCGCCTGTGCAACGCCGCGGAGGCAGAAGTGCGCCTCATCGTGGTGACCGACAATGAGCGCATTTTGGGTCTCGGCGATCAAGGCGTGGGCGGCATGGCGATCCCGGTCGGCAAGTTGATCCTGTACGCCGCGGGCGCCAGCATCCACCCGCAGCATTGTCTGCCGGTGAGTCTGGACGTCGGCACTGATAACGCCGCGCTGCTCGAAGACCCGTTCTATCTGGGTTATCGCGCGCCTCGGCTGCGCGGCGCCGCTTATGACAAGCTGGTTGAAGAGTTCGTGCACGCGGTCAAGACCGTCTTTCCGCGCGCGGTGCTGCAGTGGGAAGACTTCAAGAAAGGCAATGCGTTCAGGCTTTTGGAACAATATCGCGATGAAGTCCGCAGCTTCAATGACGACATCCAAGGGACGGCGGCGGTCACGCTGGCGGGCATCCTGTCTGGCTTGCGCATCACCGGCGAGTCGCTTGCGGATCAGCGGATCGTGTTCGTGGGCGCGGGCGGTGCGGGCGTGGGCATCGGCGGGTTGATCCACAAGGAGTTGATCGCGCAGGGCGTGAGTGAAGGCGACGTGCGGCGCAAGCTCGTGTTCTTTGACTCCGACGGCGTGCTGACCGAAGGCCGCACCGTCAAGGACCCGTACAAGCTGCCGTTTGTGCTGAGTGCGGCGGACGCGGCGGCGGTCAACGTGCACGCGGACATGACCCTGACGGAGCTGGTGGAAGCCTACAAGCCGACCGTGCTCGTGGGGACGTCAGGTCAGCCAGGCGTCTTTGACGCGCAGATTTTGCAGCAGATGGGCAAGAACTGCGCGCGGCCGATCGTGCTGCCGCTGAGCAACCCGACGAGTCAGGCGGAGTGCACGCCAACCGCCGCGCTGACACACTCCGATGGTCGCGCGCTCGTCGCGACTGGTTCGCCGTTCGCGCCGGTGCAGTTGGGCGATCGGAAGTTCGTCATCGGCCAATGCAACAACGTGTTCATCTTCCCCGGCATCGGTTTGGGTATTCTGCTGAGCGAAGTCGAGCGCGTTCCCGACAGTCTCTTTTTGGCCGCAGCACACGCCGTCGCCGAGTTTACGCAGACGCATCACGCCGGTGAGGAGACGCTGTACCCACGAATCGCCGAATTGCGCGACGTCAGTCAGCACGTGGCCTTGCGCGTGGCGCAGGCGGCGGTGGCAGCGGGGATCGGCGTGAAGCTCGATGACGCCGCGATCATCGCGCGCGCCCAGGCGTGGCACTGGTCGCCGGAATACGCGCCGATTCACAAGCTGGCTTGACGTCGGGTAGCCAGCGGCAGCGTCAAAAGCAGGAGTGCAAACGGGATCGCGACGAGCAACAGCCACGCGAAGCCGCCATCGGTTGCGAGCGTGCTGCCGACGTAGCACGCGGCAATGGTCACACCCAGCCGCACCGCTTCACTCGCCTTGGCCCACGGCTTCTGTTCCAACAGCGCGCCGAGGTTCAGCAGCGCCCACAGGATCAGCGGAACCGCGCCCAGCACGAACATCGACGTCGCGTGCGGCAAGCTCGCCTGCGCGGCCATGGTCACCAGAAACGCCACGCTGAGCCAGATCTTGAGGCGCGTCGGCAACGGCGTGTCGTACTTCACGACCTTCGCGCGGTCGACCTTCTGCGGCGGATGCGCGGGCAAGTCCGGCGGGCTCCACGCGGGCGACTTCCACCACACACGCAGCTTGTCCGGCCACTTGGCCGTCTGCTTCGCCGCGGTGAGCATGGTCTGCCAAACGATCCAGTTGGCCCAAAACGTGTTCCAGCTGGCGATCGGCGTCGTCGTGCCGTAGACGCACGGCTCAACTTCTTCTTGGTACGTGGCAAAAAGTCGGTCCCAGACGATCAAGATGCCGCCGTAGTTCTTGTCCAAGTACTGCGGGTTGATCGCGTGGTGCACGCGGTGGTGCATCGGCGCGTTGAAGACCCACTCGTAGGGCCCCATGCGGCGGATCACTTCGGTGTGGATCCAGAACTGGTAGAGCAAGGAAATCGAGACGTTGGTCGCCAGCACCTGCCACGGAAAGCCGACGAACGCCAGCGGCAGGTAGAACGGAATGTGCGTCAGGTGCGTCAGCCATTCCTGGCGCAGCGCGACGGCGAGGTTGTAGTCCTCCGACTGATGGTGCACGACGTGGCCGGCCCAGAGGGTGTGCACCTCGTGGCTCCAGCGATGCCACCAGTAAAAGACGAAATCGACGTAGAGAAAGCCCAACAGCCAGATCCACGCGCCTGTTTCGGGCAACGTCGTGACGCGCAGATCGTACGCCCACACGTACGCGGCCACGCCCAGCGCGCCCAGCATCGCGCCCACGGTTTGACTGCCCACGCCGCACGCCAAGTCCGTCAGCGCGTCGGCGAAACGGTAGAGTCCCAGACGCTGACGGTGTGACCACAGCACTTCAGCCACGATCCGCAGCACAAAAAACGGGTAGCCCAGCGCGATCAGGTGCAGGTCCATCGGTCGCCTCGGCAGGTTCAGGGGCAGAAGGTGGCTTTGTCGTCGCAGCAGTCGCCAAACGCGCCGGGCGTGCAGCCGGGGTCGCACCAGCACACGCCGCCGCCGGGCTTGGTGCTCTTCCAACCGCACATGTTCTCGCAACCGCTGACGGGCTTGGCGCAGTCCGCGGGGCAAAGGTGATTGTTTTCCGCCAGGCTGCAGACGCCATCGCCGCACGCCGGACAGTCCGCAGCGCAATTGGTCGCCGTTTCACCCGACGCGCAGACTCCATCGCCGCAGCCCGGTGCAGCGCATTGACCAAGCACGCACGACTTGCCCGACGCACATGCGGTGCCGTCGAGCGCACCTCCAATCGCACAGACACCGGCCTGGCAGTAATCGATGGTGCACGGGTCGCCGTCGTCGCAGTTCATCGCGTCGCACGCCGCGTCACAGTCGCCGAGGCACGTTGCGCTGGTTTCGTTGACATTGCACTTGCCATCGCCGCACGTTCCCAAGAGCGGACATGCACCAGCAGCGGAGCATTCGCCGCCGTCCAAGCAGAGACCTGGCGTCACGGGCGTGGTGATGGTGCACAGACCTTGGGTGCAGCCGTCGTACGTGCAGGGATTGCCGTCGTCGCACACGAGACTCTGACTGATGCAGCTGCCGCTGTCGCTGCACGATTGGCCGCCGAACGCGTCGGAACGGGAGATCCAGCCGCCGCCCGAGCGGCTGCCGACAGTCCACACGCCTTCGGGACGCGAGGCAGCGCAGAGGTCAAACGCCTGCGAGCCGAGGCTGCCCCACGTGATCGACAAGAGACCGCCCAACGCTCCGAAGCGCGCAACGCCGCCTTGTGAGATGCCGCCGGTGAGACGCTGAACGGCAACCGCGCTGGTGCCGTCAGGCAGGACGGTCAACCCGCGAACATCCGTCAACCCCGCGATCGGCCATTGAACGGCAAATTCGAAGGCGCCGTCCGGGCCGCTGCGCTCCAGCGCCACGCCTTTTGCGCCCAGACCCGCGACGAGCCAGCCGTTATCGGGCATCGCGGCGATGAGCGTGTCGGTCTTGACGCTGAGCGGTTTGCTCCAGAGTTCGACGAGATCCGCGTCAAACCGGTGGAGCTTGGCGACGGCGCCCTCCAAAGTCAGGACGCCGCAGCCGCCTGTGGCTGACGCTGCGATCGCCAGGCCTTGCGAGAGGCCAAAGGAGCCGGGCAAGGAGATGGGCGCGCCGACCCAAGCCGCGTCGAAACGTTCGATGAAAGCCGCCTGGTTGGCTGTGCCTGCATCCGCCGTGCCGACAACGACAACGGTGTCGTCGCTGAGGACCGTCATCGCCGAGGCCGCGCCGCCATCGACGGGAATGGCAGAAAGTAGAAAAGACGCGCCGTTCGGGCGAAACCGCTGCATGCTGCTCGCCTGCAAGGTGACCACCCAGCCGTTGGGCAAACCCGCGACATCGACGATTGGGCTGCCCGTGACGAATTCCCCCCAGCGGGCGCTACCGCTCGCGTCCAGGTTCTGGAGAAAGTTGGCCGTGCCAGCGACGATCGCCCCGCCGTCGGGTAGCGCGCCCACGTGCGTGAACTCGGTCACTTTGCCGTCAGTGCTGGACTGCAAGCTCGCGGTACCGGCGCATTGACCGTTTGCGCAGTGCTGGGCAACGACGCACGGGTCGCCGTCGTCGCACACGGCGGTGCTGAGCGGAGCGGCGACGATCGGATTGTGACTGCACGCACCGGCTTTGCAGAGATCAGTCGTGCACACGAAGCCGTCGTCGCAGCCGCTGCTGGTGAGGTTCGCGCAGAGCTGCGAGTCGGCACAGGACGCGCTGCCCCAACTGTCGACGCGCAGGACGAGGCCGTCGGCCGGCGCGCCCGTTTCACCGACGACGATCGCGCCCCCGCCGCTCAAGACCGCCACGCCGCGGGCAATACCTGGGTCGTAGGTCTGCTCCCATAGTCGGTTGCCAAACGCGTCGAATCCGCCTTGCCAAGCGTTGGTGCCGTTGTCGCCGACCAGTCGCCACGTGCCGTCCGCCGCAGCCACAGCTGCTCGCACAACGATCGGCTTGGGTGCGAATGCGACGTTGGTACCGAGCCAAGCGCCCGTGGTGCTGATCCGGTCAAACGCGACGCCGACCCCGCCGACGCCGCCATAGATGCCCGCCGCGGTCAAGTTGCCGTCCGCGCCAATGGCGAGGCCGAGGTAATTGGTGCTCGCCTCGCCAAACCCGCGCTGCCACAGGATCGCGCCGGTGTTGCTGAACCGGATCGCCAAAGCGGACGCGCTGGTTGCGTCCGGACTCGTCAGGTAGCCAACCGCGATCGCGCCACCGTCGAGCGTGCCGGCGATCGCGGTGAGCACATGTGGACCGAATGCGGCGGCCTTCGCTGTCCACACCTCGGCTCCAGTCGCCGTGATCCGCGCCGCGTGCGCCTGATTGTCGAGGAGAAGCCAGCCACCGCCATTGACCGCCGTGATGTGCGCCACTTCACCCGCACCCCACGCGCTGAACGGCAGGATCTGCTGCGGCGTGCCGTTGGCCGCGATCAACTGCAGAACAGCGTCCGACGTCGTTCCACCGCCGATGGCGATTGAGCCGTCACTGGCCACCGCGACCGCTCCGTAATGCGCGTCGCCAGCTACATCGACCAACGCGGGCAGATTCTCGACCAGGTTTGACGCCGCGTTCAATCGCACTGCCCAGCCTTCCTGATGGCCAGATGCCGCGGCACGTCCACCCACCGCGATGATTTCGCCCGTCGCGGTGATCGCGACCGCGCTGAAGTGGTCCTCGCCGCCGAAGCCTCCATCCAACGACGTGGACCACAACTTGGGATCGCTCTGACACGTGCCGCTCACGCAGTAACCGGGCAGCTTGCACGCGCCGACGGAAGGGCAGCCCGAACCGTCATCCAAGTTTGGATTGGCGCAACCGCTGGCGGGGTCACAGACGTCCGCGGTGCACGGATTGTCGTCGTCACACGTTGTCACGGCACCGGGGAGGCACGTGCCGGCTTGGCAGTGATCGCCTACGGTGCACGCCGTGCCGTCCGTGCAAAGCGTCGAGTCGTCGAGCGACGTCCACGCAACGGGAGTGGTGGTAGGCTGGCAGATGCCACAGCCGTCGCCCGTCAGTTCGTCGGCAACGTGGCAGACGCCGCCGATGATGCACCAGTTGGCCAACAGCGTCGTGTGGCTGCACACGCCGTCCAAGCAGCTGTCGCCGGTGCACGGCAGGCCGTCGTCGGGACACGGTGTGGGCGCAATGTTGGCGTGCGTGCACTGCGCGTCGCTGCCGCAATCGTCAAAGGTGCAGGGATTGCCATCGTCGCATTGCGTCGGCGTGCAGCTGGGACCGACGTCCACGGCGTCTTCGCCCGCATCCTGTGCCGCGTCAGACTCGGCGGTCTCTGCAAGTGCGTCGGTGCCAGCGGCATCCGGTTCAACAACGGCGTCCGCCACTTCCTCGGTCACCGCATCGGGCACAGCCACATCAGCGTCTGGTGGCGAGGTCACATCCGGCGCGTCTGGCTTGACGTCAATGGCGTCAGTGCCCGCGACGTCCTTGGCGTCCACCGTGTCAATCTTGACGTCCTTGGCAACGTCCGCCGCATCCGCGACCGCGTTGTCGGCCTGCGCGTCACGGGCTTCGGGGAAGTGCGCCGCGTCGGGGATGGCGACAGTACAGCCCACCAGTGCCACCACCGCTGCCCAGATCGCCGTGCTCTTGCGAAAAGTGCGCATCAAAACCGCCATCCGAGGCTCACGCCCGTCCAACCTGGTCCCGGCGCCACGCTGACGCGTGAAGTCGGCTGCTTGTCGGGCTCGCGCAGCATAAGCCACGTACCGAAACCGGCCGCCACGACGCCCGCGGCGGCCAATCCGACACCAATCGTCTGGTGCTGCCCGATCGCGTCCGCCCGCGACTGCGCTTGCGCGTGCGTCATGTCGGCGGTCACAAACCCGTCGACCAACTTCAGCTCTTGGTTCAGCGCGCGCTCCTGACTCACGCCGTACAGCAGCAGCGCCGCGCCGCCACCGAGCATCGCCACGCCGGTGCCCAGAAGAGTCCAGCCGAGGACTCTTCCACCAGAACCACTTTCAGCCTGTCCACTTACACCCACAGGAGCGGCCGACTTTGCTTCGCCCGACGCCGCCAACCGCCGCAGACGATCGTCGGCTTCTGGGCGATCCGCCGCGCTCGTGGGCGACTCATTCAGGTACTGCCGGAGCAGCTCCCGCGCGCGCTCCTTGTCGCCTGCCTCCTGTGCCGCTTGCCCCGCTTTGAACAGCGCCGACCAGCGCGTAGGCATTTGATTCCACAGCTCTTCATAGAGCTTCGATGCTTCTTGCCAGCGTCCCGCTGCAGCTGCGCGATCAGCCGCCGATTCTTTGGTCTCCGCACGACTTCCGCGTAGATCCGCCAAGTACGCGCGCGCCTTGTCGGCACGATCGGTTCCGGTATCGGCAAGCGTCAGAAACTGTTCAAAATGTTCTTCTGCTTCGCGCACCTTGCCCGCATTCATCTCGGAGCGCGCCGCCGCATAGAGGTAGTTCGGCTGCGTTGGATCGGTCTGAAAAGCCTCCAGATACAGCTCCGCAGCGCGCTTGGCATCGCCGCCGTCTTCCACCTGTCCAGCTTGCCGTGCCAAGGAGGCCGCCGCCTTTTCCGGCTCGACAGCAAGTGCGGACGTTGCCAACGCGCATGTGAGAATCGCAAGCAGGAACCGGACATGCCAGAGCGCAGCAAGCACCTGAATTCTGTTCGGCATCTTCATCGCACCGCACCCACGCATGGAGCCCTTACCCGCATGAACCGTTATAGACGACGCGGCACGCCGTGTCCAAACACACGTCTTCAACGTTGCAGGCTTGACACGCGCGCACAACTTCCGCATGATCCGCGCCCCGGCAAGCTCCTGTGCGGCGCTTCGCCTGCCCTGCGAAAGTGGCGAAATTGGTAGACGCACTAGATTCAGGTTCTAGCGCCTTCACGGGCATGCGGGTTCAAGTCCCGCCTTTCGCACTGACAGCCTCCTATGCTGGACTTCAAGGCACGCACGCTACAGCCGCCACGCCGATCGCCCGATCGCGTGGCGTTTGTGTTTTTGGCGTTTGCCATGGCCTGCCAACCCGACATCGCGACGCAGGCGCAGACGCAAATCGATCAGGCGCTTCACCACGCCGAGGTTGCGGCGCAGATGCTGGAAACGGCAGCGGGCGATCAGCGCAAGCTGCTGGACGCCGCGCTGGCGTATCGGAGTGCGCATCACGCGGAACTGCACGAACTGCGGACGTCCGGCGAGGCGATTTGGGCGCGGCTGGACGTGGCGACCAAGTCGCGTTTGGCTTCCGATGCCGACAGCCGCGCGCGGCCACTGCTGGCGCGGATGGACGTTGCGGCACAGAAGTTTGCCAATCCGCGCCAAGCGTTGATGCTGGTGCAGCCATTTCTCCTCCAAGCGAGCGCGCACGCCGCGCCTGCCGACTGGAAGCCGTGGCTGCCCGAACCGCCCAAGTTGCCCGCTGAACGAGTGGCCGAACCGCCGCCGCCCACAGGAACCAGCCGATGAATCGCGCCGTCGCCACCCTCGCTGCGATCCTCACAGGCACGCTGGTCTTTTTGGCCTTCCCCGGCTGGAACATCCACTACCTCGCGTGGTTCGCATTCGTTCCGCTCATCGTCGCGCTCAACGCTGCCACGACGCGCCAAGGCTTTGGGTTCGGCCTGCTCGCTGGCTTTGTGACCAACGCAGGTGGTTTCCATTGGATGACGGTGATGCTGGAGGAATTCGGCCACATGCCGTCGCCGCCAGCGTACGCGATCCTCAGCGTGCAAGCGCTCACCCAAGGCTTCACGATGGCGATCGGCTTCGCCTTGTGGCGCTGGTTGGTCGGTCGCGGCGCGCCTAGCGCGTTGGCCTGCTGGCTTTCGCTTTGGGCGGGTGAAGCCGTCGTTCCCATGATTTTCCCATGGTTCATGGGCAACGCGCTTTCGCGCGAACTGCCGATGATTCAAGTCGCTGATCTGGGCGGCGTCCACCTCGTTTCGGCCGTCGTTTTTGCCGCCAACGCCGCACTTGCGGAAGTCCCTGCGGCGCTCTTGCAACGTCGCCGCCCCGGCTGGGTCTTCCTGCTCGCGGCGATCGGTCTCGTTGGCGCGACGTGGGCGTACGGAACGATGCGAATCGGCCAGATTGACGCCGAACAAGCAGCCGCCAAGAAGATGCGAATCGGCATGGTGGAAGGCAACGTCGGCATTTGGGAAAAAGAGGCAAAGTATCTGGAGGGCGAGGCGCGCTCGCGGACGCTGCGGCACAACTTGCTCAAACACCAGCGCATGTCGGCGGACTTGGAGAGAGCCGGCGCGGAGCTCATCGTCTGGCCGGAAAGCGCTTACCAACCGTACGGTTTTTCGCCGGTGCTGCACACGCTGGACCACTTTCTCGTCATCGGCGACGGGGGCGCAATGTGGCGCCATGACGGTAAGGCGCTTCACGCAGAAAACGGCCAGCGCCTGGGATTCCCGCGGGACGTGAAGCTGCTCAGCGGCATTTCCTCGCCCCGCGGTGACATCTGGCGGGCGATCGACAGCGGCAAGCGTGTGTTGACCGTGACGCCCAAGGGCACCCAAGTCATCGACATGCCGCCGGGCGAGACGGCGATCGCGACCGTGTTTCCGCCGATCGACCCATTTGGGCGCATGCCAACAGGCACGGTCATCGCGTCGAGCGGGCGGATGTGGCTGCTGCCTGTTGTGGACTACGTCGCCGCACGCGATCCGGACGTGCATCCAGTGCCGGATCCGGGCGACGGATCCAAGCTCGTGGCGTTGCCTGAGCCAGAACTGGGGCCGCTCGCACTCACGGCGGCGGCGCGCTCCGGCACGGGCATCACCGTCGCTGTGGGCGTGGGTGGCACCATCGTCCAGTCGATTGGGAGTTCCGTACGCAAACTGGAGTCGCCCACGCACGTCGACTTGTGGACCGTCGCGGCGGACCCGCAGGGCGATGGCATCGTGGCGGCCGGTCAAGGCGGCACGGTTGTCCGCAGCGACGGCTACCGCTGGTTGGTCGACACGGTCGGCGACAAGGACTGGTACGCCGCGTGGTTTGGGCCAGACGGCAGCGCGTGGCTCGCTGGCAAGGACGGCGCATTTGCCCGAAAGTCGCCGCTCGGCGCGTGGAAGGTCCTGCCGCAATTGGCGAGCGTCGACCTCGTCGCCGGCGGTTGCGATGCCGATGGCAACGTACTTGTCGTCGGTCGTGGCGGTCGCATCTGGTTTGGTCAGCCGGGCCAGTTGGTGGAAATCAACACGGGCTCCGCGGCCGAGATCACCGCGGTGCTCGGCCAACTTCCGCAGTCCAGCTACCTGACGCCGCGCTCGGCCAAGCGCATCGTCGCCAGCCAGACGCCGCTGCCGAGCGCCGATCTCAAATTCCCCGCTGACGTGCAGTCCGACGAACTGACTTCCGAGGCGGATCGCTCCAGCCCGCGCCGCGGCTTCAAAGTTCCCCTGCTCTACGGCGCCATGACACACGCCAGCGAATTGCCGACGCATCACGCCGGCTGCAAGGACTGCTTCAACTCGGCGATCTTGCAAGGACCCAACGGTGAGATTGAGGCGGTCTACGACAAGGCGTTCCTCCTCATGTTTGGCGAGTACATTCCGTTTGGCGAAGAATTTCCCAAGCTCTACGAACTCTCTCCGGAAACGTCGCGCTTTCAGTCAGGCACGCGGACCGCGCCGATCGAGCTGAAGGTGGACACGGATCGCACGGCGCGCATCGGCATGCTGATCTGCTACGAGGATCTCGTGCCTCGGTATGCCAAGCGCGTGGCGGCGCACGACCCGAACGTGTTCATCAACGTGACCAACGACGCCTGGTTTGGCCAGAGCGCTGAACCAGAGCACCACCTGAATTTGGCGCTGATTCGCGCGGTCGAGTACCGGCGTTGGCTGCTGCGCTCGACGAACACGGGCATTTCGGTGTTCATCGACGCCGTCGGGCGGCGCGTGGCGGAGACCAAGCTGACCGGCGAAGAGACGCTGATGCGCGACGTGCCCTTGATGGAAGGTCGGACGCTCTACGCGATGCTCGGCGATTGGCCACTGGCGGCGCTGGCGCTGGGTCTGGCGTGGCTGTGGGCGCGCACGTTGGGCGGTGTGAAGGGCAAAAAGGGCAAGAAGCGCGCCAAAGCGTAGCTGCTATTGCGGCGTTTCGGCATCGGGCGGCGCAACGAGGTCCGGCACCGGCTGTGTAGGCACCGCGGTGTGATCCTGCGGCGACGCGATCCGCAGCGACTCGACAAACTGCAGTAGTTCCTTGCGCCGTTCCTTCAACGCCACTGTCGGACCCGCAACCGTCAGTGCGTACATGCCGTCTTCCGCCACGCAGAGCATCAGCCACAGGGAAGTCGGCGGATCCGCCTTGCGCAGCGTCGTCGCTTCCACCAGCCGTCCTTCCAGATCACCCAGCTGCACGCTGCGGTCGCCCATCAGATCGGCCTCGCCACCCTGCTGCATTTGGCGAATCACGTGGTCCAACTGCGCGTTCATGCCGTCGGGCGGTTCCTGCTGGCGGCGCACGGTCAACAGGATCGCGCCGTCGTTGGTCTGCCACACCCAGGTCAGCGGCGCCGCAACATCCAAGCCCTTGGGCACGATCACCGACGCATGCGGCGCGCCGAGCAACACGTGACGTTGGCCATCGGTCTTGGGAAGTTCGGCACCAGTTTCAGCGCCGCTACACGCAACGCACGCCAGCAGAAGCGTGAAGAGAAGTCCCTGCAGTCGGCTCACGTGTCGCACCAGAAGCTCGCTTCAGACCGCGCATTCGCCGTCGCGGGTCTCGCCAAGGAACGGAGCGGTCGCCCGGATGTCCCAAAAGTCCAACTCCTGAGCCGCATCGTCGGCAATGTCCAGCAGATCCGCAACCACTGGCTTCAACGATTCCGGATCCACGCGCCGCAGGTAGGAACCAACCGACTCGCCGGGCAATTTCTTCCCCGCCGCGTGATCGATGATCCGCTTCACCGCCTCGGTTGCCCGGCGCGCTGGCACGAGGCCGAGATCTTCGCCAAAAACCGCGCCATTGGGGTTCACATCACCGCCGACCATGAGCCGGTAGTGCGGCGCTGGACGGCCCCCCACGCGTCGCAGCGCGCCGTAGAGGCCGATGGTGCCGATGTGGTGCTGACCGCACGAATTGTGGCAGCCGCTGATCTTGATGCTCGCGTCGACGTCGCCGACGTTTTCCAGGAGTTCGACCAGATCGTCGGCGAGATTGCGCGAGTACGTCACGCCGAGATTGCAGGTCGACACGCCAGGGCACGAGGTGATGTCCGCGATGGTGTTTGCGCCCGCCTTGCCGAGCCCCGCAGCCGAGAGCTGCTTGTAGAGCGCCGGCAGATCTTCCACCGCGACCGCACGCAGGACCGCGTTCTGTTGCGGCGTGAAGTGCAACCGACCTTGGCCAAACGTCTCCGTGATCGTCGCCAGATCGCGCAGATTCTGCGCCGTCACTTCGCCACCGCGATCCAGACGCACGGTCACGAACACTTTGCCAGCCAGGCGCGTCTCGCGCACGCAGGTCGTCGCCCACAGGTGAAAGCCTTGGACCCCAACATCAGCATCTGACGGTCGCGCGTACTGCCAGGTCTCAACACCGGAATAGACCGCGTCGATGTGATCCAACTGCTGCGGCGGATCCTTTTGCACTTCCAAAAGGTAGCCTTCGTACGTGGCCTTGAACTCGTCGGGCCCCATCTTGCGCAACACGTGCTTGATCCGCGCCTTGGAACGCACCTTGCGGTTGCCATGCGCTTGAAAGAAGTCGATGACCGCGAGCATCGGCGTCAGGATGTCTTTGGCCGGCCACGCTTCATGGACGAGCAACCCCGTACGTGGCATCGACGCCAGACCACCGCCCACCAGGAACTTGAACGCGGGCTGACCATCGGTGCCCTTGACGGCGACCAGACCGATGTCGTGAATCGCCGCGTACGCACGATCCGCCGCCGAGGGCGAGATCGCGATCTTGAACTTGCGCGGCAGACCTTGAGCGCGCGGATTGCGCAGGAAGAATCGGACGATCGCCTGCAGATACGGCGTCGTGTCAAAAACCTCGTCCGCGGCAAGACCCGCGTACGGATCCTGCGTGATGTTGCGCACCGCCGAACCGCACGCTTCGGTCATCGTCAGGCCAGCTTCAGCCAGCAGGCGCATCTTGTCGGCGACCTGATCCAGCGGAAAGTGGTGAATTTGGATGTTCTCGCGCGTCGTGACGTGGCCGAGACGTTCGGGCGCAACGTCGATCACGTCCGCCACACACCGCAGCTGATCCGGCAGGACGATGCCGCCGGGCATCTTGATCCGGAGCATGAAGACGTCATCTTGACGTTGGCCGTAGACGCCCCGTGTCAGGCGATAGGCGCGGTACGCGTCCGCACTCAGCAGGCCAGCGGCGTAATCTTGCGTGCGCGCCACGAACTCATCGACGTCGCTCAACTTCGCGTAGTCGTTATCGAACTCGCCGGATTCCAGAGAAGCCATTCTGCCCTCGTGTCGGTCTGACCGTTAATAGGGACCGCGATGGTCCGAGTACGCGCAAAAGGATGCGGCAGCCCGCATGGCGTGTCAAACAGATCCAGTTCCCAAGCCCTGCAGGGTCAGCTAAACTCGTGCGTCCCGCGCCGCCCCGCAAGTGGGCTAGAGGTCGTATGCAATCGTTGATTGGGCAGAAAGTTTGGGTCATCCAGTTCGACGACGAGGACACGTCGGTCATCGGCATCGTCGACGCCATGGAGTCGGGCTTTATCGCCCTCCGCAACGAGCGCGAGGCAACCGCGTCGCTCTACGTGAACCTGACGAACGTGAAAGAGATCGAAGTGTTTCGCAATGAGGGCGAAGGCGAACTGCGCCTGCTGCGCTTCCCAGAGAACGACAAGCCAGCCTAAGTCGCCACGGCGAAACGGGAGATGCCGATGTTGCAAACCGGAGCAGAAGTCGCAGCGAGTCAGGGCTTCACGCAGTTGCGCGGTCGCCGCGTGGCCGTGTGCTGCAACCCGTCGTCCTTGGTGCGCGCGGAACGCCCGCCGTATCGCCGTCACCATCTGGTCGACGCGATGCGCCAAGCGGGCGTCAACGTCACGCGGCTGTTTGGTCCGGAACACGGGCTGTGGTCGACAGCGCAGGATCTGATCGCGGTTGACGCGGGCGTGGATCCAGTCTTCGGTCTCGAAGTCGGCACGCTGTACGGGCGCACGGTCGACACGCTGACCTTGGAACCCGACGCGTTGACCGGCATCGACGTGCTGGTTTTTGACATTCAGGACGTCGGCTCACGCTATTACACCTACGCCGCAACGCTTTGCATGGCGTTGGAAACGTGCGCGCAGGTCGGTGTTGACGTCGTCGTGTTCGATCGTCCGAATCCGCTGGGCGGCGAGGTCGTTGAAGGCAACGCGGTGGCCCGCAAGTTCAAGAGCTTCGTCGGTTGGATCGACGTGCCGCAGCGCCACGGTCTGACGATCGGCGAGATTGCGAAGTTCTATGCGGCAGAACAGGGGCTGCAAAGCCAGTTGACCGTCGTGCCCTGCACGCACTGGGATCCAGCCAAGTATCTGGACGAGCAAGACTTCGCCTCCGCCGGTAGCACGTGGTACGCGCCGAGCCCGAACATGCCGACCGTTGCGACCGCGGTGACGTATCCCGGCACGTGTCTCATCGAAGGCACGCGGCTCTCCGAAGGGCGCGGGACGACGCGGCCGTTCGAGCTGATCGGCGCAGGCTGGCTGAATGCGCGGCAGTATGCGGAAGCCATCGAGCGCTTTGCCATCCCCGGTTTGCACGTGCGACCCATGCAGTTTGAGCCGACGTTCCAAAAGTTCGCTGGCGAAGTCTGCGGCGGCGTGGCCGTGGAAGTCGTCGATCGCCGCGCCTTTCCGGCGGTAAAAGCGGGATTGGCGCTCATCGCGGCGGCGCGTCAGCTGGGTCCAAAGCAGTTTGGGTGGCGCACGGAGACGTACGAGTTTGTCAGCGACCGGCTGGCGATCGACCTGCTGATGGGCAACACGCAGGCGCGTCAGGTGCTAGAAGCGGGCGGCACACTGGAAGACGCGACAAGCGACTTTGATCGCGACAGTCGCATCTTCGCCGAACGCGCGCGGGCCCATCTGCTCTACACGCGCCGCTCCGGCCTTTTCGCCGACGGTCTGCGCCGCACCGGTCGCCTCCCGCTGTGAACCGCAAGGAGACGATCCTGTTTGGCGGCACGTTTGACCCGCCACACGTTGGTCACGTGCTCGGCGTGGCGTGGCTGCTTTCCGCGTTTGCGGCCGACGTCTGGATCGAGCCGGTCGATCACCACGTGTTGGGCAAGCAACCGTTGCCGTTTGCAACCCGTCAGCGGTGGAGCCAGCTTGCGTTTGGCATCTTTGGTCCCCGCGTTACCGTGCGCGACGACGAAACGCGGGCGGAAGCGTCGGGCGCGACGATCGACCTCGTGCGGTACTTGTTGGCGCAACACCCGGATCGTACGTTTCGTTTGGCAATTGGCAGCGACATCCTCGCCGAGCGTCACCGCTGGCGCGATTTTTCCGGTCTGACTGCCCTCGCGCCACTGATCGTGCTGCCGCGGCCAGGTTTTGCGATTCCACCGGACGTTGAAGGCATCCTCGCACCCGTGGAACTGCCGGATGTGAGTTCCACTTCGCTGCGCGCTGACTGGCAAGCCGGACGTTCTCTGGTCGGTCGCGTGCCAGCAGCCGTTGTCGCGGAGATGGGGGCGTATGTTGGCTGATTCCGTGCTGATCATCGGCGCCGGTCGCGCTGGGCTTTCGGTCGCGGTCGCGCTCGCTCGTGCCGGCTGGCTCGTGCAGCTTGTCGCCCGGCGCGCGGAACGCCGTGCAGAAGTGACCGCGTGGCTCGATCGGTGCGGGGTGAACCTGGACGTGCTTGCCGCGCCGACTCTGGCGAAACTGGTCGTGCTCGCCGTGCCCGATCGGTCGCTCGCGGTAGCCGGCCAAGCGCTGGTGACCGCCGACGCGGTGGCACCCGACGCCGTCTGGCTCCACCTTTCTGGTGCGGCGCCGTGGCACGTTCTGCGCGTGGCTGGCGGCGCATCGGAACTCGCCGGGATGCACCCGCTGGCGGCGCTCCCCGATCCGCTGGATCTCGACGACGCCAACGCGGCGCTGCGTCCTTTGCGGGGCGCAACCTTCGCAGTCGCCGGAACAGACAGGGCAGCTGCGCTTGCGCGTGAACTCGTCGGCGTCCTCGGCGGTCGCGCAGTCCGCGTTGCCGACGACGCACGCTCGCTCTACCACGCGGCGGCGGCACTTGCTGCCAATGATCTGGTCGCACTTCTGCACGTGGCGGAAGGTGCCGCCATCGCTGCGGGCTTGGCACCTGAGGACGCTCGCGTGGGGCTCACACACCTGATGCAGACCGCGCTGGACGCCGTTCGTCGGCTGCCGCCCGATGCGCCGCTGCGCTTGGGTCTGACGGGCGCGGTTGCGCGCGGCGATGCGGCCACGCTGGCGCGGCACATGGACGCGTTGGCAGCGCACGATCGCACGGCCGCGCTGTTGCACGCCGAACTGTCGAGTCAGCTTGTCGATTTGGTGCGCGACGGTGGTCTGGGGCCAGCAGCACTCGCAGCACTGGACACAGTGTTGGCGCAAGTTCCCGGACGGCCGCAGTAGACAGGCTGACCTTCGCCCAACACCACAGTTCGTCCGTCAGACCTGTTGCATCTCGGACCGGGACTGCGCACGCGCACCTCCGGTGGCACGCCGCGGAAGAAACACGGTCTGATCTCGAACTTCGGTCGTCGTTTGGAGCGACTACAAGTCGCCCGGACGACGCGGCAACGACGACTCCGTCTGGTCCAAACGCCGGTAGAGCGTCGCACGGCTGATGTTGAGCCGCAGCGCCGTCAACTGCATGTTGTGGTCCAGGCGCCGCATCGCCAGACGAATCCCGGCGCGCTCCAGGTCCTCAACCGTCGGCAGCAGATCCTTGGACGGAAACGCGAATTCCAGCGCGGCGTTCAGCCGGTCCGTGACTGAGCCTTGCCGTAGCTGCGCGCCGACGTCGTTCTCGTGGTGCGCCACCACCGATGGCGCGGGCACGGTCTCCAGCGTCCGCGGTGTGTGCCCAGACGTTTCCGCCATGTGCGCGCCCAGCGGCATCAGCTCTTGCACAAAACTCGCCGGCAGGTCGCGCAACGCGATGGTTTCGGTATCGCACTGCAGCGCCGACCGCGCGATGATGTTTTGCAGCTGACGCACGTTGCCCGGCCACGGATGCGACTCGAAAAGTCGCATGACTTCGGGCGTGACCCCCTTGATCGACTTGCTCTCTTCGCGCGCAGACTGTTTCACAAAGTGTTCGACCAAAAGTGCAATGTCGCCTTTGCGCTCCAGCAGCGGCGGCAGTGTCAGCGTAAAGACCGCGAGGCGGTAGAACAGGTCCTCGCGGAAGTTGCCGCCGCGGACCATGCCGAGCAGTTCGCGGTTCGTCGCTGCGATGATGCGCGTATCCGTCTGCACCAGCGTGTTGCCACCCAAACGCTCAAACCGTCCATCTTGCAGCACGCGCAGCAGTTTCGCTTGCAGCGGCAGTGACATTTCGCCGATCTCGTCCAGAAACAGCGTGCCACCGGACGCCGCTTCAAACTTGCCGATCTTGCGGTTCTGCGCGCCAGTGAACGCGCCGCGCTCGTAGCCGAAGAGCTCGCTTTCCAGGAGCGTGTCCGGGATACCCGCGCAGTTGATCGCCACGAACGGCCCTTGGGCCCGCGGTCCACTATCGTGAATCGTCCGCGCAACGACCTCTTTGCCAGTGCCGCTTTGCCCAGAAATGAGCACGTTCACACGGCTGTGGCTCAGCCGATCGATCGCCGCGCGCACCGGCTCCATCGCCGAAGAATGCGAAATCAAGGACGTGTAGCGATCCCGCCGCGCCAGCGACGTCGCCAGCTGACTGACGTGCTGCTCCTGAGCGATCGCGGCAAACGCATTGCGCACCGTCACTTTGACGCGCTCGGTCAGGTCGGGACCCTTGGTGATGAAGTCAAAAGCGCCCGCCCGCGTCGCGCCGATCACGATGTCGAGGTTGTCATACGCGGTCATGATGACGATGCGGTGCCGCGGTTCAACTTGCTGAAGCTTGCGCAGCAATTCGAGATCCTGACTGTCCGGCAGACTCAAATCCAGCAACACGACGCCCGGCGGCATCGTCCGCACCGCCACCAGCGCCTCGTACGCGCTTTGTGCCTTGATGCAGCGATGCCCTTCCCGCGTCAGCAATTTCTCAATCAGGGTCGAGACATCCCGGTCGTCTTCGACGATCAAAACATCGCCGCCCACGGGCGGTACGAGTCCCATGGCACTTGACGTCGGCGTATCCAACGGACGGCGCTGAAGAGGAGGCTCGGACGCCATGACAGGCTCCAGAAGGTTCAAAGGGCCACGGGACTGGTCGGCAAGTTGCCGAAATGACTCCCGCGCGCACCGATGTGTTTCAAGATGAGACACATGATACGCCAACTGGATCGGCCGTCAATCCCCGATCGCACGCCTTTTTGTGTGACGCACGCCGAGCGCCCCGGTACACTCGCGCGTCTCCGCCATGGAGCGCGTTCCAACACGATGACTGAGCAAGCCAATCCCTTTCTGAACGCCGATCTGCTGTCGCTCCCGCGTCCGGCGCTGAAGGCGCTGTTTCAGGCGGCGGGTGAGCCCGGTTTTCGTAGCGAGCAACTTTTTCGTTGGCTGCACGTGCGGCTGGAGCGCGATTGGGCGCGGATGACGGACCTGCCGGCCGGGCTGCGGACCAAGCTGCAAGCGGCGCGGACGCTGGCTGTGTTGACGCCGACGCTGGAGCGCGTGTCGGCGCTGGACGCGAGTCAGAAAATTGTGCTGAACACCGATGACGGTCACGCGATCGAGACCGTGATCATGCCGATGGAGTCGGGGCACGTGACACAGTGCTTGTCGAGCCAAGTTGGCTGCAAGATGGGCTGCGATTTCTGCGCGACGGCGCGACTGCCGGTGCGGCAGAACCTGAGCGCGGGACAGATCGTGGAGCAAGTCGCGTACGCGTGCCGCGTGGGTTTTGCGCTCGGACTGCGGCGCGGCGGCGTGGCGGGCGGCGAGGAAGGTCCGCTGTCGGCGCGACCGCACAATCTGGTTTTCATGGGGATGGGCGAGCCGCTCGACAACTTGCAGGCACTCATCGACGCGCTGGATATTCTCTGCGATCCGAAAGGCTTTGATTTTTCACCACGGCGGATCACCGTCTCGACGTCAGGCGTCGCCAAGAACGTGGCAAAGCTCGCAGCGGCGCATCCCAACGTGAACCTGGCGTGGAGCCTGACGGCAACGACCGACGACGTGCGCGACCGCCTGATGCCGGTGAACCGCGGCGTGCCGATTCGCAAGATGGTGGATGTGCTTCTGGAACTGCCGCAGAACGCGCACCGCAAGATCACGTTTGAGTACGCGTTGCTCAAGGGCGTGAACGACACAGAGGACGACGCGCGGCGCTTGGCATCGATGGCGCGCGAGCTGAACGCGCACGTCAACGCGATTCCGTTCAACGCGTGGCCGGGCGCGGACTATCAGCGGCCCGAGCGTGTGGTGATTCAGCGTTTCGTGGACGTCGCGCGGCGCGCGGGCGCGAGCATCACGTTGCGCGAGTCCAAAGGCCAGGATATTGGCGCCGCGTGCGGGCAGTTGGCGGGCGAGAAACCCGTTTGAGTTGACCGTGCGGCCTGACGTTCGGTACCTTTGGCGCACAAGGAGCAGCTGATGCAACACGAACCGATCTCGCGAGGCCACTGGCTGCTCCGCTTCACGTTTTGGCTGACCGCGGGCGTTCGCCTTTTTGATATGGGCTGTGGCGGCGGTCATCCTCCGATGCCGGACCCGGTGCCAGATGCCTCGCCGAAGGCGGACGCGCAGCCAGTCGACATCATCCGGACGGACATCTGAGATGCGAACCACACTCCCGCACTGGCTGCTGCGCGTTGGCTTCTGGCTGACAACCGGTATTCGCCTGCTGGACATGGGCTGCGGCACCCACCATCCGCCGCCGTATAAACCAGTGCCGCTGCAGAGCGACGCGACGTAGCGCACGATGACACAGGACGCCACACCGCTGGAACGACGCTACGTGGGGATTGCGATCGCCATCGGGCTCGTCGCCCTCGTGCTCAGCCATCTTGCGCCGCTCTGGCTGTTGGCATTGGGACCGCTGACCTTGGGCGTTCCGCACTTGCTGGCCGACCTGCGCTACGTCGTGGTGCGTCAAGGGCTTCACCGCCAACGCTTGTGGCTGTTGCTCGCGGTCGTGGCGATGGGTATCGCGGCACTCGGTCTGGGCGTGCGGGCAACACTGACGGTGATGCCGCTCGTCGCGCTGCTCTGTCCGGGCGAATGGTCGCGGCGGTTGGGCATCGCGCTCGGCTTTGCCGCACTGGCGATGCTGGGGTGGCGCGTCGGCCAGACGGCCGATGTGGTCATGGGTCACGCGCACAACTTCATCGCCATCGTGCTGTGGATCGTCTGGAAAAAGCGCACTGGTGGCGCCCACTGGCTCGTTCTGACGGTCTGGCTGCTGGGCGCGCTGGCGCTGATTCTGGTGCCGCTGTCGGACGCCGCGCTGGTCGCGCCGGTCGACGGTCTACGCGTGAACGACCTCGCGCGCGGCTTGGCTCCCCACGTTGATCCACTCTGGGCGACGCGGTGGGTGGTCCTCTACGCGTATTTCCAGTTCTTGCACTACGGCATCTGGCTGCACCTCATCCCCGCGGACGACGGCGCGCCGCTGACTTTCTCCGCCCTCCGCCGCGACTTGGGCCTGCCGCTGCTGGTGGGAACCGCACTCGTCGCCCTGGGTCTGGGGGCGTGGGGCGCGATCGATCTGGTAGCCGCGCGCACGCACTACTTCCAAGTCGCCTATTTTCACGGCCATTTGGAGCTTCTTGCCGCGCCATTCCTGATGCTGCGCGGCGTGCGCCTGTTTCTGGCGGACGCCCGTGACGCTTGATCACGCGTACCTGCTCGCGTGGGCCAAGGCGTTTGTCGCAACGCAACTCATCGAAGTGCCTATCTATCTGCGCTTCTGCGTGCCACGTCGCCCTTGGGTCGCCTTGGGCGCGAGCACACTGACGCACCCGCTGCTCTGGGCGTTGCTCTGGCCGAGTTGGTTCCTCGTCCGCGCATCCGTGCTCGCCCGCGCGCCGTGGCTCGGCGACCGCCAGACCGAGATCGTCGCGGTGACGGCAGTTGGCGAGGGTCTCGTGTGGTTGACCGAGGGGCTGTGGTTTCGCCTCTGGGGCGGCCACCAGCCGTGGCGCTGGTCGCTCGTGGCGAACGCGACCAGCGCGGGCGTGGGTGTGCTGCTCTACGTGTTCTTTCGCTGGCCGTAGCACCCGCGCGCTGACCGAAGTTCAAACTCAAACCTGCCCGAACCGCGGTGTGCCACCGGAGATGCTCACTCGCGGTCCAGTCCGGGACGCATCAGGTCTGACCACCGCACTCCGGTAGTGCAACAGAGTCGGACGTTCAGGCGCGCTGACGGCGGCGCAGGATGAACGCGCTGGCCATCAAGCCCAAGAGGCCGAGGCTCGTCGACGCACCGCTGTTGGTCGCGCCCGCAGTGCAGCCGGAGCTACCGGAGGAACCAGCCCCGCTCGCCGCGTTATTGGACTCCGTGCCGCCGGTCGCACCGGCATCGGCCGCGCCCAAAACCGGCGCCGTGTCGCCGCCCTTCGTGCCGCCGCCGCTTGTCGCCTGATCGCTCGACGAGAACGAACCACCCAAGCCGATCGACCACGCATCATTGGCCTCGGCCGCCGTCATGAACGCCTTGGCCTGCGCCTCGCAGTTCTTCTCGATCGCCGAGCAACCGTTGGGCGCCTGCGTCGCGATGCACGTCTCAACCGCGGCCAGTTCCGTGTCCGCCGTGTGATCGAGCACCCACAAGCTGCACATCGACACGCACTGCGCCTGCGCGTCGGGACCCGGGTCGATCGGCCCGCCGTCGTACTGCGGCATGTTCGTGTCGTAGTAGGCCGCATCCATTTGCGCCGCAGCGTCGGGGAAGTCCGGCGGCTGGTCCGATCCACCTTGACCAGCATCCGGGTACGCCGGGTCGGTTTGTCCGGCATCCGTCGCGGACGGGGGCGTGCCACCGCCGCTGCCACCCGAACTTCCGCTCGTGGTGCCCGAGCCGAAGCCGAGGTTGCACGGAATCAGCGCAGCGCAGAACGCCTCGCAGCCGGTCTGAACAGGCACTTTGCTCAGGACCGCGACGCAAACGCCGGTGGTCTTGGGGCAGTTGTTGTCGACCCAATACGCGTCGTCCGGAATCGGCGTTGCGTCATAAGAGGCGTAGGCGTCATCGGGCTGCGGGATGTTGTCCGCATCGGGTTGTGCAGGGACGCCAGCTGCGTCAGGCTGCGACTGAAAGCCGCTGCCGCCATCGGACCAGCTGATGCCGTCGGAAGTGACTGTCACGCTCGCGTCCGACGACGACGTTCCCGTCGAACCGCCGCCGCCCGACATGCCGCCGGGGCACGTGAAGTCGCACTTTTCCCACGCCGCACAGGTGCTGTCCGCGGTGCAAAGTTTCGCCGTCGGCACGCAGTAGTTGCCCTGGCACGTTTCACTCGCGCTCTCGCACGGCGTCTTGTCCGAGCAGTAACCGCCCGCCCACGCGGGCGCCGCCCACGCGCAAAGTGCCATGCTGACTGCGATCGATTGTTTCCACTGCTTCCACATCTGAACCTCCTGTAGTCGTCCGGGACGGCCGCGTACGCTGGCCGCCGTGTCGTCCCACTCTGGTGCAGGAAGCGTGCCAGAATTCGCGGCCGAGCGCGAGTTCCAGAGAATTCGACGTTTATGAAGGAATTACGCGTACATGACAAAGCCTTAGGCTTTGTCCGAGACGACGCTACCCACGCATTGCGCGATCTATTTGTGTAGGAAATTTCCACATGATGCGGAAAACGACACTTCCGTCTAGAGCGAGCGCACCAAGCTGTAGATCAAGCCCACGCCGTAGCCGCTGCCGCGGTTGTCGAGGAACGCCGGACCCGCGAGGTCAATGTGCGCCCACTTGATGTCGAGGTCGTCGATGTGCATCCAGATCCAGAGCCCTGAAGCCGACGACGAGGCGTTGGCGCGGTCCGCTACGCTGTTGCGCATATCCGCGACGTTGCTCTTGTACTCACCGGTGTGCAGTTCCGGGCTGAAGAGAATCGGCATGCAGTGATCGCCCGAATCCAGGCCCGCCGCGATGACCTTGCCTTCCAGTTCGCCGTCGTTGCTCACGATCGCCGCGTGCCACTTTCCGGTCGCAATCAGCTGCGCGCCCGTCAAGGTCGCGGCATCAATCAGGAACTTCGGGTTGAACTTGCGCGCCACGTAGCTCGCCGCGTCCGCCAGCGCGATGCGACCTTCCGCGTCCGTGTTGTTCACTTCCATCGTCTTGCCGCTGTGCATCTCGATGATGTCATCGGGACGGTAGCTGTCCGGACCAATCGCGTTCTCCGCCATCGCCAGCGCCGCCACAACGCGCTTGTGCACGCCCGACTTCGCCAGGAGCGTGAACGCGCCCAGCACCGCCGCCGCGCCGCCCATGTCGCACTTCATCGTCAGCATGCGGTCGCCGACGATCTTCAGGCTCAAGCCGCCCGTGTCGTAGACCAGACCTTTGCCGATCAGCGCCACCGGCGCGTCCGTCACGCCCGGCGGGTTGTATTCCAGAATCACGACGCGCGGCGCGACCATCGCCGTGCGACCCACCGCGTGCAGACCCCGCAGGCCGGCCTTGAGCAGATCATCGCCGACGATCGAACTCACCGTCACGTGCGCGACGCCTTCCACCGCGTGGCGCGCTTCCGCTTCAAAAACCGCCGTATCGAGTTCCTGCGTCGGCATGTCGACCAGCCGCGCCGCGTTCCGCACCGCCGCCACGCCCAGCGCCCAGGTCAATTCCAGCGGAACCGGCCCCTTCTTCGTGCGCAACTCGATCTTCAGGCTGCCCTGACCGTGCTTGTTGCCGGACTTGCGCGAGTAGATCGGGTAGCAGCGCGCGATACCGAGGTTCACGCCCAGCGCCTGCTTGGCGTCGCTCAGGCCCGCCAGAATCGCGACTTTGCCGCCTTCCGGACGCGCCACGTTGCGCAGCGCCTGGTAGATCTCGTACGCGCGCGTGTCGGACAGATGCCGCGAGACTTTGTCATACAGCGGAATCACCACCAGCGTCTTCACGCCCGCGCTTTCCGGCAGCAACGTCGTTCCCGCCACGCCCGGACCCGGCTTCAGATCCGCGGCCAAGCGCACCGCCGTCTGGCGAATGGCTTCCGGCAGCGTCGCGAACAGCCAGCCGTCGGTCAGGTCCGCCTTGCGCGCGATCACAACCAGCGTGTGCGCGTCCGTCAGCAGGGAATTATCGTTCAACGTCCAGTCGATGTGGGCCATTGGGGGGCTCCGGTGCGCGTGAATGGGGGGCGCGCGATATCAGGAAGGAGGCGGGTAGAAACGAAAAAAGGCCATCCGGGAATCTCCTGGATGGCCTTTCTGGTGGACCGGATGGGGATCGAACCCATGACCTCTGCATTGCGAACGCAGCGCTCTCCCAGCTGAGCTACCGGCCCGTGCGTAAACACGGTGGACGAATGGGACCCTATTTGCGAACACCACACTTGTACTTGCCCAAGAACTCTTGGCCGGCGAACCGGGTGCCCAGAGACGGATTTGAACCGCCGACACGGGGATTTTCAATCCCCTGCTCTACCAACTGAGCTATCTGGGCAATGGGCGATTCGTGTCAACCATCAGCGCGCACAGCGCCAACGGGGCCGCCAGTTTGAGGCAAAGTACGGCGGCTGTCAAGACCACGCGACGTCAAGGGGCGAGGATCGAAATCCGGGGTCTCCGCACGCCCATGACTGATCACATCGTGCGCCCGTTGGCGGCGGCGACCTGACCAGTCGATACAAATACTTGTTTTGAAAAGAAATTGGGAGTAGTCCCGTGGT
>CAITYF010000089.1 GCA_903896545.1 uncultured Myxococcales bacterium | reverse complement strand
TTGGCCCAGGCGGGTGTTCCGCCCGGGACGTTGTTCGCAAACACGATTGTGCCTGCGAACCGGCATCTCTCTATTTTGTTGGCGATTCAGCGGTTCGGGGAGTTTGGGTCAGGTCTGAGCACCAACCCCAAAACGCCTCATCAGGAGCAAGTCGTTCCGACCCAAATGAGATCGCTTCGAGCCCCGTTGCATCACTACACACTCCGACCGAAGTTCGAACTCAAACCTGCCCGAACCTCGGCGTGCCACCGGAGGTGCACGCTCGCGGTCCAGTCCGAGAGGGCAACACGCTTGACCCACAGCGCTTGGTGTTGGACAAAGGTCGTCTTGTTTAGCGCGGTGAAGCGAACATCGGGTCTCGCCGCAGCGAACTGAGACGCAGTGGGCGAAGGGGACCGACAATGGCATCACCGCGCAGGCAGCAGGGAACGGCGTCGGTCACCCGGTTAAGTGCGCGCGATCCGCGGATCCTCGCCGCATTCGCCGATGCATTTCCCGATTCGCCGGCGTTTTGCGCTTGGCTGACGCACATGGTCGTGGAGCTTCACGGTGGGCCGGACTTCGCCGCTATCCTCGTGCGCAACCTTCTGAGAGTACGTCCTGCAGAATTTGTCGGTGTGCCCGCGGAGTCGGTCGACCGCCTCTGGGTCATCGACCACGTGGACGGGATACAAGCGTTGAACCGAAACCGGTTTCCCGCGTCGCCGGGCGGTGTGAGCACGGAACTGCTGCGCTGGACCATGAACCTGATGGTGTTTGGCCTTTCGTCGGGCGGCGAGATCGGCGTACCCGATGATGCGCATGCGATGTCCGATCTGACCTACATGCCGCGGCAAACGCTGCCGCAAAGCCAGACTGCGAAAGTTAGACGGGCGCAGATGTTCATGTGCGCCGATGCGATGCTCCAAGGCGTCGCATTTGACCCGCGTCCAAAGCCCCAAGCCCCAGTGGCGACGTCGGAAGAAAACACTGCGGCTGAACAGTCGGCGCCAACTACGCCGGCCGGAAAGCGGCGCCTGACGAAGAAGCTTCGCGAGCGTGCAGAGGCCGAGGAGCGCCGCGTGCGAAGTAACCAACACATGCTGCGGGTCGAGCTTGAAAAGGCGGATTTCTGGGTGGACGGTGGCTTTGGCGAGATCGCCGCCGCCAGCCTTGCCCGGCTCCAGTCGCAGTTCCCGACGTCGCGCGCAGTTCAGGCGCGTCGTCGTCGCTGTGTCGTGGACGCGCTGAATCCGCCTGTGATCGTGCAGCCCAGCAAACTTCCGCCGCCCATTCCGTCTCAGGATGCCGCACATCAGCCGCACGCCATGGACGTCCCGGACCGCCCAACGCGCATTCGGCTGCTGGTGCGCTTTCGGCAGGGGCCCATCATCGTCGCCAACTTCCCGGACGAAATCGTGACCATCGGCCGCGACCCGCAGTGCGGACTGCACCTACCGGAGTCGTCGGTGTCGCGTCACCATGCGCGCTTGGAGCGGACGGCGCGCGGTCGGCTGCGGATCACGGACTTGGGGTCGACGAACGGGATGTCCGTGGGCGACATTGAGGTGACTGCCGCTGAGGTGGGACCTGATGACCTTGTGCGGATCGGCGAGTATGAGTTGTGGGTGGTTGGACTCCGTTGAGCGAGCGTGGCCTGAGGCCGTCGCCGCCTTGACCTTTGCACACGCGACGCGGAACATTGCTCCGTGATCCAAGAGCACTTGGCGCGACGGGTGGTATGCGAACCCTTGAGCCCATAGCAACGTTGTCGACTGACGCTGGGCGGAGGATGTGCCCGCAGTGCGGGCTCATGTCCCCGGACTCGACGTGCTCTCGCGACGGCGTTGAAACGATCGACCTCGCACGGGCTTCACAGCCGCAACAGTTGCCCGTGCCTGGTGACGTGTTGGGCCGCTATCGCGTAGTTGAACGATTGGGTGGCGGCGGGTACGGTCAGGTCTTCTCGGCAATTCATTCCGCGACGGGGCACGCTGTGGCCCTCAAGGTCATGAACCTGTCGGACGAGGCAGACGCCGTCGCGCTCCGGCGCTTTTTTCGTGAGGCGCGACTCACCGCGACGCTTCAGCACCCCAACATTGTCCGTGTGTTCGACTTTGGGCAGTCCGAATCCGGTTCGCTGTACCTTGCGATGGAGCGTATTTCTGGACCGACGTTGTCCGCAGTGCTCAAGGCGTTGGCCGCTCAAGGTCAGACCCTGCCGGAAAGCGAGGCGATCGGGTTGGGTATCGCGGTCCTGCGCGCGCTAGGCGAACTCCACCACGCGGACGTTGTTCACCGCGACCTCAAGCCCGCCAATATCATGTTAGCGCGGGTTGGCGACGATGAAACCGTGGTGAAGGTGCTTGATCTGGGCATTGCCTATGGGGCTCAGTCGTCGCTCACTCGAGGACCCCAACCCGGAACGCCGATGTACATGAGTCCGGAGCAGGTCGAGGGGCTGCGGCCACCGGACGCGAGAAGTGACATCTACTCGCTCGGCTGCATCTTGTACCATTGCGTCGCTGGGCGTCCGCCGTTCGTCGCGTCGAATGAATTCGCCTTGATGTTTCAGCGTACCGCGATCGAGGCTCCGAGCCTTTACGATGTTACTGATGGACGTGTTTCCAAGCCCCTCGCGACCGTCATCATGCGGTCCATCGCGCGTGTGCCTGACGAGCGCTACCCATCAGCACGGGCCATGCGCAGTGCCCTGGAATCACTTCAAGGGCCGATGCCGGCTCCAGCGACCGTCCCACACCGCAACACAACGAACGTTGAACCAGAGTGGCAAGAAGACGCCTCCACGGCGGCGGGCACAGCGCAGGCCGACGCATCCGAACGCGTCCGGGTCGGCCTGCAGACTCCCCGGACTGCGGTCGGGCATCGTTTCGAACGGCTGACAGCATGGTTGCGATCAAACGTACGCCAGTTTCTCGGCGTAGGTGCGTTCGGTGCGGCGATTGCGATAGTCGCTGTCGTCATTCAGGCAACGGGCATTGCCCCCGCTGCGCCGGGTGATGAGCGGCCCGCGACTGCCAACCTACAGGGGGCGCTGACCGATGACGCTTTCGGGAGCGCGGTCGTTTCTTGTTTCCACCCGTCGGCCGCATTCATCGACATCGTCATCGACAACGGCGAACCGGATGCCAGCGAAGTTGTCGACGCTCGCGTTAGATTTCGCGGGGCGGTCAGCGGCCTCGCTTACCAAATGAGTTTCAAGATGTGGGGCCGTGAGAGCGCTGGGCACACGGAGGTCCGAATCGAACCTGGTGCGGACAGTGCGCCGTTTCCACCTGCGCCGAACTGCCGCTTCCGAACTTGGACGGCGGTCGATTTCAAATGATTGCCCGCAAAGCAGGAGAACAGCCAATGAAAGCAAAGATGTGTGCGTGGATCGTGGCGACAGCGACTCTGCTCGGATGTGAACGTTTCGAACGCGCAGGTCCAGTCGAATGCGAGGCACTGTATGACCACGTCATGGATCTGTCACTCGGCGAGCGGTCCCAAGCGATACGGCTCAGTGAGAACGCGGACTCTCCAGCCAACTCTTTCGCGCGAGCGGCGGCAGTCTCGGTCGGTCGGGCTCTCCTGACCAAGTTCGGGGAGAAGGACAAGTACTTGGCGAGGTGTCAGACACTGCAGACCAAGGGTGATGTTCGGGAGTGTTTGGGTGCTAGAACCGTTGAGGAATTGCATTCTTGCGGGGCGATGTGAAGGCCGCACTCATTGCCCCTTCGTGTCGGTCGCTCCACCCGTTGATGGTATTTCTGATCGCGTGCCGCCCAACGCAGGGCGCATCGCCATCCGCGCCGACACCGACCGAAGCGCCGCATTTCGCGGCAGCAGAGCTCGTGGCCGCTCCGCAGTCCGAGCCAGAAGCGGTGCCAAAGCCGGAAATCCCCGCGCCGGCGACGTCGCCGGAGGACATCAAGACGTGCGTGAAGCAGCACCTGATTGCCGGCCCAGAGCTGGTGAAGACGTGGCCGAGCCTCGTCGGTCGGCAGGTCGCGCTCAACGCCGAAGTTGTCCGAGCGGTGGACATGGCGCAACTCGTGGTCAAAGCGCAAGGCGAGCAGTTCCTCGTCGTCGCGATGCCGGGTCAGACTTGGCCGGGTCCCGCGGTGCGCCTGTTCACCGTGATCGGCCGCGGCATGGCGCACGTTCGCGGCGGACCGCAGCACCTAGCGCAGTTAATGTTGGTGGACGACACCAGCTGCGAGCCCGCGGACCTCGAGTAGCAGACTACGGCGGCGTCTCTCGCACGAACGCGCCGTCGCCTGTTGTCGTCAGCACGATATCGCCATCCCGCTCCGTCGCCCACAGCCGATCGCTTGACCGCACGTCGTGCCAATGTCCGGGTCCGCTTTTCTTGCACGCGACGTTGCCGTCAAACGCGTTGATCGACTTGCTGCTTGGCCCGCCCAATTGCGCGGTCAACGCCTCGACCGTCACGGCGCGCGGGTGGCAGTACGTCCGATTCGTGCCTTCACCGGGCTTGCCCGCAGAGATGACAGCGTATTTGGGCGCGACCTTCGTCAGGAAAGGCTTCGACGTCGACGTGTTACTCCCGTGGTGTCCCACCTGCAACAGCGTCGCATGGCCGTGCACGTCCATCGCCGATTCTTCGTCCGCTTCGGCATCGCCCGTGAAGAGCACGGACGACTGGCAGTAGTCGATACGCAGGCCGATCGAGCAGTCGTTCGCGTCATGTTTGCAGGCATCGGGCCAGGTCGAAGGCACGATCGCGGTCAGCTTGACGTTCTCTGTCGATCGGAGCGGCGCCTGGGCGTGTTCGGGGTCGACGATCGCCAGCGCCGCGCCGGCGGTGCGTGCCGCGTCGTGTGCGCGCCGGACCTCTCCTTTCTCAAGTTCACGGCCGTTGTCGACGTACAGCCGCGTCGCAAACTTGCCCATCACCTCGTGGGCGCCACCAAGATGGTCGCTGTGCTGGTGCGTGATCCAGATCATCGAGATGGGATCGCCGTGCAGATCGTGCTCCAGATCGGCGAGCAGGTGGTTGTCCGCACGCTCGCAGACTTCGCCGCATCCAGGGCGGTGGAACTCGTCGCCGGTGTCGACCAGGATGTGGCGTCCGTCGGGGAGGTCGACGAGCACGGCGAGGCCTTGGGCTACGTCGTAGAAGTGGATTTTCAAGAGGGAATCGCCGCATGAAACTGCAGTGGGTTCGTCCTCCGCTCGCGCCGCGGGGGACTCGCGTCGGTCAAACGCCACACTGTTTTCGTCGGCGCGAACCAATGTGGGTCGTCGACGACCAAGTCCGTGCGTACCAGCATCGCTGCGAGATGAAGTGACCGCCCCCCCGGTCGGCCGAGGTAGCTTTGGCGTCGAACACGCGGATCCCAACAGCGCCAAAACTAGGGTGATACGCCATCGACGCGGTGAGAGTCGTCCCGGCGAATGGACGGACCCGGAGATTGGCCGGAACCACTTATTCATATGGACTCGCACAGCATAACGTTGTTGGAACTGGATTGTCGCACGGAACTGCACTGGGTCCAATCGTGCCTTCGCGGCTGGCTCCAGATGCCCCGGTCCTGTGATAGCGTCACGATGGGCGCGACCGGCTACTGGCGGGGAGGCGGTCCTCAAACTCGGCGCGCGTAGCCAGTGGAGGTCGGCATCTGGCGACTTGGGCTGGAGTCAGCCTGCTCCCTTCGTTGCGGCCAAGTGCTGAGCAGCACAGGTGGCCGCGAGCATCGAGCGCATTGCTAGACTTGCCGCGACATTTCGCTCATGAGTAGTGGACATTCAGCTCGTGACGAGGCAAACAAGCGCCTACTTGGCGCAGTAACGGAAGGTTGCGTGCCCGTTCGTTAGGCGACACTCGGTCAGAGGGCCAGACGAGTACGCGGCTGTACAGGAATCGCCGCAGTGGCGGAGCGAGGACTCGATGAAAGAGACCTTTGCGGCGCTTGGCGGGACGGTTGCAGGCCTCTCCGCGTGCGATCGATTCGAGAGTGCTGGCCCGCCCGAATGCGAGACGCTCTACGATCAGGTCGTAAAAGTGTCGGTGAGCGCCCAAGCAGGTGGGGGACGCTCAGCTTCGCTGTCCGACGCGCTCGCGACGCTGGCTATTCGCGCAGTTGGGCACGCGGTTCTGAACGAACTGGGGGAGCAGCGAAGCTACGGGCGCCATTGTAAGGTGAAGATGACAAAAGGCGAGGTCAGAGACTGTCCAGAAGCGCGCACCGGCCGCCAGCTCCAAGAATGCGGTGCGCTCTGAATTGCCCGTCCCGGTCTTGCCGAACGCGGCCCCAAACGGTTAGCCTCGTGCGCGGGAGCCTCTAACGATGACGACATACGCCAAGAATCCCGCCATGCCGAGCGAGTGCGACATCGAACTCGGCGGCGCAAATGCAGCAGCAGCGTCGGATCTGGAACTTGCACACGCGGAATCAAGCCCGGGCGCGCCGGCGGGAAGGCTGGAAGTTGCGCGCACGAACCGAGCCGTCCACGCCGGCAAATCGGTCGACGCACTGCTGGCGGGCAATTCGCTGCCCAGCCTGGAGCCGCAAACACTACGCGATATCGTTTCCGGCCGGGCATCGCCGCTCGCACTACTCTATCCGCACGACCGACTGATGGACACCGTACGCGCTGAGTTGGCTCAGGATCGGGGGCGGGAATCGAGAGCTCTGATCGCGGCGCGCTACTTGCGGCAGAATCAACGGCTGGAGGACGATCAGGACGTCAACAGCGAGACGAGCAAGGACTCAGGGAACGTGCTTGCGCGGGGACCGTGGCAGGATCTCGGCAGCGTGCTGGCCGACGACGTCGCCTTCGCAAACTTTGGGGCGAAATTTTGCCGGCCGGAACTGGATCGACGTTTGGGGGCGCTGCGGCAAGAAATCGAGCGAGCGGCAGCCGATGGTGTTCTGGATTTGATCGAGCAGCGAAACCTGCAACGTGCTATTATTACGTTGGATTTGAATATCGAGGACTACACTCGAGAGGTTCAGCGCATCGCGTCGGAGCGCGGTGTGACCGTCGTCAAACGCCGCGGCCTGACACGCGAGCACGCCGACATCACGGGCATCGCTGAACTGCGCCAGTTCGCGCGGGCGAATCCGCTCGGTGCGGAAAAGCTCCTGATTGAAGCAATTCAGTCGGACAAGCTGATGCCGTGGTTGAACGAACAGGACCTGACCGCCACTGCGGGGTGGAAGGCAGCGCATGAGGTCGACGAGCGCTACGTCAAGGCCAGGCCGGAAGAGCAGGCCCGGCAGGCCTTTGTCGGGTCGTGGCAGATTCTCTGGGCGTTTGGCGAACCGATCCTGCGGACTGGCGAGTCGAATGCTGCGGTGTTCACGTCGCTGGAACGAATTCGGCGAGCGATTCTAACTCGAGGAGTGCAGGCGATCTTGACCTACCCAATACGCAACCACCTGCTTCACGCGTGGCTGACGGCGCACCGGAGCATCGTCCAGCTGACCGACACCGCCGTGGGTGAGATCGAGCGGGTTGAGGGTGCTGCCGACCCCAGCGTGCTGGAATTGTGGAACGCAGCCTGGGCTCTGGGTGTGCGTGGTGTCCGGATTGGCACCGCCGTGTATGAAAACGCTGATGAGTGCGCAAGCGCCCCGATGACCACGGAGCTTGCGGCGGCCGCGGAGAAACGGATTCTTCCTGCTTGGGCCGCCCGATTCTTTCTGTCTCCCCCACAAGTGGAATACGTGAAGGTTGTGGCGCGGTTCGCAGAGCCGGCGTTGCGCGCCCGCCATGTGCAATGGTTGCTCGGACGGCGAAGTCTCGAACACGAAGAGTTTCGCATCGAGCACGCTGGGAAGGACACGCGCGACCGAATTCTCGAGCAAGCGTGGGCCAACGGGCAAATGCGACGTCAATTCGCGTCGGCGGTGCGCAATGGAAACCTGGGTGTTTGGCTGGTCACCGTTGCGAACGACATCCCCCAAGCCGAACGCGGTGTCGTCTATCGTTTGACCGGATCTAAGGAGCCGGATGAAATTCTGGCACAATTGGCGGAACGGGCGTTGGGCGTCCGAGAATTGGTGCTATCCCATCCTGATCACGCCCGAGTCTGGCGCTTTCGCAACGTCGAGCATCTGGTTCGCGAAGTGCACACAATCTGGAACGAAGTGCAATACGGCGCCCAGTCCCGGACCGTGCCAGGCAGCGAGGTCGGCAGCTGTGTGGAGCAGACGCGTATTTGGCTTGAGGCGACGCAGGGACTGACGGGCTTGCCGTCATCCGGCAGCATGGAGGAGTTGCTCGCGGCCATCGGAGACACAAGCATCCGTTCGGAAGGCGGAGCGCCCTTGCTGACTTCGGATGGAGCTCGGATCGGTGGCTGGGGCGTTCCTTGCGATGACGTCTTGCACTCTCTCATTCAACACATCGACAACGATCCGCCGTTTCTGGCAAGGGTTCGCCAGCTGCACGACGGCAACTGGCTGGTGCGTTGGGCGGAACTCCATCGACCAACATTGGGTGAGGAACTTCGGACGCGGAAAGCCCAAGCGAAGTCAGCGGAATTCGGGTTCAACGCGTGCCTCTGGGCGCTTGGCTACGAACCGCTTATCCTCAACAAGACAGTGGTCAGGAACCTGCCTGAGCTACTAGAGGTCGCCCGCGAGCTCCTGCCCGCCATTGAGCGCGCACTGGATGAAGGCTTGCTCGCGTTGTGGTGCCCACCGCAGTTCCGAATTGAAATTCGCAAGTTTCAGCGGGAGTTGGCAGTGGCCACGGAGATTCGATCCCGGCGAGGCTACGTGAATGCGTCACCCGGCGAGCACGAAATTCAGGCCCAAGCAGGACTGCAGCTGTTGGACCGGGCGGCGCTGGCAGTGGAAATTTTGGGCGGGAGCTTGGATGAATGGGAGTTGGAACGATCCGGCCCGCGCGCCGAAGCCATGCCGGCGGACGTCGACCTAGTCATTGACGCTGCCGTCCAGATGACGGCGCGCGGCCATGTCCCCCGCCACGCTGCATTCCTGTTTGACGCCACGCCGGCGCAACCACCCGTTTTCAGGCGCCTCGACCACAAGAGAGTTCCGCTCGACGTCTCGGCTGAGTGGGTCAACCCGTTGGATTCCGGAATCACGCACGGCTTCGGCCGCAAGACCCGGCTCGAATTGCGAATGGTGCTGGCGACGCGGAGCGCAGAAGAGCCTTTGATATTCAAGCAGTCCGCAGTTCTTGCTACTGTACAGAGGACGACGGCCTTGCGTCGCGCATCCGTCCGGACGCTTCGGGATGGGCTGGCGTGGGCGCTGGCATTTGGGCTCGTCGCCGCCGTTCTTCGGGTATTCTTGGCCCCGGCGCAAGTCGCGCATCTGCGTTGGCGCGATGACTCGCTGAGTTACGACGGTGAGGACGCGGCGGCCGCGATCTCGGGGCTGCTGCTCTTGGGCCTGATCGCCTTTGCGGTCGCCTTCGCCATCCGCAGGCGCACGAAATGAGAGTAACCATGCGTGCTCCAGCAACGCCCCCAACACACTGCTCACGGCCGCTCCGATCGCGACGCGATTCAGCTCGCTGCGTCAGTGCACGGCATCGCAGCAGTCGCGAGCGACCCAGCGTGTTCGCTTGGATCAAGGCGCTGATCCCAGGAATTACTATGGATTCTTCGTCTGGGCAGAAACGCGCGCACAACCGCCGCCTGTTCCCCAACACAGTCCATGGAGGCAGGTCCTGACATGGTGAGCTCCACTTCGAATCGGGAACAGTCAGGTTGTCTTGGCTGCATTGGGCTGCTGGTACTACCGGCCTTGGCATTTGGCGGGCTCAAGCTCGGATATAGGGCCTGCATCTTGCTCGCGGCCGTCGTGTGGCCCGCAATCAAGGGCGTTGACCAAGCCGCCGCAATCTTCCCGGGCGCCGGCTCATTGGAGCAGACCAGCTTCGGCGTGGTCGGCTGGGCCGCGCTCGCTGGGTTTTGCGCGTTCTTGGTCGTCGCAGCGCGCAGTCTCTGGCAGGAACGCCTGCGCGTCGAATCAATGGTAATTGCCTTGGCGGGCGCTGGTTTCATCCTCGGTTGGTTGCGGTAGGCATGGCAAGAGCGCTTGAAGATTCTGCAGTGTCCGCGCAGGTGGCCGTTCGATCCATGGCCCACGCCATTCCGGTCGTCGACGACACGTTTCCGCCGGCAACCAAGCGAACGAGCATGGACTACCGTTGGCACATCGGTTGGCTCAGCGTGGCAATCCTACTTGCGAGCGCGGGAGGTGCATTTTGGCTAGCGCCACACGCAGCACCTGCGCAGCTGCCCATCCGGAAGGCTGCGCCAGTCGTTGAAGCGCCCGAACAGAGGCAGGAAATATCGCCTAGTTGCGCATTTTCACGAGCGACCGAAGGGGACTGGGTGTTGACGACCGTCGCAGCCGGCTCCAAGGATCCGGCCGCAATCGGCTCAAACGGGCAGTACCGGGCGACGTTCCAAGTTGAAGCAGTTGGCACCGATTGCAAGCTTCGTTCTACCCTCGAACGGTTGGCGGCGGGCAGCAAGCGTTTCACGGGCGGTCAGATCCAGCGCGCGACCGACCTCTTGGAACCCGTGTCGACTGGCACGCCCCACTTGGCTTGGGCGGCACACCTCAGCAGCCGCGACATAGGCGAGCGGGATGCGGAGTTCTTCTTTGTCCCGCCAGGCACTGATGGCAGATTGCATGGGTTCTTCCGCGCAGCCAAAGCCGATGCGATCCGCTCCCCCTTGTGGGGGGCGTTTGTCGGCGTCCGTTCGCCGGCAATCGCACCGGTATTGCGAGTCGACGATTGGCAGCCGGACGCTGTAAGGTGTCTGCTCGCCAATGGTCAGGAAGGGGGCAGCAAATGCTTCGACGCGCGCTAGCCGACTAGCCAACCTTCCGTCTTGATTTCGAGGCGGCGGCCGAAACCTCGGCCGGTCCGACTTACGGCCGCCCGTTGACACTGCCAAATCGACAAGGTAAACAACCGTGGGACTTGGCCCAACAGATAGCTGGCGCAACCGTTGGCAGATGGGTCGGACACCTACGGCCTCCGGGACGCCAGCGGCCGAAAGTCGGCAGTTCGTGCGCACTTTCGAACCCAACGAACGCCTTGGACGGGAAGCAAACGATCGGCCGAAACTGATAGGGACCAACGAAGCGGGAGGCCAAGTGCGAATGGAACGTCAAGCAAGTTTGAACACAGAATCCATCCGTTCGGTCGGGATTGCGCCGAGCGTTGCCGGCCTGTGCGCGTTGCTCTTCAGCGTGCCGAGCTTCTTTGCGCCGTGCACTGCCCACGCAGAGATGCCTGTAGCTCAAGCTGCCCCTGCGCCGACGGCAGAACTCGCGCCTGGCGCAGCGGCCGGGACTGACAAGGCTGCACCTGGACCGGGCGCACCAACTGACCCTTTCCTCGGTGCAAGTCCTGCTAAGGGTAGCGCCGGGGGCCAAGAGGATAAGTTCCTGACCGGTGGGGCCAGCCAGGACGTCACGTCGGCTGACTGTGAAGCCACCAACCGCTCGATGTGGATCGGCGTGGCGGCAATCGATATTCTGACGCTGCTGCTGTTCTTCCTGACGTTCGCGTTCGTCGCCAGCCGATCGTGGCTGAAGCTCAGCGCTCTTGGGACGTTTTTTGTCATACTCAGTCCTTTCGCGTCTATCGGCGGTGCGGTCGTCGGCACGTTCCGCCCCGCTAAAGAGGTGGTCGGTCTTTGCCTCGAGAACCCCGAACTGCGCCACCTCGTGAAGTTCGCGGAGTTCGCCGGTTGGCAGCGCGGAACCGTCCTGGGCGCGGTGCCCATCATCACTCTGGCTTTCGTGCTCAAGATGCTGCACGCCGTTGCGCGACCGCGCTAGCGTCCCGCCTCACCTCCAACGGCCAGCGAAAGCGGAATCGGAGACGTCATGTCCAATCTTCTCATCGCAGTCGGCGGCTCGGGCGAACACGTGGCGCTGGCCGTGTCGCGTCTCATCTACCTCGGTGCACTGCCGCCTATGCAGGGCCTGATCATCGACGCTGATGATGGCAGTGACTTGGCAAAAAAGCTAAAAAGCTTCGATAGTTATGAAAACAAGGAATTTCGCACCGAGCATCCCCTCCCCGGCTGCGCATCGCTCCTCGAGCCGTTCGACCCGACCTTTGCGGCGACTGCGCGCCAGGCCAAGCAGGCGCAGAAGCCAACCGGCGGAAACACGGACCAATTTCCGGCGGCGCAGACCGGTGTGCCGTTTCGCGCCCTGATGCGCGGCGACGCCGACGACGACTCCGGAGACGTCTTTCGCGCGCTGTTTGGCCCGGAGGAAGCGCAGACCGACGTCATGCACGGTTTCTTTGCGCGCCCCACGCTCGGTGCGTCCGCGTTCGCAGCTCAAGGTGGTAAGCTCATTGAGGAAGTCGTCGCAAAGGCGCGATCGGCGGACATGTGCATCGTCACCGGCAGCTTCATCGGCGGGACTGGCGCGGGCGTGCTACCGAGTCTGGTTCGTCAGCTCTCCGAAGGTGGTGTAACCGCCCGTCTTTATGGTGTTTTCTTGATGGAATGGCTACGAGCGTCGGACACTGGCTCCAACGTCGTGAGCGCCGCGAGCATGCAGAACAACGCGATGCACGGCGTCGAGTACTTCTTCAAGCACATGAAGACGCACCTGACCGCGACGGCGCTGGTCGGGCCGCCAGCTGGAACTACGGTTCCGCTGTTTGCCGCGACGACTCCGGCAGACAACATGGGTGAAGCGCCGTCGTTTTTCCCATTGGCCGCGGCCCGCTGCCTGTTTTCAATGCCGGATACGACCAGCGCCGGGAAGGGTTCGGTCAACGCGTTCGTAGTGGATGAAGCAGACCCGCTCGAGCTGCTCAAGAAACCCTGGCTCGACGGGAAATCGCTTCTCGACTACATCCGCGCCTTCCAGAAATGCACCGCGCTGCTCAATTACTACTGCGCCGCGGAGAACGAGCCGAACCGCAAGAAAGTCGTAGATAATCTGACCAGCAAGTTCGGCAATCAGGACCTGATTCCCGTGAGTTTGCGGGCTGGCCTGAAGACATATGCGGCGAAAGCGAAGCGTGCGCCGTCGCTGTTTGGCGGCGATGAAGCCTTTGCTGCATTTGCTTCCGATTTCTTTTCCGCGCTGCGCCATCATCAGGTGCACATGGAAAAGACGGTTTCTTGGTTCGACAGTGTGTTCAAGGCGGCTGGTGGCCTGCCGGTCAATGACGTCGAGCAATTGCGCCGGGATGGATCCAAGTCGTTAGATTTGCTGAAGGAATACTGGGGCGCGACGATCGAAGTGCCGCAGGAACTGATCAGCGAAACGGACCCCAAAGCATTTGCCGCAAGTCTCGCCACGGAGCTGCGGACCCGCTTGCTCGCCAAGTGCGCCTAACCAGGGATTCGCCCGCCGCCTTTGAACTGGAGCTGCCATGTCGCTGCTGCCGCTAATCGCCTTGAAGAAAGCGTCCCCCACCGCAACGGGAGTCTACCGTGTGCCGGCCCTCGATTCGGACACGCCGCCGGACGATTGGCTTCCGGACCCCAAGACCAGCCGCCCCGCGAGCGTGCCGTCGCCGTGGGCCCGCGAGGAAGTGGCGTCGTATCTGCTGCGCCGCGGCGTGCCGCACCCGATCGTCGACGAAGGCTGCGTTTCCCTGTTGTACGGCTTGATCGGCGGCGTATTCCAGTTTCGCTGGGTCGCGGTGAAGTCGTTGAAGGCGCTGCCGCTGCAAAAGGCGCTGCTGGTCTACTCCAAAGACCACGTGCCGGCGGAGAACGTGCGCGTCGGCCTGATTACGCAAGAAACGGCGCCCGGCGACCGCACCGTGTGGGGCTTCATCGGCGACGAAGGCATCGCGGTTCCGGCCGGACACGCAGCAGGATCGGCCGCGGGACTTTCCGCGCTGAAATCCGCAGCGTTTTCCCAACGTCGACACCGGGAAGTTTCGGAAATCCTGCGACGCCTGAAGGAAACTCTGAACGCGGCGGGAAAGTGGGACGCCAAGCTGCCGTGGATGGCGTTGGTCGAGCGGACGATTGAAGCCTGCCATGTCGAGGGCGCGCAGCCAGATCGCAGCGCCAGCGCAGTGAATTTCGGCGAGGACGTGCGATCCTTTGGTCCATTCGCGTGGCGTTTGCCCGACGGCGCGCGCGAAGAAGGCTATTTGCTGGCCTACGATCACGAATTCGTGAAGCGGCTCGACCGGGCATTCTCCTATTCGGCGGTGCACCCGGGACAGCTTAACAGCGAACGCGACGTGACGATTTTGCGCCAAGGCCCTACGGATCTTGCCAGATTTCGGCATCGGACCGGGCAGCAGGCGGAGCTCCTCTCGCTGGGAGAAGGCCTGGTGGACTGGCTGGCGCCAAGCGTGCCGCCCGGCGTTTCCGCGCTCGATGGCAAGACGCCGGAATTGCTGCAGCCGCGCACGCCGGAAACGAGTTTCACTCTCCGCGATCACATCGACGTCATGCGGCAGCGCGTGGGCGGCAACCTGAGTGCCGCAGTCACGGAATCGCCGTTTCGCCTCACGGACGTGGCCCGGGCGGTGGGCAAGTTTCGGCCGGAGCTCATCGGCGAACAGGCCGCGCTCAAGGGCTCGACCAACTTCGACGCAGTTGCCAAGAAGCTGGCCGGGCGCCTGACCGAGGACCAAGTCAACCGGCTCGTCGCCGATGGCAACGCCGTTCGGTTGGCTCCGTCTGGCGGCGCGCGCGGCGCAGATGTCGTCTACTTGGAAATCCTGCCACAAGGCGATGGCGGAGTCGTCCACGTTGGCGATCTGTCGGATCTGGGTGCGGCGCTGTGGCAGGTATTCCGAGCGGAGGAGGGTTGGCTGGCTGCGGGGCAAACCATCCAGTTCGCCGACGCGGAAGTCTTTGATCAGCCATTCGAGTTTCCCGTGGTCATTGACAGCAAAGCCAAGCCGATTCGCGAGGCGCACGCAGCGTTTCGGGATGCCCAGGGCTTGAGCTCAAATGCGGCGACCTTGCAGCGATTTCTACGCAGCTACGCTCTTCCGAGCGACGATGATCCGCCCGCTGTCGCCAACGGAGCCCGGCTAGCAGCAGTCGCCGCCCGGGCCTTCGCCAAACGTTGGCTGGGCGCTGACCGGTGTACTGCGCTAGAGGCCATCTGCGCCCAACGGTTGCCGGAGGTCAAACAGTTGGATCAGGTCAAGCTCGAAGCGCGGCCGGAGCGGCTAGGCCAGAGCTTGCTGATCGACTACGGTTTGCTGCCGGTCCTGGGCGACCCCCTGCGGCAAGAATGAGACGCACCAGCGCCTACGCGAGGATTCGATGTTCAAAAAGTGCGAACAAGATAATTGCGGCTTCGACTGGGCCAATGATCCCTATGGTTTGGAAGTAGAGCTGTACGGTTCAGAAATTTCCGATGACATGGACCTTTTTTGCCCCAACTGTGGCAGCCACCTAGGCGGATGCACCACGCGCTCGTTGCTCGGTGTGATCGGCGATGGCAACAATTGCCGGCAGTGGGATGACATGGGCGGCGAGGCGGCGGCGGAGTCGACAACGGGCGCGTCGTTAGCTGTGATCCGCGTTATCCAAGAGAATGGCCAGCAGATTCCGCGAATTCGGATGACGGATGTGTTCTACGAATCCGTCCCGGGTTTCTTTCAGCCAGACGGCGAGGTGCGTATCCCTGATCTGCCGGTGCGGCCAGAGATGGCATCGTGCGTTGACTGGGAAAAGATCGACGTCTGGCAGGCGCAGCCCGTGGACGATCGGAAGTCGGATCGTGTGAAGTTTGGTGTCTACGACAAAAACACTGGAAAATCAAGTTATTTGGTTCCGTTGCGCGGGCGGGACGCGTCCAAACCAGTGGTTTGCGAGGTGTTGGGGCGCAACGGGGCTCGCTTGCGGGACGAGTCAAACGCACTGCGCGGATTTGAGCTGACGCTCTGGCCGAATGTGCGCAGTGAGAACTGGAGGCTGTTCCTAGTCGACGTGCGTTGGAGCGGAGAGGGCGTCACCCAGTTGGTAGACTTGGAAAAGACGGTCGCGTTCGCTGCGTCAATTTGCTTGCGTGACAACGAGGAGCTGTTGCCAATTCAACCCATCGCCAAGTCAGCACAAGCGCCGTTTGGCGGGCGGACCCGGCGCTTCAACGTGCATACTCAAGGGCGCGGACGTCCGCGGTGGATTTCAGTGCGGTTTGGCAGTCCGACCCGCGAACGTCGGCCAGACACGAGCGAATGGGGTGGCTTGTTTTGCCCGGATCCGCCAGTCCCGGTTGCTCAAGACGCTGCTGTGACAGCGGAACTCGGAGTAGACTTTGGAACCTCGAACTCGTGCGTCGCGGTCCGTTGGGGGGGCGCGAACGCCGAGGTGCTGCGCGCCGTGGACCTGCACCTGTACTTGAGCGCAGCGCGTGCGCCCGGCACCCAAATCCCAGCGGACGAGTACCATATCCGTCCCCCTCAAGGCGGCTTCGGGCCGAGAGGAAGCGTTTTCCCGACCGAGCTGTTGTTGGCGGAGGAAGCCGGCAGCGGCGGCAACGGGACGTTGGACCGAGCAGTTCCGTTTCGCGACTACACGATTCCCGGCAATGATGTCGATTGGCGCGTGGCGACCAAGCCGGTTGACGTGGACGCGTTCATCCTGAAGCGCTTCAAGTGGAAATCGGGGACGGACGGTGGATCGCTTGGTGCCGATCGCCGGGAAGCCGCGATTCGGGCCTACGCTAGGGCCCTGCTGATTGAGCAATTCGCGCGCGTCGTCGCCAGTCGAGAGCGGCGCGAGGCGGCGACAGGTATCGTGAGTCGCGTCGCGCCGGTTCCGCCGATCAATTTGACGGTAATCCCGTCATTTCCGGCACGCTGGACCGGCCCCGAAGTCAGGGACTTGTGCCTTGAGTTCTCGAGGGCGGCCGGCTTCGATCAAGACCAGTCAAGCGCGGATGAGAAGCCAGGTGATCAGACCGCGACGACGATGCGTGGCTGGTGCGAGTTGGGCACCCACTCGGTAGTTAGTCCCGGTGTCGACGAAGCACTGGCAGCGGCTCGGCAAATGTCAGAGATGAAGTACGCCGGGGAGAATCCGCCGAAGCGAGTGCTTAAAATCGTTGCGGATGTGGGCGGAGGCAGCACGGATATCGCAGCCTTGTGGACGCATGAAAACGCACCGGGCCAGAATCCGCCAGCGTTGGAGTATCTGACGAGCTTTCGCTTCGCTGGCGAGGATCTGTTCAGCGTGTTGGAAGGCCCGAAGGATGATCCGCGCTATCGCTGTTTCGCCAGTGGAGTCCCGTCGAGCGAGATCATGCGGCGCTTGCGGACTTCGGGCGCGACCGACGCGATCTTCGATCCGCCGAAATTCAAGATGCGTGATCGCAGGGTGGACGCCTTCTACGCCCATCTTGTCGACTACCTCGGACGAATGGTCGCGTCGGTCCTCTACAATGGCGCCCATTCCCTGCAGAATCCGGCACCGGGAGCCGTTGCGGGTGAACCGGTTGCGCTTGGCGCGCCGCTCGGGACGTTAGCAGTGTACGTCTGCATGACGGGCAATGGTTGGCGAATGGCGGAGTACGCCAATGCGAACTATCAGGCCAAATTTACCGACGACCTGCAGAACCGCATCGTCGAGTTGATTCTGCCCAGACTCCAGGCCCGCCACGAACAGGGCGCTCCGCCACTGGACTTCGCCATCGCGCAGATCAGCCCGGAGGACAACGCGGATCCCAAGCACGTCGTCGCCCTCGGTGTGTTGCGCGAAGGTAGCCAGCGCGATCCGAGGAAGCTGTCGAATTCCGATCGTCCGCAGAGTTCAACCAGCACGTCCGGCGCGGCTGGAATCTCGATGGCGGGCCTCCTCCGTGTGCAAAAGGCCGAATCCACGAGCGCTACGCTACAAGATCCGAACCGAGATGCGACGTGGACGCGCCGAGAAATCATGGGCATCCCGTGCGAGGCGATGGGGGACGTGAAGGTGACCGTGCCGTGGCACGTGATTGTGGAAGATGACGGCAAGCACACCGAAGCGGTTCAAGGACCGCGGGTTGGGCCGAACCACACGCTGCGATGGTCGCTCGCGCTGTGCGAAGCACAAAACGCCAATTTTCCGGAGCGAATCGTGGATGCGGATCTGGATAAGTACCTGTCCCAAGAGGCCCAGAAAGTCGAGGAGGCGGTGCGAGGTCCGAGCTTCTTCCGCCGAGGCCTGCTGACGGTGTTGTTGGAGCGAGGATTGCGGAACCGGCTGACCACGTTGCTGTAGTCCACGAACCCAACGAGAGGAGACAACATGAAGACGTATGGCAAACCGGCAATACTGAAACAGGCGTGGCAACACAACGCGCGAGTAGTCGTGGCGCGGCAGACCGGATGGGCCCCATACGCGCTCAGTGGCGACAAGGCCAAGCCTCAGACGGTGTATGCGGCGGACGCACGGGACGGGCAAATTGTGATCACCCACCAAGCCGACAACGCTGAGCCGCGAGTGCATTGGAGTCTGGCCCTCAAGGATCGCAAGGGCGAGTGGCTGTGGGTTCACAGCGTGAGTCGCCCCGAAGCGAGCACCGTCTCGACCGGAGGTGGCGTCTGGCAGTGTGTCGTGGGCGAAAAAGCGAATTCCACCCAGCGGAGGTCCCTGAACCTATCGTTCGCCACGCTTTTGCAGGCGGCACGCAACGGTCAGGAATTGCTGGAGGTGGATCGTGACGAGAAGTAATCCCGGCAACGCTCCAACACGCAGCGTGAGCTGCCCACTGCTGTGGGTCGCCGTGTGTTGCACATGGGTGGCCGGCTGCGGCGATCCACCGCCCGCGCCTGAACCGAACGCCAACCCATGCGCCTGCGCGCCGGCGAATACTGCCGACGCGCTGCACGATCAGGCGATTCCGACTGGGACGCGGGTCGCGATTGACCTCAGCCTTTCGATGGCCGGTTTCGCGACCGCCAGCGCGGCCTCGGTGGAGGATGTCCTCATCTCGGTCAAGGACGCGCTTTCGGTCCAGGGTACCGGCGGTATGGATTTTTGCGAATTGGGCGACGGCCTCGATCCCGCCTGCGGCCTGCCTACCGAGCCCCACAAGTACCGAGACCCACGAGTTTACAAGGCCGTCCACTCGCAGCTCTCGACCGCTCTGGCACCACGCAAGCGGGCAAAGACCACGTCGGACAACCAACCGTCGACTGCGAAGCTCGGTCTTCTGGATGACAAGGCAGTGACCGTCCTGCTGACCGACGGCGTTGAGTCGGGTGCGAATACGACCCGTGAGGACTTGGAGATTTCCTGTGGGATGGGCGCAGGCGCGTTCTGCCTACGCGACGTTTTGGTCAGCCGCGCCAAAAGTGGCTATGGGATCTGGGTTGTGGCGATGTCCCTCGCGTTTGACGGCACGCTCTACGCTGAGCGCGGCATTGACCTCGTGCGCTTCAAGGACGTTCAGCCGCACTTGGACACCGTCCGAGCACGCGCTGGCTGGGACGCCGTTGAGCTCAAGGCGGAGTTGCGTCGCAAGCAGATGGGAGAGAAGCACGACAGCTACCACTACAAAGGCGTTCGCCCCCTCCTGGCGATCGTCATGACCCGAGATCTGCCGCGCGGCCAAGCGGTTGCCGAACGGTTGGTGCAGGAAGTCAAAGCCAAGCCGCATGCGCTGGTCCCGGCGAGCCGGATCGAGCTGGTTCAGACCGCTGGATTTGCGCCCAGTGCGCTCGAGTGGACGACGTTCGTCAAGACGAACAAGCAACCGGACAACGCCCGGGAGTTGATCGCGCGCTCGACCAAGCCCGTGCCGGGTGTGGTCGCCGAGTCGTTCGAATGCCACGCCGCCGAGGGGGGCGACTATCTGGCCGGCGAGCTCAAGGTCAAATCCGCTCCGGCGATGCGTTTGCCGGCGCAGTTGGCCGAGAACGTCGTCATTGGGAGTTCCGTGGGCCCGAACGGCCATGAGTCGTTCCTCTTGCCTGCCGCGGGTTCTGGCCAGGCTGGGTCCTATCGCGTCGGCGCAAATTGCCGCAGGTTGCACGGGCATGGCGCCTGGGCAAAGTTGACGGTTAGCAACGGCCTAGTCTACCAAAAATCAGCGCAGGGGTGGTGGCACGAATGGACGAGCCCGGACACTTGGTCACAGCCGGAGCGGGTGTTTCGTCTGGACGAATTGGTAGACGCGCTGCTCGAACAGGCGCAAATTCCGGTAAAGGAACAGCATTGCGCTTGCATCCAGTTACTCGCGGGCAAACCGGAGTAACAGAGACAAGTCCATCGGTCAGGAGCGATTCATGCAGGTGTACGGCATCGACTTGGGGACGACCTACTCCGCCTGTCAGGCAATCGACCCGGGAAGCACGGTCCCGACCGAAGTCGCACTGGATGGACAGGACTACAACGACCTGCCATCGGTCGTCTACCTGCGCCCTGAGGACGACCACTACGCCGCGACCGTGGGACGCGAGGCCGAGAAACGGGCCGAGGAAGGCAGCGATGGCGTGCTGATCCGCGAGGCGAAGCGGTTCATTGGCGTCAAAGGCGAGGCGCAAAAGCTGTGGACGAAAGGAGGCATCACCATTGACCCGGTTGAAGTTTCCGCCCTGATACTGCGCAAGATCCGGCAGCAAACGATGGGCCATGACTCGACCGAACCGATGTACGCGGTCGTAACCCATCCACGCGACTTTGATCTCGGCAAGAAAGACCTGACCAAGGAAGCCGCCCAGCTGGCCGGGATTCAACTCTTGGATACGCTGAACGAGCCGGAAGCCGCGGCCTATGCGTACTTTGAGCCGGGCGGTGAGCGGGAACCGGGGCTTTACGTAGTGTTCGATTTGGGCGGTGGCACGCTGGACATCGCGATTCTCGACGTGCCCGTATCGGGTCCGGTGAAAGTTGTTGGCGGCGCGGGCGATCCGCATTTGGGCGGCTGCGACTGGGACGCCAAGATGCGGGAATTGCTGCTGGAGGACATTGCTGCCTACACCGGATGGGCAGAGCCGTTGCGTCTGGAACGAAAGTGCGAGTTTCGTCTGCGCAATCTGGTCCGGGAGCAAAAGCACAGTCTGGCGAAGTTGGCGCGCGCCCCACGCAAGAACTTTGAAGCCAATCGTGCCGAGTCCACCGAACCAGGAGTAATGGTGCCCTTGAATGTTGAAATCGGGCGCTTCAATGAACGCTGTGCCGGCCTGGTAGAAAAGTGCCGTGCTGTTCTTGACCGGGCGCTCGCAGATTCACACAGGACGCGCGACGATGTGATGCGAGTCCTCCCAGTCGGCGGCTCCTCGCGGTTGCGCGCGGTACGGCAACTTCTGGAGGACATGTTCCCAGGGCGCGTCGTGCCGTTCGAGGAAGGTCCGAATCCTGACTTCGCTGTCGCTCAGGGAGCCGCGCGCTACGCCAGTTTTCGCGCCGTGCAGGAAAAAATCGGCATCGGGGAAGGGGACGGGGAGAGCGAGTTGATCATCGGTGGGGACGCCTTCATTGAAGGCACTGTCCCGAAGGCTATTAACGTGCTCAACAGCCGCACGGAAAACGGGGCACGCCAGGAGTGGTTGGTGCAGATCGTGCCCCAGAATTCGCCCGCGCCTTTGCCTACGCCCGTTGTGGTGCCTTTGGTGGTCAAGACGCCGGCCGCTCACACGGTCATCAAACTCTTTGAAGGCCCGGCAGGGGCGATACAACCAGGCCGGACTGCTGCGCTCACTTTGACCTTCCCTCCGTCCGTCCGCTCCAAGAAGGACGACACGATCCGGCTCACCGTGCAAGTCGGGCGATCAGGGCGAATTCAAGCGAGCGCGACTTATGCGGATGGGACGATCGTCCAAGGCGACACTGAGGCCGAGGACAACGCCAAGGATCAGCGCTCCAAGCGTTCCCAGACGATGCAGAAAGTGGTAGTTCGCTAGCGGTATCAACTCACGCTCGCAGCATTCCCGGAGTCACGCCCGTCCGGGATCGGGGAAACGACGATGACGAAGTCCGTTGCAAATGAGGCCAACTTGGCGGTGCAGGAATCCGGCATTCCGCTGCACGGCGCGCGGGGCGAGTCCGAGCTAATCATCGACGTTGCCGGAGTTTCGACGGCTGTTGGGCCGGCCCAGAGAAACGACAATCGCCACTACGGCAAGACACCGAGCTTGACCCGCCAGCTGCTGCGGGCGTTCGTGGAAGATCGGAAGATCTCGCCCGTGACGCTGCTCTTTCAGCCTGAGGCCGTGATGGATTTTGTGCGCGCCGTTCTGGGCGCTGAGGGCAGCGCGGAGTCGCTGGACGTGGTTCGCGGGCGCTGGCACGAGCAAAACCTGCGCTTGGAGGACGATCAGGACGTTGGAAGCGAGACAACCAAGGACTCTGGCTCAGTGTTGGCGGACGAACGGTGGCAGGCGATCGGTCGCGATTTCAAGAAGGCTGGTGCCGTAGGTGACTTGGGCCGCGTGTGGTGCCAAACGGAGCGGGATCGACGCCTAGCAGAATTTCGCGGCGAGCTGGCACGCCGGGCGGCTGACGGCGAACTGGACCTGGTCGAACAGCGCGAGTTGGTCAAGATTCGCGATCAGCTGGGCATCAGCCATGACGAGTACGACGCGGAACTGGAGCGCGTGGAAACGCAGGACAACGTCACGGTCATCAAGCCCAAGCCGCTCACGAACCAGTGGAGCAGCATCAAGACCGTCGACGATCTGCGGCGTCTCGCGGGAACGAATCCGCAGAATGCGGAACTGGCGTTGGTGCAGGCGATAGATAAGGAGCGGTTGCATCCCTGGCTCGCGGAGCAGGACCTTGGCGGTTCAGCAGCGGGCAAGGTGGCCTATAAGATCGACATGGACTACTCGCGGGTCAAGCCGGACGAGCAAGCCAAGTTCGCGCGCAAGGGCGCGTGGCAAACCGTCTGGGCGCTGGGCGAGCCGCTGCTGCGGGTGCTGAAGGACGGCGCACAGGTCGTCGATTCGCTCGACAAGTTGCTGGCGACGATTGAGAAGGCCGGTGCGCCCGTCACGCTCCTGCACCCGGTTCGCGAACACCTGCTCCGCGAATGGTTGCTGGCACACCGCGCGCTTTTTGGCGTGTCGGAAACGACGGTTGGCGACGCGGAGAGGCTGGAATCGCTGGCCAAGCCGGGAGACGCCGACTACTGGGTAATGGCGTGGACGTTGGGCAGCGAAGTCGTGCGGATCGACGGCACGGTAATCCGCAACGCGGCGGAGTTGGTTCAGATGTCCACCCCGACGCGCGAGCTACAAGACGCAGCGGTCGGTGGCTTGCTCCAGTCATGGGTTCGGTACTGTCTCAAGCAACCAGCGCGCGCGGATTTTCTCGCGTCGGCCGGCGCGACGATCAAGGACGGCCGGCTCCTATTTCGTGCGACGCAGTGGGCTCTCGGGCGCGAGGAACTAAACGTGGAGCCCTTTCATGTCACCAAGGCCACGGAGGCGGCCGTCGTCGCGGCGGCCACGTCGAGCTCGGCGGCTTGGCGCGGCTTTGCCACCGCGGTCCGTGGCGGCGATCTTGGAATCTGGAGCCAAATCAAGCTGCCTGCGCTGAAGGACAAGGATCGCCTTGCCAAACTCTACGGGTCCAAGGAGCCGGACGACTGCCTCGCTCAGGCGGCGATCGAATTGTTTGGCTCGGATGCGTTGTACTTGCCCAACGGCACGGGCTTGACGACCTTCAAGTCGAAGGAACAGTTGGCATCGGACGCGCGTAAAAGCTGGGACGTCGTGACGAAACCGGAGGCGCTGGCCGTGATCGTCGACTGGGTGGAGCGCGGTGGCGTGAGACCTGGTATGACACGTGTCGACACCCTCAAGCCCGAACGTGAGACGCTGTTCCAAACCATGCTTTGGCGCATCGGGGCGACCGAGCTGAAGCTGGGCGACACGTTGCTGACTGAGATCAAACAGCTCTTCACGGTGGAGCCCGCGGCGCTGCGGTCGGCGTTGCCCATCGTCGCACTCTGGATCGAGATTCGACACAATGAGCCCACCAAAGCCAAGAAAATGCTGGAGGCATTTGGGGCTAACAAGCCGCCGCTCGATGTCCAGGCCGCACTGTGGGCGATCGGCGCTCGTGAGTTGCGAATTGGCAGGCGGCATGTAACGACGATTCCTGAGCTTCTGAACGCGAGCGAAACGGGCGCATCCGACCTCGCTGCGATCGTAACCGACGGTTCACTCGTAGCGTGGCTGGAGCAGGCCCAGAATCAGCCCAAGTTAGCCAAGTCGATCGGCGCGAATTGCACTGGACTGGAACCCGCCCTCGCGGCTCGAGCGGCACGGTGGGCGCTCGGCTCGGTTGCGCTGGACATAGGCATCACGAAGGCGACGACCGTCTCCGAGTTCATTGTGGCCGCAGACGCCGCACCCGACGTAGGCACCGCGTTGATGAGCGACGGCAGTCTGGAACTATGGCTCACGCTTGGACTGAAGGAACCAGAACTGGCGGCCAAAGTTGCGGATGTCCGGAAACGACTCAAGGACCGCTCACCTGCGTGGAAGTTCGAAGCAGCGCTGGTTGCATTGGGCGCGGCGTCGCCAAAGCTGGTCGTGACGAACGACGCAGAACAGATCGCGGTGAAACAAGGCGGCGCACTCTCGCGGACCGTGACCGTCACGGCGGCGGGATCCAGAGGCCGCATCTTCGGCACGGTCCAGGCGGTCGGCGATGCGGAAATCGCTCCCAGCGAAAAGGGATTTCATCTCGAGCTGGGGGAGGGAAAGGCGGCGTCCGATGCCAAGTTTAAGCTCCCGACGTTGGCGGCAGGCGCATCTTTCGCCTTGGAATTGAAGGTCGCTCAGGCTCTCGATCCCGGAAAATCCACGATCACCTTGCTCTTTGAAACATCCGCAGGCAAGACCGAGACAGTCTGCCACGCGCAAGTCAGCTCCAGCAGCGTCACGACGTTCCGCCCGCTGCTCATCATCGCCGCCATGACCGGTATCGCGGGCGGCCTGTTGTGGGCCCGGGCTCCGATGGCTGCGCTTGCCGACGTCCGATTCGGTGGAGTGATCGGGGCGATGTGGGTCACCTTCGACACGTTCTGGACGACATTGGCCAATGGCTTCATGGGTTTCCTGCTTTTCATCCCATGGGCAATCATCTGTCTGGGCTGGAACATTGTCTGGTTTTTCGGCGCACTCTTGCTGTGGTTGGCAGCCCTCGCCGTCGGTTGGGCGAGTGTCGCGTACATCCCCGTTATCGCAGGCGCTGCCCTGTACGCCATGGTGCGCTTTGAGTCGACCAAACAGCGCCGGCCGCTCAAATGGGAGGACTTGACCCTCGAGTTCGTGGTCTTGATCTTCTCATTGATCGGGCTTTTCGCGTTCGTGGTCAGCGGTAGCTCGCCGGGCAGCGCCACTGCGCTTTCCTCGTCGGCGCCCGCAGCCGTTGTCGCGGCTCCGGCCCGGACAACGCCTTCGCCGTCGGATGAGTCTGCGTCGACGTCGCAAGGCGCTGCGGAGGCGCAGGCTTCCGCGGCAGCTCCGTCGGCCATGCTCGCGCCAATAGTGCCGCCGCTGCCGGCGCTGCCCGGAATAGAGTTGCTTGTTAACCTACTGACAGCAAACAATAAACCTGCTATGGAAGCGCTTCTGGGCACTTCCATAGACACGGTGGATCATCCGAAGAGGCCGGAGCCGAGCGACACACAGCCCTACCTGACCAACTATCAACTGAACCTGCCCAACAAGGGCAACCAGCTCATGCTCGCCGTACTCGATGGGAAATTGTTGCGGACGGGGCGGCTCCTGCATATGAACCAGACGAAGTTCGAGCAAGCACTTCAGGGGTTTCGCAAGCCGGACACTTCGGTCGTGATTGAGCCGGGCACCACGGTTCAGACCTGGGATCTCGGCGGCAATCTGCCGATTTTCGAAGTGATCCAAGGTCCAGGAAAGCACCCGGATCAGGAGTGGTGGCTGTACGACCGCACGGCGTATGCGAACTTTCTGGAGACGGACACTGTGGCGCGCAAGGCGTTCGCTCTCGTGGACCAGGCCAAGATGGAGCTGGCCCAGTCGTCGCCAGATCGGGACGCCGCACGCGAGCATTTCCAGGCCGCCCTCGAGCTGCAACCCAGCTACGCGCGGACGTGGCTTCGGCTGTGTCTGCTGGAGCACGAAGCGGGCAACCTCGACGCGGCAAAAAAGTCGTGCGAGGAGGCGACAACTCGGACGTTGATCGACTACGTGCGGACGAGTGCCAACGGCGAGTTGAAGAAGATCGCGGCGGAGGTGGTGTCGCCCCAGTTGGAAGGTGGTACGCAGGCGTCGGAGGCTGGGCAGCTGGACGTGAAGGCGTCCGGTGCCGAGGCGTTGGTGGCCTTCAAGCAGCATGACTACCTCCGGGCGGCCCAACTCTGGCAGCAACTGGTTGACGCCAAGGCCGCGCGAGACATGGACTACAGCAACGCGTCGTACGCTTGGTTTGGGGCGAAGCGGTTCAACGAGTGCGTCGATCTGGCGAGCCGGTGCATTGGCACTGTGCGAAATACTACTGTCCTGGCCATGTGTCGCTACAACCGCGGGATGTGCCAGCGGGAAAAAGGTCAGATTGCGTCGGCCCGGACGGATTTTGAGGTCTCACTCAGCTTGCGCGACAACGATGCGGTCAGGATTGCGCTCGAGTCGTTGCCGTGAACGAACCGGCGTCAGCAGCCAGCCCCGCTGCGCCAAACAGCCCGACTGTGCGCAGGAAGTTCGCGGAGCAGACTGCTGCGATTCTTGCCTCCAAGTCCGTCGGACGCGACTATGCTCAGGTGCATGAGCTTGCAAGAAGGGGGCTTCGGGTGGTGGAACTGAGAGCGACTCGTGGGTGCGCGGACCGAGCAACCCAAGCTTCCGACGCGCGCACGTCCGCAAATTCGGACCGTTGACACCGAAGCCTTCAACAAGCGATGTTGAAGTTGAACGGCAACGAATACACTCGATGGAGTCTAAATGTTTGTTGAACTCGGGATCAGCTACGTTGCTGTCACCGGCTCCCCAAATCCGCCTGAATCCGGTGAATTCCGCATCCGCCGCCATCCCCGGTCTCACGCCTCCACTGCAGGCCGCGTCTTCGCGTTGCGCCGCCCGACGTTTCCCGCGCGCCTCTCCTTGGCCTCCC